>NZ_JAZARD010000002.1:0-839081 GCF_036231885.1 Janthinobacterium sp. P210006 | reverse complement strand
CTGCAGCAGCGCACGTATGTTGGTAATGGCCGGCGCGATATTTTCGATGGGCTGGACCGTCGTGTGTCGCATACGGATGCGCTAGGAAATGTCATATTGGACACCTACGCGGCGGATGGCAGCCGGACAGAGTCACAGCAGATCGATGGCAAGACGACTATCTATGAGTACGATAAAACTGGCCACCTGATACAATCGACCGACCCGGACGGCGTGTCGATCATGCGCGACTACGATGCGCGCGGCTTGCTGATTCGTGAGACGTCATCGGCGACCGGAAAAGATGCAGCGGGCGTATTGCATCCGGTGATCAATACCTATACCTACAATGCCGCCGGCAAGATAACGCAGCAGATTCTGGCGGTGGGCCTGGTGACGCAGGAAAGCAACGACTATGTGTATGACCCGGTTGGAAAGCTGCAGCAGCGCACGTATGTTGGTAATGGCCGGCGCGATATTTTCGATGGGCTGGACCGTCGTGTGTCGCATACGGATGCGCTAGGAAATGTCATATTGGACACCTACGCGGCGGATGGCAGCAGGACGGAGTCGCGGCAGATCAATGGCAAGTCGAGCACCTATGAATACGATAAAACTGACCGGCTGACGCGATCGGCCGACCCGGATGGCGTGGTGAAAACGTACGAGTATGACGCGCGCGGTTTGCTGATCCGCGAAACGTCGTCGGAAACCGGAAAGGATGCAGCGGGCGTATCGCATCCGGTGATCAATACGATCAGCTATGATGCCGCCGGCAGAATGACGCAGCAGATCATGGCCGTTGGGCTGGTAGCGCAGGCAATCGTCGATTATGTGTATGGCCAGGATGGAAAGCTACAGCAACGCACGTATGCTTTCAATGGTAGCAAGACTGTTTACGATGGACAGAACCGGCCAGTCTCCGAGACCGATGCCCAGGGCAATGTCTCGTTGACCAGCTATGAGGCCGATGGCGGCACGACGGTGTCGCGCACCGTCAATGGCGAGACCACGCGCTATGGCTACGATCAGGCTGGCCGGTTGATCAAGCTGGTGACGGGTTCGGTCAACGAACGCTATGTGTATGGCGAGAACAGCCAGCGCGTATTTGTCATCGACGGGGCAGGCAAGGCGCTGCGTTATATCTATGATGCCAGCGGTAAAGTAGAACAAACCATCCAGTACGCGTCCGCCATCAGCGTCGGTGAGCGGCCAGCACTGCAGGAAGTCCTAGCCGCGCTCAAACCCGCACCGGCGCTGGACATCGTCACCAATTTCGCCAATGGCTTGCCGGTGCCGACGGTCCGCGAGGACCGTGGCTGGCACATGGCTTTGCCGCTGCAACGCTGGGGCTATGACCAGAACGGTAACCGTACGCCATATGTGGATACCAGCGGCAACAGCAGCGACAGCTATCTGAACCTGTCGAACGGCAATGTGGTGATCCGCCAGCGTGATGATGCGCTGGCGGCGCGCGGCCTTGACCTGTCCCTGGGACGCGCCTATAACGCCCAGGGCGGCCCGGCGCGGCACTGGACCTTTGGCGTCAGCCAGTTCGTTGGCCGGATCATCGGAGTAGTGAACGGCGCTGGCAGCACGGTGCTGCGCACGGCCGCTGATGGCAGCCAGGCGGCATATGCGTATGACAGTGTGCGCGGCATGTATGTCTCGACCGATGGCACCGGCGCCTACCGCACCCTCGCTTACGATGCGGTGGCGCAGCGCTGGACCTGGACGGCCGGCGATGGCCAGGTACGCGAAGTGTATGACGCGACGCAGCAAGGCCGCATCGTCCTGTCCGCGGATGCCAGCAACAATCAGCTCAGCTACTACTATGATGCCGGCAGTGGCCAGCTGTCGCGCGTGGTTACCGCCAGCGGCGACACCACCTGGTTCGACTACAGCAATGGCGACCTGGCGCAGATGCGCGACGTGCTGGCCTCGGGCGCCGTGCTCACGCGCGTACGCTACGCCTATGATGCGCAGCACCGCCTGACCTCGGTGACCACCGATTTGACACCGGACGACAACAGCATCGCCGATGGCAAGGTGGCCGTGATCCGGTATGCCTATGATGGCACGAGTGAACGCATCGCCAGCGTGACGCAGGCCGACGGCACGGCATTGTCCTTCACCTATCAGCAGTACGGCAGCGAGTGGCGCGTAGCCTCGGTGACGGACGGCCTGGGCCGCCGCACGCAGCTGGATTACGACCTGACGATCAACTCCACGCGCGTGACCGATGCGCTCGGCGCTGTCAGCGTGTATGCGTATGATGCGCAAGGCCAGCTGACCGGCGTGACCACGCCGGCGGGCCAGCAGACCATGTATGCGTATGACACGCAGGGCAATTTGATCCGCAGCGTGGATGCGCGCGGCAATATGGTCGAAATGCAATACGATGCCAATGGCAACCAGATCCTGCAGCGCGACGCGCTGGGTAATACCATCACGCGCACCTATGATCCGCTGCGCAATCTGCTGCTGACGGAAACGACGTACCAGATTGCCGACCCGGACGGTGCCGGCCCTGGTCAGCCGGGCCGGGCGCAGACGGTGCGCTATGTCTATGATGCTGCGGGCCATCTGCGCTTCCAGATCAGCGCGGTGGGGCGGACGATCGAGTACCGCTATAACGCCAAGGGCGAGCGCATCGCCAGCGTGCAATATGCGGCCGATCTGTTCGACAATAGCGCACTGGCGTCGACAGTGGCCCCAAGCGAGGCCGAGATCGCCGCGCAGGTGGTGAACTATCCCAAAAAATCGCAGACGGTGCGCCTCGATTACGAATACGATGCGCGCGGCCTGCTGGTCCGCACGCTGTCGTATGGCGCAGTCGATGCGGCGGGTGAGGGCATCGCCGCCACCCAGACGGTACAGCGCTATGCGTACGACCAGGCTGGCCAGTTGCTGCAAAGCATCGATACAGCCGGTGCCGCCACCAATTACACGTATGACGGCCTGGGCCGATTGCTGACGGCGACCGATCCGCTGGGCCATGTCACGTTGAATAGCTATGATGCGGCCGGTGGCCGCATGGCGGTCAGACTGGCCAATGGCTTGACGACGACCTCGGTGTACAACAAGGCGGGCGAACTGACGGATGTGATCCAGACAGGCCTGGCCGGTGAAGAGCTGGGCCGCACCAGCTATGCGTATGACGCCGATGGGCGTCTGCGCATGACGACGGGGCCGACGGGACAGCGCAGCTACGTGCTGTACGACGCGGCGGGGCGCAAGGCAGCGGACATCACGGCTGGCGGCACGCTGACGCAGTATACCTATGATGCGAACAATCAACTGATCCGTACGCTGCGTTATGCGCAGGCGGTCAGCGGTGCGAACCTGGCGCGCCTGGTGGCGGCTGACGGCAGTCCGCTGGCAGCAACCTTGGCGCAGGCGGGCGTGCTGCCGCTGGCCAGCGACAAGGACCGGAGCGAATGGCGTCTGTACGACGCGGCCGGGCGTCTGGTCAGGACGGTGGGCGCCGCTGGCGCGGTGACCGAGTATGTGTACGATGGCGTGTCCAAGCTGGTCCAGACAATCGCCCGCAGCACGCCGCTGAACACGACGGCGTTTGCGGCCAGTCCGGTCGCCGGCAATGCCGTGGTGGCCGCAGCTGCCGACGACCGCATTACGTGGCGCAAGTACGATGCGGATGGCTTGCTGCGCTATGAAGTCGATGGCGAGCGCTACATGACGGAATATCGCTACGACAGCGCGGGGCGCCAGGTGAGCACGCTGCGCTATGCGAACCAGGTGTCGGCGACAGCGCTGGCCAATGGTTCGCTGGCCCAGGCCACGCCGGCGGCGCATGCGCAGGATATCGTCACCACCACGACCTACAACGGCCGCGGCCTGGTTGAGACGCGCACCGATGGCGAAGGCTATGTCACCAGTTATACGTATGATGCGGCTGCGCGCCTGGCGGAAACGCGCCAGGGCACGCGCATGGTCGCCGGACAGCTGACGCAGCCAGGTGCCCTGCAGCGCGAGAGCTACAGCTACGATGCCAATGGCCGCCTGTCGTCCAGCGTGCGCTACCTGGATGGTGGTGCAACAGAAAGTACGATCCTGTCCTATGACAGCGTCGGCAATGTCATCGGTCAAACGCGTGCGGGCATCGGCGCGGCCAGCCGCTACGACCTGCAGGGCCGCGTGATTGGCGCGCTGGCGGGCAAGGGCAGTGCGGCGCTGGCTGCCTTGGGCGACAATCCGTCTATCTCTCAGGTCGATGCCGTCTGGCAGGCGTATGGCGTGCGTTACACCTATGACAAGGCGGGACTGCGCGTTGCGCAGACCGATGCCAACGGCAATAAGACGCTGTATCTGTACGACGCGGATGCGCGCCTCACACATACCGTCAATGCCTTGGGCGAAGTACGCGAAACGGTGTACAACGTGCTGGGCGAAACGGTGGCCAGCATTGCCTACGGCACGCGCCTCGATGCGGCTACGCTGGCCGGCTTGCAGGGCGGAGTGGCGACGCCCGGCTTCAAGAATGCCGTGCTGGCGATAGCCAATCCGCTCAAGGATAGCGGCACTGCATATGCTTACCTGGCCAACGGCGCGCTGGCCTCGTCCAGCGACGCGCGGGGCAAGGTGACGACGTATGGTGTCAACACCTTTGGTGAACAGGTCAGCCGTTTGACGCCGATCGCCGCCGGCGTGACGCTGCTGATCGAAACGAGCTATGACCGGCGCGGGCAAGTGACGGGCGAGGTGCGCGACCGCGGGGGCCTGAACCAGAGCAGCATTTCGCGCTACGATGCGTTTGGCCGTCTGGCGGCCAGCGTGGACGCGAATCAGGTCACGCACAGCTATGACTACGACCGCAACGGCCGCGTGGTACTGGCGCGCGATGGCTTGCAGCAGGCGGCACTGACCAGCTACGATGCCTACGGCAATGTGTTGACGCAGACGGACCGGTTGGGGCAGGTGACGCGCTACAGCTATACGGCTTTCAACCGGACGGTGACGGTGACCACGCCCGAAGGCCTGGTGACGGTCAGCAGCCTGGATGCACAGGGGCGCAAGATTGCGCTGCGCGACGCGCAGGGGGTAACGAGCACCTATCACTATGACCTGGACGGCAACCTGGATGCGTCCAGGGCCGCCGAGGGTAGCCTGAATCTCAATAGTACGAATAGCTATGATGCCGCTGGCCGCCTGACGGAAAGTGTGGATGCGGGCGGGCGCAAGGTACGCTATGAGTACGATGCAGCCAATCGCTTGCTGACGCGCCGCGTCGATCCGGACGGTTTGAACTTGCGGACCAGTTACCAGTACGATGCCAAGGGCCAGCAGATCCAGATCACTGATCCTGCCGGCGCCGTGACGCAGACCGAGTTTGACCTGAACGGCAAGGTGTTCAGACAGATCGCCGATCCGCAAGGCCTGCGCCTGACGACGGAATATGCATACGATGATGCCGGACGCGTCCTGAACGTGACCAGCCCTGCCGGCCTGGTCACCAGCTATGTGTACGACAAGCTGGGCCGGCGCACGGAGCAGCATGTCGATCCGGCCGGCCTGAACCTGAGCACGCTGACGGGCTACGATGCCAAGGGCAACGTCGCGTGGGTGAAAGATCCGAACCGCAATGTCACGCGCTATCTGTACGATGCGAATGACCGGGTGATCCTGGTGGTCGATGCCAAGGGCGGCGTCACGCAGACGCTGTACGACAAGAATGACAATGTGGCGCAGAGCATCGGCTATGCCAAGGCGGTCGCCGGGCTGACGGGCAATGAAACGGCGCAGCAGATCCTGTCGCTGGTGGTGCGCGATACGGCGCACGACTTGAGCCAGGTCAGGCGTTACGACAAGGATGGCCGCCTGAGCTGGAGCGTGGACGGCAGCGGTGCGGTGGTACGCACCGAGTACGATGGCAAGACGGTCAAGCGCACGGCGTACGCGAATCGCCTCGACGCGGCCGCCCTGGCGGCATTGGCGGGCGGCGCCACGCCGGCGCCGGCCGTCGCGGCCGGCCGCGACGTGGTCACGCAGCAGCTGTTCGATGCGGCGGGCCGCCTGGTCTACAGCATCGACGGCGTAGGAGCAGTGACCGAGCAGCGCTACGATGGCAGCGGCAACGCCATCGTGCGCATTGCGTATGCCGCGGCGGTCAATATCACGCAGCCGCTGACCCTGGCCAGCGTGGCCCAGCAACTGGCGACAATCTCGCAGCCGGCGCGCGACGCGCGCCTGGTCAGCAATTACGACGGCGCTGGCCGCCTGACCTACAGCGCCGATGCGCAAGGGGCGGTGACGCAGTACGGCTACGACAAGGCCGGCAATCTGACGCGCCAGATCGCGTATGCGACGGCGCTGGCGGTGCCCGTGGCGGACAATGCCGTGCTGTCGGGCGTGGCGCAGAGTACAGCGGACCGCATCAGCAGTTTTACGTATGATGCGCTGGGGCGCCAGGTGTATGCGGTCGATGCCATGGGCGGCGTGACGCGGCGCATGTATGACAAGGCGGGCAACGTGGTGCGCAGCACGGCGTATGCGGTACAGGTGCCGGCGCTGCTTGACCGCAACAGCGTGCCCGATACGGCGCGCATCCTGGCCTTGCTGCCGCTCGATACGCAGCCGGCGAGCCACGTCAACCGCGTGTTCGACGGCGCCAACCGGCTGCTGTACAGCATCGATGCGCTCGGTTATGTCACGCAGAACAGCTATGACGCGAATGGCCACGTAACCCGGGTGGACCGCTATGCCAATGCCGTGGCTGTGCCAGCCGCTAGTGCCATTGCGCTGAAATCGGCGGCGGTGCAGGGCGCATTGCGCCTGGATGCGGCCAGGGATGTGGCCGAAACACGTCAATATAACAATGCGGGGCGCCTCAAGGAGCTGACCCGCGCTGCCGGCAGTGCGGCCGCTGGTACCATCCTGTACGCCTACGATGCGCTGGGTAATGTCATCAGCATCACTAACGAACGCGGCTATGTGACGCGGCAGGAGTTTGACCAGACGGGGCGCAGGACGCTGACCTCGGTGCCGCTCGATGGCACGAATGTGGCGGTGACACGGACCAGCTATGATGCCTTTGGCAATGCTGTCAAGGTCGTCGATCCGAAGGGCAATGCCGGGTATTTCTATTACGACCAGCAGAACCGGCTGGTGTTGCAGGTCAATCCGCTCGGTTATGCGGTCGGCACCAGCTATACCCTGTCGGGCAAGCCGCAAGCGGTGACGGAATACAAAACAGCGGTGACGGGGCCGTGGTCGACAGACGCGCGGCCCACGGTCGCCAGTGCGGCAGGCGATGCCATTACCCGCCTGGAATATGACCGCAATGACCGCTTATTGCGTTCTGTCGATGCCGAAGGCGCTGCCGAGAGCTTTACCTATGATGCCCTGGGCAACCGCAGCAGTTATGAGAACAAGCTGCGCGGCATCACGCGCTACACCTATGACGGCCGCGGCGCGCTGCTGACGGAAACGCTGCCGGTCAATGCGCCCGATGCCAATGGCGTGTCGAAGCCGGTCGTCAACAGCTACACCTATGATGCATTCGGCAACCGCATTACCTCAGTCGAAGCGCAGGGTCTGGCATCGCAGCGCCGCACCACGTACGGCTATGACCTGGCCGGGCGCCTGGTCAGCCAGCGCGGCGACGAGATCACGCTGCGCGACAGCAGCGGCGTGCAGCGGCGCGGCGCGCCACAGCAGGCGTGGACCTACGACGAGCGCGGCAACAAGACCTCGTACACGGATGGTAATGACAAGGTGACGCGCTGGTACTACGACGCGGCTGACCGCAAGCAGATGGAACTGAGCGCGGCCGGTACCCTGTCGCAATGGCGCTATGACGCCGCCGGCAACATGACCTCGGCATTGGTGTACAACACGCCGGTCAGCGCGCCTGCCGGCAATGGTGCGCCGCAGCCGGTCAATCCGGCCGAGCGCCGCCAGACCTACTACGACTACGATCAGGCCAACCGCATGGTCGGCACGCGAGTAGGCAATAGCGACAAGCAGAAGGAGGTCAATGGCGATCCGGTTTTCAGCGTCCCCATGGCCGAACGTAATGAGCAGGGAAGTTTCGATTTCAAAAATGTCGCGATTGAGACCCAGCGCACCTACGATGCGCTGGGCAATGTGGTGTCCGAGAAGGATGGCCGCGGCACTTTGACCTGGTCGTACTACAACACGGCTGGTGCGAAGATTGCGCAAGTCGATGGCAAGAACTACCTGACCGTATGGTCACGCGATGCGGCCGGCAATATCCTGCAGGAGTACCGCTATGCCCAGCCGGTCAAACTGGTGGCGAATGCGGCAAGCAGCGTCGAAGAGCTGACGGCCAGCAGCGGCACCAGCGCCGAGGACCGTATCACCGTGTCGACATATGACCGGATGAACCGGGTCAAGACGCAGAGCACGCTTAATCAGGAAGTGTTCAGCCTGGATACGAAGGGAGGGCTGAGCAGCCAGACCAGGGCAACCGCAGTGGCCTACGAATATGATGGCCTGGGCAATATCCTCAAGAGAACCGAGGCGAACGGCGATGTCACCGATACCCGCTACGATGCCTTGGGCCGCCAGACCCGGACCGAAGGCGCTGGTTTTAAGGACTTCCAGCAGGAATGGGTACGCCCGACCACCGACACGGTGTATGACGGCGTCGGCAACGTCATCACCTCGACCGCGCTGGGCAAGAAGCGCGCCGAGGACCGCGTCACACGCTTCAGCTATGACGCTGCCGGTATCCTGACGGGTAAATCGACGGATGGTATTGCAGGCAGTTATGTTTATGGCCACGACGCGGCCGGCAATGTGACGGAAGTGCAGGTGAACGGCCAGAAAGCCGATGGCACCGCCAGCATCAGCGGCACCCTGATCGGCTACGATGCGATGGGGCGCGAAACCAGACGTCAGACCGGCCCGGTGAACAGTGCAGGAGGCTGGCTTGCGGGCGATAGCCGCGAGGTGCGCTATAACGCCTTTGGCGAAATTGTATTCAAGGGTGTCAATGGTGGTACGGCGGAGTTTGCCGAGTACGACATCATGGGGCGGCGCTGGAAGACGAATGCGGGCGATGGTTCGACCAAGGTGTACCAGTATGACCAGAACGGCAATGCGACCGTCCTGATCCAGTCGTCCGGCGCGAATTTGCGCCCAATGACGCTGGAGCAAATCCTGGCAATCAATGAAATACAAGGAAAATCAACAGATCCAGTGGTGCTGGCGGCCAAGGCGGCTGGCGGCATCAGTGTCACCCTGAGCAAGTATGACCAGCGCAACCAGCTGACCGACACCTACCAGGCGACGATGAAGAGCTCGCACAACTTCGTCACGGATACACCGTTCCTGACGCAGGAGCTGGGTGCCAATTTTACGGCAGGAGGTTTGACTGTTGGGGCGACCAGGGAATCCATTGAGAATGGAGAGAAACTGCCTACGCAGACTGGCGCAATAGGATACCAAAAATCCGATACAGTTGACTTTAATGTTTCTTATACTTATCGCAATGGAAAGCCCATATTTGAGCCTGGCATGCTACCAGAAGGATCGTATATTAGTGTTCCTCCAGGTTTCCTAAATGGCCTTGGAAATTTACACGTCCGAGTTGCTGGTGTAGATATTCCTGGGACACTTTTTGATTCTATCTCGTCGAAAATTCTATGGGATATGCCAAAGAACTTGAAGCCCTCCCCACCTTTTCGTGTTGAATTGCTTCAAGAAGTTCAAGATGGTGCTGCGTCCAGTCTCTTACTGCTGGCCGATACAGTAATGTCCGCTAACGAAGAGTTTCCGTTGAGCGATATTCTCACGGAGCGCCGCTTCGCCTCTTCAAGTCTTATTAATCCGCGAATAAATATTCGCAATCAGCCGAGCTCGACTGAGCGTGTCGTTTTCATGCAACGTACCTTTGGCTCAACCGGCCCATGGACGACCTATGAGGCCGGCGTTGCCCACAATAGCCAAGGAGGAGCAATAGCAGGTTGGTTCCACGTTGGCTTGGTTACACGTTGGCTTGGCAATGGCCTTCCAATGTTATCTGGTAACGTGCAATATCAATATATCGCGTTGGGAGCGAATGGAGTCGTATTAAATGTAGAATCTGGGTCGTACAATAGTGAACAGAGTAACTCATTACTTGTGCAGTCATCGCATGCAATGAATGGCCTAGGAAACGCGTTTCAAACCAATGATATTAGCAGTGGTCGACTTAATGGACGAGTATCGCTCAACATTACTGAACAGGGTGGAGCGCAATCCATGCGCATCCACTACCGTGAAAAAGAAACTAAGGGTGCCTGGCAGGAAAAGATGTTGGAAGCGGAGCCAGGTACTCCAGGCTGGTTCAAGATGTCGCTCGACGGGTTGCCCGCCTGCGAGTACTGGTTTGAAACATACACAGGGCCAGCTGGGACGGGGACGCAGGTCAACGCACCAGGCGGAGGTCGGACCGAGGGAACCTTTACGCCGTATGTCGAGGTTTCCGCATTGATCGCATTCAATGCCAAGCCAGCCAGTGTGACTTTTAACAATCAGCCAACAAGTGCAGTCAGTATGCGCCTGCTTTACACGGGCCCCGATGGTATTCCCCGTATCAAAAATCTGGACCGCAATGGCGCGAACAGCTTCATCTGGAACGCCAGCGACGTGGCCCCTGATGCTTTATTCAGCAGTTATGTGGTTAAGTATAGTTATGAGGTATTTGACGCCAGCGGCCAGCGTGTCAATGCTGCAGAAGGTGTAGTGGGGCTGGGAAAAGATCCAATACCGTCGACGCACAAGAACGCTTCGCAACCCAGTATCGTTTCCTTCATGCCGCCCGTGCCATCGGCAACACAGATGATATTGCAGTACCGTAGTCTCGGCTCGACAGGCGCCTATACGCGTGTGGTGTTGCCACGCAGTGGCGACAAGTTCATCTGGAAAGTAGAAGACGCTGGCTTGCGTCCGCAGTCCGGCAGCAATAAATTTGAATACAGCTATACCTTGCTTGACGCGGCTGGCCAGCCGGCAACGGATGGCAAACCTACCTACGATGGTGTGGTAGAGGTCATGGCGGATCGCACTACCAGCTACAGTTTCACCAAATGGACGATGTACATGAAAAGCGGTGAGGCGACCATTCACCGCCAGCAGGCATACAACGCCTTTGGCGAGATCGCCAGCGAGACCGACGGCAGAAATAACGTGGTCACCTTGTCGTACAACACGGCAGGCAAACTGACGCGCAAAGATGCGCCGATGACCACCATTGCACTGGAAAATGGCACCAATGCGCCTGGCCGCCCCGTGACCTTGTATTACTACGATGCCTCCAATCAGCTGATCGGCGTGCGCGACGCGAATGGCAACCTCAATACCCAGACCTTGCTGCCAGGTTATGGCAGCGAGGGGCGCATCGTCAGCGAATTCCATGCGGACGGCGGCGTAAAAACGGCTGGCTACGATGTGTTCGGCGACCTGCGCACCTTGACGGACGAATTACAGCGCGTGACGAAGAATCGCTATGACCAGGGCGGGCGCCTGATCGAGGTGATTCGGCCGCGCCGTGTGGAGGGTACGCCTGGATTCAATAATGGGATACCGAACGTCGATACGTACACCTACGATACGCAAGGCAACCGCATCAGCCATACGAATGCCTATAATCAAACCGAAAGCACCGACTACGATGCCGAGGGGCGGGTGGTGCGTACGCTCAGTTTTGAACAGCGCGAAGTAAGCTACAGCTATTCTTATGACGCAGCCATGCTGGGTGCGGGCGGTGTGGTGGTCGGCGGCTGGAAAAAGGTCACCACGGTAGGCGATGCGCGCAGCACCAGCGACAGCAACGACTATTTCGGCCACCTGGTTGGCCATGTCGACGTGGAAAAGCGCGACGTGGTCTACAGCTACGACCATGCCTCCCACCTGATCCGCCAGACTTCCAGTGCCGGCCAGAAAATTGACTTCGAATACTATGCCAATGGCTACCTGAAGCGCAGCACAGACCGGGTCTTGAACGTCGAGTCCTATTTCGAGTATGACAAGGAGGGCAACCGCACCCGCGAAGCGTATGCCAAGCTGGAGAAAGATGACCAGCGTACCTACTATCAACTGGCCGATATCAGCTACGATGAGCTGAACCGGGTGGTGAAGTTCGTCGACCCGGAAGCGACCATTACCTACAGCTATGACGCCAATGGTAACCGGCGCCAGGTGAAAAGCGCCTACAACACGGTAGTCAATGGTGCTCCGGCGGTGCAGGAATACTGGTACCAGTACGACAGCATGAACCGTTTTACGATCACCAAGGGTGTTTCGCTCAATGGCATGGTCAGCACCGGCAGTACCGGTACCAGGATCAGTTACGACCTGGCAGGCCAGCGCTTGACGGCGACGGCGGCCAATGGCACCGTCGAGCGCTACAGCTATACCAGCGATGGCTATTTGGAAGACGTTACGATCAACGGCGTGTTGGGTGCGCGTCGGGAAAATGACTTGCGGGGCCGGGTGACGGGGTATATCGAGTACAAGAATAGCGCCGTGATGACGCAGAAGTACTCGACGTTCGACCAAGATAACCGTGTGACGCAGGAACGCTACATTGACGTAGCTGCCGGCAAGACAACTGTCACGGATTTCGATTACCGCCTGGACGTTGGCGGTGGCAATTACACGGGTGTCGATCAGGGTGTGGTGACACATACCTTCCAGCATGCCGAAGGCGTCAAGGATACAGGCGTGCATACCATGTACAGCTATGTCTGGTGGGACGAGGCCAAGCAGAGCAAGATCCAGATCCAGGGGATCAATGCGGGCAATCCGGAAGCGAAGCGCTGGGCCAGCGGCTTCTCGGACCTGCAATATGATGTCAACGGCCACCTGACACAGATGAATGCGTATGAAGCCGGCAGCCTGGGCGCGGTGGTTGGCGGCGCTTCGAGCCGCACCATGAGCTACATCAGCGACCAGTATGGCCAGGTGCTGCGCCGCAACAAGACGCAGGCCAATGGCAATCTGGAGGTGGCGCACCGCTTCTACTATATGAATGGCCATACCATCGGCGACGTCAGCAGCGAAGGACCGTCGACGATTTCGTATGCGGAGGAGCTGGCGCAGCGCGGCCTGACGACACCGGGTGGCTTCCGTAACGCCAAGCCGGTGTCGTCGGCGGACTTCGACCAGAATTACCAGCCGATCAATTCGTCCTATCCGGGCGCCACGGCAAGTGCCTATACGGTGCGCAAGGGCGACACGCTGGGCGCGATTGCGCGCGCCGTCTGGGGCGATGAAAGCCTGTGGTATCTTCTGGCCGACGCGAACGGCCTGACGATCAGCGACACGCTGATCGAAGGGCAGGTACTGACGGTGCCCAACAAGGTCAGCAACTTCCACAACAACGCCAGCACCTTCAAGGTGTATAACGCCGGCCAGGCCATCGGCGACACCATGCCGGTACTGCCTCCGGAACCGATGCCGCCGCCACCGCCACAGCAGTCCAAAGGTGGCGGCTGCGGGGTGATGGGTAAGCTCATCATGGTAGTGGTCGCTGTCGCCGTGACATATATGACGATGGGGGCAGCAACGGGCGTAGCAGCGTCGATCTTTGGCGCTGGTACGACGGCGACGGCTGTGGCAGCCGGCGCGATTGCCGGTGCCGTCGGTTCGGTTGCCAGCCAGACGGTGGGCATGGCCATTGGCGCGCAGGACGGCTTTAACTGGAATGGGGTTGCCTTGGGCGCCTTGGGTGGGGCGGTGACTGCTGGGGTGATGAATACAAGTATGGGGCCGACGTTCAGCCCTGGCACTAGCGCATTTACCCGAGGCGTCGTGCAGGGCGGCATCAGCAACACGATCACCCAAGGCGTGGCAGTGGCGACCGGCTTGCAGCACAGTTTTGACTGGCGCGGCGTGGCGGCAGCGGCCATCGCTGGAGGGGTTGCCGCCGAAGTTGGGAATGCAATCGGGCAAGCGCAATATGGCGAGCAGGGCTGGGCCAACCTTAACGGTCTGGCGCAAGACGCGAAGGACGCTGCGATGTGGAGCGATATCGGCAAGACCATGGCGCGCGGCGCCGCCTCCGGCGTAGCAGCGGGTATGGCCAGCGGTCTGGTGCGCGGCGGCAGCCTGCGCAACAGCTTCCCGGGCATCATGCAGGATGTGATCGCGAGTACGGTGGGCAATGCAATTGGGCTGGGGGCGCAGGTGACCCAGAAAATGGCTGAGGCAGCTGCCACCGGTGCGATTGGTAATGCGCTGGGAAGCAGCCAGGCACGAAGCAGCGGCACGCCGGACTTGAGCGTCGATGAGTGGGACAAGCTTAAGCAACGTGCACTCTCCGCTCCCCGCTTGGTATCCACGCTCGGTGGCGAACCAGATACTGTAGGTGACGTAGCTACGCTCGGCGACATGACCTATGCTTCGGCAAGAACAACTCAAAGATTTGCATATGACGTAGCAATAGTTCTCGGCGCGTCGGAGATTGTCGATGGAATCCCAAGCGTAACCATCCTAGGCCAAGGGCCAAGCTGGATACAACGGAATATCCTCACTCCTGCCGAACAGTTGCTCTCCCAAGTTGGAGATGTTCTTTCAGATGCAGGTCAGGGCCTTTTGCGCTGGGTAAACGATACATCTAGTCTGGAGCAACAATGGGACGCTAAAGCGTTGGCGGGTAGTTATAATCGCTGGGACGAATTAGCGAGCGTATGGGGCTCAAATATGCCCGCCGCCAGCAAGGTAGTCGCGCTGTTCAATGGCCTAAACTACACTCGTCCGGATGCGATCGAAATTCGAGCCAGACTGATGCAGCCGAGTCCATTTGCTACCATACTTGGCAACATGACAAGCAGTCCGCTTGCCGCAGTCGTAGGAGGGTTCGTAGCACATCGCGATGGATCTTTAGAAGAGATGTACTACGCAACGACCGTAGCTAGCGCGTTGGGCAGCATGGTCTCGATTGGTGGTTTCGGGGGCACCACTATTGCTCGACCCACCACACCCACGTCGGTGCCCCAGTTTGGTGGCTCATCTACGGGGTTATATTCTCCGAAAGCGGGTCAGATATTTTATGCGGGGATGAACTTGCCCAATACGGCTGCAGGAGATATCCTAAGTCGAATTTCTCCCCAGCGTGCTGCTACTGTAATCGAACCGAGAACCCCGAGTACCCGGTTCTACGTCAATTCTGGTGGCGAGATTTTGGATGCGAAAACATATAGCCGAGACGGCTTTAAGTTCAGAGCTGGGATAAAAGAACAAACATGGGATGCAGCTACTAATCCGCTTAATGGTCGTGTGTATGATCCACTGACAAACATTCGCATAGATCCATCGCAGCAGTGGGTAATGGGCCATAAGCCTGGAATGGAATATTGGAAGGAACGTGATTTTGCTATCAATCAATGGTTATATGACCGTACATTCACAACACGTGGTCAATTTCTGGACATCCTGAATGATCCGAGCAGATATCGGCCAGAACTCAAAGCATCAAATAGCAGCCACTTAGGCGAAGACCCAACCAACTTGTTCTGGAAGTAATGAAATTATGAGAGCGATAACTGACTATCAAAAAGAAATGGCAGGCATTACTGCGAAATATTTTTCGCGAGAAAAGCCGCCTATTTTGCAGTTTTTAGATGAAGCGGAAAACGCTAATATCTACGTATTGGAAGCAAAAGACTCACCTGGAGTTGGACTAACATCGTTCGCGACAGTTGGTTTATCAGACCATCCTCTCTTTTTCAAGGGGAACGAGTTTGAGGCGCGAACCGAGTTAATCGGCGCCTGCGATTCTAATAGGAAAGATTTCGCACATATTTTGGCTACATCTTCCTTTTTTATTATTAACTCAAAATGGTTTTGTGCTCCTGGAATAATATTTCCCGGAGTTGTGGAAATGCACAATTTATCGAAAACGATGAGTGATATATATTTTACAAATCCATTTTTATGGGGAGATAAGTTTCAACCCTTATCTCTGCACGGAAAAACTGTCGCATGGTTACTCGCCATTCCTATTTCAAAATCTGAAACGAAATTTGCCGCAGAGTTTGGCTCTGAGTCATTGGAAAAGTTATTTTCAGAAAAGGACATCGATATTTTTGATTTGAATCGCGCATCAGTGGTTTAAGATGTCCGACACGAAAATATGCCAGGACCTAAGGTTCTGTCGCGTTGTTGATCAGAGGTGGGGCGAGGGGCGGGGTCAGGTCTGCCATTCGTACACGATCTCAGCATTGGTTAGTATCTGCCACTGCACATGAAACCGGTAAGGGGCGAAAACGCGTGTATGACCGCGTTTCGTAGACCTGGGGTGTGATGACACATACCTTTCAGTGTGCCGAGAGCGTCAAGAATACCGGCGTGGATGCCATGTACAGCTATGTCTGGTTGGATGAGGCCAAACAGAGCAAGATCCAGATCCAGGGGATCAATGCGGGCAATCCAGAACAGCTGCGCTGGGCTAGTAAGGCCAATCGGTGGCCGACCGGAGCCTTCGCCTTTCGGATAGAACGGCTCGATGAATTTGTGCAGCTTGCCCAAAGGTGTCACGTCGTCGATCTCGGTGAGGAAGCTGTCGCGCCGTGTCAGTTTCTTCTTGGCGACGTATTCGAGGTCGGAGAAGCTCTTTTGCATGATCGATCGTGGGTTGTCGCGGTACCGTTATTGTCCTCATGTCAGCTTGCAGCAGGGAGTGGGGCGATGAATTGATTGGTGTTTCCCTCGCAGGCTTGTAGAGATCTACTTTTTTTGAAGTTATATATTGAAATTAATAAAAAGACATTGTATTTTGTTTTTTAAAAAAATGCTTCAAATATTTAAGTATATGAAGTTGTAGGTCACGACAACATTTTTGTTGCTAGGTATGATATTCTTTCAGTCTACTTAAATTTCCTTCGTGCATCTGTACGCAGGTACTGATTGCGTACGTATGGACTTGATGGCTATCGCCGGCAACGGCATGCAATACGACTTGCAGCGACTGGAAACGATCAGCCAGAATGTGGCGAATGTACTCACGCCTGCTTATAAAAAACAGGTGGTGGTCGGTCCCGCGTTTGCCGCGCATATGCAGGGTGCCTTGGAACAAGGTGCTGCATCTCCATCTATTCTTCCGCCTTCCCTGACGATCGACCCCTCCGCCGGTTCCTTGCGCTACACCGCGAATGCGCAGGATGTTGCGATAGACGGGACTGCCTTTTTTGAGGTCGAAAGCCGTTCCGGCCCGCAATACACGCGGCAGGGCGCATTGCGCGTCGATGTGAATGGCCGCCTGGTGGGCGCGCACGATTGGTCGCTGGTCGGCGCCACTGGCGACATTATCCTTACTCCCGATCCTTTTAAGATCGATGCGAATGGCGATGTGCGCCAAGGAGAGCGTATTGCCGGGCGTTTGAAACTCGTGCATTTCGCCAATCCGGAAGCGCTGGTGCCCGTCGGTGGTGGATTGTATGTGCAGGGAAATGCGCATCTGGCGGAACGCGAAATGAGCAGCAAGGTGCGCGCTGGATTTCAGGAAGCATCGAATGTCAATTCCGCCCAGGAGATGGTGCGCCTGACGGAAACCGTGCGTCATTTCGAAGCGCTGCAAAAAATCATGCAGGGTTATGACGATGTGCTGGAAAAAACGATACGCAAGCTTGGGGAGTTTTAACGCAGCATGAACGATTCGCTCTATATCGCCGCCACCGGCATGCACATGCAGCAAAAAAGTGTCGACACCATCGCCAATAACCTGGCGAATGTAAATACGCCCGGTTTTAAGAAGGGGCGCGTCAGTTTTGAAGACATGGTCAGCCGCGAGGTGTCGCGTGCGGTGCGCGGCGATGATGTGCAGGCTGGGCAGAACCTGTGGCAAGGACGCGGCGTCGGTATTTTTTCGCTGTCCCAGGTATTTACTGCCGGCGACTTGAAGAAGACTGACTCGGCCATGGATGTCGCCATCAAGGGCGAAGGTTTTTTCGAGGTGGTCGACGTCGATGGCACGCCTGCGTATAGCCGTGGCGGGACCTTGTCGGTCGACAAGGACGGTTTTCTGGCCACCGCCGATGGACACGTTTTCAAGCCGGCGATCCATGTGGGCAACGATGCGAGGGAAGTCACCTTGACTACCGATGGCCGTGTGATGGTGAGCCGCGACAAAGGCGAGGCAAGCGAGGCGGGGCGCATCGAGCTGGCACGGTTTTCCGACACGACCGGCCTGCTGTCGCTGGGCGGCAACTTGTACAAACCGTCGGCACGTTCCGGCGACGCGATCTACGGCAAGCCGGGTGACGATGGGCTGGGCACTTTGGCGCAAGGCTTTGTCGAGTCGTCGAATGTCAAGCTGATCGAGGAAATGGTCGACCTGATGGTGGCGCAACGCGCGTACGAAAGCAGCGTGAAAGTGATTCAGGCTTCCGATGAAATGCTGGGCATGAGCAATAACCTGCGGAAATAAGGTATGGCGGCCGCACGTTGCATGCATCGCTGGCTGCTCTGCGTGCCGCTTGCCTTGCTGAGTATGGCAGCGCAAGCTTCGACGGTAAAAATTGAGTTGCGCGACGAGGTCTTGCTGAGCAGCCCGCGCATGGCGTTGTCGGATCTTGCCAAGGTCGATGCCGGTGACGCGCGGCTGACACAGGCAATTGCCGCGCTGCCGGTAGGCAGCGCACCTCTGGCTGGACATGTCGACCGGCGCAGCCGCGCCGAACTGGAAGTGGCTTTGCGTGGGCAGCAGTTTCCATTGGGGCAGCGCATCGAGTGGCAGGGGGCGCGCAGCGTGACGATACGCCGGGAAAGCCGCGCGCTGGACCCGGCCTTGCCGCTGGCCGAAGCGGTCCGGCACGTGTCGGCAGTGTTCGGTCCCCACTATGAGACGCTGGAACTGAGTCTGGCGACGCCGCTGGCGGAGCTGGCCTTGCCATCAGGCCAGGTGGAATACCGGGCGCGTGCCATCGAGCGCCAGTCCTTGCGGGCACGGCTGCCCGTGTGGGTCGATGTATTCGTCGATGGTGCCTTGTACCGCTCGGTGGTGGTGACCTTGGCGGTCGTGGCGCGGCAAGAGGTCTATGTAGCGCGCCGCGCGCTGGCCGAGGGCGACACGGTGACGGCGCAGGACGTGGTGCTGGGCGTGCGCGATGTGGCTGGCCTGGCGGATGCGGCGATAAAGCCGGAGGCGCTGGCTGGCACGCCGCGTTTGCGGGGCGCGCTGGCACAGGGGCAGGTATTGACAGTGCGGCAAGTAGCGCCTCCCGGCATGGTCATGCGCGGCGACAGGGTGGCGGTAGAGGTCAGGAATCATGGAATTTTGCTGGAAACAGTAGCAGTGGCGCAAGCCGATGGGCAGCTTGGACAAATGGTGCCAGTCAAATTGCAGCAGAGTAGCGAGGCGGTCAGTGCAAAAGTCATTGCGCCGGGCCAGGTGCGAATCGATGGAAGGTAGGCAATGCGTTACTTGAAAATTGTAGGCTACTTGGCGATGCTGGCAGGCATGGCGTGCGCGCACGCGGACAGCCTGTATCAGCCTGGCAGCTACCAGTCGCTGACCTCGGATTTGCGGCCGCGCCGGGCTGGCGACCTGATTACCGTGATGGTGTATGAAAATGCCAGCGCCACCAGCACTGCCAATACCAGCGCCGGGCGCGATGCCGGCGTGGGTCTCGACATCCAGCGCCCTGGCCGCGGATATGCCGTCGGCATCAATGCGAATAATCAGATGGATGGCCGTGGCCGCACGGCGCGCGAAGGACGGGTGCTGGCGCAAATTACGGTCAGCGTGCGCGAAGTGCTGGCTGGCGGCGACTTGATCGTCGCAGGTGAACAAATACTGAATGTAAATAACGAGCAGCAGACGATCAAGGTGGAGGGCCGTATTCGTCCGCAGGATGTGTCGGATGCGAACGTGGTCTTGTCGACCCGCATCGCCGACGCGAAGATCAGCTACGCCGGCCAGGGCGACCTGGCTGACTCTCAGCGCCCTGCCTGGTGGCAACGCTTCCTGACCTTCTTCGGACTGTAACCATGATCAAACATCTATTGCGTGCTGGCTTGCTGGCGGCGTTGCTGTGCAGCGGCTGGAGCCAGGCAGAGGTGATCCGCATCAAGGACCTCGGCAAGATGGCGGGCTGGCGCGACAATGCGCTGACCGGTTATGGCATCGTGACCGGCCTGGCCGGCACGGGGGACTCCAGCCGCAACAAGGCGACGCGCCAGTCGATCGCCAATATGTTGTCGCGCTTTGACATGAGTATCGTGGCCGACGATGTGCAAAGCCGCAACGTCGCCGCGGTCATGGTCACTGCCACGCTGTCGCCATTCGCCCGCGCAGGCGAGACGCTCGACGTGACGATCACCTCGATCGGCGACGCGCGCAGCCTGGTCGGCGGTGCGCTGATGCTGGCGCCGTTGAAGGGACCGGATGGCCGTATTTATGCACTGGCGCAAGGTCCCGTCTCGGTCGGCGGCTACAAGTACGACATGAACGGCAACGTCGTACAGAAAAACCACCCGACCGTCGCGTCGGTGCCTGGCGGCGCCGTCGTCGAGGTCGGTGTGCCGGCAGATGTCACTCACGCAGGCCAAAGCGTCACTTTTGTCCTGGCCGAGCCGGACTATACGACTGCCACCCGGGTTGCCAGTGCCATCAACAGCGCACTGGGCACGGGTCTGGCGGTGGCGCAGGATGCAGCAGGCATCGAGGTGCGCATACCGGAAGCGCGGCGCAGCCGCGTCACCGATTTCCTGACAGCATTGGAAAACGTCACGGTCGAGCCGGATCGTCGCGCCAGGGTCGTGATCAACGAGCGGACGGGCACCGTGGTATCGGGCGGCGACGTGCGTATTTCCAAGGTGGTGGTGTCGCACGGTGAGTTGAAGGTGACCATCCTTACCGACAATTCGGTATCCCAGCCATTGCTGGTCAGCCGCGTCGGCGACGGCGTGCGCAGCCTGCGTGTCGCCAACAGCCGGGTCGATGTGGAAGAGCGTGGTGAAACGGGTTATGTGGCGGCGACCAGCAATACGGTGGCCGACCTGGTGCAGTCGCTGGCGCGCCTGAAGACGAATACGCGCGACATGATTTCGATCCTGCGCGCCGTCAAAGCTGCCGGCGCACTGCATGCGGAGCTGGTGGTGCAATAACAAGCGGGCGCCGGCGCCAGTCGATGGCCCTGGCGGTAGTCATGAATATTGAAGCAGGAGCGTGGTTCCATGGTATCCCTTATCGATAGCAGCACGACTGGTTTATTGAGTCTGGCATTGGACGCTGCAGGCATGCGCCAGCAGGCGATCGCACAAAATATCGCCAACGCGAATACGCCCGGATACCAGCGCCTGGCCGTCAGTTTTGAAGGCCGATTGGCTGAGTTGACCCGTAACACCGGCACGGGCGGCGTGCCACCCTCGCTGGCCAGCCTCGGAGATTTCCGGCCGGCGTACGAACTGGCGGGCAATGGCGAACCGGTGGCGCTCGACATGGAGGTGGCGGCGCTATCGGAGAACACCTTGCATCAGCAAGCCTTGCTGAAGGCACTGAACAAACACTTTGCGCTGCTGGGCAGTGCGATCAATGAGGGTAAACGCTGATGGACTATAACGCGGCATTCCAGATCAGCGCCAGTGGCATGCGGGTTGAAAAACTGCGGCTCGACGTGACGGCAGCCAACATCGCCAACATGCACAATGCGGCACCGTCGGCGGCGCAGCTGTACCGGCCCATGCAGGTGCTGGCGCAACAGGCGCCAATGGGATTTGGCCAGCAGTTTGGCGCATTGTATGCGGCCGGGCAGGGCGGCGTGCAGGTGGCGTCGGTCGAACCGCAAGCGGTGCAGCCGCGCATGGTGTACGAACCGGGCCATCCCTATGCCGATACCAAGGGTTTCGTGGCGTATCCGGGCGTCAACCATACGGCTGAAATGGTGAACCTGAATACGGCGTTGCGCGCGTATGAGGCCAATGTGGCGGCCATGAACGCAGCCAAGACCATGGCTGCCCGCACCCTTGAAATCGGAGGCCAGTGATGGTGATCGAATCGGTTGCGGCTGCCGCGCTGGTCCAGCCCGGAGTGGCGCCTGTCAGCGTGCAAGCTCCCGCCGCAGGTTTCGGCCAGTGGTTTGCCGCTGAGCTGAAGTCCGTCAACACCAGCCTGGAGCTGGCCGACACGGACGTGAAAAAGCTGGCGGCGGGGGAAACCCAGAGCCTGCACGAGGTGATGATCCATCTCGAAGAGGCCAAGTTGTCGTTCCAGTTGTTGGCGCAGGTGAGAAATCGTTTGCTCGATGCGTATCAAGAAGTAATGCGGATGCAGGTATAGGAGCAAGACGGTGACATCACTAGTACAAGCATGGCAGCGCCTGGCAATGCAGGCGCGCATCGGCATCATTGCCGGCATCGTCCTGATCGCGGGCCTGGTGATCAGCCTGGGGTTCTGGGCATACCGCGCCGATTATCAGGTGCTGTTTTCCGACGTGGCGCCGGCCGATGCGGCGGCGATGACCGCCGAGCTCGATCGCATGAAAACGCCATACCAGCTGACCGATGGCGGCAATACCATCCTGGTGCCGAAAGACCTCGTCTATAAAACCCGGCTCAAGCTGATGGGCAAGGAAATGCCATTGCATGGCGCGGTAGGTTTTGAAGTATTCAATAATGCCGACTTTGGCATGACCGAGTTTGTGCAGAAGGTGAATTATCTGCGTGCGATCCAGGGTGAATTGACGCGCACCATACTCTCCATCGAAGAAATCCAGGCCGCACGCGTGCACCTGGCACTGCCGGAACAGGGGCTGTTCAAGAAGGCCGTCACCAAGCCGAAGGCTTCGGTGACGCTGACCATGAAGAATGGCCGTGTGCTTGGCGCCGCGCAAGTGGCCGGCATCCAGCGGCTGGTTGCGGCATCCGTGCCCGATATTGTCAGCGATGATGTCACCGTGCTGAACCAGCATGGCGTGGCGCTGACGCGCATCGCCCAGGCGGACGGGGGTGAACAAGGCGCTTCGCAGCTCGATTCCAAGCGCAGTACGGAAGAATACCTGGTCAAGAAAGTGACCCAGGTACTGGACCGTACATTCGGCGCCGGTGAAACGGTGGCCAGCGTTGACGTGGTGCTCAACCTCGACCAGAGCAAGATCACGACGGAGGAGGTCTTGCCGGCCAAAGGTCTGGCAGCCGACGTCCAGCCTGCCGGCGTGATGGTGCGCGACCGCCAGACCAGCCGCGAAGCCAATAGCGCGTTGGCGACCGCGGAACAGAAAGGGCAGGGTACCGGCGGCACCAGCAGCGAGGCCGATTATCAGGTCGGACGGCGTGTCGAACAGCTGGTGCCAGCTAGCGGCACCGTCAAGCGCATGACCGTGGCGGTGCTGGTGAAGCAGCCATTGAACGATGCCCAGCTGGAGCATCTGAAAGAAGTGGTCGCGCTGGCCATCGGCTTCAATAGTCAGCGTGGCGATGCTGTGGTGGTGTATTCGATGGATAAATTTGCCCTGGCCGCCGAACGCGCGCCAGCAGTGGCTGCGCCTGCCACAGATGTGCCGCTGCAAGCGGCACCGGTGACTGCGGCCGCAGCGCCACAGTGGCCGATAGTGGCCGTGCTGCTGGCCATATTGGCTGTGCTGTGCCTGGCATGCGCACTATATTTCTTCGTCAAGCGCCGCAGCCGGCGTCGTGCTGAAAAGCGGCTGGATCCTGCCGCCCGCCAGCAGTTGCTTAACGACGTCAGGCAGTGGATCGCCACGCCTGCTGGCGGTACCTTGTATGGAGAGCGCAAGTGAGCGGATATCGCCAGGCGGCCATTGCGCTGCATGCGGTCGCTGCCGCAGACCGTCGGCTGATCCTGGCCGAACTGCCGCCCGCCGATCGCGCCACTTTGAGCGGCTATTTGCGCGAACTGAAGGAACTGGGGTTCGACGGCGCGGATGCGGGCGAGGTACTGTCGGCCCCAGCCACTGTTGCGCCGGCGTTAACGTCGCTTGACCGTATCATCGCCGCTACGCCCGAGACCATGTATGCCATTTTCCAGCATGAACCGGCCTCCATGACGGCGCAGTTTCTGGCGATGCAGGATTGGCCCTGGGCGCCGGCGATGCTCGACCTGTTTACAGTGGCGCAACGCGAACGCATCCGCGCAGCACGGCCGTCTCCGATGCCAGACGCACCGGCGCGCCGGCGTTGCGTGTTTGACGCGGTGCTCGCGCGTGTCGACGGCGCGGTTTGTCCGCCTCGGCAAACGCGGCCAGCGTCGCCCCTGGCTGCCCTGCTACGCAAAGTGACAGCATGGACCCGATAATCCGCGCAGCCATCGTGTCGTCCGTGCCACGGCAGTTGCGCGGCGCGGTAAATCGTGTCGAAGCGATACCGGTGGTGCCAGTCGCTGCGCAGATTGCGAAAAGTGTTCTGTCCACGCCTGTCACGCAGGCACCGGTGCCTGCGCCAGTGTCTGCGGAAGAACGCCAGGCATTTGATGCTGCGGTCAAGCAAGTGACCGAACAAAAAGCACAATTATTGCTCGACAAAAAGAAGTTAGATGACGAGGCGGCTGCGCTGCTGGCCGATGCTGAACGCCGGGGTCTGGCGCTAGGGAAAGAAAAGGGCGAGCGTGAGGCGCTGGATCTGGCTGCGCGCAAGATCGAGTTGTTGGCATCACTGGCCGATGCAGTGGAGACGTCGCGAACTCTTGCACTCGGGCAAGCTGAAGACATGCTGGTGGAAATCGCCTATGCCGCAGTATGCCGCATGGTCGGCGCCACGGCGGCAAGCCGGGAGACGCTGCTGGACATGGTGCGGGCCATTGCGCGCGATGAACATGCTGCCAAACAATTGCGCATACGTATGCATCCGCAAGACCTGGCTACGCTGCAGACGGAGGAGCTGTCGCTCGACGCGCGCATCCGCTTGCAGGCCGATAGCGCGGTGGCGCTTGGCGGCTGTATGGTCGACAGCGATAAAGGCACGCTCGACGCTCGCCTGGAAACCCAGCTGTCCCGTTTGGGCGAGGCTTTGCTGGCTGTGAGGAGCGGTGGTACAGCATGATGCAGGCTTACCTGGACGCCGCGCATCATGCCGAGTTGACTTGCCGCTCAGGGCACGTGCTGAGCATTTCGGGCCAAAGCATCGAAGCGCAGGGACCCGATGTCAGCATCGGTGAAGTGTGCGAAGTGAGCCTGGGCCAGGCGCCGGGCAAGCTGCTCGCCGAAGTGGTCGGCATGCGTCCCGGACGTGTCATCCTGATGCCTTACGGCGACTTGCGTGGCATTGCCGCCGGCAGCCGCGTGGAAGCCGTGCGCCAGGCACCCGGCATTCCGGTGGGAGCCGGCTTGCTGGGCCGCGTCATTGATGCCTTTGGCGTACCGATCGACGGCGGGGCGCCACTGGCATTGCAAAAAACGCGCAGCCTGCATGCCGCCCCGATCAATCCGCTCAGCCGGCCGCGCATCAAGGATCTGATGCACACGGGAGTACGTGCCATCGATACCATGTTGCCACTGGGACGGGGCCAGCGCATGGGCATTTTTGCTGGCAGCGGCGTTGGCAAGAGCACCTTGCTGGGCATGCTGGCGCGCGACGTCCAGGCGGATGTGAATGTGATTGCGCTGATCGGTGAACGTGGACGCGAGGTCCGTGAATTCGTGGAAAAGCAGCTGGGCCCCAAGGGGCTGGAGCGCAGTGTCGTGGTGGTGGCGACGTCGGACCAGCCGGCGCTGGTACGTACCCGCGCCGCGTACGCCGCAACCGCCATCGCCGAGCACTTTCGGGAGGAAGGCCGGCAGGTGCTGCTGATGATGGACTCGATCACGCGTTTTGCCATGGCGCGACGTGAGATCGGTCTTGCTGCGGGCGAGCCGCCCACCGCGCGCGGCTATACGCCATCGGTCTTTTCCGACATTCCGGCTCTGTGCGAGCGCTGCGGCACGACCGATTCCGGTGGCGCCATCACCGCCCTGTACACGGTGCTGGTGGAAGGCGACGATTTCAACGAGCCTATTTCAGACATCGTGCGGGCCACGCTGGACGGCCATATCATGCTATCGCGCGAACTCGCACACGAAGGACATTTTCCATCGATCGATGTCTTGCAAAGCACCAGCCGCCTGGCTTCGGAGCTGGTGGGGCGCGACGATCAGGACCTGATGCTGGCCGTGGTGGAAGTGCTGTCCACTTACCAGCGCAACCGGCAGATGGTCGATATGGGGGCTTACCGCAGCGGCAGCAACGCGGCGATCGACCGTGCCATCGCCTTGCATCCGGCGATTATTCAGGTGCTGCGCCAGCCGGTACAGGAGTCGACGACACGCGCCGAGGCCTTGGCGCGCTTGCGGGCGGCACTCGCAGCCGGAAACGGTACCTAATGGGCAGCAATCGCCGCTTCCAGTATGCCTTGCAGCCCATGCTGCTGACGCGCCAATGGGAACTCGACCGCCTGCGCTCGGAGCTGGGCGAGTTGAACGCGGCATGGCTTGCGCAAGAGAGCGCAGTGTCGGCGCTGTTACAGCGTCAACAGGTCTCGATGCAGGAATGGGGCGGTCTCGGAGGAGCCGGGGCACCGCTATCGGTGGACAGGTTTGTCATGCTGGCGCGTTATATCGATGATTGCGGATCGCAGGCAAGGCAGGCGCAAGAAGCGCTCGACGGCCTGACGCAGCGGCGCGACGCATTGACTGATCGTCTGCACCAGGCGCAGCGGGCGCTCGATGCGGTGCAGGAGCATCGGGAAAAGATGCAGCTGCGATTCCTGCAAGACCGGATCAGCCTTGATTTCAAGGCCGCCGATGATCAATGGGGAATGTCGCGACAGACGGGGATAGCATATGACAGTGAATCTTAACCCGCTCGATGGCCATGCGCCATCACCTGGCAATCCATTTGCACAACCGCAGGGGCAGCAGGAACGTTGGCTATTTGAACTGGAAACAGCCTTGCTTGAGCAGGGCGTGAAGAAAAATACTCAGCGTGCGGCTGTTGATGCAGGGGAGCGTGGGCACCCGCCAGAGCCGCAGCCGAAGCAGGCTGGCGCACCGCTGCCTTTGAGCGCTGCTGCAGGAGCTCTCAATGGAAACTTGCAGCCAGCGCCTGCCGTGCCAGGCGCACTGCCAGGCGCCTATGCCCTATATGGCGCAGCTGATGGTGTGCTGCCTCTCGCCGCTGGTCCCGGGGCGGTTGCGGGCGATGCGCCGGGCCGGGTCATGATGTCCACGGCGTCTGGCGAAAACGATAGTGCTAATGTGATACCGGCGCGGCCGTTGACGCTGCCTTCCAGCCTGAGCGCTGGTGCCGCTGCAAGCCTGGGTTCGGGGCCAATGCCGGAGACGGAATCGGCCAATTTGCCGGCAACGCAATTGACGCAGGAAGACAGGCAAGATTACGCCTTGCGGCAACTGCATCTGCTGCGTGAAAGCGACGGCGTGCGGGCATGGATACGCGACGCTTCCCTGAGTGCAGTGCAGGAACGTCTGGTGGCGCAAACCATGCTGCTGGAGTTGCATGGCGCTGGCACGCGGATCACGGCGCTGACTGTGAATGGAAAAGAGATACCCCTCAAGCAGAAAGCCTGTGTCGCTACCGACTGCTTTATAGCCGAACCAATGTTTCCCGGCAGCGCCGGAATCCCACTCAAGACAAAGGATGCACTCTGATGGCCGTCAACCCTATTTCTGCGGCAAGCGCGAACCAGCCGGCCCAGTCCAGCAATATCGCAATCCAGGATTTTCTGAAAATCTTGACCGCGCAGCTGAATAGCCAGGATCCGCTCAAGCCCGTCGATAACCAGGAGTTCGTGGCGCAGATTGCGCAATTCGCCTCACTGGAACAAAGCCGCCAGCTCAACGCCAAGATTGATGAATTGCTATCGGTGCAGTCATCGCTGCAGTCGGTGGGCCTGCTGGGCAAGACGGTGGATATTAATCAGGGCGGCGGTGTGGTCACCGGCAAGGTGACGGCACTCGATTTCGCCTCCGGCCAGCCGCTGCTGACCCTGCAGACCTCTTCCGGGGCCTTCCAGGACAAGGTGGCGTTGTCTCAACTTACGAATGTCCGTTAAAGGAAAACATCATGCTTGATACGCTGTTGATCGGTACTTCCGGCCTGTTGGGTTATTCGCAGGGTTTGCGCGTCGTGGGGAATAACCTGGCCAATGTCAATACACCAGGCTTTAAAAAGTCGCAGCCAGAGTTCTCCGACTTGTTCGACAAGGGCAGCAACGCCGCGCATGCCAATGGCCGCGGTGGCGCCGGTTCGCGCGGCGTTGGCTTGAATACCTTGGGGACACAAATCAACTTCAAGAGCGGGATTGATCAGGGCACGGGCAATCCACTTGATGTCATGATTGATGGAAATGGCATGTTTGTTATCCGCCGCGATGATCAATTGCTGTATACCCGTGCCGGCGATTTTCAGTTCAATGCCCAGGATATCCTGGTCAATGCCAGTGGCGACCATGTCCAGGCCCTGGACAGTAGCGGCAAGCTCGGTGACGTTCAGCTTGGGACACTGGCGCGCAATCCACCCAAGGCAACGAGCACGATCAAAATCAGCGGCAATCTGACCAGCACTGTTGCCACGCCCGCCATCGATGCGACGATGACAGGATTGAACATCATTGATGCTGCCGGAGCCAGCCATACCGTCAATCTGATTTTCAAGGATGGGGGCGGCGGAAATTTCAAGGTCACCGTCAACGATGTCGCGACAGGAACGGCAGTCGGCACAGGCGAGTTGAAATTCAATTCCGGCTTCCTGCTGCCGGGATTCGACGTGGTGACCTTTGCCTATAGTTCGGCCACCGTACCGGCCTTCGACGTCAAGCTTGACTTCACCAGCAACGTCAACTCCTTTCCCACTCCCAGCAGTTTGAGCCTGATATCCCAGGACGGCTACCTGGCTGGCAGCATGACGGAACAGGCAATCGGCGCCGATGGCACCTTATCGATCCGCTACTCCAATAATCAGACGGCAAAGGGACCGCGCCTGGCGCTGGCCAATTTCCATGCCATGGGTGATCTGGTACAGGTAGGCGGTGGTGCCTTTGCCGCAGCGGCGCAGCTCCCGGTCCAGTACGGCTATGCCGGCGTCGATGCGTATGGGAAGCTCGCCTCGGGCCACCGTGAAGGTTCCAACGTCGATCTTGCCGAGGAGTTCAGCAATTTGATCCTGATGCAGCGCGGCTACCAGGCCTCGTCACACGTGATCAGTACGGCAAATGACATGATCCAGGAGTTGTTTGACATGAAAGGACGCCGTTGATGCAGGCACAGCCGTATTTGCTGGTATCCGATACTGTGCTGGAGGCAGTGGCTGGGTCGTTGCATCGTGCGTTCGAAGCCTGGTGCATTGCGTGGGGCATACCAGCGTCCAGCATGGACTTTGATTGCAGGCGCGGCTGGGAAGCGCAAGCTGTCTGCCCAGACGCCGCGTGGGGCGCCGTGCGCAGCCGCGGCGACGAGACCTGGTGGTGCGCCTGTACACCGGGGTGGAACCTGCAGCTACGTCACGCAATGTTTCCACTGGGTGTGGCCGAGCCTTTGCAAGCGTCGCAAGCCGGGATGGCGGACGAAGCCGCCGATGCGGCAAGTCTGGCCCTGTTGGAGTCGTTGAGTGGCATCGCGCAGGGCGGTATGCCACTGGCACCGCCAGCAGCATCCTGGTTGCGCGGAGCCGGTGTGGTGGCGTTAAGGCTGGGTCTTGGCAAGCAAAGCATGCACGTGATTGTTAGCCAGGCGGCCGTATCGCGCATCGCACAGCAGATGGGACACGCTGCAGGACGCCTGGCGCCGCTTGCCGCCGTGAACTACCAGCACGCCTTGCGTAACATCCCTCTGAGTTTGCCGCTGGAAATCGGCCGTGCCGAGGTAGGGCTTGGCAGCTTGATGTTGATTGGGGTCGGCGACGTGATCCGGCTCGATACGCTGGCGGACCGGCCGCTGACGGTCATGGGGCCGGGAGGGGACGCATTGTTCGATGCATACCTCGGTCTCGCAGACCAAAAAGTAGCGCTTGAAGTTGTTCGGCGTGATTAACAATGTGCATGATTGAGCATGGAGTAGTGGAATGAGCAGTACATCAAACAGTAATGGCGCCGCGGTAGCGCAGGCCCAGGTCGTTGAATTATCCGAATTCAAGGAGCCGTCCCCGGCAGGGCCGGCTATTTTTGCCGGGAACCTGGGGTTGCTCGACAGCGTCAAGGTGAGCCTGAACGTCATGGTCGGGGAAATCCAGACCACGGTTGGCGAATTGATGGGGCTGAAGGAAGCGTCCGTGCTGAAGACGGACCGCAAGGCCGATTATCCGATCGATATCGTCGTAAACGGCAATGTTGTCGCGCGCGGCCAGCTTGTGGTCGTCGATGACCATTTTGGCGTTCGCATCAGTGAACTGGCGAAGGTTGCCCACGCATGAGACGGGGCATCATCGCAGCGCTGGCTTGCTCATGGTATGGCGGTGCGGCGCTGGCGACGCAGGCGATTCCGTTCAAACGCGATGCTGAGGCAGCAAGCCTGGCTGGCTCGGGCGGGATGGCGGTGTTGCTGGTCTCGCTGCTGGCCATCGGCGCGGTCGTGTTGGTTCGCAAGCGCCTGAAGCTGGGCATGCGGGCGAAGGGTGCGCCGGCGCTGCTGCGTGTGCTGGAAACGCGCCGTTTGGGGCCGCGTACGCTGATTTCCGTGGTCGAATTCGGTGGCAAGCAGCATTTGCTCGCGCAAGGCGAGCATGGCATCACCTGTATCGACACGATCGTGGTGGATGCACCACCTGGCAGCCTGGAGGTTAGTGATGCGCCTTGAGTTGCGGCAGTGCGCCTTGCTAGGAATTCTATTGGCCGCTGCCTGTGGCGGAATGGCGGCGGCATGGGCTGGCGGCGTGGCGGAACCGGCGCTTGCGCTGCCGGGCTTGCAGGTACGCCTGGCCGGGGGGGGAGGCGCCCCGGCCGATGTCTCTTCGGCAATCAAGATATTACTGGGCCTGACGGTACTGAGCCTGGCGCCAGCCATCCTGATGTCGATGACCTCGTTTATCCGGATTGTGATTGTCTTGTCCATGTTGCGCCACGCGCTGGGCATGCCGGAAACGCCGCCCAATACCGTGATTATCAGCCTGGCGCTGTTCCTGACTTTCTTCACCATGTCGCCAGCCTTGCAGGAGGTCAATACCAGGGCGCTGCAGCCGTACATCGCCGGCACGCTCAGTACCGAGGCCGCCGCGGGGCGTGCCGTATTGCCCTTGCGCGAGTTTATGGTCCGCCAGACGCGTGAGCAGGACCTTGCGCTGATGGTCGAACTGTCCAAAGGCGAGGCACCCAAGGTGATCGACGATATCAGCATGGTGCAGCTGATTCCGGCGTTCATGCTGTCGGAATTGCGGTCCGCATTCCAGATCGGCTTTGTGATTTTTCTGCCGTTTTTGCTGATCGACCTGATCGTATCCAGTGCGCTGATGTCACTTGGCATGATGATGGTGCCGCCGGCGTCGATTTCGTTGCCGCTGAAAATTTTGATGTTTGTATTGATTGATGGCTGGAATCTGGTCGTGCGTGCGTTGCTGGGCACTTTTTCCTAGGGCACTGCGTGGACTGCGCCCTGCAACCTGAGCTTGTTTCCAGCGACACCGACGTGGCTGCATTGTGGCGCATGTTCCAGCAAAGTCGTGATGGTGAGTTGCGCAACCGCATCGTGGCGCATTATTTGCGCTTCGCGCGCATCATGGCAGCCAAGCTGTATGCGGGGCGGCACGATGTTGCTGCCGAGTTTGCGGACTACCTGCAATACGCGCGCCTTGGACTGCTGGAAGCGGTCGACCGCTTTGAGGTCGCACGTGGCGTCAAGTTTGAAACATTTGCGGCAAAACGCATTCACGGTGCGGTACTGAATGGCTTGCGCTCGCTTAGCGAGGTGCAGGAGCAGATCGTAGCCCGTAAGCGTATTGTTGCCGAGCGCGTCGAGACATTGCGCGGTGCGGATCCCTGTCCTGCCGATCCTGCTGTGTTGTTTGCGCAGCTTGCCGAAATGGCGATCGGATTGGCCGTGGGGTTTGCACTTGATGATACTGGCATGTATTCTGATACAGGTAACCATTATCAGGACAATACGTATCAAGGCATCGAGCTGATGCAGTTAAAAGAAAGTATTCAGGTGGCGCTCGCCCAATTGCAGGGCAAGCAGCGCCAGGTGATTACGTATCATTATTTGCAGCAAGTTGCTTTTGAGGAAATTGCACAGATCCTCGGTGTGTCGCGCGGGCGGGTGGCGCAAATACACAAGGAAGCCCTGGGCAATCTGCGCGAGGCCTTGCGAAAGCGTGATGGCCTGGATTTATATTGTTAGCATCCGCAGTGTTTCTACTATTTGTACGAAAAAATAAACTTGAATCGGATTCCAAAATGACTAGTGCGACCTTGTCCATGCTTGACCAAGCCGAATTGCTGCAGCTGGCTTTGAATGCCAGTGCTGCCGGTGATTCGGGCGCCGCGATCGGCTATTTGAAGGAGGCCGTATCGCGTCCCGATGGCAGCGCCGCCGCGCATTACATGCTGGGGGCCGAATATGCACAGATTAAGATGTATCCGAGGGCTATCGATGAAATGGAAGCGGCTCTGGCACTGGATCCGGCCCTGTCCGTGGCACGGTTGCAGCTCGGCTTGCTATGGCTGGCGGGAAATGATAGTGCACGCGCCGCTGAAGTGTTCGCTGGCCTCGATACGTTGAATCAGCAGGATCCCTTGTACCATTTTGGACGCGGCCTGCAGTATCTGATACGTGAACAACTAAGCGATGCGGAAGACTCTTTGCGGCAGGGGATTGGCTTGAATGACAGTAATCCCGCGCTCAATGGCGACATGCAAAAAGTCCTGGGCGAGATTGGCATATTACGCGCGGCCGCACCGCCGGCGGTATCGAATGCGGCCGAAATCGGTGAAGGCGAGCGCAGCATTCTGCTCTCCGCCTATACCGGAAATCAAAGCCATTAACGGTGCGCGGCATGATCAACTTTCTTCATGTTGACTGACATGGCATCGTCGATTGCCTCAGTTACGCAACTCGTCACGCTGATCCAGGCGCAACTGGGCGGTGCGGCGTCCGTGCAGCAACGCAAGGGACGCATTGCACCCCGTAAAGCGGCGCAGGACGATTACGCTGCACATAAGCTGAGCGGCCTGATTCAACAGCGGGTGAAGCAGATTGCGCAGGATGACCCGCAACGTGGCCGCAAGGCTTTCCGGGTATTCCTCGAGGCTGTGCTGCTGGCGCATTTCGGGGAAGCATTGGCACACGATCCGAAGTTTTATCAAGTGCTCGATGATATCCAGTCGGCCATGGAGCATGATACCGCCAGTGCGGTAATGATACAGAGTGCCATAGGCCATTTGCTGGCCGGCGGGTAGAGGGTGGCGCAAGGAAGCGCCATCGACCTATATTTGATGGTTAACCAGGATGGTCCTGGTTTTTTGAATGAGATTTGAAACCTATGCAGGCAGAACCAAGCAATCTGATAGAGGCGGCCAGCCGGCTTGAGCGTACTGAACAGTATTTGAAGTCGGATCCAGGCAATCGCAACCTGTTGGCTACAGTAATCGATCAATGTCTGGAACTGGGCCGCCTGGAGGCAGCCGCTGGCCATGCCGACGCGGCGCTGGCGCGGTTTCCGGAGGATGCTGTTTTCCAGTCGCTGCGTGGCAATATACTGATGGCGCAGCAGCGCTGGGACGATGCGGCTGCCGTGTTTGCTCCATTGCTGGCAGTGCATGCCGACATGCATCTGGCGTATAACCTGGCATATTGCTATTTTTGGCTGGCGCGCTATGCCGATGCGGCGCAGGCGCTTGCCCCGTTCGGCTCGGCCGCCGGCCTCTGGCCGGAGGCCGTAACTTTGCTGTTGCGCGTGCTGCATCACGCGGGCAGGTTGGATGAGGCAGTTGCGCTGGCCGTAGCGCAAGAAGCGCATTGCAGCGCCGACCGCCACTTCCTGTCGGTCGCCAGCCTGGTCTACATGGATGCCGGCGACGCGATTCAGGCAGAGCGTCTGAGCCTGGCCGCTCTCACCGATCCGGTCCCGCCGCTCGAGGCATTAATGGTCAACGGATCGATGGCACTGGCACGCTTCGATGCAGCCGCGGCCATGGAACGTTTTGAACAAGTCATTGCACGTCATCCGCAAGAGGGGCGCAGCTGGGCCGGGCTTGGCATGAGCAGCCTGCTTACGCACGATCTCAGTGCTGCGCGGACGCAATTGGAACAAGCCGTCAAATTGCTGCCATCACATATTGGTACTTGGCATTTGCTCGGCTGGTGCCGGCTGTTTGAGCACGACCTGGCGGGCGCGCGGCAGGTATTCGAACATGCGCTGGCAATGGACCGCAACTTTGGTGAGAGTCACGGGGCGCTGGCTGTGGTGCAGGCCCAACTGGGTGAGCGCGAGCCGGCTGCACACAGCATCGAGCGCGCCCTCAGGCTGGATCCGCATGGTTTGTCTGCCCGTTATGCCCAGATGATCTTGGCCGGCGAGACGGTCGATCCGCACGCATTCCGCCAGTTGGCTTTCAGGCTGCTTTCTTCCAAGGCGGGCATATTTGACGATGACCTGGGCAAAGTGGTGCAAGCGCATGTGCAACAAGGCGCAAGGGGCGGCGCTTGAGGCCTGACCTCGCGCTGCAACTGCTGGCCGATGTATTGTGGAACGCAGTGCTGATTTCCGCACCGCTGCTGGCGGTCACGCTGGCAGTCGGTTTGCTGGTCAGCGTGGTGCAGGTGGTCACTCAGGTGCAGGAAGCATCGCTGACGTTTATCCCCAAAATCATCTCTGCGGTGGTCGTGCTAGTGGTGTGCGGACCATGGATGCTCAAGCGCCTGATCGCCTTTTCAGTTAGCTTGATCAGCAATATACCTACTTATTTCTAACGCATCCGGGTTTGCCTTATGGTAGTGGACATCGATCCGGCATGGTTCATGGCCGTCTTTTACACCGCGCTGCGTATCGGTGTCGTGCTGGTCATGACGCCCATTTTCTCCAGCCTGACGGGAATGGTGACGGTGCGCGTGCTGTTTACGCTGGCGTTGAGCGTGATGCTGGTGGCAGGCTTGCATGTGCGGCCGTCCGGTACGGTATTGGCGATGGGGCCGGTGGTGCTGGCGGCTATTGCCGAGGTGGCGAATGGTGCCACCTTGGCGTTTGGTGTTTTTGCCGCCTTTGGCGCGTTCTCCCTGGCAGGAAAAATACTGGATATTCAAAGCGGGTTTGGTATCGGCAATGTTTATGATCCCGTGGCGCGCACCAGTGCTCCCTTGTTTGCCAGCATGCTCAACCTGCTTGCGGTAGCCGTCTTCTTTGGCATGGATGGCCATCACGCCCTGCTGCGCGGTTTGGCTTTTTCGCTGCAGATCACTGCGCCAGGGAGCGGCTTTTCCGGCTTTGCGTTCGATGCGGTGCTGCGCCAGTTTGGTCTGATGTTTTCCCTTGGCGTGGCGCTGATCATTCCCGTCATTTTTTGCTTATTGCTGGCAGAGACGGCGCTGGCAGTGGTGTCGCGCGTCTTGCCGCAGATGAATGTCTTCGTGGTCGGCGTACCTGTGAAGATTTTTACCGGCGTGGCGGTGCTGGGACTGACCGTTGGCTCGATGGGACCTGCCATGGGGCGCGTCTACAGTTCGATCTTTACTTATTGGGAACAGGTGCTGACTTAAATGTCCAGTCAAGATGCGGATTTATCGGAACAGGCCACCCCACACAAGCTGCAGGAGGCGCGCAAGAAGGGCTCCGTTCCACGTAGTAATGACCTCAATGCCTTGGCCATGTTGGCCGCAGTGGTGGTGACGATCTATGGCAGTGGCTGGGACGCCTGGCAGCGTATTGGTTTATTACAGAAAAAAATTCTGGCCCATGGCAATCAAGCGGACTGGAGTGTTGATGGTACGGCTGCCTGGATTGCGCAGTTATTGACAGATATGCTGAGCATTTTGGGAACGCTGTTCCTGACCCTGGCCGTCGTAGCGGTCCTGATTAACTTGTTTCAGACTGGTCCTATCTTCAGTTTTCATCCCCTGATCCCGGATTTGAACCGGCTCAACCCGGCCACTGGCCTGAAGCGCGTGTTTTCGATGCGTACGCTGTTTGAGACGGCCAAGAGCCTGATCAAGCTGGCGATCCTGGGGACGGTAGCGTACTACCTGGTGCGGGAGGCCATTCCTGGGCTGATCGGTTTGCCGTCGCTGGATGCCAAGGCTTACTCGCGCATGCTGATCGCCCTGATTGCGGCCTTGCTGGTCAAGCTGGTGCTGACGCTGTTGTTCATCGGCCTGGTCGATTTCGGCTTCACGCGCTGGGAATTTGCCAAGCGCATGCGGATGAGCAAGCGCGATGTCAAGGATGAGTCGAAGAATCGTGAAGGGGATCCGCGCATTCGCGCACGCATCCGCGAGTTGCGCAAGGAAGTGTTGAAACGTAGCAAAGGACTGGCCAACGTGCCGTCGGCCGATGTACTGATTACCAACCCAACCCGGCTGGCAGTGGCTTTGCGTTATCAGCATGGAAAGTCCAGTGCTCCACAGGTGGTTGCCAAGGGGGCGGGCGAGATGGCGCGACGTATGCGGGAAATGGCCGGACGCCATAATGTTCCTGTAGTGCAAAACAAAATGTTGGCGCGGATATTGTTTCGGGAGGTGGGCGAGGAAGCCTTCGTGCCCGAGAAACTGTACCCGCAAATCGCCAAGATCATGATTTGGGTTTATACAATGCGCGATGCAAGGCGTGCTTCTGGAAAGGTAGTTTGATGTCGGCTTTGCGTCGTATTTTTAGCAGCAATGCGGATCTGGTGATGGTGTTGCTGGTGGTGGGCATACTGACAGTATTATTTGTGCCCATACCGTCGGCCGTGCTTGATTTTCTGATTTTGACCAATGTCAGTTTTGCTTTGCTGATCCTGTTGCTGACGTTCTATATCAGCCGGCCCGTGGAGTTTTCTACCTTTCCCTCGCTGCTGTTGATCGCCACGCTGTTCCGCCTGTCGCTCAATGTGGCCGCGACGCGCCTGATCCTGTCCGACGCTGATGCGGGCCGCGTGATTGCTTCCATCGGCGCCTATGTCGTGGGCGGCAATTATGTGATTGGACTGATCGTCTTCCTGATCCTGGTGGTGGTGCAGTATGTCGTCGTGACGAATGGCGCGCAACGCGTGTCGGAAGTGGCGGCGCGCTTTACTCTGGACAGCATGCCTGGACAGCAAATGAGTATCGATGCGGACCTGAACATGGGTTTCATCGATCAGGAAGAGGCCAAGCGGCGGCGCAAGACGCTGGAAAAGGAAACCGGCTTTTATGGCGCGATGGATGGCGCGAGTAAATTCGTTAAAGGCGACGCGATCGCCGGCATCGTGATTCTCTTGATAAATATCATTGGTGGCCTGGTGATTGGCGTCATGCAAATGGGCATGCGCTGGGACCAGGCATTGCAAACCTTTACCTTGTTGACAGTCGGCGACGGTATCGTGACCCAGGTGCCAGCGCTGGTGATCGCGGTTGGTACCGGCATTATTGTGACCCGCTCTGCTTCGGACGGGAATCTGAGTGCCGAAGTGCTGCGGCAGTTGACCTCCTTTCCGAAAACGTTGCTGGTGGTGGCCGCTGCCCTGTGCATTTTGATTTTTTTACCCGGCATTCCAGTACTGCCGGTGCTGTCGATTATTGCCGTATTGCTGCTGGCCGCCGTCCTGGTGCGTAAGCGAGGTCAAGGTGAAGCAGGCAAGGTGGATCTGGATAAGTCCGAGCAGAAAGAAGCGGACGACCAGGATGCCTACGAGATGTTGAAAGTGGAGCCGATCGAAGTGTTGGTCGGTGCGAGTCTGTCACCGCTGGTTGATGGCGAGAAAACGGTTTTTATGGAGCGCATCGCGGCAATACGCAAGCAATATGCGCTGGAGTCGGGCATGGTGTTGCCGCGCGTGCGATTTCGCGCCGCTGCGCATTTATCGGCCAATGCGTATGAGCTGCAGGTATTTGGTGTGCCTGCCGGGCGTGGCGAGATCATGAGCGAGCGCACCCTGGCCATTCATTCGGGGGGAGAAGCGCGGCCGCTGAAGGGGATCGAAACTCGCGAGCCTACATATGGGCTGCCCGCGGTATGGATCGAGGATAGCGAGAAGGAATTTGCGCGCGCTTCCCGCTACACGCTGGTCGACGCCAGCACCGTGTTCATCACGCATTTGAGCGAGGTGCTGAAGCAGCAGTCGGCGATGCTGCTGACCCGTGCGGAAACCGAACGGCTGTTGCAACGGGTGCGGCAACAGCAGCCTGGCATGGTCGAAGAGCTGATTCCGACCGTTTTGTCGGTTGGCGACGTCCAAAAGGTTTTGCAAAACCTGCTCAGGGAGAAAGTCTCGATCCGTAATCTGGAAGGTATCCTGGAAACTTTGATCGACATGGGCAAAAACAGCAAAGACCTGAATTATCTAACGGAGCTGGTGCGTCAAAAGCTCGGCTCAGCCATCTGTCAATCGCTGCTGGGTGAGACCCCAGCACTCAATGTGCTGACCTTGGATCCGGCCATCGAGCAGAACCTGATGCAAAGCGTGCGCAATGCCGAGTTGGGCAGCACGCTGGTGGTGGAACCCAAGTATGCGGAGCAATTACTGACGCGCCTGGCCGCCCAGTCCGAACGCATGATGAAGGCGAATATGCTGCCGGTGTTGTTATGCTCCCCCGACTTGCGGCGCCATGTCCGTGCCTTGTCCGAGCGGGTGATTCCGCATATGCGTGTCCTGTCGATGGCCGAAATCCCGAATACGGTCAATTTAAAGGCATATGGTACTGTTAGTTTGTAGCGATCGGCAGCGGTCTTGAGAATGTACTCGACGCCGGCGGGCGCCGCCGCAAGTCGCGGCCAAGCCATGGTGCCGGACTGGCTGGGCGACTGGAAGGCGGCCGCGCCGCTGCTTGTGCAGTTCGAGATCCGGCTGATGCCGATGTCTGCCGGTGTCGATGCCAGTGGCTTTCTGGAGTGGTACCGGTTCTATCTGCACAAGGATGCGGCGGCGCGCGCCGCAATCGTCAAGGCGGTGACGCATCGCCTGGAGAAAACGCGATGATGGCCCGCGGCTTGCAGGCGCTGGGCCGCCTCAAGGTCGGCGTCATGAACAAGACCGAGGCCGCGTATGCGCAGACGCTGGAGCTGCGCAAGGCCGCTGGCGAGGTGGCCTGGTACAAGTTCGAGGGCCTGAAATTCCGACTTGCCGACAACACTTTTTACACACCAGATTTTGCCGTGCAGCTGGCCGGCGGCGCGCAGGAGGCGCACGAAGTGAAAGGGCACTGGCAAGACGATGCGCGCGCGAAGATCAAGATCGCGGCCGACATGTATCCGCTGCGCTTCGTCGCCGTGCAGGCGCTGCCGAAGAAGCTGGGCGGCGGCTGGAAGACGGAGGAATTCTGATGGGCGCGAACAAGAAGCCGCGCAAGCGGTACATGCCGAAGCCGGCCGTGCTGCCGGCTGGCCTGCGCTCAGACCTAGCCTTCGAAATGCCAGGCTTCCAGGCCAGCGAGGCCATGGGCAAGGGCCACTTCCAGGAGCAGCACGTCTACGATCTGCTGAGCAACGCGGACATGGCTCGCCGCATCGCGCCAGATGGTCATGAAATTTTGCCTGTGGCCCAGGCTATGGTCGAGGCGATTGCCGAAATCCAGGCGCTGGCCCAGCGCACGGGCGGCTTCGGCGTCAACGGCGACGAAATGCGCGTGCTGCGAGAGGGCATCGGCACGACGATGGTCTTCCTGCGCGGCGCGTCGAACGTCGAGATCGCGCGTGCCGGGTTAGCGGCCGTGCGCGAATTCAACCGAACTGGCGTGCTGCGCGTATGAGCGGCGCCTGGGAGTGGCAGGGCTAGCACAGGTCAAAAAAGGGTGTTAACGTTGACGTACGGAATGAAAGGGAATACATGGGACTCGCAGAAAAGTATATCGCATCGATCAACTCGTCCAACCTGAAGGACGATGAGCGGCATCACCTTGCGGAGGCGCTGCGGCTGCTGCGCTGGCTGATCGGTCGGGCGCTGGTTTGGGGGCCCTGCTGTCGCGCGTGAAGTACGCGGACGGTGCAGCGCGCCAGCTCTTCGAAAGTGGCTCGGCGAACCTGGCGCAGTTACTGCGTATTTGGACGGCAGCTGTTGCTGAAAAGGGGCGCTCGCGTGGCTGGGTGAAGGCGAACACTGCGTGGGATCAGCAGGCGGCGCAGGCTCTTTACCGCCGCGTTGCGAACGCATCACTTGCACACTGGCTAGCGGATAAGTGTGAAGCTTGCCGTGGCACCGATGTGATGACCAATCGTCAGTTTTGCGTGGCCTGTAAGGGGAGCGGGAAGGTGACGGTGCAATGCGCAGGCGGGTTTGAACGCGAGCGCATTACAGATATGGTAAGCGAACTGGAAGGGTTGCTGCAGGCTCACAATGCACGCGCTGCTAGTAAAATAAAAAATGTATTTAATAGCCAATCTTTACTTCGTCAAAAGGGTAGGGAATAGCTCCTTAATAGCAGTTAGTCTTTTTTTCCATAATTCCAGTTTCTCAGTGTCGTCTTTGAAAGTGTCATTTATGTATTTTTCGTAATAACTCTCCGCATTTTCCGTAAGACGTTTATTGATTTCTGTTACTTTGAAACTCCTTGTTCCGGAAATGTACTTAGCTGAAATCAGCCCTACGGCATTCATTGCTGCTACATATCCGGTCATTAGGTCAGATATTGGCATATTTATTTTGTCGCAAATTTTATCCAGCTCTAGATCTTGATTTGCCTTGGCTGCTAGTACGCAGGCAATTGTAATTAGATTTGAACTTAGGGAGGACGTTGCAAGAAATTTTTCAATCACTGGATCACTCAATATGATATTGGGTGCTTGATTTGTTTTTACCTTTGGTTTCTCGCCAAAGGATTTTGCAGCATCTAGAAAGGTTGTTTCTAATTTTTCTAGTTTTACGGGTATTTCTCCGACAATAGAAGAAAATTCACCGGTCTGAGTTCTAATGGCTTCCATTGCCTCCGTTAATGTACTTAGACTATGCTTCATTTCAACGGAGGCAGAATTTAGTAATTTAGCGCCAGATTCGGCAATTTGTCCAGTCTCCGCGGTTCGATCAACATAAATACTTATTTGCTCTCTTGTCTTTGCAATTTGCTCAGACACATTGCTAATTGACCCTAAACTTTTTGAAAGGCTGTCATTTGAAACAAAGGAATAAAAAATAGCTACCAGGCCAAGCACCACAGAGACGAGAGTGGCGGCATTCGATAGGTATTCTGTGAACTTTTCCTTAGGCGTAAATTGGCCCGTTGCCAGTAAGATCATCGCAAAAACTAGAATAATCACTAGATAGGAAAAATGTAACTTAAGCTTTTCGTGTTCTATACACAAACTTGTATTTTTAGCTTGCATCGGTTGAGGCGAAGTATCAGGAATTGGTATCTCCATTCTCGTGAGTATATTATTTTAGTAGCAATATCGCTCGCTGTCGAGGTTTGACTTGTAATTTCTATTTTTTTTGACGTAAACTGAAAAGACTTCTCGTACTCGTAATGATCGCATCATGCGGCAACGATAGTGGGAATTCGCCGGGCACCCGTCCATTGATGGATTAGTTCGCGTTAAAATTGTGTAGCTCACCATGCAGATTGTTGTGGCGAGTAAACATCGAAGCCCGCTCATGCGGGCTTTTTCTATTACGTGTCCACTTTCGAGGCCGCTATGTCCGAAACTACCTAACTGCCACAACACCTTGTTCGCAACTACCTAGATCGCTGCACGCTGGCGCCCCAATCTTTACCCACGGGGGAAGAGGTGCGCCGCGAACTGGCTGGACCTTGATTGCTGCTGATCGCCAGATACAGGCCAAGGGCGGCGAACGAAACTGAACAGGTTGGATGCGCGCGCAATTATGCCGCCGCAGGCGCGAAAAGGAGGTGCCCAGTAAAGTAGCGATCCAGCAACGAAGCAGGGCAATCGGTCGGGCGCCGCCTTGAGGCCGCGCGCTAAATCGACGCCGGGATGCTTTAACCCGGTACCAATCACAGGAAGCTTGGCTGGGAGGGGTAAACAGCTGCTTGCTAAGCTGCCGGCCCTCATGGGCCCGCAGCTGTCCGCTTCTCTATCTCTATATGTCGAACCGCGCCAGTTCTTCTCGCCTGGCATACCTCTTTTCGTGATTGGCGACTTGCCCGACTTGCCTACTTTGAGTGACTTATGCTGGTTTGTTATGCATAGCGAAAACCACCAAATGCCATTTTATGGGCTTATCAGCAGGGTGTTGCTGGTGGTTTTGAGGTGGCAGCGCATGGCCTTCCGTCGAAACGATCTCATGGATGGAGGAGGTGGCCTACGCGATGGGCCTGCGCATTAAGGTGAAGCAGGGCGACCACGAAGTCGAGGTGTACGAGGAGGGCCGCCGGTACCGTGGCACCGTCATCTGCCGCTCGATGGAAAAGCCGGAAACCATCGCCGGCTTCAAGATCGGCCACGCGCTGATCGATGAACTGGACGTGATGCGGCTGAAGAAGGCGCAGACGGCTTGGCGCAAGATCATCGCCCGGATGCGCTACAAGGTGCCGGGACTCATGAACGGCATCGACGTGACGACGACGCCCGAGGGCTTCAAGTTCGTCTATCAGCAGTGCGTGAAGGCCATCCGGGACAAGCCGGAGCTGGCCAGCCTGTATGGCCTGATCCAGGCCAGCACGTTCGACAATGGGCTGAACCTGCTTGACGACTACATCTCTTCGCTGATGGCCAGCTACCCGCCAGCGCTGATCGATGCTTACCTTCGCGGCAAGTTCACCAACCTGACGAGCGGCAGCGTGTACGCCGACTTCGACCGCATGCTGAACCACACGAACGAATTCATCCTGCCCGGCGAGCCGCTGATGGTTGGCCTGGACTTCAACGTCCAGAACATGACAGCATGCGTCAACGTGGTGCGCGACGGCCTGCCGCGCACGCTGGCCGAGCGCGTGCAAGTGCGTGACACGCCAGCCATGGCCAAGATCCTGAAGGAAGACTTCAAGGACAAAGGCCACCAGGTGAAGATTTTCCCGGATGTGTCCGGCCAGAACACCAGCAGCAAGAACGCGAGCGAGTCCGACCTGTCCATTTTGCGCCAGGCGGGCTTCCTGCTCGAAGTGAACCACTCAAACCCTGCGGTCAAGGACCGGGTCAACGCCTACAACGGCATGATCCTGAACGCCCAGGGCGAGCGCCGCTGGAAGATCAACACCGACCAGTGCCCGACCACCACCGAGGCGCTGGAGCCGCAGGTGTGTGGCGCCGACGGCCAGCCGGACAAGAAATCTGGCCATGACCACCCGAATGACGCAAACGGGTACTTCCTCGTGAAGCGCTAACCTATAGCAACGCGAACGCGAGCTGGCGGCCGAGAAAGAGTGCGTTGTCGAGCAAGCGCGCGAAAACGGGGTTGCTGCCATCCGCAGCGCGGACGAGGCCGCCGCGAATGAAGCCGAAGCGCAGCGCCTGCGTGGCGAGGCCGCAGCCTTGGCTGTTGGTTTGGTCGCCAGTTCGCAAGCCACCGGTATGAGCAAGGAGCAACTGCAGGGGGCGCTAGATAGAAAGGGCATCAAGTCCCCTGCGGCGGCAAACAAGGCTGAACTTCAAGCGCTGCTGGGTGCTTGATGAGGCAGTGATAGCTGGAAAAAAACCGGCGCCATCGTGCAAGGCGCCGATTTCAATTAAAGCGACTTGGCTTTGCGACGCCCCACGAAGCCAAGGAGGCCCAAGCCTGCCAACATCATGCCGTAGGTTTCTGGCTCCGGTACTACCGTGATATTCGCTGTATAGGCCATGTTGCTTACAAAATAGTGGTCCCACGCCCCATTCGAGTCAAGGGGATGGGCGCCATTGGAATTCAGATATACGAATTCGCCTCCCAATCCACTGTCGCCAGTCGAACCTTGCATCGTCACGGCTGAAACTGGATATTTGATGCCTGCAGTTGTTAAAAATGCGATGTAAGTTACATCGGCTAGCAATGTCAAATTGATTTCATTCGCCCCGAGCATCTGGACGCCACTGTTATATGTGAATGGTGAGCTGGCGTACAAGGCTGGCCCGATGGCTTTGCTGCCATCCCAAGCCGCAATAATGAACCCCAAGTCGCCATAGGTACCTTCAGCCGCATGAAAGTTGAAATCCTGAAGTACTCCTCCGAATGGTGTCGTGAAGGTTTCGCCGTAGCTGGTCGTGTCAGGATCACCCAGATAAGAGATTTCACCGCCTGGTAACGCGACGTTGGAAAAGGTTGTGGCTTGTGCGTAGATGCAGGCGCAGAAAATGAGAGCGCTGATCGTAATTTTGGCAACAGTTCTCGAGTTCATTTCATCCCTGTATTTTGATGTTAAAAAATTACTGAAATTAATCATGCGACAATTTTATGCGGTATTTGCTGGATATATCTTAATTGCCCAAATGGCAGGAATATTTATGATCATTATCGAAACAGGCGAAGCGCTGGCCGAGGCCGACAAGTAAATCGCGCTGCGCAAGGCAATGATCTTCATGGCGACCTACCGCACGCGCTGGGCCGGCCGCCGCGCGTTTCAGCACCAGGCGCTGGATTGGCCACGTTACAACGTGTTGGTCGACGGTTTCATCGTGCCCAGCACCATCGTGCCGGCTGACGTGGTCAACGCCTGCATCGACCTCGCCGTGCGCGCCGGCCGCGGCGAGGATCTTCTGCCCGACCTCGATACCGGTTCGCACGCGATCAGGAAGGACAAGACAGGGCCTTTGGAAACGGAGTACTTCCAGAACACCACCGACGCACGCGACCGCTTCGTGGCTGCGGATGCGCTTCTGGAGCCTTACTTAGGCTCGGCCGGCGGCGGCAATACGATCAAGGTGGTGCGATCATGAAGTGGCTGGAACGCGACACGATACGTACGCCACACATGACCCTCTGCCTATCGGCCGCAGATTTTCAGTCAGCCGTTGAGCACTGCAAGGTGGTGGATCTGGGGCGATGGCTTGACGTCAATCGCCAGATGGCGTGCTTGCACACGTGGGAGCAGCAGGACGGCATGCTCACCTGTGTAATCTGCTTGCATCCTGATGCGCTACGCAACGACTGCACCCAGGCGCTGCCGCAGCGGCTGGCCTGAAACAGCATGAATTAAATTTCATCTGGCGGCGAAGGGGGATTTAGCCCCTGCGGCCTATTCTGGATACCAGTTCAGAACGAGGCCATCACCATGACATTCCCATTCCGACCGGCCAGGGTGCTCCCCTTGGCCGCCATCGCCGTCCTGCTGGGCGGCTGTTCGCTGGTTCCGGCCTATGAGCGTCCCCAGGTGGACCTAGCGCCGCGCTGGAACAGTTACCAGACGGCGCCATTGGGTGCCACCGTACCCGTACGCAGCGGCTGGTGGCGCAGCTTCGGCGATCCCGTGCTGTCCGCGCTGGAAGACCGGGCGCTGCGCGACAGCCAGACCCTGGCGCAGGCCCGGGCACGTATCGAGCAGGCGCGCGGCGCGGCCCAGTCCGCCGGCGCGCCGCTGTATCCCACCGTCACCCTGAACGGCACGCTGGACCGCGTGCACAACGCCAGCGGCACGACGGCGAAAGTGGGTAGCGGCAGCAGCAGTAATACGCAAAGCCTGTTCGCCCAGGCCGGTTACGAGCTCGATTTCTGGGGCAAGAACCGCGCCGCCGGCGATGCGGCGCAGGCGCTGGCGCAAGCGAGCGTGTACGACGCCGACACGGTGGCGCTGACCCTGACCGCCTCCGTTGCCGACACCTATTTCCAGCTGCTGTCGCTACGCGAACGCCTGCGCCTGGCGCAGGGCATCGCCGACGACGCGCGGCGCCTGCTGGCACTGGTGCAAAGCCAGGCCGACCTGGGCGTGGCCAGCAGCCTGCAGGTGGAGCAGCAGCGCAGCGCAACGGCGACCTTTGCCGCGGCGCTGCCGCCACTGCAGCAGCAGCTCGAACAGAACAGCCATTTGCTGGCCGTACTGGTGGGCGCCACGCCGGAACAGTTCGCGCTGGCCGACGGCGGCGTGCAGGCGGTGGCCGTGCCGCAGCCGCAGGCCGGTCTGCCGGCCAGCATCCTGCGGCGCCGGCCCGACATCCGCGCCGCCGAAGCGCGGCTGCAGGCCGCCAATGTCGACATCGGCGCGGCGCGCGCCGCCTTTTACCCGAGCCTAGCCCTGACGGCCAACGCGGGCGTGACCAGCGCCGCGTTGGGCCATCTGCTGTCGTCCAATCCCATCCTCGACATCGGCGCCGCGCTGGCGCAGACCCTGTTCGACGGGGGCCAGCGCCAAGGCCAGCTGACGGTGAGCCGGGGCCGCGCCACGGAACTGGCGGCTGCATACCGGGGCACGGTGCTGGGCGCCCTGCAGGAAGTCGAGGATGGCCTGAGCGCCACCGTGCACCAGCGCGAGCTGGAAGCGGCGGCGCAGGCGGCTGCCAGTTCGGCGCAGCGCGCCAGCACCCTGGCCGAGGCGCAGTACCGGTTGGGCAGCAGTGATTTCCTCAACGTGCTGACGGCGCAGCGCACGCGCTCCCAGGCGCAGGACGCCTTGCTGCAAGCCCGCCTGGGCCGCTTGCAGGCGGCCGTTGGCCTGTTCCGCACCCTGGGCGGCGGCTTTGACGCCGCCAGCGAAACCCATTCCATTGCATCCATTTCGGGAGCTACACCATGAATCACCAAGAACCTGACAGCGCAGGCGCGGGAGCGCGGCGCGGCCGCTGGCTGCTGGCCGCACTGATCGCGGCCTTGGCTGCCGGCGGCGCGTATGCGCTGCATAAACCGGCGCCGGCGCCCGTCGCCAGGGCCGCCATCCCCGTCCACCTGGGCGTGGCCGAACGGCGCGACATGCCCGTCTGGCTGTCGTCCGTGGGCACGGTCACGGCCCTCAACGCCGTCGACATCAAGACGCGCATCGATGGCCAGCTGCAGAAGATCGCCTTTGCGGAAGGCCAGGAAGTGGCGTCCGGTGCGTTGCTGGCGCAGATCGATCCGCGCCCCTTGCGCGCGGCCCTACTGCAGGCGCAAGCCACCTTGCAGAAGGATGCGGCCTCCGTGGCCAGCCTGCGCCTCGACGCGCAGCGCTACGCGAAGCTGGCCGAGATCGGCGCGGGCAGCACGCAAAGCCGCGATACCAGCCAGGCGCAGCTGGCCGCTCAGCTGGGCGCCGTGGCGGCCGACCAGGCGCAGGTGGAAACGGCGCGCCTGCAGCTCGATTACGCCACCATCCGCGCGCCGTTCGGCGGCCGCCTGGGCATGCGCCAGGCCGACGTGGGCGCCATGGTCAAGGCGGCCGATGCGGCCGGACTGGTGACCTTGACGCAGATCGCGCCCATCACCGTGCTGTTCTCCGTGCCGCAGGAAAACCTGGGCGAGCTGGCGCAACAGCAGGCCAGGGCGCCGCTGGCCGTCGCCGTGGCCGACGCCTCGGGCGGCAAGCCGCTGGCCGATGGCCGGCTGGCCTTCATCGACAGCCAGGTCGACGCGGCCACGGGGCAGATCAAGTTAAAGGCGGGCTTTGCCAACGCCGACCGGGCCCTGTGGCCGGGCCAGCTGGTGACGGCGCGCCTGCTGCTGCGCACGGACCACGGCGTCGTTGCGCTGCCCACTCGCGCCATCATGACGGGCCAGGACGGCAATTTTGTCTACGTGACGGGGCCGGACCGCAAGGCCAGCGTGCGCAAGGTGGCCACGGGCGCCAGCGACGGCGCCTACACCGCCGTCACGGCCGGCCTGCAGGGCGGAGAACAGGTGGTGCTCGACGGCCAGAGCCGGCTGGCGCAGGGCGCGCTGGTCACGGCGATGGCCGCGGCTACTGCCGCGCAGGGAGCACGATAATGTCGCTTACCGAACTGTTCATCCAGCGCCGCGTCGGCACCTCGTTTCTCGCCATCGGCGTGCTGCTGGTGGGCCTGGTGGCGTATTTCATGCTGCCCGTGGCACCGCTGCCGCAAGTCGATTTTCCTACCATCCAGGTGCAGGCCAAGCTGCCCGGCGCCAGCGCCGACACCATGGCCACCTCGGTAGCCACGCCGCTGGAACGCCAGCTGTCGGCCATTCCCGGCATCACGCAGATGACTTCATCGAGCTCGCTGGGCACCACTTCGATCACGGTGCAGTTCGACCTGGCGCGCAATATCGACGGGGCCGCGCAGGACGTGCAGACGGCCATCAACGCGGCCGGCGGCAGCCTGCCGAAGAACCTGCCCAGCCCGCCCACCTACCAGAAGACCAATCCGGTCGACTTCACCTTGCTGTCGCTGGCCCTGACTTCGGACACCATGCCGCTGACGGAGCTCGACGACTACGCGGAAAACCACGTGGCGCAGCAGATTTCGCAGATGAACGGCGTCGGCCTGGTCGATTTCCATGGCCAGCAGCGGCCCGCCGTGCGCGTGCAGGTGGACCCGGACAAGCTGGCGGCGCTGGGCCTGAGCCTGGAAGACGTGCGCGGCATCATCGGCACGCAGACCGTGAACGCGCCCAAGGGCACCCTGAACGGCCCGGACAAGGCCGTGGTGCTGAACGCCACCGACCAGCTGACGGACGCGAACGGCTACCGCGCCATAGTGGTGGCCTACAAGAACGGCGCGCCGATCCGCCTGGGCGACCTGGGCCGGGTACTGGACGCGCCCGAGGACACGCACCAGGCGGCGTGGCTGCAGGGCCGCCGCGCCATCATCCTCGACGTGCACAAGCAGCCGGGCTTCAACGTCATCGACACCATCGCCAACGTCAAGGCCAGCCTGCCGCAGCTGACGGCCAGCCTGCCGCCGGCCGCGCGCCTGGACGTGGTGGGCGACCGCACGCAGACCATCCAGGCTTCCGTCAGCGACGTGCAGTTCACCCTGATGCTGACGGTGGGCCTGGTCGTGCTGGTGATCTTTTCCTTCCTGCGCAACCTGTGGGCCACGGTGATACCCAGCCTGACCATCCCGCTGTCGCTGATCGCCACCTTCGGCGTCATGTATTTGTGCGGCTACAGCCTGGACAACCTGTCGCTGATGGGCCTGACGATCGCCATCGGCTTTGTCGTCGACGACGCCATCGTCGTCATCGAGAACGTCATGCGGCATATCGAGGAAGGAAAAGGAAGGCTGGAGGCGGCCCTGCTGGGCGTGACGGAAGTGCGCTTTACCATCGTCTCGATGACGATTTCGCTGATCGCCGTCTTCATTCCCATCCTGCTGATGGGCGGTATCGTGGGGCGGCTGTTCCGCGAATTCGCCGTCACCGTCAGCGTCGCCATCGTCATGTCGGTCTTCGTCTCGCTGACCGTCACGCCCATGCTGTGCGCCTGGCTGATCAAGCCGGGCGCCGAGGAAAAGGCGAAGCAGGGCCGTTTCTACCATTGGAGCGAGGGCTTTTTCCAGCGCATGACGGCCGGCTATGGCCGCCTGCTCGACATCGTGCTGCGCCACCGGGGACTGACCCTGGCCGTGACCATCGCCACCGTGTTCGCCACGGCGGCCCTGTTCGTGGCCATCCCGAAGGGCTTCTTCCCGCAAGCCGATTCAGGCCTGATCGTGGGCCTGGCGCAGGCGGCGCCCGATACCTCGTTCGACGCCATGTCGGCGCGCATCCAGCAGCTGGGGCGCATCGTCAAGAGCGATCCGGCCGTCGACAATGTGTACTTCTGGATCGGCGCCAACCCGACCCTGAGCCAGGGACGCATGATGATCAACCTGAAACCGTTCGGCGAGCGCACGGCCAGCGCCGACCAGGTGCTGGCGCGCCTGAAGGCGCGCACGGCCGTGGTGCCCGGCATCGTGCTGCAGATGCAGGTGCGCCAGGATATCCAGGTGGGCGGGCGCATCTCCGCCGCGCAGTACCAGTACACCCTGCAGGGCACGGACGTGGCCAGCCTGAACCAGTGGTCGACGACCCTGACGAAGCAGCTGGCGGCGCTGCCGCAGCTGCGCGACGTGTCGTCGGACCTGCAGTCGTCGGCCGGCAGCGCCACCCTGACCATCGACCGCCCCACGGCGTCGCGCTTCGGCATCACGGCGCAGGCCATCGACGATACGCTGTACGACGCCTTCGGCCAGCGCCAGGTGGCTACCATGTTCACGCAGCTGAACCAGTACCACGTGATCCAGGAAGTCGATCCGGCATTCCAGCTGTCGACACAGGCGCTGGAACACCTGTTCGTGCACTCGCCGCTGACGCAGCAGCTGGTGCCATTGAACCTGCTGGCCAAGGTGACGCAGGGCGTCTCGCCCATCACCATCAACCACCAGGGCATGTTCCCCGCCGTGACCATCTCGTTCAACCTGGCGCCGGGCTACGCGCTGGGCGATGCCGTCACGGCCATCCACGACGCGGAACTGGCCAGCGGCATGCCGGCCACCCTGAACGGCACCTTCCAGGGCGCGGCCCAGGCCTTCCAGAGCTCCCTGAAGAGCGAGCCGTGGCTGATCCTGACGGCGCTGGTGGCCGTGTACATCGTGCTGGGCGTGCTGTATGAAAGCCCGATCCACCCGCTGACCATCATTTCCACCTTGCCGTCGGCCGGCGTGGGTGCCTTGCTGGCACTGATCGTCTGCGGCCAGGACCTGTCCATCATGGGCATGATCGGCATCATCCTGCTGATCGGCATCGTCAAGAAGAACGCCATCATGATGATCGACTTCGCGCTGGTGGCGGAGCGCGAGCAGGGCCTGTCCGCGCTCGAGGCCATCCGCCAGGCCAGCCTGCTGCGCTTCCGGCCCATCATGATGACCACGATGTCGGCCCTGTTTGGCGCACTGCCGCTGGCGCTGGGCCATGGCGCGGGCGCGGAATTGCGCGTGCCGCTGGGGATCTCGATCGTCGGCGGCCTGATCGTATCGCAGGCGCTGACCCTATTCACCACACCCGTCATCTATCTGTACTTCGAGCGCGCCGCCAAGGCGCTGGAACACCGGCGCGACGCGCGCCATGGCGTGGCGGCGGAGACAGGGGCTTAGGAAACGGCGGCCGGCAGGCGCACTTCGGCCAGCAAGCCTGTGCCGCTGGCCGGGTCGGCGCAATCGAACGATACCGTGGCACCCAGGCGCAGGCAGATGGCGCGCACGATGGACAAGCCCAGGCCTGCGCCTTCCTCGCCGCTGCCCAGTACCCGGTAGAACGGGTCGAAGACGCGCTCACGTTCCACCGCAGCGATGCCGGGGCCATCGTCCGCCACGGCGAGGATGGCGAACCGGCCTTCGCGCCGCAGCGACAGGTCGACCTTGCCGCCAGGCGGCGTGTAGCGGATGGCGTTGCCGGCCAGGTTACGCAGCAAGGTGGCCAGGTCGATGGCGCTGGCGTCCACCAGTACGTCGGCGCCGGCCAGCATGCCGATATCGATCTGCCTGGCGTCGGCCAGCGGCAGCAGTTCTTCCAGCACCTGCCGGCAGATGGCGTGCATGGAGACGGTTGGCGCGGGCGGCGCATCGGCCGCTTGCTGCGCGCGCGCCAGCGACAGCAGCTGCTCCAGCAAGCTGCGGCTGCGCGCCATGCCTGCGCGCAGGGTCGCCAGCCGCGTTTGCGCTTCCGCAGATAGCGGCGTGGCGGCCAGGCGCTCGGCCTGCAGCGACAGGGCCGTCAATGGCGTGCGCAGTTCATGCGCCGCATCGGCGATGAAGCGGCGCTGCGCATCCATCGACAGGCCGACGCGCACCAGCAGCCGGTTGATGGCATCGGCGAAGGGGCGAATCTCGGCGGGCAGGGCGGCGCTGGCGACGGGGCGCAAATCGTCTTCGCCCCGCGCATCGACGGCGCGGGCGGCTTCGCGCACGGGCGCAAACACCTTGCGCACCAGGTCCGTGACGACAAGCAGCAAGACGGGCACGAGCAGCAGGAAGGGGAGCAAAGTCAGCAGGGCGCTGTCGCGCGCCGTTTCATCGCGCACGGCGGTTTCCTGCGCCACGGCCAGGCGGTGTCCGCCGCTGGCGCGCACCATCACGCGGTAGGTTTCGCCGTCCGCGCGCACCGTCTGCAGGCCGTCCGGCAAATCGGCGGGCAGGGCCGGTTCGCCGGCAGCAGGGACGCCCAGCTGCTGCACATAGACCTTGCTGTCGTTGTCGTCGTGTTCCTGCGCCTCGGTATTGGCCGTCGGCGCCAGCGGCTGGCGGCTGGCCAGCGCGGCGACCTGGCGCAGCATGTCGTCCTGCAGTGCATGCGCCTGGCGGAAGGCGGAATAAAAGGCAAAGGCGCCGGCCAGCACCGCCACGCAGCAGATTGCCAGGGCCAGCCACAGGGACAGGCGCCAGCGCAGCGAAGTGCGCAGGGTATTGCTCACGCGGCTCACGCGCCTTTTGAGGTCATCCATCCCACGCCCCTGACATTCTTGATGATGGCGGTGCCCAGTTTCTTGCGCAGCGCATGGATGAGAAATTCGACGGCATTGCTCTCCACTTCCTCGCCCCATCCATAGATGCGCTCTTCCAGCTCGCTGCGCGAGAGAATGGCGCCGGGGCGCAGCAGCAGGGCGTACAGCAGGGCGAATTCGCGGTTCGACAGCTGCACGGGCGCGGCGCCGCCGGCCGTCGCTTCGCGCGTGGCCGGGTCGAGCGAGACGCTGCCGTTGCCCAGTACGGGAGCGGCAGCGCCGCCCTTGCGGCGCAGGACGGCGCGCATGCGCGCCAGCAGCTCGGCCATCTCGAACGGCTTCAATACATAATCGTCGGCGCCGCCATCGAGGCCTAGCAAACGCTGTTCCAGCGCGTCGCGGGCCGTGATGACCAGCAGCGGCACGTTGTTCCTGGCGCGGATGGCGCGCAGCACGTCTTGGCCATCCTTGCCGGGCAGGCCCAGGTCCAGCAGCACCACGTCATAGTGCTGGCAGGCCAGGGTGTCGAGCGCCGTCTGGCCGTTGCGTACCCAGTCGGCCGCGTACGCGGCGTCGCGCAGCGCGGCCTGCACGGCTGCGCCTATCATGGCGTCGTCTTCTACCAGCAGTACCCGCATGGCTGTCTTTCTTCAATGTCCTGCCGCGATTTTCACATATTTGCCCTCAGCGCGGTGCGGTATGCCTGTGCGTGGCCGACAGATAGGCCACCAGCGCGACGATGGTGGCGAGGAACAGGGCGCTGGTGGCGACGGTGCCGTAACCGAGGCCGCCATTGCCGGCCGGCTGCGACAGCAGGTCGCCGCAGGCGGCGCCGAACGGGCGCGTGAGCACGTACGCGACCCAGAAGCAGGCCACGCCATTCGCCTGGAACAGGTAACGGGCGGCGGCCGTGGCCGCGATCAGGGCGCCGAACAGCAGGGCCGCGTGCGCGTAACCGAGCTGCATGCCCTCGGCCACCCAGTCGCCGGCGGCCGTGCCCAGGGCAAAGGTGAACAGGATGGCGGCCCAGTAAAACCATTCGCGGCGCGGCGTGACGATGCTGTCGATGGACAGGGTGCGTTCGCTGCGGTACCAGAGCAGGAAGGTGGCGGCCAGCGCGGCGCAGAAGGCGCCCGTGGAGGCCGCCAGCGGCACGCCCAGCTGGTCGGTGAGGTTATCCGTCAGCAAGGTGCCGAACACGCTGACGCAGACCACCACCAGCCAGTACAGCACGGGAACATAGCGGCTGGCGCGCAGTTGCGCCCACAGGCTCAGGGCCAGCAGGGCGCCGACGACGGCCGTGGTGCCGCCCAGGCCGAAGTGCAGGTCGGCGTTCAGGTAGTCGGCGCCTGTCTCGCCCACGGTGGTCGACATCATCTTGATGATCCAGAATAGCACGGTGGCATGCGGGACTTTGTTTAGCCAGGCGTGGCTGGCGGCGGGGGATGGCTGGGGCATGGCGGACTCCGTTCAGTGGTGGTGCGGCCAGTGTGGGGCGCCAGACTTAGGCCAGCCATAGCCGTCAGGGACGCAGCCAGCCGCGCGCGATGAAGGGCGCGAACAGCGCGCGGTAGGCGCGGATGGCTTGCCGCGCCAGCGCCTGCGCCATGCGCTGCGGCAGGCAGGCCAGCAACGCGGTGCTGGCCAAGGCGACCAAGGCCGCGCCCAGCATGTCGAGCGGAAAATGCACGCCCAGGTAGATGCGCGCCCAGGCGGCGGGCAGGCCCAGCAGGGCAAGGGCGGCGCCGGCCGCGCGCGTGGACGGCTGCAGCAGCAGGGCGCCGGCGGCGCACCAGATGACGGTCAGGTGATCGCTGGGGAACGAGGAATCGGCCACGTGTGCGATAAAGGTATGCCCGAGGTGCAGCATGAACGGGCGCGGATGCTGCCATCCCAGGCCGATCAGCTGGTTGAGGCACAGGCCGGCGACCACCGTGGCGGTGGCCGTCAGCAGCCGCGCACGCAGCACATCGCCGCCGCGCAGCCAGGCGACGACGGCGGCGGCTGGCAGCAGCCAGATCAGCCATTCGCCGAACAGCAGCGCCAGGGCGAGGGTGACGGGGGAGGGCGCCGCCGGGCCGTTGAGCAGGGCGAACAGGGCGAAATTGAGGTGTTCCATAGTTTAGCTGGCAGGCCGGCCCGACTCGGTCGGGCCGGCGGGTTGGCGGGATCAGTCGTCGTGCTCGTGTTCACGGCCGTCGTGGTCGGCCTTGTCCTCTTGCGAGGACAGCACGGCGCCCTTGTCGGCATCGATGCGTACATCGAAGACCCTGGCGCCGTTGACTACTTCCACATCGAAGATCCAGCTGCCTTTTTCGTGCTCGAATTCGGCGCGCGTGGCCTTGCCGCCCGCATGCTGTTCTGCGGTGGCGACGGCCTGGCTGAGAGAGATTCTGGCCTTGGCGATGGCCAGGGCATCGTTGTCCATGGCGGCCTGCTGGCCCGTCACGGCCCAGGCCATGCCGCCGCCCGTGGCGAGGGCGACGACCAGTAATGACAGTTTGGTATAGCGGTACATGGTTTCCTCCAGTGGTTGTGCGCGTGGGGTGCGCCATGGAGAGCATAGGGAACGAGACTTAGCTGTCACTGAGCACGCCGCAACGTCGGCAGAAACCTAGAAGATCACCATGATGATGGAGCCGGCGACGATCAGCGCGGCGCCCAGCGCCACGGGCCAGGTCAGGGTCTCGCCCAGGAAGACCACGCCCAGCACGATGGCCAGGGCGACGCTGAGCTTGTCGAGCGGCGCCACCCTGCTGACGGGGCCCAGCTGCAGCGCGCGGTAATAGCATAGCCAGGACAGTCCCGTGGCGATGGCCGACAGCACCAGAAACAGCCAGCTGCGCGCGCTGATGGTGGCGGGGCTTTGCCATTCGCCGCGCAGCGAGACGATGCCGCCGATGACGGCGAGGATGACGACGGTGCGGATGAAGGTGGCGAGGTTGGAATTGAGGCCCACCACGCCCAGCTTGCCGAACAGCGCCGTCAGCGCGGCAAATACGGCGGAGGCGAGGGCAAAGGTGATCCAGTTCGATTGGGGCGTCATGGGGCGGGCATCCTTTCAGGCACGGAGGTATTCAGGGATATGGGCAGGCGCAGCTCGATGTGGCAGCCCGCCTGACTGTCGGCGATGGTGATGCTGAAGCCGTGCAGGCGCGCGACGGCGGCCACCAGGCTCAGTCCCAGGCCGTTGCCGGGCAGGTGGCGGCTCGCCTCGCTGCGGTGGAAGCGGCGGAACACGGCTTCGCGCTCGGCGGCGGCAATGCCGGGGCCCGTATCCTCGATATCGATGCCGTAGCCCGCGTCGTCCTGCCACAGCCGCACGGCGATGCGGCCGCCGTCCGGCGTGAACTTGATGGCGTTGTCGAGCAGGTTGCCGAAGGCTTCGAACAGCAGGCTCGCTTCGCCGCGCATGGGCAGGCGCAGATCGGCCGGGCGCGCATAGTCGATGGCCAGGTGCTTTTCCTCGCCGCTGGGTTCATAGAATTCGATCACGTCGTCTACCACGGCGGCCAGGTCCACGGTGGTAAAACCGGCGCGGCGGATGCCGTCTTCCACCTCGGAGATGCGCAGCATGGCGTTGAAAGTGGCCAGCAGCGACAGCGTTTCCCCGATTGCCGCCTGCACCGCCTCGTGGTAGTCGGCGGCGCTGCCGGCGCGGCGCTGCGCCCGCTCCAGGCCGGCCAGCAGGCGCGCCAGCGGCGTGCGCAGGTCGTGTGCGATACCGTCGCAGACGCCCTTGACTTCGCGCATCAGGCGCTCGATATTGTCGAGCATGCCGTTGACGACGATGACGAGGCGGTCCACGTCATCGTTGGCGCCCTGCGCCGCGCGCTGCGGCAGGCGCTGGCTCAGGTCGCCCGAGACGATGGCTTCGATGGCGCGCGTGATGGCGTCCAGGCGCCGCACGGAGCCGCGGCCGATGATGGCCGCCCCCGTCATGCCCAGCAGCAGTGCCAGCGCCGCGGCCGAGGCCAGGGCCTGCACCAGTACTTCGTCGAATTCCTTGAACTCATGCAGGTCCTGCGACAGCAGCAGGGTCTGGCCGTTTTCCAGCGCAAAGGCGGCCGCGCGCAGTTCGCGCCGCCCATCCTGCACCGCCATGCTGACGGCGCGGCCGTCGCGGGCAATCGGGGGCAGGGGGCCTGGAAAGGTGCCCGCCAGGTGGCGGCCCTGCGCGTCGTACAGGCCGAACGGACGCACATTGTCGGGATCGAGGCGGGCGTGGAAGTCCACGCGCGCATGCAGTTCGGCGATGCCGTCGCGCATCAGGCCATTGCGTTCGCGCGCCAGCCAGTCGTCGATACGGCCCAGCGCGTAGGCGGAGATCTGCACGTACAGGAAGGCGAACAGCAGCAGCGAGATCAGGCCGTACAGGGCCAGGAACAGCAGCGCCATGCGGAAGCTGGCTGCGCGCCGCAGGCCGTGCAGCAGGGCCGTGGGACCGCCGGGGGCGGCTTGCCACCACTTAGTCGGAGACACGGAAGACATAGCCTGAACCCCGCAAGGTGTGGATCAGCGGCGCCGTGCCGTCCGGGTCGATCTTCTTGCGCAGGCGGCTGATGTGCACGTCGATGACGTTGCTGCGCTCGTCGCTGCGGTAATCCCACACGGCTTCGAAGACCATCGTGCGCGTCAGCACCTGGCCCGCATTGCGGAACAGGTATTCGAGCAGGCGGAATTCGCGCGGCAGCAGGTCGATGGTCTGACCGGCGCGGCGCACGGTGTGCGTCAGCAGGTCCATTTCCAGGTTCGCCAGCTGGAAGCCCGTGACGGCGGGCGCCGCGTCGCGGCGGCGCAGCAGGGCGTCCAGGCGTGCCGTCAGTTCGATGAAATCGAAGGGCTTGGCCAGGTAGTCGTCGCCGCCCGCGCGCAGGCCGCGCACGCGTTCGTCGACGGCGGACAGGGCGCTGAGGATCAGCACGGGCGTGGTGGTGCCGGCCGTGCGCAGGGTGGACAGCACGGCCAGGCCATCGAGGCCGCCCGGCATCATGCGGTCCAGCACGATCACGTCGTAGCTGCCGGTGACGGCCTTGAGTAGGCCGTCGCGCCCATTGCCGGCCAGGTCGACCCGGTGGCCATAGTCGGACAGGGCCGCGTCGATCTCGCTGGCCGTCTGCGCGTCATCTTCGATTACCAGCACCCTGGCCATATTGTCCTCCTTGTGCGTGGCGGTGGCGGTTTGTCGCCGTACGCCCCTGATATATACTGGCCATTATGCCGTGCCGCCGGCTACAGGCGCTTCGCGCGCGGATTAAAAATAGTTCATGTTGGGTCACCGCCTGGCGATTATGGAAAGAATCGAGCAATGCGTCTACTGGTAATCGAGGATGACCGCCGCTCGGCCCAGTACCTGGCGCGCGGCCTGGCCGAGAGCGGCCACGTGGCCGACCAGGTGGGCGATGCCGCGACGGGCCTGGCCATGGCGGGCGAAGGCATCTACGACGTGGTGATCGTCGACCGCCGCATGCCGGGCATGGACGGCATGGCGCTGCTGGCGCAGCTGCGCCAGCGCGACGCGCGCACGCCCGTGCTGATGGTCAGCGCCCTGGGCAGCACCGAGGAGCGGGTGGCGGGCCTGCGCGCCGGGGCGGACGATTACCTGGTCAAGCCGTACGCGTTTGCCGAAATGCTGGCCCGCCTCGAGGCGCTGGGGCGGCGCGGCGACGCGAGCCGGCGCCAGCCCGTACTGGAACTGGCGGGCCTGCGCATCGATACGGCCGGCCGCACGGCCCAGCGCGACGGGCGCGAGCTGGAACTGCAGCCGCGCGAATTCCTGCTGCTGGAACTGCTGATGCGCCGCGCCGGCCAGGTCGTCACGCGCGCCATGCTGCTGGAAGCGGCGTGGGACTACGATTTTGAACCGCGCGGCAATATCATCGACATGCACATGCACCGCCTGCGCCGCAAGGTCGACCACGGCCATGGGGAAGCACTGCTGCACACGGTGGCGGGCGCCGGCTACTGCCTGCGCCGCGCCATGCCGGGCGATACTTGATCTCTTCCGCCAGGTCGCATCCTGACTCTCTATCAGACAGGTGAATTTGCGGAAAACGTGAACACTGGCTGTATAAGTGTGGCAGATTATGCAATGATATTGCTTCGATTTACTTCTGGCCGCCCAAAAAAACCAAATAGCAAGTACGGATGCGCATGTTGACTGGGTTAGATAGCATCGGCACCCCAATATTCACCAAAGTCAGCCTCGAAAAGAAAAATGTTTGAATTATATTTTTTGTCAATTGCAGAGCGATTTTACGGGATAGCAATTCCAGGGATGATCGCCAGGACCGGTGTTGTATCCGAACGTACAATACGCAATTGGCTGAACGGGAAAGCTGTTTCAGGTGACCGGGAACGGGATGCTTTTGTTCGGCGCAGCATGTCATGGCTAGAAAAGGAATTGATTGCGGCTAAATGGCCGAAGGAGAAGCGCGAAGCTTACTTGTCCCAGATTGCGGAAAATTGTGGCGGGGCAAGTGCAATCATCCAAACTCTGCATTGGGGAAACCCGGACGGTTGCCCTGCCACACTAGATCTCTCGCGACGCATCGATGCGCTTTCACTTGCCCTAGGAGAGCAGCGGGAACGCAACGATATGGCCGGATTCGTGCAGCTCTTCCATACTGCCTGGCTGAAGGATGAGCACTTCAAGAATCCTGAACTTAAGCTCGGTCCCGCTGCTTTAAGGGAAAGTACGAATCACGCGACGCAGTGGGCTGATCTGGCAATGCCGACGGCTGTACTGTTGCTCAACCTCCAGTTACAGCTTCTCGCTACCCTCGATCATGAATTCAGCGCGCGCTATCTGCCTAAACTGGAACCCGTACCAGTCTTCCATGGACTATTTCCAGCCCGGACGGTGCGTAAAAGCGGCGGCCCACGCACACGTGGAAGGGTTAGGTTGCCTGTGCGCAAACTACTCGACATGATGGCATGCCTGCGCTATTACCGCATACATGGAAAATGGCCGGCACACATCCCGTCCGTTAGCGACTCGGCGATATGGATGGACGTGCTGCCGCCCACGCTCGTAAAGTGGCGCATGGGCCGCCAGTTCACGGTGAATGACTTTGACAGTGCTTGGCTACAAATGTTTAATCGGTTCCCTGAACATAGCCGCCCTTCACCGCCAGTGCCTCTTTTGTACGCCGCCGTGGTTTTGACACGCTTATTCGTGATCGGAAGTGTAGAAAAGAATAACCTGTCCATCGCAGAAGGCGGCGCAGAACTTTACCTCGAATGGTGGGCACGTCAACGCGAAACGTCAGAGACGCATCTCGGTGCGCAACGCGCCGGTGTAAAGACCTGGATGTCGGATTTACTTTGATTGTTTGTGGTGGGAATCCTGGCTTAGCGTTTCCCAGTTATCTGGGCGCTTATCGTGTCCACGCGCTGTCCAGAAACGTTCATTGTTGAGGTTAAGTTGTTGTTCCCGGTTGTGAATAGTCGTCGCATCCATGACAGTTTTCTTTGTGGCGGGAGTCGTGGGTTGCGCACTTTTCTGCCTGGATCCATCATTCTGCGCTGCCGATGACTTGGTGGCATTTATCTTTGGCTTCTGAACAGTGCGGATGACTGCCGCTGGTGGTGAGGACCTCCGATCCGTTGATTTTGCTACTGGGATCTTGCTGGCGACTGTTTTCTGGTTCATCATAGCTTCCTCAGGTTATCCGGCATGTGCCGTACAGAAGGAATTGTCGATGACCATGCAGCAGAATTAATTCCACTTTTCGGCAATTCAAGCATCACCTTGAACAATCGCATTGTGACAGTCATTGTCTCATTGGTGGCATATGAGGGATTTTGTCGCCGGACTAGACCAAATATGACAATTCGTAGTGGTCGCGTCATGCGGTAGGTGGTACATGAACTATGCGCATTGACACTGAGATTGCGCAGCGGTTTGGATGTCGGCATGGCGGACCTGACCCCGTCTCCGCGCAAAAAATGACGCCACCTCTTGGGTGGCTTTTCCAATTCTACGCCAGATTCTTGCTTCGCCGTACCATGAAACCCAGGAGGGCAAGGCCCGCCAGTAGCATGCCGTAGGTTTCTGGCTCAGGGACTGGTGTAACCGTGCCATCGTTGACGTTAAATGCTTGAATCAGCGTAGTGGCGTTGTTGGACGGGTTTCCCCAAAGAAAATGAATTTGGCCCGTGCCGGTGGGATTCAGCTGAGCATTACGCCACTCTACTCTAAAAGGAGTGCCGGAGAACGTAGCGGCGGCCAAGACATCTGGCCCAAAGAAGATCCACGTATAGTTGGGAAGTCTGTCGCCGTACCCGCCAGTGTTACCGTCCTCTGCTGGACCTCCTGCAGTAATGAGATTTCCGGTCAATAAGTTGCGGGCGATGTCCGTACTTGAAATATCTCCGGAGTACAGGACGGAAATATAGTCCGCGGCATAAGGCCCCGTTGGCGCTGTGTATCCGCTGAGATCGCCAGTTGCTGTGAAGGTAATGGAATGGGCCGTGTAGCTCACGTCCGTGATAACTGCAGTGGCCTGGGCAGTGCTGATTTGTGACGCGAGTAAGAAGAGTAAAGCAATGATTTTTTTCATAAGGTTCCAGAGCTTTCATTTTTAGTTGCTACAAAGGTAATCGACTGTTGTAATTATAATAATGAAAAATGTTGTTGTCGAGAATTATAAAAATGTTATTTTTCATCAAGGCGTTTCTGCGCGCAAGACAAGTGGATAGCTAAATCGCTTCGGAATCAGATAGTCCAGCACTCATCGAATAACGGCGTCCCGGTGCACCGGCAGGCTGGGACCAGGCCGAGCTGCCATGTTGCGCGCTGCCGATCACCCGCACTGGGCGATCTGCCTGCCGTGGTGTCGTACCGGCCCCGCGCGCTGAAGAGCTGGCCGTGCTGAACGCGGGCGCTTCCAGCACGCTGTGGGGGCAGGGCGCGACCAGGTTGCCTGTCAATCTGAGCGTCGAAGGCGCTGGAGACACTACATTTAGTAGGTCGAAAGCAAAAGTGTCAAAAAACACGGGGCTGAGACCGCCAGAAATACCGCCAAACACTACATCTAGTAGGTCGAAATGCAGAAAAGCCGCAATTAAGAGTGTGCCGGCGTGACTGGCCCCATGCTGATTCTGGTCGAGCAGCACGATGGGTCGACGGCCAGTTGCTGCAGTCTCATCATTCAGTTGCAGATACTCGTCTTGGTGCCGGTAACTGGCGGGCATACTGAAACGTACGGCGGGCATGCCGCCGCGATCCAGTCGCTGATCGGAACCGCCAAGCGCAAGTCTTTCCCATTGGCGCAAGTTACCTGGATCGCCTTTGGTGAGAGCGTCCTGGTTCAGGCCGAACTGTGATGGCGAAAGATCGGCAGCGGTCGGGCAATGAGCGATGACGAGTGTCACAGGTCCGTCGTTGCGCTTCCCTCGGGAATGACGAGTACAAAATCGTAGCCCTGAATCATGCCTTGGACACTGCTGTTTCCATTCGCCAGGGTTTTAGCCGATCCCAACAAGGGGCGCACGTCGAACAATGACCATTCCTTATGCTCGCTCGCCGCGGCGAAGAAGGGCATTACGCCAGCCATGGCGGACTTGGCATCGATTTTTTCGATTTCTGTTGAGGCCGACGCGCGTGCAATGCCGGCAAATTGCGCCTGCTGGCCTTTGGCTGCCAGCACCAACACATGCAGCGATTTTTGTCCGCGGCCTTCCGCATATTCAGCCAAATAGTTGCCGACCTCGCGGCTACCGGCACTCAGCGGGTTATAACCCCGGAATACATGAATGGCGCCCGCTTTCAGCAACATGCGCTGTGCAGGCGCAAGCGTCAAATGGCTGGCCACTTGCCGCTTCATTAGCCTGGCACGCTGTGTATTGGATAAATATCCTTGTCCCGGAGTCATGTTTTTGCTGTAAATGCTGCGACTTTCAATCAACGCATTTAACATCGCCAAGGCGGGCATGTCCTTGGGTGTCGTGAGCAGCTTCTGTAGCGCGAATAATTCTTCTTCCTTGATTTTCACCATAAAAAGTTCGCGCGGGTCTCCGTTCTTTGACGCGCGGTTATAGTCGTCGCTTTCAAGCTTGCGGAAGGCCTCGATTTTTGATTTCGCCAAAGGACCAAGCGGTTGCCCAGCCATCTGGTCGAGCAAGTATTTCGAAGCGCCCATGAGTTCCTGATCCATTCCCACCAATTGGAACGAGGGTCCAGCAGCTTTGGCGATACGGGCCAAGAATTGCGCCTCATCCTGCCATTTGTAAAAAGCAGTGGCGACCGGATAGGCCTTATTAAATGCTGCTATGCCAGCGACGCCAGTATCGGACTTCAACGTCTTTTCCAAAGCATCAGCAACAGCGGGCCCATTTTCGACAATCAGCGTCGTAAATCCTTGACTGGCCAATTCTTCAAAATACGCCGCTGAAAAATGCGCAATTTCTGCAATGCCATGGTCCTCGCCGATGAGCACGAATTGGCTTTCCAGACCCGCGTCCATCAATGCTGCCGCGCCGGAACCAACCATCTTTCCATGATCGATTGCGATCGTCGTGCGCAGGGCAGCCAGGCGATCTGGCAAAGATTGTGGCTGATCCGCCGACCATGCAGGCATGGCCAAGCTGGCCAGAATGACAGAAATAATTATGGAACGAGTTTTTCGCATTATTTTTCGCAAGAATTGTGTTCTGGTCGGCGATTTCAGTCGCGGTGTATCAGCATGCTACGTGTAATCAGGGGCGGCTGACCTTGAAGGATATTTTCCTTTTATGGATTTTCCATATTGGCGGGAATGAAGAATTTGCCAATGCTACGGTAAATCAGGTGACGCGACAACTATCCTGACACCGGAGGAGTTGATAATTTTTTGTAAATGGTCGTGTGACAGGACCCTGCCGCCATCCAGCAGACACCATGACCGTAGTACAGCGTAATGGGCGGGCCAAGCCTGATCACGAACTGCGCAAACCGGCTGACAGCCTGCCGGCCAACTGCCTGACGTGCAGATGACGGCAGCGGGCGGTTGGCAATGCCAACCGCGCCGCCAGTCGCTAATGCGACAGCACCGAATCGCGCGACCTGTGTCCCAGGTAGGGCAGCAAGCTGATCAGGCCAAGCACTGCCAGCGCGACACCGATCCACAGGGGCGCGCGCAGGCCGTAGCCGGCGGCGATGCCGAAGCCGCCGAGCCATGATCCGGCGCCCAGACCGATGTTGATGACGGAAGTGTGCACCGTGTTGACCAGCGGCCCTGGGTGGGCGGTCCGCATCACACGGGCGATGATGGCGGGATTCATCGACATGCCGACGAGGCCTGTGACGACCAGCAAAGCGACGCTGATGGTTTTGTCGTGCGCAAAGATGGCGAACAGTGCCAGGCTGATGCTCAGGATGACCATGCCCCAGACCATGATGACGGTGGTGTAGCGGTCTGCATAACGGCCGACCACGGCATTGCCCACCACGTTGGCGACGCCGTAGACGCCCAGCAGCCAGGGAATCGCGGAAGCCGGAAAGCCGGTAATTTCCGTCAGGATGGCCGCGAAGTAGCTGAACGCCGCAAAAATCGCGCCGATGATGAGGCCGCTGCTGGCATACGCTGCCCACAGGTGGCGGTTGCGGAATTCCCCCAGCTCGTTGCCCAGGCTGACGACGTCCGATGGCCTGGTGCGCGGCACCAGCACGGTGATGAGGGCCAGGCACAAGAGCGCCAGCAGTACCACCAGCCAGAAGCTGGCGCGCCATCCCAGGTGCTGGTCGATGAGCGTGGCGACGGGGACCCCCACCACGGACGCGAGCATGAGGCCGCCGATCACGACGGCAGCGGCGCGTCCGCGCGCGTTGGGGCTGACGATTTCGGCACAGATCGCCAGGGACAGGCCGAAGCAGGTGGAGGCGGCCACGCCCGTGACCACCCGCGCGATGGCCAGCATGTCATAGCTGGTGGCCGATGCGGCGACGGATTGGGCAACGATATAAAAGCCCAGCAGCCACAGCAGTCCCTTCTTGTTCGGCACGCGCAGCTTGAGCAGGGCGATGGTGCTCAGCGGGCCGCCGATGACCATGCCCATCGCGTACAGCGAGATCAGATAGCCGATCCGTGTTACCGGTTCGTCCATGGCCAGGGCCAGCGACGGCATCATGCCCGCCACCATGAATTCGGATGTCGTTAACGAGAAGATCGTCAACCCCAGAATGTAAACAACCAACGGCATATCAATATCCTTCAAGAGTAAAGACTAAAACCCTCGCCAGGCGTGGCGCGCGCCCTGGCCGCATGCGGCCCTTGCACGCGCCACGCCCTGGTCAGGTGTTGCAAGACGTAAAAACGCTGTCCGGAATGTCGCCGACAAACAGGTTGGGGAAGTCGCGCACGGACAGGTGCTGCGGGTCGTTGCCGGTTACCATGCGCAACAGGCGGTTGCCGCCGGCCTCCAGGTAAAAGACCGATGACGGCTTGCCTGTTCGCTCGACTACCCAGGCATCCGCCTCCTGGCCCAGCACGGTGTGGCGCCCGTCGTGGCGGGCACTGCCGTCAAGCAGCACCGCCTGCGGCAGGAACAGTGCATGGAACGGCGTGACTTCATCGGCCAGCGCCGTTGCCTGCAGCTGCTCGCCAGCTGCTTCCGCTTGCCTTGCGTACGCCACTTTCTGCTTGCGGCTTTGCTCGCGCCTGGCGTCGCCGATTTCCGACATCCACAGCAGGTGTCCACGGACCTTTTCCGGCCAGGGGTTGAACAGGCCGTCGATGCGGCAGATGTTGCGCGCATAGTCGAACCAGCAATAGCCGGACGTGACCTGGTCATCGTCCTGCATCGGTGTCCAGTAGGAGATGTAGGCGCTGCTCCATTGCATCGGCAGCAGCGGCGGGGCGACGTGTGTAGACATGGCGGCTCCCTAGCGGCCCAGCGCGTAGCCAAGGCTGGCCATCAGCGCTTCCTGTAGCGACGGCAAGTCCTTGCGGCGCGCGTCGAAGCTGGCAGTCAGCTCTGCATTGCTCAGTCCGATACGCTCGCCCACGCTTTCAAACCACAGGCGGCTGCTGTTGGCGTGGTCCTTGAACAATTGCATCAAGGGCACGGCGCAGGCATTGAAGCTGTCCAGGGCAGCGGCCGTGTCGGCTTCCGTATCGAGGATCTTGACCAGCAGCAGTGCTGCCACCACCGCCATGGTGGTGCCATGGCCGATGGAAAAATGGCCCGATTGCAGCGCATCGCCCAGCAGGACGAACTTGCCGTCGCCCGCCCGGTCGTGGCTGAGGGTCATGAAGTTGCGCCAGCCCTGTCCCGGTTGGCTGAGCAGTTCGTGCTCGCCGAGTTCGGCCTTGAAGGTCTTGGCGATATACGCGGCGGCATCGCGCTCGGAAAGCGCTTCCAGCCCGGCCTTGGCGTACGTTTCTTCGCTGCATTCGACGATAAAGGTGCTCATCGTGTCCGAATATTTGTAGGCATGGCCGATGAAAATGCCATGCGCATTGCTGCGGAACACCAGGTTCATCTGGTCGAACAGCTGGGTGGTGCCATACCAGATGTATTTGTTGCGGCCGAAATCGATGTGCGGCGCCAGCGCTGGCGTCAACTCCAGCGATTTGTAGTTGACGCCATTCGATACGACCACCAGGTCGTACTCGGCTTCCAGCTGCGCCGTGTCCGCCGGCGGCGTTTCGTAGCGGATGGCGATGCCGGCCGCCACGCACTTGGCGCGCAGGGCTTGCACCAGGGCCTGGCGCCCGACGCCGCACAGGGTAACGCCCGTGCTCATCAGGTTGGGCTGGTCGTGATGCACGAGCTTGAATTCTTCCAGGAACTGCGGATTGAGCCGTTCCGGCTGGTCAAGGTAAGAAAGCGGGTTGGCGGGATGGCGCGGCGGCCGTCCCGGCAGCACCACGCCCCAGCCCAGCACTTCTTCCGGGGTGTTTTTTTCCGTAATGCTGATATTCCAGGCGGGCTGGGCCTGTTTCATCTGGCTGGCGAAGAGCAGGCCAGCGGGGCCTGCGCCGATGACGAGAATGTTCATTAGTTGACCCTCCCAAGTTTGTACCAAACGTTTTGCTTCTTCTGGATTTGCTGCAGTTCATCGTAAGGAATCGATGTAAAGAACAATTTATCCGCCATGTCCGGCGGATAAATACGGGGGAATTTCTGGTGCATGAAGCGGTTGTAGCGCGTCTGCAGGAAGAAAATCAGGCTGGGGTTGCTCAGCGCTTCGTAGTTGGCGATCGCCATATCCTGCATGGCGTCCGCCTGCACCTTGCGCTGCTGCGTGAATTCGGCCAGGGTGGGAGCGAGCGCATTGCCGTGTTTTTCCAGCAACGTGGCGAAGATATAGCTGTCTTCCAGCGCCATGTTCATGCCCTGGCCGAGGAACGGGGCCGTGGCATGCGCCGCATCGCCGATCAGCAGGACATGGTCCTTGTAATGGAAGGTGCTGGAGCGGACATTGATGAGGTCATTGCTGGGCAGGGCGATAAACTGGTTCACCATCTCTTGCCGGCTGGCCGCCGGCAGCTTGTCGTAATAGCGGTCGAAGAAGGCCGCCATGGTTTCGCGGTTCAGCGTGTTCAAGCTGGGTGTGCCGGAGTAGGGCAGGCAAATGACGAAGCTGATGCTGCCGTTCGGGATGGTGGCTGCGCGGCCGGCAAACTGGCCCTTGGAATCCATGCCGAAGAAATACAGCAAATCCTTCCGGAAACCCAGCCCCTCCGCATCCGGCAGCACGAGGGTCTTGTAGCCATGGCGGAAGAAGCTCTGCTTGAACTCGAAGCGCCGCATGCCGCTCTGCATGGCGCGCCTCACTGCGGAATGGGCGCCGTCGGCACCGATGATCAGGTCGCCGTGCAGCTGCTGCACGGCACCGTCCGGACCCTGGATCAGCACGACTTTCCTTTCCAGGTCGACATCCAGGCATTTATGCTCAAAGTAGTATTTCACTTCGTGCCTGGCGGCATAGGTGTTTAACAGGCGCTGGAACGCGGACCGGTCCAGCGACAGCGGAAACAGGCCTTCGCGCAGGCTCAGTTCGCGCACCTTGAATTTGCCGCCGACGGAAAACGCCATGCCCAGAATACGTTCGCCGCACCGCTCCAGTTCCTGCCTGTCGATGCCGGCCGACAGCACTGCCTTGACGCCGCGCACGGTCATGGTGACGCCGATGGCGCGCGAGTTGACGGGATCGGCGGTTGCGGACGCTTTCTGCAGCGGATCGCCCCGTTTTTCGACGACGTGGACGTCGTGTCCCCGTTGCGCCAGATAAATGGCGCTAAGGCTACCTGCCAGTCCGCCGCCGACGATAATGATTTTATGCATTTCAGGCCTCTCTTGACATCTTTCCCCGAGATAAATCGGTTAGTTGCTGATTAAAAAACTCCAACATTTCTATCGGCGCCATGCCGATGACATCGCTCTCCAGGCTGCGCGCGTACTGCGCCAGCGCCAGGCATTTCTGCGCCAGCATGTCGCAGCCCTGGCTGTAGTCGCTGCTGACCCGGCTGTTGACGGGCTCGGGCACGGGCGGCCCCGCATGGCGGCCGGGCAGGCCGGACGGCATGTTCATCAGGGCGGCGGACAGGGGGCGCAACAGGCCGGTCATGATGTCGATGGACGCATTCATCAGGCGCGAGCGGCGCAGGCTGCCCAGCGGCTGCTGCGCGAAATGGTGGGCCATCAACAGGAAGGTCAGCTCGTAGCAGCCTTGGTACAGCTGCATCAGCGCGCGGGCCTTCCCATCGGTCACCACCGTGCAGTCCGCGCGCGCTTCGAGCACGGGATTCTTCAGCGCCGGCAGCGCCGGCTCGAAGGGCTTGCCGCAGGCGGAAAACCTGCCGGCGACGGCGCGCAGCCGCTGGAAGTGCGACGAGGCGAAATGCGGCGAATCGACGGCCACGCCTTCCCCCTGTTCGGTGACGAAGTCGATAGCGAACAGCGCGCTGTCGCGGCCGGACACTTCCAGCTGGTAGCCGGGATAGGCGCGGTTGGTCAGCTCCTTCAGGAACAGGTGGTGTTCGCCGCCTCGCTTGCCGCCGCCGCTGTCGAACAGGCCGGGCAGCTCGGCCAGGGCCCGGCGGATCGCGATGTAGAAGGTGGCAATGGACTTGCCGGGCGTGGGAATGTAGTCGGGCCATTCGAAACGCACGAAGCGGGCCAGCACGTGTTCGGAAAAAGGCTCGAATGCAAATTCCGTGTCCAGGCCGAATCGCTGGCGCGCCTGCTGGCCCAATACCGGGGTGCCGCTATGGAACGGTTCCCCAAGCGCCATCAGTACATTGTTCACTAGCAGGTAGTGAATCATTTCTTCATGGGCGATTTCCAGCAGCATGCCGCGCGTGCCGCTGTTGCGGCGCCGGTCGTCGGTGCCGCAGGCCAGTTCCAGCTCGGCCGGGAGCCAGCGGCCGGCCTGCACCAGCGCCGCTCCCTGCGCATAGTTGGGAATGGAATACGCGGCATACAGGTATTGCAGCATGAGCGACAGTTCCAGGTCGATGGCCTTCTTCAGCTCTTCGATCAATTCGGCCCTGCAGCCGATGACATGCGGCACGGTCGGTTCCGGCACCGCCGCCCTGGCCTTTGCCTCGACCTGCGTCAGGTATTTCAGGAACAGGCGCGACTTTGGCAGCGACAGTTCGCGCGTGCTGGGCATGTAATAGCTCTTGTCGCGGTTCTGCGGATCGCACATCTGCCACATCAGGCGCGAATACGTTTCGCACTTGCACTGGTCCGCCAGGCTGAAGACCTTGTCCGACATGAATGGATAGACGAGCTCGTAATAGCTCATCACGTGCCGGTACAGGAAGGCGTAATCGACCTGTTCGGCCGGCACGTCGTCCAGATGCCAGTCGTCGGGCAGCACGCGCACGCCGAGGTATTGTTTGTGCTTGCCTGTGCCCAGCGCGATGCGGGTCGCGCCCGGCTGGCGGCCCGTCAGGGTCAGTGCCGTGTAGCCATGCCCGAGCGGCGACGGCTGCTGCTCCACGGCAAGCAGCGCGCCGTCCTCGGCCTGTGCCGGCAGGGCCGCAGGCGCCGCCAGTTCGCCGCGGTAGCGGCTTTGCACGGTGATCGTCTGCGGAAAATCCTCGTGTTTTTTTGCGTTCGGCGCTTCCAGATACAGCTGGTTGCTGTCCGACTGCAGCACCCAGTCGGCCTCGTCCCACTGCGCCAGCGCGCTGCCCAGGCTGAGCGAACCCGAAGCCGCGCCGGCGTGCTGCAGCGGCACATCGAAGACGCCGTGGTGGCGCCAGTAATCGCGGTACAGCCGTTCGGGGATGCATGCCAGCAAGGTGCCGGCGCCGTCATGCAGCAGCAGGTCGCCCAGCGCCTGCTTGCCGCCCAGCGCGTGCGTGGGATGCTGTTCCGAGACGGCGCCCGCGTCGCGTGTGGTGAAGGGGATGGCGGTCGGCATGTTGAACGCAACGCGGTCCGCATGCACTTTCACCAGCACCGGCCCCAGGCTGCCCTGGCGCGGCTGCAGCAGGCGGCCGGACGGATAGGTGGCCAGCTCGTCGCGCCGCCACAGGCCGATGCTGCCGGCCAGGTCGTAGAACACGGGCGAGTCCGGTTTTTGCGGCGTCGACATATTGAACAGCGCGTATTGCACCGTCAGGCCCAGCACCTCGTCGTCGTCCAGCGCTTGCCGCAAGGCAAGCATGCTGGCCGGCAGCGGCAGGTCCCCATTGAACAGGAAATGCGGGTCTTGCTTTGCCACCGAAAACTGGAACAGCCTGGAGCGGCCAAATTCCTCGTCCAGGAAATGCCCGCTGCGTTCCGTGATGTGGCCGCTGCCGAGCCAGCGCACCGAGTGCGCCTGCCCGATGTCGGCCGTGAACAGCGTGGGCGTGTTGGGCGTGGCCAGCTTGTCGCTCAAGGTGAACTGGCCGGCGTAGATCAGCGTGGTGTCCGGCCGGGCGGGGTTGTTGTCGATCCACCTGGCGCGGTTGAAGGTCGTCCGCAGGTACTCGTTGTAGTGGCCCCACAGGGCCAGCTTGGCGCCCACCAGCGCATCCTGCGTATCGACCTCGCCATCGCGCAGCTGGATGCCCGTGATCCTCGCGTTTTCCCACGAGAAATGGTTGTTCCCGCAAAAATTATAGCCTGCCGCCTGGCTGAAGATACCTTCCGGATCGGGCTTGCCCTCCGCATTGAAGCGGGGGGCAAGCTGTTTCAGGTGCGCATGGAATTCGGCTGGCGGCCGGCTCAGGTCGACAGGCTCGCCCGCCATCGATACCGCATTCGTGGCGATATCGATGTTGCCGTGCGTATTGCGGTTCCCCGTCGGCACATTGGCGCGGGCAAATCCCCGAAAATGCAGGCGGGGGAAGTCAAGTAGGCTCATGCGCGCTCGGTCGAGGAAGTGATGAAGGTATCGTTGGCAGCGGCGACGTCTTCCAGTTGATCCAGCCGTTGCAGCAACAGGCCGCTGGCCTGCTTGGCGCTGATCAGGCTGCCTTCCATCCAGCCGCAATGCGCGGTATAGGCATCCGAGCAGGAAATGATGCCGTCCTGGTGCAGCAGTACGGCTGGGTGCTCGGCTTCCGGCTCCACGCAAAACTCGACGCCATGGGGCCAGAACTTGTGGAAGTGCGCCTTGATCGGCGGCAGCGGCTGGCCATCGAGCGGCAGGACCTCTTCCAGGTGGCGGCGGACACGCTCCAGGTACGCCGCTTCACCGAGTTCCAGGCTGTCGCGCCAGTAGGTGGCGCTTTTGCTGTCGTTGTAGAACAGCACATACTTGTCGCCCTTGAAGTAGATCTTGCGCAGGGGATTGGCCGCCATCAGCACCTTGTCGGTCAGCCCCAGCGCGTCCCACCAGGCCGTGTCGAACGTGAGGAATCCCTTGAACAGGGGCAGCGAGTCGTACTGGAACGGACTCCAGGCGTTCGGGAAATCCAGGTTCAGGCGCGGCATGGCGGACGGCGGGATGGTCATCACCAGATGGCGTGTCCGGTGCATATGCGTGTCGCCGTGGTGGTTGAAGGCGAGCACATGGTGGTCGTCGCCGGATTTCTCGACGGACAGCAAACGATGCTCGAGCCGGAATTCCACGCCGGCAGCCTGGGCCCGGTGCTGCAACTGGCAGAGCAGCTCGTGGTAGCCATCGGTGGCATAGCGCCACTGGTTGGCGGCATTTTCCGTAAAGTGCTGCGTTTCCGGGTGCTTCTTGATGATGTCGTAGGCCATGGCCGCCGACACCATCGGCAGCAGCAGGGCGTCATAGCCGGTCGCCTTGATGATGTGGGTGGCCTTGGCGGCGCCCAGGTAATGGCTGATGAACTCGAGGAAAGAGTCGTTCGGATGCTCCTTCAGCATCGGGCTCAGGCCATGCAGGGTTGCCTTCAGTTCTTCCAGCACGCTGTCGTGGGAAATGACCTCGGTGAACGGGTAGACCGCATGCGGCAATCCGCTGCCCTGCATCAGTTGCTGGAAATGCGGATGCAGCTGCGGCGAGTAGCGGGCGGCGCCGAGTTCGGCGATTTCCTCGCCATCGATTTTCCGCGACTGGATGCGGCCGCCGACGGTGGCATTCAGGTCGAATACCCGGATGCGCAGCTGCCTGTCGGCGGCGGCGTCGATCAGCCGGTTGGCACAAGTTAAGCCGCCGATGCCGGCGCCTACGATGCAAATGTCAGAATACGTGCTCATACGAAATTCCTTTTTAACGTTCATTAATCAAAAGCTGCAAAATCGCTAGCAAAAGTTTCCCCTGCACGTGTAGGCAAGGGAGGGGGGACGCTGCGTGTTACCGCACTTGGCGAGCGCTATCGGCTGGGGAATGAAGAGCCTGGCGAGAACTGGCGTTGTTTCTGGAATGGTCGATTCTTGGCCGCAGAGTTTCTGTTTCAAATCAAAGATGGCACCGACAGTAGCCCAGGCATCGGGCAGTCAATTTGATAAATATCAATGTAGTTGTCGTTTGCGGTGGCGCCGCTGTGGACGCGGCGATGCCTGCGGACCGCTTGTGCTGAAGTGCTGGATCGTGACGCTTGCCCGTGGCGCCGGCGTGATGGCGCGCCTGGCGTGGCGGCAAAGCGCGATTGCGCGGGGCAGTCTGCCGGGCCGTGGCAGCGGGGAAGGCGCGGGGAGTGGAAGGCGAAAGGCGGAACGCAGAATGTGGCGGGGCTTCTATTGCCACTGCTCCGGTCAGTCAGGCAGCAGTCATGGCGGGTGTTCCGCCGTGTGCCGGTGGCGGCAGGGCCGGCAACGGGGCTTGCCGCCATCGGCGGTGGGTTGGTCTACTTTTTGCTGTTATTTTTCACGCGATTGATCTTGCTGCCGGCGCGCAGTGCATGCCGGCAGCCGCTGCCCGTCAAAAATCCACGGCGGCAGACAGTTGCAGCGTGCGGGGCGCCGATTGCGAGATCGTGCCGTACGAGGCCACGCCGGCCCAGTAATGGCGGTCGAACGCGTTCATCAGGCCGCCGCGCAAGATGGTCGCCTTGCCGGCGATGGCCGTGCGGTAGCGCAGGCCCAGGTCCACCTTGGTCCAGGACGGCACCGACTGCACGTTCGCCTGGTCCACATACTGCTTGCCCGTGTAGCTGACGGCGCCCGTGGCCGTCAGGCCGGGCCAGTACGGCAGGTCCCATTCGCCGCCCAGGTTGGCCATGGACGTGGGGACGCCCACGGGGCGCTTGCCCATGGTGGCGGCGCTGTTGGTCTTTACCAGGCGCCCGTCGAGCAGGGTGATGCCGGCCAGCAGGCGCACGGCCTTGCTGGCGGCGCCGGACAGGTTCAGTTCCAGGCCCCGGTTGCGCTGTTCGCTGTCCATGCTGTACACCTTGCCATACAGTGCGCCACTGGGTTTGCTGACCTGGAACACGGCCAGGGTCGCCAGCACCACGCCCAGATCGGCCTTGGTGCCCACCTCGTACTGCTTGCTCTTGTACGGGGCGAAGACCTGGCCCGCGTTGTCGGCGATGTTGGGCGCGATATCGCCCTTGCTCAAGCCCTCGATATAGTTCGCATACAGCGACACGTTGCGCAGCGGCTTGACGACGATGCCGGCCAGCGGCGTCAATGCTCCCTGTTTGTAGCGGGTGGTCAGCGCCCCCGTGGTGGCATGGTAGTTCTTCGATTCGACCAGCTGGCGGCGCACGCCCAGGGTCAGCTGCACGCGCTGGTCCAGCATGTCCAGGGTGTCGGCCACGGCCAGGCTGGACAGGGTGGAGGCAGACAGTTTCGGCGCGCGGGCCGGCGCGGCAATGCCGGGGTCGGGCACGGCCACGGGACGATAGATGTTCGAAGAAATAAGCTTGCCGGAATTGCTCACGCTGCCAAATTCGTCCTGGTAGACATTGCCCATCACGACCAGCGCATGCTCGACGCCGCCCGTGCGAAAGCGCGCGCGCACGCCCGTGTCCGCGCTGGCGCGGCGCACGCGGAATTTCCAGTTCATGGGCGTGACCGTCATGTCGCCCGCCGCGCTGGTGATGGTCGGCGTCTGGTCCGAATAGCGCGACACGTCGGAGCGGGTGCCGCCCGCGTCGGCAAACACGGTGACGTTGTCGTTCAGGTCGTATTCGACCTTGCCCAGGGTGGCCAGGTCATTGGACTTCCACCAGCCCCAGGACTGGGCGATATTTCGCCGGCCATCGGGCGCTGCCGGCACGGGCAGGCGCGCGGCCACGAGGAAGGGGCGCGTGGGCGCGTCGATCCACTGGTATTGCTCGATCACGTCGAGTGAGGCGCGCAGGCGCTGGCCCTGGTAATCGAGGGCCACGGCCGCCACTTCCGCGCGCGAGGTCTGGTGGTCGAGCGGCGTCTTGCCCTGGCGGTGCAAGCCATTGAAGCGGATGCCGAAGCGCCGTTCCTCGCCGAAGCGGCGGCTGACGTCGATGGCCGCGCCCAGCTGCGCGGTGGAACCGTAATCGACGGTCAGTCGCGTCAGGTCGCGCGGCAGCGAGCGTTTCGGCACGGCATTGACGACGCCGCCCACGCCGCCATTGGGTGACATGCCGTACAGCAGGGCAGCGGGTCCCTTGAGCACTTCCACGCTCTGCAGATATTCCGTAAATAAATGGTAGTTGGGCGAGACGCCGTACACGCCGTCAAACGCCACTTCGCTCAGATTGCCCTCGTTGAGGGGAAAGCCGCGGATGAAGAAGGAATCCGTGACGCCGCCGATCTGGCCCGTGAAGCGGGTGGACGGGTCGCCGCCCAGCACTTCGGCCAGGGTCAGCGCCTGCTGGTCCAGCATGCGCTGGCTGGTATAGCTGTTGACGCTGAACGGCGTGTCGAGCAAGTCTTTTTCGCCCAGCATGCCGGCGCGGGCGCTTTTGGCGATCTGTCCGCCGGCGTCCGCTTCGGCCTGTCCGTTGACGAGCACGGTGGCAATTGGAGTGGAGGCATCGCTTGTCACCTGGGCGATCGCCTGCGGCGTCACGCTGGCAACGAGCAGGCCGGCGAGGATCAAACGCGTGGTGAGGTGGGGAAGGGCGAGTCGGGAATGGGGAATGGGCATCAGGGGCAAGCGTATAAAGTTGATAGGGAGGAATTGTACTCAGGATATTATAAATGAGAATCATTACGATTTATAATGATTAAATATCCATTGCTGCTACGGTCGCGTACATGCCGCGCGCATGCCTGGAGGGCATTTCCGCGCGGAAAATGGCCATCCTGGGCCTTCAGACCCGGATATTTGCTGTCTTATATAAGATTCGTCGCCATCGGATACACAAACAGCGGCAGGACAGTCTAAAATACGTGGTGGGCAAGCACGGCGTCACCGCCGGCACACTAGCCGTCCAAAGCAAGGCTAACCGTCCTGTGTTTGGAATGAAGAAAGTTAACCACCAGGCATCACCGCATACAAGGGAATGAACATGGCAACACAAAAATCCAAAATCATCTACACGCTGACTGACGAGGCGCCGCTGCTCGCGACGTATTCCCTGCTGCCAATTATCAAAAAATTCACCGCGCCGGCTGGCGTGGACGTGGTCTCCAGCGATATTTCGGTGGCGGCCCGTGTACTGGCTGAATTTCCCGAATTCCTGACGGACGCGCAAAAAGTCCCGAACACCCTGGCTGAACTGGGCAAGCTGACCCAACTGGCCGATACCAATATCATCAAACTGCCGAACATCAGCGCCTCGCAAGGCCAGCTGATCGCCTGCGTGCGCGAATTGCAAGGCCGTGGCTACAAGCTGCCGGACTATCCGGAAGACGCGAAGACGGACGAAGAAAAAGCCCTGAAAGCGCGCTACGGCAAGTGCATCGGCAGCTCGGTCAATCCGGTCCTGCGTGAAGGCAACTCCGACCGCCGCGCACCGAAGGCCGTCAAAGAGTACGCACGCAAGCACCCGCATTCGATGGGCGAGTGGAGCCAGGCTTCGCAAACCCACGTTTCGCACATGCATCATGGCGACTTCTACCATGGCGAAAAATCGCTGACCCTGGAAAAGGCCCGCGACGTCAAGATGGAACTGGTCACGGCGTCGGGCAAGACCATCGTGCTGAAACCGAAGGTTTCCCTGCAAGCGGGCGAAATCATCGACAGCATGTTCATGAGCAAGAAAGCGCTGCTGGAGTTCTACGAGAAGGAAATCGACGACGCCTTCAAGACGGGCGTGATGTTCTCGCTGCACGTCAAGGCCACCATGATGAAAGTGTCGCACCCGATCGTCTTCGGCCACTGCGTACGCATTTTCTACAAGGACGCGTTTGCCAAGCACGCCGAGCTGTTCGACAAACTGGGTGTCAATGTCAACAACGGCATGAGCAACCTGTACGACAAGATCGAGACCCTGCCAGCGTCGCAAAAGGATGAAATCCTGAAGGACCTGCACGCTTGCCACGCCAACCGTCCTGAACTGGCCATGGTCGATTCGGCCAAGGGTATCACCAACTTCCACTCGCCGAACGACATCATCGTCGACGCGTCGATGCCAGCCATGATCCGTATCGGCGGCAAGATGTGGGGTGCCGATGGCCGTCCGAAAGACGTCAAGGCAGTCATGCCGGAATCGACGTTCGCACGCATCTACCAGGAAATGATCGGCTTCTGCAAATGGCATGGCAACTTCGATCCGAAGACCATGGGCACCGTGCCGAACGTGGGCCTGATGGCGCAGCAAGCGGAAGAATACGGTTCGCACGACAAGACGTTTGAAGTGCCGGAAGGCGGCATCGCCAACATCACCGACCTGGAAACGGGCGAAGTGCTGCTGACGCAAACGGTGGAAGAGGGCGACATCTGGCGCATGTGCCAGGTCAAGGACGCGCCGATCCGCGACTGGGTCAAGCTGGCCGTCACGCGCGCGCGCAACTCGGGCATGCCTGCCGTGTTCTGGCTCGATTCCTACCGTCCGCACGAGAACGAAGTCATCAAGAAGGTACAGGTTTACCTGAAGGATCACGACACCAAGGGCCTGGACATCCAGATCATGTCGCAGACGCGCGCCATGCGCTACACCCTGGAACGCGCGTTCCGCGGCCTGGACACCATCTCCGTGACCGGCAACATCCTGCGCGATTACCTGACCGACCTGTTCCCGATCCTGGAACTGGGCACGTCCGCCAAGATGCTGTCGATCGTGCCGCTGATGGCCGGTGGCGGCATGTACGAAACGGGCGCCGGCGGTTCCGCACCGAAGCACGTCAAGCAGCTGGTGGAAGAAAACCATCTGCGCTGGGATTCGCTGGGCGAGTTCCTGGCCCTGGCCGTGTCGCTGGAAGACATGGGCATCAAGACGGGCAATGCGAAGGCCAAAATCCTCGCGAAAACCCTGGACGAAGCGACGGGCAAGCTGCTGGACAACAACAAGTCGCCATCGCCACGCACCGGCGAGCTGGACAACCGCGGCAGCCATTTCTACCTGGCCATGTACTGGGCGCAAGCTCTGGCGGCACAGAAGGATGACGCGGAACTGGCGGCCCACTTTGCGCCAGTGGCCAAGGCTCTGGCCGAGAACGAAGAAAAGATCGTTGCCGAGCTGAAAGCAGTCCAAGGCAAGGAAATGGATATCGGCGGCTACTACCTGCCAGATCCAGCGAAGACGGAAGCAGTCATGCGCCCGAGCGCCAGCCTGAATGCCGTGCTGGACAGCATCTAAGGCAGTCCTGACAGGCAGACAGTTCCTGACTGCTGCCTGATAAAAAAAACGCCGCCGGAAGCGATTCCGGCGGCGTTTTTCATTTGCGTTCAGTCTTACTTGTAGTGCTTGTAGACCTCGGTGCTGCCATTGTTCTTGACCAGCAGGACGTCATACGCATCCTTGCGCGGTCCTTCCATGCCTGGCGAGCCCATGGGCATTGCCGGCACGGCCAGGCCCTTGGCCTTGGGTTTGTCGCGCAGCAGCTGCTTGATGTCGCTGGCCGGTACATGGCCTTCGATGGCGTAACCGTTGACAAGACCCGTGTGGCAGGACCCGAGCGCATCGGGAATGCCGGCCAGCTTGCGGTATTGCGCCGGCATTTCCACGTTTTTCGCGCGCACCGTAAAGCCGTTCGCTTCCAGGTGCTTGATCCATTCGGAACAGCAGCCGCACGAGGCGCTCTTGTAGACTTCAATGACGGGCAGGGCCGCCATGGCGAACGTGGGTAGGCCCAACATGGCGGCGAAGGCGCCGCGCAATAGGAAATGTTTGATCATGGTGATGCTTTCATACAAATAATGTCTGTCGTGGCCGCCTTGGCGGCCTGTTTTTTGAGGGGGAGTTGCGCGCGCGCACAGGACCAGGTGCGCTGGCTGCGCTCAGGCGGAAAACTGTCTCGGGGGCCGGCGTGGGCCGTCGGGAATGAATCCCGCCAGCAAGGGGGCGTTTGCGGCCGTGACTTGTTGCGCGCCGGTGCAGGCGGCAGGCGGCAGGGCCAGGCAGGGCGGCATCAGTGCGCCCAGGCAAAACCCCGAACAGGCGCCGCAGGCGGGCGGCTTGGCAGGGGCCTTGCCATCTTCCGGCGTGCCGTCGCTGTCCGCGATGGCGGATGGCAGCGCACCGTGATGCCGGCATGCCGCGGCCATGGGGGCGGCAGGCGATGCAAGTACGGGGGCGGGCGGCGCGCACAGCCGCATGGTGCCCGCAGCGGCCGCTTGCAGCGGCACTGCCGCGATCAGCAGCAGGATCAGCCATGTTTTGAAGAGTCTTAGCATCGCCGGAAAGTATAGCATAGGGGCAATTTCCTCCGAGTACGGCCGCCCGCTAGCGCGACGCTGCGGCGAGCACCTTCGATGCGTACATGGCCCGGTCCGCATGGCGCAGCAGCAGCTGCATGGTATCGCCATCTTCCGGATAGTGGGCCACGCCGATGCTGACTGCGATCTGCAGCTGGTGCCCGTTGCCCAGGTGCAGCGGCGCGGCCAGGGCCGCGTGGATCTTTTGTTCGATCAGGCTGACGTCCATGGGAGTGGCCGTGCTTTCCAGAAGCACGACGAATTCATCGCCGCCCATTCTGGCCAGGGTGTCGGTTTCTCGCATGCAATCCCGCAGGCGGCTCGCCACCGTCTGCAGCAGCAGGTCGCCACAGGCATGGCCGTGGTCGTCGTTGACGCGCTTGAAGTTGTCGAGGTCCAGGAACAGCAGCGACAGCCGGCCTTCCTGGCGGTGCGCGCGCGCGAACGCCGTGTGCAGGCGGTCGTGGAACAGGCGGCGGTTCGGCAGGCGGGTCAGTTCGTCGTGCATGGCCATGAACTGCATCTGCGTCTGCAGTTGCTGGCGCTCGATGGCGGTGGCCAGCTGTTTGGCGACGAATTGCAGCAGATCCTGGTCCTGCTCCGTGCCGATGACGGCATTCTGGTCGCCCTGCAAGGCCAGCACGCCGATGCTGCCCAGCGAGGAATACAGCGGCACGGCGAGCCAGCACGAGGACAGGCCGCAGGCTGCCGTTTGCAGCGCCAGGGGCAGGCCGGCCAGCTGTCCCGCCTGCAGCAGCAGGGGGCGGCCGCTGCGCAGCACTTCGTCGCACAGCAGGCTGGCCAGCGATGACGTGGGCTGGGGCGTGCTGTCGTCCGCATGGCAGGTCATGGGCGCTTGCGCGCCGTGCTCGCCATGCAGCAGCAAGGTCAGGCTGCGCGTGGGCAAGTGTTCGCCGATGATGTGCTGGATGCGGTGCAGCAGGGCGGGCAAGTCCTGCGTCGCCTGCATGGCTTCGGAGATGGCGTACAGCGCCGCCTGCTTTGCCTGCGCCTGTTTTAGCAGGGTGATGTCGCGCGCCACGGCCACGCGCAGCTGGTCGGCCGCGGACCAGCGGGCGGACCACATGATGTGCGCCAGGCTGCCATCCTTGCGCAGGTAGCGGTTTTCAAAGTGCGTCTGCGCATGGCCATCCATGATGGCGCGCGCGGCGGCCAGGGTGCGCGCGCGGTCGGCGGGGGCAACCATGTCGAGCATGAGCTTGCCGATCATTTCCTGCTGCGTGTAGCCGAAGATGCGTTCGCAGGCCGTGCTGACGAACACAAAACGCCCGTCCACGTCGACCATGCACACGGCATCGAGCAACAAGTCGGTAAAGCTGGACAGCGGGGCGCGCAGAATCTTGTGTTCCATACTGGCATTTTAATGGACATTCCCGGCAGTGATTCAACTTGTTGGGGGTAGGCGAGGTGGGCGGCATGAAAATGTTTCATTTCCCCGACGCTCATGCTTTGCCCTTTATTGCCGTTAATGCAGTATTGCCATGCAGTACTTGCCACCACCTTGGATAAGGTGACGCAAGATTTGCCTGGCGCCAGGTAATTGCGAAAAATTTAACCATATCGATATTTTATGATGCCCCTATCCGCCACTTGCAAGGTTACAGCGCCATGACCTCCATTTCTCCATTGTCCAGCTGGAACAGCGCCCCGTCGCGCACGTCCTCCATCACGCCGAACCGCGCGGATGCCGCGTCGCCGTCGCCCGTGTCCACACCATCGTCCATCGTTGCTTTCAGTCCCGAGAGCGTGAACGGCAGCAGCGGGGCGGCGCTGCCGAAACCGCCGATGGTGTGGGAAAGCGCCACGCGCGACAAGGTGAGCGAGGCGATGACGAAAAGTTTTTCCTCGTATGCGTTTGGCGGCCGCTTCAGCGGCCTGGGCGCGGCCATGCTGGGACAGGCCAAGCTGGGAAACTACAATTTCTCGCAGGCGATGCGGCAGCCGCCGCCCAGTACCACGCCCAATGTCTACGGGGCATCGGCCATCGCGCCGGGCGACCTGCATGGCAATGGCGAAGACAGGGTTGCCCTCAGCATCACCACCAGGAGTGGCGTGGAAGTCAAGCTGTCGCTCGATAGCCAGGGCGACGGCCTGGCCGTGAACATGACGACGAGCGGCGACCTCAGCGATGCTGAAGCCAGCGCGCTGGGCGACCTGGCGAAGGGTTTCCAGGACGCCATCGACGGCATGGGCCAAAGCACGCCGAAAATCAAGCTGGAGGGCTTGATGCAGTTCGACCAGCAGGTGCTGGCGTCGGTGAAGCTGCATGCGGAAGTCAAGGTGCGCGGCGAACCGGAAAGCGTGCAAACGCTGGATTTCCAGGCCGATGGCGCGCAGCGCAAGATCAGCTTCAGCGGCGAGGCCGGCACCCTGGATCTGAAGGTCGACGCCAGTCAGCTCAATACCCTGGGCAGCCGCGAGCGGCAAGCCAAGGCGCTGGACAGTTATATGAAGCAATTCGACCAGGCGGCGTCGCGCGGCCATGGCGACGCGGGCCTGGTGGCCATGCTCAAGGATGGCTTTACTGCCCTGCATAGCAATACCGCCGCGCCGCAAGCGGCCACGGAGACTCCCGAGACGGGCAAGTGGCGCCTGGCGGCCGAGGACAAGTCCATCCTGACGGGGCTGGCGGACTTCAGCGCTTCCGTATCGCAAACCGTGCAATTCAGCAATCCCATGCGCAGCGCGGAAAAGGATGGCTTCAACTATGAAGTGTCGCAGAAGACGGCACAGACCGGTGCCAGCCAGGACGCGCGTTCGATCAGGCAGCAGCAGCAATCAAAGCTCAGCGCCAGCTTCCATCAGACGCTCGTCCCCGGCGTGCCGCTGCGCCTGACGACCAGTACGGAATCGCAGAACTATACCTACCACCAGATCGAGGATACGGCCAGCAGCGACGCGCAGGTGGCCTACAAGGATGGCAAGATGGTGAAGGCGAGCTTGCGGCAGGAAGGCAGCCAGTCCGAGCATGTCATGAAGTATTTCATGGGCAAGCTGGAATCGGACAAGACCACGCCAGGCAACTATTCCGTGCTGCGCGACTTGTTGCCCGTGCTGGGGCCGTACCGGACGGGCGAGCTGGGCATGACGCCAGAGAAAAAGGCGGAGCAGCGCCAGCAGGCGATGCTGAGCTTGAGCGACGACGTGCTGCTGCAATCGTATGCGGGCCAGAGCATCGGCCTGTGGCGAGCCGATGTGTTGCCGGGAGAGGGCGGGGCCGCCGCGTAGCAATAGACGGCGAGACCGCGTTCAATGCAAAAAGCCCGTCTTCCTGCGAAGACGGGCTTTTTGTCTGATGCGGCGCAAACAGCTTATGCCTTGGCCTTGTTCTGCTTGATCCAGTAGCCGATGCCCAGCGCGGCCAGCCACACGGGAATCAAGTAGACGGAGATGCGCAGGCCCGGCGTCAGGTACATGATCACCAGGATGCCGGCCAGGAAGACCAGGCACAGGTAGTTGGTGAACGGGTAGCCCAGGCTCTGGAACAAGGTCGTCTTGCCTTCGAGCTTCTTCTGTGCGCGGAAGCGCAGGTGGATCCAGCTGATCATGGCCCAGTTGATGATCAGCGCCGACACCACCAGGCCCATCAGCACTTCGAACGCTTCGCCCGGCATGAAATAATTGACCACCACGCAGGCGCCCGTGGCCAGGGCCGACACGCCCAGCGCCACCAGCGGTACGCCGCGGCGGTTCAGGTGCAGCAGTGCGCGCGGCGCATTGCCCTGTTTGGCCAGGCCGAACAGCATGCGCGTGTTGCAGTACACGCCGCTGTTGTAGACGGACAGGGCGGCCGTCAGCACTACCACGTTCAGGGCTGTGGCCACCAGGTTGCTGTCAAGCGCATGGAAGATCAGCACGAACGGGCTGCCGCCGGTGACGACGTTTTGCCACGGATACAGCGACAGCAGGATGCCCAGCGCGCCGATGTAAAAGATCAGGATGCGGTAGATGGCCTGGTTGGTGGCGCGCGGGATCGTCGTGCTCGGGTCATCCGCCTCGGCCGCCGTGATGCCCACCAGTTCCAGGCCGCCGAACGAGAACATGATGACGGCCATGGCCATCACCAGGCCTTGCCAGCCATTCGGGAAGAAGCCGCCGTGCTGCCACAGGTTGGCCACGGAGGCTTGCGGGCCCGCGTCGCCGGAGGCCAGCAGGTACGCGCCGAAGACGATCATGCCGATGATGGCGACCACCTTGATGATGGCGAACCAGAATTCCATTTCGCCGAAGGCTTTGACATTCAGCAAGCTGATGGCGTTGATGGCGCAAAAGAAGACGAGGGCCGAGACCCAGGTGGGCACGCCGGGCCACCAGTACTGCACGTAGATGCCGACAGCCGTCAGTTCGGCCATGCTGACGAGCACATACAGCACCCAGTAGTTCCAGCCCGACAGGAAGCCGGGCAGGTGGCCGCAGTATTTGTCGGCAAAATAGCTGAAGGAGCCGGCGACGGGTTCGTCGACCACCATCTCGCCCAACTGGCGCATGATCATAAAGGCGATGACGCCGGCGATGCCATAGCCCAGCAGCACGGAGGGGCCGGCCATCTTGATGGTTTGCGCGATGCCCAGAAACAGGCCGGTGCCGATGGCGCCGCCCAGGGCGATGAGCTGGATGTGGCGGCTTTTCAGGCCGCGCTTGAGCTCTTGTGGTTCGGTATTCCCGACTGCCGTCATATGTTTTGTCCTGTTTTTACGGGGCTGAGGTCGCTGATTCTAAAGCATGGGCGCGCAAATCAGGAGCGAAATGCATGTTGCACTGCGGGGGCGCAAGAAAAGCACGGTATCTTCGCTGAACGGCGCGTAAAACCCCTGCCGTCCGCGGCGCCTGCTTGGTATGATGGCGGCAAATTTCAAGGAGAACGTATGAATGTTGCGCAGCGCAGCCGCTTGCAGGGCATCAGCCTGGGCTTTTTGGCCGGCTATGTCGACACCCTGGGCTTTGTCGCCCTGTTTGGCCTGTTCACGGCCCATGTGACGGGCAACTTCGTGCTGATCGGCGCGGCGCTGGCCAACGCCACGCATGCCTCGATCGCCCTCAAGCTGCTGGCATTTCCCGCGTTTATCGTGGGCGTGGCGGCCGCGCGGCTGCTGAGCGTGGCGGCCGAACGCCGCGGCGGACCGGCGCTGCGCCTGACGCTGCTGCTGGAACTGGTGCTGCTGCTCGGTTTCATGGTGTTTGGCGTGCTGGCCGAACCGCTGGGGCCCGAGCCGGGCGCGCTGGCCATGGCGGCCGGCCTGTTCGGCGCGGCGGCCATGGGCGCGCACAGCGCCATCAGCCGGTTGCTGCTGGCCCACCTGGCGCCCACGTCCATGATGACGGGCAATGTCACGCAAGTGGTGATCGATACGGTCGACGTGCTGCGCGGCGCGGCCGACGGCGCCACGCGCGAACGCTGCGTCAAATTCTTCTGGCCATTGCTGGGCTTTGCCGTGGGCGCCATCATGGCCGCCTTTGCCTACCTGGCCGTGGGCTTCGCCGCGCTGGCCGTGCCGCTGGTGATCCTGCTGGCGCTGATCGCGCTGGAACCGGCGCGCCTGCCGGCCTAGTCCTGCGCCGGCTGGCGCGCCGCGACGATGGCCGGCTCGTACACGGCCAGAAATTCCGCCGGCAAGCGGCGCGCGCGTCCGCTGCTCAATTCGATGCAGATCAATTCCCAGCGTCCGCGCACGACGGTGGCGCCGTCGCTGTCGCGGATCAGCTGGAAGCGCCGTTCCATGCTCGAGCGGCCGTCGCTGGCGCACAGCCAGGTGGCCAGGGTCAGCGCTTCGCCGGCGCGCGTGGGCAGCAGGTAGTCGTACTCGCCGCGGCGTATCGCCATGGCCCGGTCCAGGCGCCGGTAATCGTCCAGATCCAGCCCCAGGGTGGCCGAATGGTGCCAGCCGATATGTTCGCACCAGCGCACGTAGACGGCGTTGTTGGTGTGCTGCAAGCCATCGATGTCGGCCTCTTCGGGCGTGACGGGCAGGGTGTAGGCGTGCGGATAATCCCAGTTCAAGTGCGGTCCTTTCGATGCAGTGGCTGCCGATTGTACGTTCTTGCGGCGTTTCCTGCCTCCCGCGCACGCGGGGAAAAACGCTGTTTTTTGCATTGATGTATGATGCATCATAATTTACCGACTCTCAAGCCACCCATGAACCCATCCCTGGACAGCCTGGTGCACGTTAACCTGGGCAAGTCCGTGTACGCGACGCTGCGCGATGCGCTGGCGGCCGGGCGCTTCCAGCCGAACGACCGGCTGCGCATCCGCGAACTGGCGCTGCAGCTGGGCACCAGCGTGACCCCCGTGCGCGACGCCATGCTGCAACTGGTGCAGGAAGAGGCGCTCGTGCTGCGCTCGCCGCGCGACTTCCGCGTGCCCGTGCTGAGCGTGGCGCGCTACCTGGAAATCCGCGCGCTGCGCCTGGAACTGGAAGGACTGGGCGCGTTTGAAGCGGCGCAGCGCATCGACGACGCCACCCTGGCCGACCTGGAGCGCCTGCTGCAGGCGAACGAAGACGCCATCGCGCGGCACGACCTGGCGGCCGCCCTGCAATGCAACCAGGCGTTTCACTTGGGCCTGGCGCAGGCGGCCGGCATGCCGACCCTGAAGCGCTTCGTCGACCACTTGTGGATGCAGACGGCGCCCCTGATCGCCGCCGGCTACGCCAGCTTTTCGCCCGACATGCGGGTGGGCCACCACCATGCCATCCTCGTCGCGCTGCGCCAGCGCGACGGCGCGGCCGCGCGGCGCGCCATCGAGCAGGACATTCTCGACGGCGGGACGCAGATGCTGGCCTACGTGATGCGCCAGGAGCGCCTGCACGGCGCGGGTGGCGCGGAACAACATGCAGAACAGGACAAGGAAGAACATGACAAACATGACAGACATTAAACACGCGAGCGAACAGAAAACCGCCATCGTCACGGGGGCCAGCCGCGGCATCGGCCACGCCGTGGCCGAACGCTTCCGTAGTCTGGGCTGGCGCGTCATCACCGTATCGCGCAGCCCGATTCCCGGCGGCTGCCCGCGCAGCCAGGAGCACAATACGCATGTGTGCATGGATTTGTCGGACCTGAGCCAGATCGGCCAGATGGTCGATACCCTGCGCCCCATGCTGGGCGACTCCAAACTGCATGCGCTGGTGAACAATGCGGGCGTGTCGCCGAAGGGGCCGGGCGGCTCGCGCGTCAATTCGCTCACGACGGACATGCAGACCTGGCAGGAAATGTACAACACGAATTTCTTTGCGCCGTTGGCGCTGACGCGCGGCTTCGCGCAGGAATTGTCGAACGCGCATGGCTCCGTGGTGAATCTGTGCTCGATCGCCGGCTATCGCGTGCACCCGTTTGCCGGTTCCGCCTACGCCAGCTCGAAGGCGGCGCTGGCCTCGCTGACGCGCGAAATGGCCAACGACATGGCGCCGCTGAACGTGCGCGTGAACGCCATCGCGCCGGGCGAAATCGACACGGCCATCCTGTCGCCCGGCACCTCGCACATCGTCGACACGCAGATCCCGCTGCGCCGCCTGGGCACGACGGCCGAAGTGGCCGACCTGGTGGAATTCCTGTGCAGCGAGCGCGCCTCGTACATCACGGGCGCGGAAATTCCCATCGACGGCGGCCAGCGCATTTGATTGAAAAGGAAGATCGCATGACTCGACATATCGGTATCGTCGGCTGCTCGGCCGAAGGCGCGTCCCTGTGCTACCGCACGATTTGCGAAGAGGGCGCGCATGCGCTGGGCGCGTATGAACATCCGGAAGTGACGCTGCACACGCCGCCGCTGGCGCGCTATGTGGCGTGCCTGAACGCGGGCGACCTGGCCGGTGTGGCCGAACTGATGCTGGCGTCGGCGCGCAAGCTGGCCGCCGCCGGGGCCGACTTCCTGATTTGCCCCGACAACACCATCCACCAGGCATTCGAGCTGATGGCGCCCCGTTCGCCGCTGCCCTGGCTGCATATCGCGGACGTCGTGGCCAGCGAGGCGGCCGCCCGCGCTTACCAACGCGTCGGCCTGACGGGCACGCGCTGGCTGGTCGACAGCGCCGTGTATCCGGACAGGCTGGCCGCGCGCGGCATCGCCTGCGTGCGGCCCGGCGAGGACGAGCGCAGCGAGATCAACCGCATCATCATGGAGGAGCTGGTGCCGGGGATCGTCAAGCAGGACAGCGTGGCGCGCTTCCAGGCCATCATCGCCGGCCTGCGCGAGCAGGGCTGCGACGCCGTCATCCTCGGCTGCACGGAAATCCCGCTGATCATCAGCGACGCCAATTCGCCGCTGCCGACTCTCGATTCCACGCGCCTGCTGGCGCGCGCCGCCCTGCGCCAGGCGCTGGCCGCCTGACTATTTGTCGAGTTGAGTATCGAGCTGCGCCTGCAGCGCGGCCACCACCAGCGCGTGGTCGTCCGCCTGCGCCAGGCCGGACACGGTGACCGTGCCGACCAGTCCCACGCCGCGTATCAGCAGGGGAAAGGCGCCGCCATGGCCCGCGTACTCGATGTCGTCGAGGTATTTCACGTCTTCGAAGGTGCTGCCGCGGCTCTTATACGAAATGCCCATGTAGTAGGAACTGCGGCAAAAGCGCTGCACCGTGTTGTTCTTGCGGCGTATCCAGTCCGCCTGGTCCGCCGTGGCGCCCGTCATGGCGTGATGGAACAGGACGTGGCCGTTGCGCGTGATGTTGACGGTGACGGCCTTGCCCCGCTTGCGCACTTCCTCGACGATCCACAGGCCCACGGCCAGCGCCGCGTCGTTGTCGAAGCGTTCGAATTGCAGGGATTCTTCCTGTTGCGCCAGGGTTTGCAGCAAATCGGCGTAATGATCCATCGTGGCAGTCGGTGGTAGTGGCTGGAAGCGCTACTGTAGCGCACCCCGGGGCCGGCGCGCGCGCTTTTTCTGCGCGGCGGCTAAAATAGGCGGCATGAACCTGTCCCTGTTTGCCGATGACGATTACGCCCCGCTGGGTCCGGCGCCGCTGGTGCCCGGTGCGACAGCGTCGGTGCTTCTGCGCGGTTTTGCCCTGCCATATCTGGACGAGATGCTGCCGGCGCTGGACGCCATCGTGCTGGCGGCGCCCCTGCGCCACATGGCCACGCCGGGCGGCTTGCGCATGTCCGTTGCCATGAGCAATTGCGGTGCCCTGGGCTGGGTCACGGACGCGCGCGGCTACCGCTATGCGGGCCTCGATCCCGTCAGCGGTCAGCCCTGGCCGCCCATGCCGCCCGTGTTCCTGCGCCTGGCGCAGGAGGCGGCGCTGGCGGCCGGCTATCCCGGTTTCACGCCCGACGCCTGCCTCGTCAACTGCTACGCGCCCGGTGTGCGCATGGCCCTGCACCAGGACCGCGACGAATGCGATTTCACGGCGCCCATCGTGTCCGTCTCGCTGGGCCTGCCCGCCACTTTTCTATTCGGCGGGGCGCAGCGGGCCGACAAGGCGGCGCGCATCGCGCTGCTGCACGGCGACGTGGTGGCGTGGGGCGGCGCCGACCGCCTGCGCTTCCACGGCGTGGCGCCCCTGAAGGAGGGCGAACACGCGCTGCTTGGCGCGCAGCGCATCAATCTGACGTTTCGCAAGGCTGCCTGAGCTGGCGCCAGGCCGTTCCCCGCTTGAGAAGATAGTGCGCATGCACGTAGCGCCACGGAATGGCCAGGTAGACCAGCACCACGAACGCACATTCGAACGCCGTTGCCGCAGTGGCGGGATCGAGCTGGCCGTTCAGCCACTGGGGCAGCGGCACGAGCAGCAGCCAGAGGGTCTTCCACAGCGCTTCCCACAGCAGCACGGGCAGCATCTGCAGCGGATAGCGCAGGCCCAGCAGGCATAGCAGCGAGAACGCGGCCAGCATGCAGTTCACCGTGCCACGCGCCAGCTCCCACGGCTGGTGCGGCGTGACGATGCCGGGCCACAGCACGCTGCCGAGACCCAGCACGACCAGCAGATACATGGCGCGCAGCGCATACAGGCGGGCGGTCGAGACGGTATTCATGGTGGACATGGTGGGTTCTCCTGCTTGTGGGGGGATGGCGAAAGGGGCTTACTCGACTTCCTTGAGGATTTTCTCCAGGCCGTCCAGGCGCGCCTGGATCTGCGCCGTGGCAGCGCTCAGCGCGGCCAGCGCCGCTGCCGTTGCCGCCTGCGAGGCAGCCATGGAGCGGGCCAGTTCCTGGTAGGCGCCGTCCTGCGCCAGCCGGGCGCGCGCCTGCACGATGCCGGACGCATATTTGAAGGCGAAGATGATGACGGCCGCCGTGCAGGGGAAGAAGAAGGCGGCGAAAAAGATGTTTTCAGACATGATGACCTCTACAGTTCAGGATGGATCCGGGTTGGGAGTAAGCGTAGACGCGGCCGCGGCGATGCTGGCCGGCGTCAGCAGCAATTCGAAGGGACTGGCTTCGAAGTAATTGAGGGCCTTGCCGTCGTGCGACAGCTCCAGCTGGCTGGTGACCAGGCCTGCGTGTTCCAGCTTTTGCAAGTGCAGATGCAGCAGGGGACGGCTGATGCCCAGGTCGCGCGCCAGCTGACTGATGTAGTTGCGCCCGCCGCTGGCCAGCGCCGCGATGATGCGCAGCCGGTGCGGATTGTCGAGCGCCGCCAGCATGGCCAGCAAGCGGTTGCCAGTAGGGGAGGTATGTGTATCTGTCATGTGTCAACATTATCTAACATATGACAGGTCGTCAAGCGAAATTGCGATGCCGGTTTAATGCAAGGTACTTGCAAATGTGGTGATTTTTCTCCATGATATGCAACTTGTTTGCATATGGAGTGTCCAGCATGAAGCGCGATCCCCTTTCCTTGCCCCTGCCCGATGTGGCGGCCGGTCCCCATCTGGGCAATCCCTTGCCGCTCGAGTGGGTGGGCATGCAGGGCATCGCCTTGCCGCTGTGGCTGGAAGAGGGTGGGCAGGCGCAGCAAGTGCATGCCTGGGCCGACGTGCAGGTCGATTTGCCCGACCCGCACATCAAGGGCATCCATATGTCGCGCCTGTATTTGCTGCTCGATGCGTTTGCCGCTGCCCAGCCGCTCGATGCGGGCGCGCTGGCCGCCGTGCTGCGGCGCATGGTGGACAGCCACGCCGATTGCGGCAGCACGCAGGCGCGCCTGGCGCTGGCCTTTCCCCTGCTGCGGCGCCAGCCGGCGTTGTTGACGGCAGGGCTGGCCGGCTGGAAATCGTATCCCGTGCGTCTGCAGGCCAGCTGCTCGCCGCAGGGGTTCGCCCTGTCGCTGACGGTGGAGGTCGGCTATTCATCGACCTGTCCGTGTTCGGCGGCGCTGGCGCGGCAGCTGCTGGCCGACGCCTTTGCGGCGCAGTTCGGCACTGGCCCCATCGATGGGGGCGCCGCCCGCCAGTGGCTGCAGGAACACGCAAGCCTGGCCACGCCGCACAGCCAGCGCAGCACGGCGACGGTCACCGTGCCATTGACGGAGCAGGCGGAGCTGGACCTGTTTCCCCTGATCGACCTGGTGGAGGCCGCGCTGGCGACGCCGCTGCAGACGGCCGTGAAACGGGCCGACGAACAGGCGTTCGCGCGCTTGAATGGTGCTAACCTGATGTACGTGGAAGACGCGGCCCGCCGCGTGCAGGCGGCGCTGGCGCCGCTTGGGCCGCATTATGGGCAGGCGTGTGTTACCGTGCGGCATATGGAAAGCTTGCATCCGCACGATGCCGTGGCGCAGGCGGGAATGGGGCCGTCTTGACGGCAAGCCGCCGCGCTTTTTTTCCCTGACCTTGGAGGAATGCATCATGCCGGAGAAAAACGAACAGGCTGTCGCCGATGGCTCGCTGGAACAGGAACTGGAGCGCGAACGGCGCGAGCATGCGCTGATCGACGAGGAAAAGCTTGGGATGGATGAGCTTGAAGAAGAGCGGCTGAAGCGCGGGGACCCGGCGGAGAAGGAAGACAAGTCCAGGCGCTAGCCTGGCATCGTTGCGCAAAGGCGCCGCATATGGCCCTCCCGGATTTATTTTATTGATAATTTCCCACTGAAAAACTTATAAAAATGATATCGTCATGATTGTTGACGATAGTTTTAAATCATTTTGGATATGAGGAGCGGGGATGGCGATATTTTTTCAGGGCGAGAACGTTCGGTGCCGGAGTCTGGCGGACACGATGGGGAAAAAAGCAAAAGGGAAATCTCTATTGCTATCTTCCTTGTTACTGGTAGCTGCAAATACTGCCGCAATGCCGCTGTCGATTTCTCCGGGCCATCCGCGCCTGCTTACCACGCAAACGGCCATCGATCAGCTGGCGGCCCGATTGCCATTGGCGCCGGCTGTTTTTCCAGCCGCGGGCGGAACCATCGCCTTTGATTTTACCGCAGCGCAGAAAAATCCGGCTATCGATAACGGGCAGTTGATTTTCGGCGAAATGGATAGCAATAACGGAAGAAGCGGCATATTCTTCCGGCATACGGATCAGGATACTGCCAGCACGGCAAGGATACAGATCGGCCTGCTGCAAAAGGCCATCGGCAGCCAGGTGGCCCGGTATATTGCATTTCAGGTGGTGGATCTGCCCATAGGCGTGGCGACGCGGATAGAATTTGGCTGGAATAGCGTTGCAAAGACGACCAGCCTCAAAATAGACGGCGTCAACAAACCGATGGCCCTCGAATGGCTGCGTGTCGACTCGGATAATCCGAATAGCGCAAAGGTCGAGTTTTCCCCGGACCAGACGGCTTTTCAATTTCCTGGCAGGGTCAATGAGCCGATCAGCAATTTTGTATTGAAAGACGGGCAGGGCAGTATCCTCGTACATTATCCCGATGCCATCGACCTGAAGCTGGCGACGGCCTGGATGGATTTCTTACGGCTGGTGAATTTGGATGTGGCATCGCTCAATACCTGTCCCACATCAGCCTCGCCTTCGACCAGCCCCGCCGTGTGCAGTACGGCGCTCGGGCATCGCAACATGATGATTGCCACTGCCCAGCAACTGGCCCTGGCCTATAAACTGAGCAAACAGCCGGTGTATTTTTCGACAGTCTTGAACTATATCGATAAACTGCGTGCCGTTCCACTGAATGCGGGCGGCGATATGTCGATGGGCGGGCGCGTGATCGCGCTGGGCATCCTGTATGACTGGCTGCATGCCGAGTTGGGGCAGACCGTCGTCCCGGGCGACCCGGGCCAGGCAAGCTATCTGACGGCGATGGCCGCCACCATCCGGGCTACCATCGTTGCGCCTGCGGCGCCGGGGGACACCAATCTGCTCAGCGAAATCTGCGGTTTGCAGGGCCTGTCTTCCTCCGCATTCGATTGCGCCGTCAAGCCGGTTTTCAGCCACTGGAACCGCTATGCCTCGCCGCCGCAGCCGTCGGTCGCCCATGCCTACCTGGCTGGCATGAACTTCAGCAGCGTGTACGGCGCGGCCGTCGGTCTGCTGGCCATCGCCGATGCGTCAAACGCCGACGTGCTGCCCATGATCGACACGGCGTATAGCCATTTCAACGAAGGCTTCCTGGCCGTGCGTCGCGATATTTCCGTCGATGGCGGATACCACTCCGGTTTTTCCTACAGCCTGGTCGACTTGCCTTCCCGCCTGCTGCTGTGGAACACGGCGGTGCAAGACGCGGGCGACATGGGGCAGGTGTCCGAATGGCTGCCGAAAACCATCTATCCTTACATTTACGGCCTGCGTGACGATAAAAGCTATCCGGCCAGCGGAGACAACTTCGTCACCTTGTCCACCGGTACACTGGTCGGTAGCGTCGCGCTGTGGGCCGCCGCCCACGCCAATGATGGCAATGCGTGGAATTTTTACCAGGAGCAAGTGCGTGGGCAGCGCCAGGCGCCGAACCGTTATCCCTACATACTCGAACAGCTGTTGTGGCCCGTGAATACGGCGGCCTTGAATGCGCCGGCGGAACTGGATCTGTCGCGCCATTTCCGCCGTTCGGGCCAGGTGCTGATGCGCGACCGCTGGACGTACGCCGATGCGACGTTGCTGGAGTTTAAGTCCACTTCGTTTATCAGCGATAATCACCACCATCTGGACCAGAACAGCATTTCCCTCAATTACAAGGGGCCCTTGCTGGTCGATTCGGGCCGCTACGACGCCTATGCCAGTGCGCATTGGGCCAACTACTATACGCGCAGCATCGCGCACAATACGGTCATCGCATTCGATGCTAATGAGCGCTTCCAGCGCCCGGGCAATGGCGGGAGCAAGGTGGAATTCAGCAATGACGGAGGCCAATGGGTGGGCAGCGCGCGCCAGCCCTATCCCACGCTGGAAGAGATACAGCCGGGCGCTGTCAATGCGATGGATGGCATCGTCAATTACGAATACACACCCGCCTATACTTATGTCCGCGGCAATGCAAGCAAGGCTTATGCCACAAGCAAGCTGGATCAGGCGCAAGGCTTCTTGCGCAGCATCGTGTACTTGCCGGCACCGGCCACCGCTTCCCTGCCCATCGTCCTGATGTTCGACCGCGTGCGCACGCACGCCGCGCCAGCCACGTTTTTGCTGCACACGGTGAACGAACCGGTGGCGGCTGTCCCGGCTCCCGCGCTGGGGAATGGACAGTACCGTTTTGCCTATGCTGCCAGCGATGCGCGCGCCATCACCATCCGCAATGGCGGCGGCATGCTGATCACCCAAACGCTGCTGCCCGAGAATGCCGTGATTACCAAGGTCGGGGGGCTGGACGTGCACGGCCAGGTATGCGACCAGATCCGCGCCGATTCGGCCATCGGCATAGGCACTTTGCAGCCAGGCGGCCCCACCGGCGATTGCCGCTTCACGGTACGCACTTTGCAAGCAGACAATAGTTATAAATGGCGCAATTATCCGCCCAAGCCACGTACCTGGCCCTATGACGACAGTGTCACGGGAGACATTGGCGCCTGGCGCCTGGAGGTGCAGGCGGCCGGGAGCGCGCCTGCCGGTGCGGTCCAGTATTTCATGCACGCCTTGCACGTGGCGGACAATGACCTCGGCAGCGGCAGTGCCGGCAGCGGTTCGGCGCGGCGCCTGGTGGCGGACAGTCATACGGAAGCCGTGCTGATCGGCACGCAGACGGTGGTGGCGTTCAATCGCGACGCGGCGCCAGCGGCGCGCCTGAGCTGGAACGCGCCGGCCACGGCAAGCACCATCCTGGCGACGGGACTGTTACCCAATGCGGATTTTCTGCTGAGCCGGGTTGCAGCGCCGGATGGCGAGCAACTGGTGCTGGCGCAGGCGGCGCCGGGCAGTGCAACGTACCGCAGTTCGGCTGAGGGCGTGGTCAATATCGGCATGTAGAATAGCGGTAGGCGGCTTGTGTCGCCTACCGGCTCCCGGCCGCTGACGTGGCCGGATACTGACGACCACCTTCTATTTAACAAATAAACGCATGAATCTTTTTTTGCAAAGCGCGTTGTTGGCTGCATTGTCGGCCTTTTCCATCACGGCGGCCCACGCCTCCACCATCTGCACCGCCATGGCCGATGCCAAAACGGGCGCCGTCCTGCTGCAAGAGGGTAATTGCATCGACCGCGTCACTCCCGCATCCACGTTCAAGATCGCGCTCAGCCTGATGGGCTACGACGCGGGCTTCCTCAAGGATGAGCACAAGCCTCTCTTGCCCTACCGCCAGGGTTATGTGGACTGGGGCGGCGAAGCGTGGCGCCAGGATACGGACCCGTCGCGCTGGATGCAGTATTCCGTCGTCTGGTATTCGCAGCAGATCACGCAGGCGCTGGGCGCCGAGCGTTTCCAGAAGTACACGCGGGCGCTCGGCTACGGCAACGCCGATGTGTCGGGAGACAAGGGCAAGGACAATAGCCTGGAGCGCTCGTGGATCAGTTCTTCGCTGAAGATTTCGCCGCTGGAACAGCTGGGCTTTTTGCGCAAGCTGGTCAATTACCAGCTGCCCGTGACGAAACAGGCGATGCAGGAAACGCAGCGCCTGACGCGCCTGGCCGATGTGGGCGGCTGGCAAGTGCATGGCAAGACGGGCGCGGCCTTCCCGCGCAAGGCCGACGGCAGCTTTGACGAAGCGCATGGCTATGGCTGGTTCGTGGGCTGGGCCAGCAAGGGGGAAAAGTCGATCGTCTTCGCGCGCCTGGTGCAGGACGAGCAGAAGGGCCAGCAGTCGGCGGGCTTGCGCACGCGCGACACCATGCTGAAGGAATTGCCGGCCCTGCTGGAGCAGGCGCAGAAGTGACGCACTCGGTCGTCACGGCCACCTTCATCGCGACCGAGGGCGACTACCTGGAAGCCGTCATCGACGTGGACGGCCAGCGCCTGCACGTGATGGACGAGTTCGGCGGCGCGCAACTGGCCGCCGGCACGCAAGTGCGGCTCGCACTGTGGCCGCAAGCCAGCGAACTGGACGATTGGGACGCGATGTTCAAGGCCAATCCCGGCCGGGAAAAAGGCGTGTTGCGCCTCGATGGCTGGCGCTACCTGGCGCTGGGCGTCGTGGTCCAGGTCGATCCCGTCGTCTGCGACTGCGGCTGGCTGCAAGTGGCCGACCCTTTCCACACGCGCGATGAGCGCTGCGTGGGCGCGTACGTTGGCGTTACGCTGACCCGCCTGGATGCTTGCCTGCCGTAAATTCCAGCCCGCTTTGTTGCCCGCCCTATATACTTGCTGAAACGGATCATCCGGCATCAGACAAGGTTACAAGCATGGCATCAGGCATGGAGCAGTTTCAGGAAAAAGCACGGCAGGCATGGACATGGGCGCGCGCGCAGGCCTTGCGCGTGGCGGGCGTGGCGTGGGTGAGGGCGGTGGCGCTGTACCGGCGCGGCCATGCGCACTTGATGACCTTGCCGCCCGTGCGGCGCGCGCTGGTGCTGGGCCTGTGGTCGTTTCTGGCCCTGCTGGCGCTGCTGATCCTGTACATGCTGCTGCTGATCCCCCTGACGCCCAGCATCCACGACTTGCGCCAGGCGCGCGCGGCCGCGCCCAGCACCATGGTCAGCGCGGACGGCAAGGAACTGGCCCGTTTCGACCAGGGATTGCAGGAACGCGTGACGCTGCAGCAGATTTCGCCGAACGTGATCAGCGCCCTGATCTCGACGGAAGACCACCGTTTCTATGAACATCACGGCGTCGATTTCACCCGCACGGCGGGCGCCATCGTGCATACGGCGGGCGGCAACCCGCAGGGCGGTTCCACCATCACGCAGCAGCTGGCGCGCAATATGTTTCCCGAGGAAATCGGCCGCTCGCGCAGCCTGAACCGCAAGCTGAAGGAGCTGATCACGGCCCTGAAGATCGAGGCCACCTACAGCAAGACGGAAATCCTGGAAGCGTATCTGAACACGGTGCCGTTCCTGTACAACACCTACGGCATCGAAATGGCGGCCCGCACCTATTTCGACAAGCCCGCCTCGCGCCTCGATATCCTGGAAAGCGCCACCCTGGTCGGCATGCTCAAGGGTACGAATTACTACAATCCGGTCGGCAATCCCGAACGCTCCCTGCAGCGCCGCAATGTGGTGCTGGGCCAGATGCGCAAGCATGACGTCATCGACGAAGCGCGCTACAGGCAGCTGATCAAGCGTCCGCTGCGCCTGCATTTCGAGCGTCAGAGCGAGCGGGCGCAGTCGGACAGCCATTTCACGGCCTATGTGCGCAAATGGCTGATCGACTGGGCCGACGAGAACGATTACAACCTGGAACTGGACGCGCTGGTGGTGCACACCACGCTCGACTACGATTTGCAGCAGGCGGCCGAGCGCGCCGTCGAGCGCCAGGCGAATGCCTTGCAGGCGATTGCCGACGTGGAATGGAGCCGCGCAGGCGTGCCGTCATCCACCTCGACGGGCATGTATGCGGGCATGCAGGCCGGCAGCGTGGCATTCGATTATTTCTGGAAATCGCATCCGGCCCTGCTGGACGCCTTCGTGCGCGAGTCGGGCGACTACCGCAAGCTGACGGCCGCCGGCAGCACACCCGAGGCGGCGCTGGCGCAGCTGAAGGGCGACCGCGCCTTCATGGCCGCCCTGCGCAAGTCGAAGACGCGGCTGGAAGCGGGTTTTGCCGCCATGGACCCGGCCACGGGCGCCGTGCGCGCCTGGGTGGGCAGCCGCGATTTTGCGCGCGAACAATTCGACCACGTCTCGCAGGCGGCGCGCCAGCCCGGTTCCACCTTCAAGCCCATCGTGTATGGCGCGGCGCTGGAAAAGGGGCTGAGCCCCGACCATGTGTACCGCGACGCCGTGATGGATATCAAGGCGTCCGACGGCACGATATGGCGCCCGACGGACATGAGCGGCACGACGGGGCGCGACATGACTATGCGCGACGGCCTCGTGTACTCGAAAAACACGATCACGGCGCAGGTGATGCAGGACGTCGGCTTGCCGCCGATCATCAAGCTGGCGCGTGCGCTGGGCATCCGCGACAGCAAGCTGGAAAAAGTGCCGTCGCTGGCGCTGGGCACCAGTCCCGTCACCCTGCTGGAAATGGTCAATGCCTACGCCAGCATCGCGGCGCAGGGCGAGGCGCGCCTGCCGTTCGTCGTCACGCACATCACTGACCGCGAAGGCAAGATCATCGCCCGTTTCGGCGACGACAAGCCCAAGCGCGCCATGCAGGCCGCATCGGCGGCCACCCTGACGGACATGATGCGCGGTGTGATCGACCGCGGCACGGGCACGGCCATCCGCAGCCGCTTCGGCATCCGCTCCGACGTGGCCGGCAAGAGCGGCACCACGCAAAACAATGCGGACGGCTGGTTCATCCTGATGCACCCGGAACTGGTGGGCGGCGCCTGGGTAGGTTTCAATGACGCGCGCGTCACCATGCGCAGCAATTACTGGGGCCAGGGCGGCCACAACGCCGTGCTGGTGGTGGGCGACTTCTTCAAGACGGCGCTGGACACGGGCAAGCTGTCGCGCGACGCCATCTTCCCCGGCGGTAAGCCGCCGCCACCGCTGCGCCACGTGGAACCCGTCGAGGAACCGCAGGATGAGCCGGTGGAAGAGCCGGGCGACTTGCTGCAGGAGGGCGCACCGGCCGCGCCGCTGGCCATGCCGGCCGAAGCGGCCGATGGACAGGAGTCGCATGGCAAGGCGGTGCCGGAGGCGGCGCCGGCGCCTGTTCCGCAGCCGGCACCCGTGCCCGTGCCGCAGGGTTAAAAGGACCCAAGGGAGCATTCCATGCTTAAAAAACTGCTGCCGTTGATGCTGTGTTGCGCGCTTGATTCCTCTGCGGAAGAATTGATCCAGGTCGGTTCGCCAACGGGCTATATTGAGCTAGCTCAAGTCGTCGAGAGCTCTTCCCTGGTGGCGCGGGTGACGGTCGTGTCCGCGACGGTGGTGCCGCACGAAGATGCTACGGATGGGAATCCCTGTGGCATTGTCTACCGGACAAAAGTCGTGCAGGCATTGAAGGGCAGCCAGGACGGTGATGTGCAGTTTTTCCTGCCTGTGGCGACTTCTCCTCTCCAAGCGGGTCTCAAGTACCTGGTGTTCCTGGAACATCGAAGCGAGCGCCAGGCCAGAGACCTCTTTGCATCCCTGAACGTGGCCTTGCCTTATGCAGAAAGCAAGCGTTTGAAGTGTAAATTTCCAGCGGGATATTACGTTTCCCTGCATGCGGCCCCCCTGGCATTTGATGCAGATGCCGGGATACAATTTGGTGGTGAGTGGCTGAGCCTGGGAAGAGGCGGGGTGCCATCGGGCCTCGTGCTTTGCGAAGTACCTGTAACCAATAGCGCTAACGTGGAAAGCCGGCACCATCGACAAAAAAAATCCGGCGGCGCGGTGGTCAGCTGGATTGAAATGGCCCGCCTGATCAAAAGGGCCGATAGCGTGTTGAGCTTCTTGAACAGGGGACTCGATGCGTGCGGCCAGTAAGCCGTGCCGCCGCCCGTTCCAGTCTCGGATTTAGGGCGTATTGCGCCTCAACCCCGCCTGCCGCACGAACACTTGCAGCGCGGCCATGGTCTGCTCGTGCAGCGCTTGCAGTTTCGCTTCCAGTGCTGGCGTGACGGCCAGGCTGCCATCCGCCTGCCGGCGCACGGGCAGGCCCAGCGCTTGCGCCATTTCTACCGGGTAATTCGTGAAGTTGCCATACGGCCGCTTGCCGTCCACGGACGGGGTGGGCCAATAGCCTTCGGCCAGGTAATCCTCGGCACTGCCCATGCCCAGCATTTCCACCGTCAGCCACGACTGCTGGCGCAGCAGCGTCACATGCTGTGCCGTCAGGACGAACGGCGCCTTGCCGTGGGTATAGCTGCCTGGCTTCAGGTCGGCCATCTGCACGAAGCGGGGCAGCAGCTGCGCCGCTTCCATCAGGCGCTGCGCGGCCAGTGCCGCATCGCCGCTGGCCATCGCCTGCATGGCCAGTGTCAGGGTGTCGCCCGTGCCCAGCGGGTGGGCCGGATTGAGCATGGGCGCGCCGCTTTCCACGGGGGACCAGCCAATGTTGAAGCGCCGTATCAGCGCCAGGTGGTGCACATTGAGGATTTTCGGCAGGGGCGCGTCGAGGGTGGCCACGATGCGCTGGCGCACGGCGCGGGGCAGGCCGCCGCCGGCCGCGCGCGCCAGCACGGGTGAGCACAGCAGGGCGCCGGCAAGGCGCAGCAGCTGGCGCCGCATGGGCTGGGTACGGCCCGGCATCACGGCGTCGTCACGTCCTGGCGCTGGAATTCGATGCGGTTTTCCTGGTAATCCCACTTCGTGTAGGGCCCGAACACGCGTCGGTTTTCCTTGCTGTCGGCATTCGATTGCTCGCGCTTCATGCGCCGCACCAGGGCGGGGTCCGTGAGCGGGGCGGTCGTCGTGCCGAACACTTCGTGCCGCACGCTTTGCTTGGCGTCGGCGCCGCGCGAGATGATGGTGAGCTTGCGCGAGGCGGGATCGAAGTACAGGCGCATGGCAAACGTGTTCATGTCCTGCAGATACAGGCCGTCGTCGCGCCACTGGGCATAGAAATAGTCGCCGCAGACGGCCTTCGGCTCGCGTTTCCATTCGCAGGCAAGCAGGATCAGCAAATGATGGTCATCGAGCTGCTTGATGGAAACACGGGCCTTGGAATAGCCCCAGGTGCTGGGCGGCACGGTCGTCGACGAGAGCAGGTTGTATTCGCCCACGAGCTTGGGCATGGGTGCTTGCGCAAAGGCGCCGGTGCACAGGGCAAGGGCGGCTGCCGCGGCGGCGGCGCGTATCGGGAAAAAGGGTGTCATGATGGCCATAAAGAAAAGTTGCCACATTATAGATGGCAACTTGCCAAGATGGCCGCGCGCTTGAACGCGCTGCCGGCTGTTACTTCAGCTTGCTCAACTCCGCCACGTCGATCTTGACGACCTTGCCGTCCGTGGCGGCCACCAGCGTCAGGAAATGGGGCGTCGCATAGTGCGCCGTCAGGGCCGCCTCGCTGGTCCATTCTTCCAGCATGATGAAGCGCGTGGGAATCTTGTTGTCGAGGTGCAGTTCGTAGCGCAGGCAGCCGCTTTCGGCGCGGCTGGGCGGCACGACGGCTTCCAGGGCGGCGCGCACGGCGTCGATATGGTCGGCTTGGGCATCGATGGTGGCGACGACGGTCAGGGTCATGGTGGTCCTTGTAAAGTGGTGGGGCGGATGCAGCTTAGCGCATCCTGGACGTTCATGCCGGCCATGTCCAGTCTGGCTGCGCCGAAACAGTTTCCGCCGCAGCCAGAAAATCCGCCGCCCCTTACGCGGCTTGCAGCGCCCCGATCTGCTCGAACGCTGCCGTCAACGCCTGCGCCCTGGCGGCGTCGCTGACCTTGACGCCTTCGGCGCGCACGATGTCGATTTGCGTGACGCCGAGGAAGCCGAGGAAGGCGCGCAGATGGCTTTCCTGGTGTTCCAGGCTGGCCATCGGCGTGTCGGCGCCGTAATAGCCGCCGCGCGTCGAGGCGATGATCACGCGCTTGCTACCCAGCAGGCCTTCCGGGCCGTTGGCGCCGTACTGGAAAGTCTTGCCCGGCACGGCCAGCGCATCCAGCCACGATTTGAGCTGGCTGGGGAGGGCGAAGTTGTACATGGGGGCGCCGACGACGATGACGTCGGCCGCCAGCACCTGCTCCAGCGCGCCGGCCAGCGCTGCGCCGTCGCTGGCGCTGGGGGCCGCCGTGAATTGCGGCAGCGGCTGGGCCGCCAGATCGCGGTAGTGGACGGCGGCGCCGGGCGCGGCCGCCTGCAGGCGGGCCACGATGGCGGCGGACAACTGGCGGCTGATGGAATGCTCGCCGAGGATGCTGGAATCGATGTGCAGAATGTTCATGGGTGCCTTCTTGGGTGGTATGATCGGGTGGTATGTTTTTGTAACCGAGTTAAATATAGTGACTATCAAATGAACGCACAAGAAGGCACTTTTTCCACACTGGGGCACACGGATGTGACTATTGGCGATGCCGCCGCGCAAGGGGCAGAGCTGGAACGGCGCATGCGCGACGAGGGCGGCCATGCGGGCGTGGCCGATTCCTGCCGCCCCATCACGGACATCCTTACGCGCGTGGGCGACAAATGGAGCGTGATGGTGGTGATCCTGCTGGGCAATGGCACCAAGCGCTTCAACGAGATGCGCCGCCTGATCGGCGGCATCTCCCAGCGCATGCTGACCCTGACGTTGCGCGGGCTGGAACGCGACGGCCTCGTGACGCGCACCGTGTTTCCCACCGTGCCGCCGCGCGTCGACTACGCGTTGACGGACCTGGGCCGCTCGCTCCTGATCCCCATCAGCGCGCTGGGCGCCTGGGCCCATGGCCACCGCGACGCCATCGATGCGGCGCGGCTGGCGTTCGATGCCAGGGCAGGGAACCAACTCCCCGCAGACGATTAAGCTATGTCGATGACGGCCAGCATGTCACAGCCATCGGCATCCATGCCTGTTTCCACGAAACCCATGCTGGCATAGAATCGCTGCGCGTTGGCATTGCCGGGCTTGTAGCAAATCTCGATGCTGCGCGCATCCGGCCGGGCGCGGATTTCCGCCAGCGCCAGGCCGAGGGCAGCCCTGCCATGGCCTTGTCCCTGGCGCCGGTGGTCGACCATGAAACGCCAGATCTGGTAGTGGCCGGGCGGGTCTTCATCGTCCGGCGAAACGAACATCAGGAAACCGATCACCTCTTCATCGCAATATACGGCGCGCGTATGCATGGTGGCTGGGTAAAAGCTGGCCTGCGCGATGGAGTAGTCGTTGCTGGCCAGATAATCGCGTTGCTGTGGCAGCAGGGGCAATTCGCTGATGATGTCAAAATTGTCGGCGGTGACGGCGCGCAGGCTGATGGTCATGGTCGAAGGTGATGAAAAGTCGGGTGTGGAAGTATGGGGAAAAGTTGCGCAACTGGCAATGCCGTGCCGTCGCTCGGCGCAGCCAGCGCTTCGATCATCGTCATGGCAGGGCCTGTGTCTGAACGAATTCCGATGAACTGCCTTGCACGTCGTGCCGGTAGCGCGCCGGCGGCAGTTCGAACTGGGTCTTGAAGAAGCGGGTGAACGCGCTTTGCGAGGAAAAGCCCAGGCGGTCGCCGATTTCCGCCACGCTCATGCTCGTTTCGCGCAGCAGGCGGCGCGATTCGCGGCTCTTGGCGCGCAGTTCCAGCGCGCGGAACGAGGTCTGCTCCTGCTGCAGCTGGCGCTGCAAGGTCCAGCGGTTCATCGCCAGGCCGTCGCACAGGGCCGGCAGCAGCGCGGCGCCGTCGGCGTCCGCCTGCCGGCTCAATAAATCGATGATGGCTTGCTCCACGCGGGCCGAAAACAGCTGCGCCCCCTGCAGTTTCTGCAATTGCCCCTGCGCGTGGCGCAGCGCGTGCGGCGCCAGCATGGCGTTGAACTGGGCAAAGGGCCGGTCCAGCGCGGGTGCATCAAACGTCAGCGTATTGCGTCCCTGGCCAAAGCTGGCGGCGGCGCCGAAGCACTCGGCAATGGCGGGCGCGAACCACGGCGCCTTGCCCTGGAAGCCGGCATGGAAGGCGGTGGCCGCGCCATCGTCGTAGGCGCGCGCCACCAGCGACAGCATGCGGAAATTGGCCAGCGCCTGCATGGCGCCGCCCGCGGGGCAGAATTCGGACAGGTATTCGATCTCGATGCGGGTGCCGCTTTCGCTCATCAGCATGAAATCGAATTCGCCGATCAAGCCACGCAAATGCAGCAGTTCGTGCAGCGCGCTGCGCAGGGTGGGGCGGTTGAAGCAGACGTGGGCGATGCCGGAAAAATGGGCAAACCAGTGCGTCACGTCGATGTCGAGAATGGCCCGGTGCTGCGGCAACTGCTGGGCGTAGGCCGTCATGCGGCGGTGCCGCTCGGCGTTGATGCGGCCGCCCGGTTCGTCCAGCTGCGCCGGCGTGATGCCGGTCTGCCGGAGGAAGTCGGCGGGGTCGTGGCCATCGGCCTGCAAGGCGCGCGCGCATTGCTGCGCAATCCGGTTCGAAACCGTGCGCGTGTCGGGTTTGTGCAAGGGTGTCTCCTGCTTGTTGTAGTAATTTTTCACAAATATTAGCACTTTGTAGGAAATTGTTGGTTGTCGTGCCGCCTAACCAAAAATTGTTTTCGCGGGTATAAAACGCGTGCTGCGCGGTCAAGAAACTCACGCATTCTCACGCTATATTGTTTTCGGCCGGCCTTGCTGCCGCGCCTTGATACCTACAAAAACAGTCTTGGAGATAATGATGAATTGCACTTTGAAACCGATGGCCCGCGTGGTCGCCGGCTGCGTCGCCACGCTTGCCCTGGCCGCCTGCGGCAACGACACCGGCAGCGAGGGATACACGCAGCCCGTGTTCGGCGCCACCACCTACGCCCAGCTCAAGTCCGACGGCTATACCTTCAAGGACATGAACCGCAACGGCAAGGTCGATCCGTACGAAGACTGGCGCCTGCCGGCCGAAGCGCGCGCCGACGACCTGCTGTCGCGCATGAGCCTTGATGAAAAGGCCGGCTTGATGATGCATGGCACGGCGCCCACCGTGTCCGACCCTTCCGGCATCGGCCTGGGCGGCGCGTATGACATGGCGGCGCTGCAGGACCTGATCGTCAAGCAGTACGTCAACACCTTCATTACCCGCATGGCGGGCGACACGGCGAATATGGCGGCCCAGTACAACAAGCTGCAGGCGCTGAGCGAGACGTCGCGCCACGGCATTCCCGTGTCCATCAGCACGGACCCGCGCCACCATTTCCAGTACACGGTGGGCGCCAGCGCCGGTACCAAGGGTTTTTCGCAGTGGCCGGAAACCCTGGGCCTGGCCGCCATCGGCGACGATGCGCTGGTGCGCCGCTTCGGCGACATCGCGCGCCAGGAATACCTGGCCGTCGGCATCACGCAAGCGCTGTCGCCGCAGGCGGACCTGGCCACCGAGCCGCGCTGGTCGCGCATCAACGGCACGTTCGGCGAAGATGCGGACCTGGCCAAGCGCATGGTGCAGCACTATATCGAGGGCTTCCAGGATGGCAATACGGGCCTGCATGACGGCAGCGTGGTGGCCGTCGTCAAGCACTGGGTCGGCTACGGCGCCACGAAAGAGGGCTTCGACGGCCATAACTACTATGGCCGCTACATGACTTACCCGGGCAATAATTTTGCCTACCACGTCAAGCCGTTCGAGGGCGCCTTCACGGCCAAGGCGGCCTCCGTCATGCCCACCTATGCTCTGCCGGACGGCAATATCACCATCGACGGCATCACCCTGGAGCAGGTGGCGGCCGGCTTCAGCAAGACCATGCTGACGGATCTGCTGCGCGGAAAATACGGTTTCGAAGGCGTGATCCTGTCCGACTGGGGCATCACTTCCGACTGCGACGCCAACTGCCGCAACGGCACGCCGCCTGGCGTGGCGCCGTCGTTCATCGGCTTCGGCACGCCGTGGGGCATGGAAGACGCCACCAAGGCCGAGCGCTATGTGAAAGCCGTCACGGCGGGCATGGACCAGTTTGGCGGCGTGACGGAAGCGCCGTATCTGACGCAAGCCGTGCAGCGGGGCCAGTTGACGGAAGCGCGCATCAACGCGTCGGCGCGGCGCATCCTGGTGCAGAAATTCAAGCAGGGCCTGTTCGAGCATCCGTTCGTCGACGCTGCCAAGGCGGCCACCACGGTGGGCAAGGCGGACTTCATCGAGGCGGGCCTGGAAGCCCAGCGCCGTTCGCTGGTCCTGCTGGAAAACAAGGACAAGACCTTGCCGCTGGCGGCCACCGTCAAGAAGGTTTACCTGTACGGCATCGACGCGGCCGTGGCGAAGCAGTATGGCTACACGGTGGTCGCCACGCCGCAGGAAGCGGACGTGGCCCTGCTGCGCGTGGCCGCGCCGTATGAAATCCTGCACCCGAACTACATCTTCGGCAGCATGCAGCACGAAGGACGCCTGAACTATGTCGATGGCGACGCCGACTACGAGGCCATCAAGAACGCGGCCCAATATGCGCCGAAGACGGTGGTGACGGTGTACCTGGACCGCCCGGCCATCCTCGGCAACGTGCAGGACAAGGCCAGCGCCATACTCGCCAACTTCGGCGTGAGCGACGGCGCGCTGTTCGACGTCCTGACGGGCAAGGCCAAGCCGCAAGGCAAGCTGCCGTTCGAGCTGCCATCGTCGATGGCCGAAGTGCAGGTGCAGAAATCGGACGTGCCGTATGACACGGCCCATCCGCTGTACAAGTTCGGTTACGGCCTGGGGTACTGACAACGCTCCTGCTGTCAGCGCACGGTAATCCAGCTGCGCTCCTGCACGGAGCGCAGCGCGGCGTCGACCAGCCGGTCCACTTCGTAGCCGTCGCGGAAGGTGGGCCAGACTGGCTCGCCGCCGGCGATCGCCTGCAGAAAATCGCGCGCCTCTATGACGATTTGCTCGTTGTAGCCCGTGCCGTGCCCGGCTCCCTGGCTGAATGCCAGGTAGTCGGGGTGGGCGGGGCCCATCAGCAGGCGCTGGAAACCCTGGCGCTGCGCGGGGCGGCTGGCGTCGTACAGCCACAGCTCGTTCTGGTTTTCCTGATCAAAGGCGATCGCGCCTTTCGTCCCCGTGATGCGGTAGGTATAGCCCATCTTGCGCCCGGCCGCCACGCGGCTGAAGGTCAGCGCGCCCAGCGCGCCGCTGGCAAAGCGCAGCATCACATTCCCCTGGTCGTCGTTGTCCACCGCTTCCATGCCGTGCGGGCCGTCGCGCCGCGCATGCACGGTATTCATGTCGGCCACCAGCGAGTCGACGGGGCCGCCCAGGCGCAGGGCCAGGTTGAGCAGATGCGAACCCACGTCGGCCAGCGCGCCGGCACGCGTTGCCGTGGCCTCCCGCGTGCGCCACGAGGCAGGCGCGCGCGGATCGTGCAGGTAGTCTTCCACGTGCTCGGCGGCGACGTGGATGATGTCGCCGATTTCTCCGGACGCGATGATCTGGCGCGCCAGCTGGCTGGCCGGCGTGCGGATGTAGTTGTAGCCGACCATGTTGGCCACGCCCGCGTCTTCCGCCGCCTGCGCGAGCTGCAGCGATTCGGCGGCGGAAAATCCCAGCGGTTTTTCGCAGAACACGGGCTTGCCCAAGGCCAGCGCCGCCAGCACGATGTCCTTGTGCGTGGCGGGCGGCGTGGCGACGACGATGGCGTCGATGGCGGGGTCATTGACCAGCGTGCGCCAGTCGCCGGTGGAGCTGTTCCAGCCCAGTTCCCGCGCGCTGCGGGCCGCGCCTTCTTCGCTGCTGGTGGCGATGCATGCGCAGACGGGGTTGCGGGACGTGGGAAAGATGCTGCGCACGGATTTATAGGCGATGGTGTGGGCCTTGCCCATGTAGCCGGCGCCGATCAGGCCGATGTTGATGTCTTGCATAGGGAGTCTCCGAGGTGGCGCGTATGGAATTCAGGCTTGCTGGCGCCAGGCATGGCTGTCCAGGGCATCGAGCAAGCGGGCTGCTGGCCAGTCCTGCGCCAGCGCTTCGCGCATGAGTTGTTGTTGCGTGGGCGGCGCCATGCCATCGATGGGCTGGTCGCGGTCCAGGTTGCTGGGAAAGGCATAGCCTTCGGCGCAGGCGGCGATCGCGTGGCCGGCGCCGGCGTCATCCAGCGCGCCCTGCGCGCGTAGCGCCTGCAAGGCCGGGTATAACGCGGCGCTCATGGCGCGGCGGTCCAGCGCTTCCATGGCGCGCCCGAATGGCGACGACACCTGCAGCAGGTTGGCCATGCGGTGGATGTCGGGCGAGCGGTTATGCCCGGCCGCGTGGAACAGGGCGGGGTTGAAGAACACGGCGTCGCCTTGCGACAGCGGCAGCTGCACGCAATGCCGGGCGAAATAGTCGCGGAACGGCCGCTGCTGCCAGGCGAGAAAACCGGCCCGGTAGCGCTGCGACCAGGGCAGGTACAGGGTAGGGCCGGATTCGAGCGGCATGTCGCAATGGGCGACGGCACCCTGCAAGGTCAGGAGTGCCGACATCTGGTGCACGGGCGCGGGATAGGCGGCGCAGGCGGCGGCGCTCTGGAAGCCCAGGTGATAGTCGCGGTGGGGCGCCTGGGCGGCACCGCCGGGATTGACGACGTTCACTTGCGCCGTCATCTGGTAGGCAGGCCCCAGCCAGGCCTGCGATATCCAGGCGAAGACGGGGTTGGCGTAATAGCGCGCGAACGTTTCGGGCGCGCGCAGGCAAAGCTTTTGCTGGGCGTTCCAGATGCGGTCGTTCGCGCCCGGCCTGGCGAAATGGTCGCCGGCCGTCTGGCCGCTGGCATGCTGCCCGGCGATCAGGTCGCGGAACACGCGATTGGCCTGCTCCAGCGTTTCCATGTCCGTGACGGCCCGTTTGAGCACGATGACGCCGGGGCCGTCCATCAGCGCCTTGCCCCATTCGGCCTGCAGCGCGCGCAGCGCGGCCGGATTGGCGGCCAGTTCGCGCACGCTATCGCAGTCGTAGACGAGGATATTTTCCTGCACCGCGGCGGCGTGCGGATAGTCGGCCAGCGCCGTGCGGCAGCTGACGGTGTCGATGAAGTCTTGCAGGTCGCAGCTTTCCGGCGTCAGCCAATACGGGGCGGGCGGCGCGGCGCCGGCGTTGGTGGTGTGCATGCGGTGTCTCCTGATTATTTAAGTTGTAGAATCAGTATAGGGATGAAAATCCGCATTTTTGATCAGAAAATCCATCAAAAAACCATCAAGCCGAAATGGAGGGCACGTGACGCATCCTTTCCCCGTCAAGGTCGTGGCGCTGCAGGCCGGCGTCAGCGTGGCCACGGTCGACCGCGTGATCAGGCAGCGCGGCGGCGTGCACGCCAATACGGTGCGCCGCGTGATGCAGGCGCTCGACGAGCTGGCGCGGCAAAGCACGCAGGTGGGCCTGGCCGGCAGAAAATTCATGCTCGACGTGCTGATGGTGGCGCCGCGCCGTTTTACCGATGCCGTGCGCGCCGCGCTGGAGGCGGAGCTGCCGTCCCTGCATCCGGCCGTGCTGCGTTCGCGCTTTCACCTGCATGAAACCCTGGAGGTGGACGGCATCGTCGACCTGCTGGAACGCATCCGCAAGAACGGCAGCCACGGCGTGCTGCTCAAGGCGCCGGACGTGCCGCCCGTGGCCGACGCCGTCGCCAGGCTGGCGGCGGCCGGCATCCCCGTGGTGACCCTTGTCACGGACTTGCCCGCGTCCGCGCGCCGCAGCTATGTGGGCATGGATAACCGGGCGGCGGGCGAGACGGCCGCCTATCTGATCGGCCAGTGGCTGGGCGGCGCGAAAAAGAAACGGCAGGTGCTGGTGACCCTGAGCAGCAACCGTTTTCACGGGGAGGAAGAGCGCGAGATCGGTTTTCGCCGCGCGCTGCGCGAACGGCACCGGCATTTATCGATCGTCGAAGTGAGCGAAGGCCACGGCATCGACGGCGCCACGGGCGCGCTGGTGCGGCAAGCGCTGGCCGGACATCCCGATATCGCCGCCGTGTATTCCATCGGCGGCGGCAATGCCGCCATCGTGCAGGCGTTCGCCAAAGCGGGCCGGCCCTGCCAGGTCTTCATCGGCCATGACCTCGATGCGGACAACCTGGCGCTGCTCCGTTCGGGCGCCATCCACGCCGTGCTGCACCACGACCTGGGCCAGGACATGCGCCGCGCCTGCCAGGAAATCCTGCGGGCGCAGGGCGCGCTGCCGGCCCTGGCGCAGCCCGCCTCGCTGTCCGCCATCCAGATCGTCACGCCGTGGAACCTGCCCGCGCTGAACGGACTGAATTGACAGCCGCCCGGGCCTGGCCGATACTCGCCGCTTCGCTCATCGCTCACCTTTGAAGGAAATCCCCGATGTCCGTCATCCCGAAATTGCATCAGACCGTGCTGGCCGCCTTGCTCTCCACCGCGTTCGCCATGCCGGCCATGGCCGCCCCCGCAGCTGCGGCAGCTGCCGCCGCCCCATCGGCCTGGGTCGAGGCCAGCAACCGCAACGCGGCCATCGTGCTGGCGGCCCAGGCGCAGTTCTCGCCCGAAGACGCCTCCGATACGGGCCTGGCGCAGTACGACGGCCTGGCCGCCGACCTGGGGCCGAACATCACCGAGCGCCATGTGGCGGCCATGCAGAAGGCGCGCGCGCAATTGCAGCAAAAGCTGGCGGCGGAAAAGGATGAACGCATCCGCCAGGATCTGCAAATTCTGACGAACGCCGTCGACCAGGAAATCAGCGGCGCCCGTCTGGAAGCCAAATACGCCTTGCCGTGGGTCGACGTGCCGCAGATGGTCTTTGGCAGCATGCAAAGCCTGCTGCAGGAACAGCGTCCGGCCGCGCGCCGCGCCAAGGCGCTGGAGCGCCTGCAGCGCTATGTGGGGCAGTTCCCGGGCAGTACGCCGATCACGCAGCAGGCCAAGGCCCGCTTCACGGAAAAAATCGGCAAGCCCGGCCTGGCCGGACCCGTGCGCCTGCAGGTGGAGCAGTCGCTGGAAAACGTGCCCACGTATATCGCCGGCATCCGCAAGCTGTTTGCCGACATGCAGATCGCGGGCGCCGAAGCCGCGCTGGCGGCCATGGAGCAGCAGCTGAACGAGTATGCGGCATGGGAAAAGCAGGTGGTGCTGCCCCTGTCGCGCACGGATTTCCGCATGGCGCCCGAACTGTATGCGTTCCACCTGAAACAGGTGGGCATCGACATCGAGCCGCGCGCGCTGGTCGAACGGGCGCAGGTGGCTTACCTGGAAACGCGCGCAGCCATGCAGGCACTGGCGCCCGTGGTGGCGGCGAAAATGTCGCTCAAGGGTGTCGACGGCACTGATTACCGCCAGGTGCTGCGCGCGCTGAAAGCGGACTCCATCCCCAACGAGCAGCTCGAGGCGCACTACAAGGGCGTCAATACGCAGCTCGAGGAACGCATTCGCCAGCAGCGCGTGGTCGACATTCCGGCGCGCGCCATGACCATGCGCCTGGCGTCCGACGCCGAATCGGCCGCCCAGCCGGCGCCGCATATGCGTCCGCCTCCGCTGATCGGCAATACGGGGGAGCACGGCCAGTTCGTCCTGCCCGTCAGTAATCCGGCCGCCAGCGGCAAGGGCGAGGCCTATGACGATTTCAATTTCGCGGGCGCCGCCTGGACCCTGAGCGCGCATGAGGGCCGTCCCGGCCACGAGCTGCAGTTCAGCGCCATGGTGGAGCGGGGCGTGTCGCAGGCGCGCAGCCTGTATGCGTTCAACAGCGTCAATGTGGAAGGCTGGGCCCTGTACGCGGAAGCGGAGATGATTCCCTACGAGCCGGCCGAAGGCCAGTTCATCGCGCTGCAGTTCCGCATGCTGCGCGCGGCGCGCGCCATGCTCGACCCGATGCTGAACCTGGGCCAGGTCACGCGCGAGGAAGCAGGGCGCATCCTGACGGATGAAGTGATGCTGTCGAAAGCGATGGCGCGCCAGGAACTGGACCGCTACACCTTCAATTCGCCGGGCCAGGCGGGCAGCTATTTCTACGGCTATACGCGCATCCTGCAGCTGCGCGCGGAAACGGAGCTGGCGCTGGGCGAGAAATTCGACCGCCTGGCCTTCAACAACTTCCTGCTGGGCCAGGGCTTGCTGCCGCCTGGCTTGCTGGCCAAGGCCGTGCGCGAGCACTTCATTCCCGAACAGAGAAAAGCCAGGGGCTGAAGCGATCGCGCGATGCGGCGCGCCGCGCTGTTCTGCATACCCTATACTGGCGTCTTTGAATGAAGACGCGGGTGTGGCTGCATGTGGCGTGGGATCGTATCGGGTTTGCTGGCCGGCGCCTTCTGGGGCGCCGTTTTCATTGTGCCCGTCTTGCTGCCCGATTTTTCACCGGTCGAGCTGATGGTGGGCCGCTACATCTGCTACGGCGCGCTGGCGGCCGGGCTGATGCTGCCGCGCCTCCTGCCCCTGCTGCGGCGCCTGCGAGGCGGCGACTGGCTGGCCATGCTGCGCCAGGCGCTGGCCGGCAATGTCGTCTACTACCTGCTGCTGGCCTACGGCGTCAAGCTGGCCGGCGTGGCACCCACCTCGCTGATCATCGGCCTGCTGCCCTTGAGCGTGACGGTTTTCGGCCACAAGGACCACGGCGCGCTGCCTCTGCGCCGCCTGGCCCTGCCGTTGCTGGTGGTGGCCCTGGGCATCGCCTGCATCAATCTTGATATCTTCAGCCATGCCGGCAGCGCGGGCGGCGCCGGCATGGCGCACAAGCTGGCCGGCGTGCTGTGCGCCATCTGCGCGCTCGCGTGCTGGACCTGGTATGCGCTCGACAATGCCCGCTTCCTCAAGCGCCACGCGCATTTCAGTGCCGTGGAGTGGGCCATGCTGTATGGCCTGGCCAGCGGCGTCATCGCCCTGGCCGTGGGCGCCGCGGCGCTGGCGCTGCAGCCGGCGGGCGGCCCCGATGGCGGACCGGCGCGCGACTGGGCCCATTTCTGGCTCGTGTGCCTGCTGCTGGCGCTGGGCGCTTCCGTGATCGGCAACTACCTGTGGAACCTGGCGTCGCGCCTGGTGCCCGTCACCTTGTCGGGCCAGCTGATCTTGTCGGAGACGCTGTTCGCGCTGCTGTACGGCTTCGTTTACGCGCAGCGCATGCCGCGGCCGCTGGAATGGGCGGCCATGGTCTTGCTGACGGCGGGCGTGCTGTGGTCCGTGCACGCGCATGCGGGGCAAGGGGAGGATGGCGGGGAGGGGCGGGCGTAGCGAAAAATACATCGTTGCCAGCCTGCCGTTTGCAGTGGACGGGCCGTATAATTACGCTAATTTTTCCGCGCACCGAGGGAGTTCCGCTTGCAGCTACCGATCCGTTATCCGAACATGCCGCAATTGCTGCTGAAGGCCCGCGACAGCCTGCTCCAGCATTTCCGCCCCATCCTCAACCACTTCGGCGTCACGGAGCAGCAGTGGCGCATCATGCGCGCGCTGAACGAAAGTCCCACGCTGGAACCGCGCGAGCTGTGCGACATCTGCCAGATTTCCAGTCCCAGCATGAGCGGCATCCTGGCGCGCATGGAAGAAATCGGTCTGATCGGGCGCAGCAAGTTCGAAGGCGACCAGCGGCGCCGCAAGGTGCACCTGTCGGAAGCGGGCGCCAGCCTGCTGCTGCAGATGGGCAAGCTGATCGACTTGCAATATGAACACCTGGAAGCGGCCTATGGCAAGCAAGTGTTCGAAGACATGCGCCGCACCCTGGAAGCCTTCATTGCCCTCGAAACCCTGCCGGTGGCGCCCGCCATCCTGCGCTGACCTTTCCGCTCTTTCCCGCCTGCTTGATTGCCCACCGGCGCGTGTTTTCCCACACGCGCCGCCGCTGCCTTTTCCATGCCTGTTCCGCGTATTTCCGCATCCTGCCAGGCGTGCGCCCGCGCGCCTGCCCGTTTTACTATAAGACACAAGAAAGTTTTGCTATAAGACTACGCCTTACAGTCAATTACTTACATGTGAGTAAATAAGCGTATAATTTGCCTCACTTGATCCAAATCAAGAACAAAAGCGGACGCCCCACGCGCTGGACGGGGCCGCAACGCGGCGCCACAGCCGGTATGTCGCCCATGCGGCGGCAATACTTGTCGGGCGTACAATAAAACAGGAAAATCAGGAAAAATAATGAACAATACTTGCATGCGCGCTGCGGCGCTGGCCGTCTCCACGCTCATCGGCGCAAACGTTTGCGCCCAAAGCAATGTCAGCATCTATGGCGTGGTCGACGCGGCCACCGCCTACGCGAGCAACCAGGGCGGCAATTCGAATACCTATATGCGCAGCGGCAGCTTGTCCGCAAGTAAGATCGGCTTCCAGGGCGTGGAAGACCTGGGCGGCGACCTGAAGGCGCTGTTCTTGCTGGAAAATGGCTTTGAAAGCGATACGGGCGCGCAAAGTTCCGCCAGCTCCCTGTTCAACCGCCAGGCTTACGTGGGCTTGCAATCGGCAGCCTACGGCACCGTGACGGCCGGCCGCCAGTACACGCCGTACTACCTGCTGGTCGGCTCTCTGGCGTCCAGCAATGTCTTGACGGGCGCCACCGGCGCCCATCCGGGCGATATCGACGGCCTCGATACGACCGTGCGCATCAGCAATTCCATCACCTACAGCATGCCTGCCTGGCGCGGCCTGCAGGCCAGCGCCCAGTACGGCTTCGGCGAGGCGGCCGACGGCAATGCCGTGGGCAGCAGCTTCAGCGCCGCCGTCAAGTACAGCACGTCCCCGGCCGAATTCGCGCTCGGCTACCTGAAACTGAAAAATGGACAGAATGGCGCCGGCTGGAGCGACAACGCTTCGGGCAGCTTCGGCATCTCGGCCATCAACCAGGGCTACGCCTCGGCGGAAAGCATAGCGTTCATCGCCGCCAGCGCGCGCTATACCATGGGCAAGTGGATGGTGGGGGCCAATGCCAGCAATGTGCAATACCAGGCGGGCAGCCGCTCGGCCTTCCGCGACACGGCCATCTTCAACACGGCCGGCCTGATTTCCAGCTACCAGTTGACGCCGCAGTGGTTCCTGGCCGCCGGCTACAGCGACACCTTCGCCAGCCGCGCCAACGGCATCGCCGACCGCGCGCGCTACCGCCAACTGTCGTTCGAACAGACGTATGCGCTGTCGAAGCGCACCGCCATCTACCTGATCGAAGCGCGCCAGCTGGCGCGCGGCCAGACCCTGGCCCAGAACGGCGCCATCGCCGATGCCGTCGCCTCGGTGGGCGATTCGCAAAACGGCACGCCGTCGTCGAACGGCGGCCAGACGGTGGTGATGGTCGGTCTCAAGCATTCTTTCTGAACGGTTGCTGAACTCACGGGAGCTTCAATTGGACGCTACACATAACAATGAGGGCCGCGGCCCTCTGAATCCCGGCCGCCGCATGGTGCTGGCCGGCTTGCTGTCGGCTTCGGCGGCGGCGCTGATTCCCTGGGCGCTGGCCGAGCCGGTCGCCAATGCGGAGCAGGGCGCCTTCCTCGGTGTGTCGGCCATGCTGGTGGGACGGCAGGTGCTCGACCCCGTGCTGGCCAGGCGCCTGTACGACGCGCTGGTGGCGCAGGACGCCGCCTTTCCCGCCAACGTGCGCGCGCTGCTGGCCCTGATCAATGCGCAAGGCTTGCAGGCGGCCGGGCTGCAGGAAGCGCTCGATGCGCTCGCTCCCGCCCAATCGCCGCTGGCCGCCTTGCCGCGCCAGATCGCCAGCGCCTGGTACCTGGGCATCGTGGGCACGGGCGAGGCGGCCGTCTGCGTCGCCTACGAGCAGGCGCTGAACGCGGCCGTCGTGGCCGACGTGCTCAAGCCTCCCACGTATTCCTACGGCGCCTACGGCAGCTGGGCCAGAAAACCAATTTAAGGAGCCATCATGGCTGAAGAACTCTCTGCCGATTACCTCGTGATCGGCTCCGGCATCATCGGCTCCCTGGCCGCGCGCAAGCTGGCGCTGGCAGGCGCCTCGGTGCTGATCCTGGAAGCAGGACCGCGCGTGTCGCGCGGCGAAATCGTCGCCCGTTTCCGCAACACGACGCGCCGCAGCGACTGGATGTCGCCGTATCCGTCCGTCGCCACGGCGCCGCACCCGATCTACCAGCCCAAGGATAACGGCTATCTGGTGCAGGCCGGCCCGTATCCGTATCCGGCCGAATACATCCGCCAGTTCGGCGGCACGTCGTGGCACTGGGCCGCGCAGGCGTGGCGCAACGTGCCGAACGACTTCCGCATCCATACCCTGTATGGCGTGGGCGTCGACTGGCCCATCAGCTACGAAGACCTGGAGCCGTTCTATCAGGAAGCGGAGGAGATCATGGGCGTCTCGGGCGCGGAGAACACGGGTTCGCCGCGCAAGCAGCCGTTTCCGATGGCATCCGTGACGGAGCCGTACGCCATGCGCCGCATCCGCGAGCGCCTCGACCCCGCGTTCAAGGTGGTGGGCAACACGGTGGCGCGCAACAGCGTCAGCTACGATGGCCGCCCGGCCTGCTGCGGCAACAACAGCTGCCAGCCGATCTGCCCCATCGATGCGCAATACCACGGCGGCATCGCCGCGCAGCAGGCCGAAGCGGCCGGCGTGAAGATCGTCTGCAATGCCAACGTCTACAAGCTGGAACACGACGCGCAGGGCCGCATCACGGCTGCCCTGTACTACGACGTGGACAAGAAAAGCCACCGCGTCACGGCCAAGACTTTCATCCTCGCCGCCAACGGCATCGAAAGCCCCCGTTTGCTGCTCGTTTCCGCCTCGGACAAATACCCGAACGGCCTGGCCAACAGCAGCGACATGGTGGGCCGCAACCTGATGGACCACCCGAGCACCTCGATCACCTTCGACGCCGATGAAGACCTGTGGCTGGGCCGGGGCCCGCAAAGCCCCAATTCCATCAACACCATGCGCGATGGCGATTTCCGCAGCCAGCACTCGCCGTACCGCCTGGACTTCACGAACATCTCGCGCGTCGACGGCGCCACCAAGGAGCTGATCGGCAAGGGCGTGTTTGGCGAGGCATTCGAACAGCAGCTGCGTTTCCGCTCGGCGCGCGAAATGAGCCTGAAAAACGTGCTGGAAGTGCTGCCGAATCCGGAGAACCGCATTGCCCTGAGCAGCGAGAAGGACGCCATGGGCATCCCCAAGCCGCAGGCGCACTACTCGATCGACGAGTACACGAAGCGGGGCCACGAGCGCTCGAAGCAGGATTTCGAGAAGATCGCCAAGCTGATGGGCGGCACCAATCTGCGCCATAGCAAGGAAGGCGTGTTTGCCAACAACCAGCACATCTGCGGCACCCTGTCGATGGGTTCCGACCCCGCCAAGGCCGTGTGCGACCAATGGGGCCGCACCTTCGACCACGCCAACCTGTTCCTGTGCAGCACCGGCGTGCTGCCCACGTCCGGTACCTGCAACTCGACGGAAAACGGCCTGGCCGTGGCGCTGCGCACCGTCAAGCACATCCTCGACGAACAAGCGGGAGGCACAGCATGATGGCGACCTTCAGAATGGCGGCCGGTGCCGCCTTGCTCGCCCTGGCTCTGCCCGTGCTGGCGGCCGGCCCGGATGCGGCCGCCATCGAGCGTGGCCGCTACCTGGCTACGGCCGGCGACTGCATCGCCTGCCACAGCGTGCCCGGTGGTCAGCCGATGGCGGGCGGGTTGTCCCTGGTCACGCCGCTGGGGGCCATTGTCGCCACCAACATCACGCCGTCGACCACGCACGGCATCGGCAACTACACGCTCAAGCAGTTTTCCGATGCCGTGCGCCACGGCGTGCGCGCCGACGGCGCCAACCTGTACCCGGCCATGCCGTACACGGCCTACGCCAAGGTGACGGACGAGGACACGGCCGCCCTGTATGACTACTTCATGCACGGCGTGGCGGCCGTGGATGCGGCGCCGGCGCAGGCGACGGACCTGCCGTTCCCGTTCAATATCCGGCTGTCGATGGCGGGCTGGAATATGCTGTTCCTCGACAAGAAGCCCTTCGTGGCCGATACGGCGAAAAGCATGGAGTGGAACCGGGGCGCCTATCTGGCGCAAGGCCTGGCCCACTGCACCACCTGCCACACGCCGCGCAATGCGCTGATGGCCGAGCAGCTGTCGAAGGAACTGGGCGGCGCCGACCTGGGCACCTGGCATGCGCCGAACATCACGTCGGACAGCAACAGCGGCGTGGGCGGCTGGAGCCAGCAGGAACTGGTCGATTACCTGCGCACGGGCCGTGCCGCGAACAAGGCGCAGGCGGCGGGACCGATGGCCGAAGCCATCGACCATAGCCTGAAGCACCTGAGCGACGCGGACCTGAACGCCATCGCCCACTACGTCAAGAGCGTGCCGGCCATCCGCGACAAGGCCGATACGCGGCCGGTGACGCAATGGGGCAAGGCGGGCGACGAGCTGGCCGCCATCCGCGGCGTGCCGCTGCCGCAAAACCTGAACAAGATGTCGGGTGCGCAGCTGTACGATGCGCAGTGCGCCAGCTGCCACCAGGCCAGGGGCGAGGGCAGTTTCGACGGCAGCCTGCCGCCCCTGTTCCACAACTCGGTGACGGGCCGCAGCAACAGCAACAACCTGGTGATGGCCATCCTCGATGGCGTGGAGCGGCAGGATGGCAACGGCAGTCATGCTGCAGGACACCTGATGCCCGCCTTCCGCCAGACCCTGTCGGACGAGCAGATCGTCACCCTGGGCAATTACGTGCAGACGATGTACGGCAACCCCGATGTCAAGGTGACGGCGGAGCAGGTGACGACCCTGCGCAACGGCGGCGCGCCGTCCAACCTGATCGGCCTGGCCCGCGCAGGCATCATCGTCGGCGTGCTGGTGCTGCTGGCACTGCTGCTGTGGTGGCGGGGACGCCGGCGCAAGGATGCATAGGCACGTTAACAAAACACCCTGAAGCAACGGCTGGGGTCAGACCCAAAGGGTCTGACCCCTTTTTTTATGCCGAAAAATGCAACTTGCTTGCATATGTGAATTTCATGTACTACCATTGGTTACATGAGACGCGACAGCAAACTATCATCGATCCTCCACGTGCTGCTGCACATGGCCCACGCGGGACGCCCGATGACGTCCGACGAACTCTCGGCCTACCTGGACACCAACCCTGTGCTGGTGCGGCGTGTGATGGCCGGCTTGCGCGAGCGGGGCTACGTGGCCTCGGTCAAGGGGCATGGCGGCGGCTGGCGCATCGTCTGCGACCTGCACCGCGTCACCCTGCACGATATTTACGTGGCCGTGGGTTCGCCCACCATCTTCGCCATGGGCAACCGCGTCGACCAGCCGGGCTGCCTGGTCGAGCAGGTGGTCAACCAGTCGCTGGCCGGCGCCTTCGACGAAGCGCAGGCGCTGCTGATGCAGCGCTTTGGCGCCGTCACCCTGGCCGACCTGGCCGAACGCTTCAGCCAACAATACGACACCCACCAAGGAGCAATGCATGAGCAATCCTGAATTCCAAGGCGCCGCCGCGTCTGCCGCCCCGTTCGACGCCATCATCGTCGGCGGCAGCTACGCTGGCCTGTCGGCCGCCACGCAACTGGCGCGGGCCCGCCGGCGCGTGCTGGTCGTCGATGGCGGCCAGCGCCGCAACCGCTACGCCAGCCATTCCCACGGATTCCTCACCCGCGACGGCAGCGGAACGGCCGCCATCGTGGCCGAGGGCAAGGCGCAGCTGATGGCGTATGCCACCGTGTCCTGGCTGGATGGCACGGCCGTGCGGGCGGCGGCCAGCAGCGAGGGCGATGGCTACGACGTGACCCTGGCAGACGGCACGCTCGTGCGGGGCCGCCGGCTGGTGCTGGCCACCGGGGTGATCGACGAATTGCCGCCCGTCGATGGCCTGGCCGAGCGCTGGGGCCGCAGCGTCTTCCATTGCCCGTACTGCCACGGCTATGAACTGGAGCAGGGCGCCATCGGCGTGCTGGCCACCGGCCCCCTCTCCATGCACCATGCGCTGATGCTGCCCGACTGGGGCACGGTGACTTTCTTTCTCAATGGCGCGTTCGAGCCCGATGGCGCGCAGCTGGAGCAACTGGCTGCGCGCGGCGTGACGGTGGTGCGCGCGCCCGTGGCGCAGATCGCCGGCGTGGCCGACGTGGTCATGCAGGATGGCGGCCGCCATGCGATGGCCGGCCTGTTCGTGGCGACCCGCACCCGTCCGGCCAGTTCCCTGGCCGGTGAGCTGGGCTGCACTCTGGAAGAGGGGGCCATGGGTCCGTTCGTGCGCACCGACGAGCAAAAGGCCAGCAGCGTGCCTGGCGTCTTTTGCTGCGGCGATGCGGGCCGCATGGCCGGCAGCGTGGCGTTCGCGGTGGCCGATGGCGCCATGGCTGGCGTGGCAGCGCACCGCTCGCTGATGTTCGGACTGGCCCCGGCGGCGTAATGCCGGGACCGTGGCGCGTGCGGGGGATCAGGCGGCAAAACCGCCGTCGATCTTCAGTCCGGCGCCCGTGACGAACGCCGCTTCTTCGCTGGCCAGGTAGGCGACCATGCCGGCGATTTCATCGGCGCTGCCGTGGCGGGGCAGGGCCATCAGGCCGTGCATCAGGTCGGCGAAGTCGCCCGTGGGCGGGTTCATGTCGGTGGCCACGGGACCCGGTTCCACGTTGTTGATGGTGATGCCGCGCGGACCCAGGTCGCGCGACAGGCCTTGCGTCAGGCCGCTCAGCGCCGATTTGCTCATGGCGTAGGCGGCCGCGCCGCCGAACGGCATGCGGTGCGCATTCGTGCTGCCGATGTTGATGATGCGTCCGCCCGTCTGCATGTGGGCCACGGCCGCCTTGATGGCCACGAACACGGCGCGCACGTTGACGGCCACGGTCTTGTCGAAGTCTGCCAGCGAAAAATCGTCGATGGAACCGGGCAGGAACACGCCCGCGTTGTTGACGAGGATATCAAGCTTGCCAAACTGCGCCGCCACCTTGTCGATGGCCGCCGTCAGTGCGTCGGCATCGGCCGCATCGGCCTGCACGCCCAGTGCCTTGCCGCCGTTGGCCTCCACCTTGGCGGCCAGCGCCTGCGCTTCGGCGGCGGAACTTTGATACGTGAAGACGACGGTGGCGCCCTGGCGTGCCAGGCGCTGGACGATGGCGGCGCCGATGCCGCGCGAGCCGCCCGTCACAAAAGCGATCTTGTCTTGCAGTGACAGGGCGGTGCTGGTGGTGGCTTGGGTTTGCATGATGTGCTTTCTGAGTGAGGAGTCGAGGAATTCAGTATCTGCCTTTCATTCCTGCCGCGCTAGCCATGAATCATTACAATCACTTTCAACCATTGTTATCAAATGAGAGGGTAGAATAGGCACATGGAAGCCCTCAATCACTTGCAATCTTTCGTGCTGTCTGCCGAACTGGGCAGCTTTTCGTCGGCCGCGCGCCGCCTGGGACTGACGCCGGCCGCCGTCAGCAAGAACGTGGCGCGGCTGGAAGCGAGCCTGGGACTGCGGCTGTTCCAGCGCAGCACGCGCAAGCTGACGTTGACGGAAGGGGGCGAGCGTTTCCTGCTGCAGATAGGCGGCGCCCTGTCCACCTTGCAGGAAGCGATCGCCGGCGTGGCGGAAGAGGGTGGCCAGCCGGCAGGCATATTAAAAATCAGCATGGCGCCGTCGTTCGGCCGCAGCTACGTGGTTCCCCTGCTGGGCGACTTCATCGCGCGCTATCCGGGCGTCATCCCCGACTGCCATTTCGACAACCGGCAAGTGGACCTGATCGGCGAGGGATTTGACGTGGCCATCGGCGGCGGCATTGAACTGACGCCCGGCGTGGTGGCGCGCGAACTGGGCCACGCCCACATCGTCGCCACGGCGTCGCCCGCCTTCATGCGGGACAAAGCCATGCCCACGCATCCGCTTGACCTGGCGCACTTCGACGGCGTGGCGCGCCGCTCGGCCGGCAGCGGCAGGCTGCGCAGCTGGATACTGCGCGATGGCGTGGGCGGCGAAGGCGTGGCCGAATGCCGGCCCCGCGCCATCTTCGACGATCCGGAAGCGATGGCGCAGGCGGCCATCCTGGGCGTGGGCGTGGCGCTGTTGCCCATGCCGCACGCGCTGGCCCACTTGCGCAGCGGCGCCCTGATCCGGTTGCTGCCCGGCTGGCATGCCGATTCCGGCCCCCTGTCCGTGTACTATCCCAGCAAGAAACTGCTGCCCGCGAAGACGCGCGTGTTCGTCGATTTTTTGCTGGAGCAGTTCCGCCAGCGCGACTTCGCCGCGCAGATACGGCCCGATTAAACGATGAAAAAATCCATGCATAGCAACTACAGCCTGTTCTACACCTTCGACGGCGACCAGCCGGCCCGCTTCCGGGAAGCGCGCGTATTCGGCACGACCGTCTGGACGGCCAGCGGTGCGGCCATGACGTGGGGCGAGGAGACGCGCTCGCAGTACGTCAGCGAAGCCGCAGCGCATGCCGCGTACGCGGCGTATGGCCAGGCTGCCCTGGCCGATGGCTACGCGCTGGCGCGTGCCACGGCCATCGACCCGGCCGTGTTCGATTTCGCGCTGCTGCAAAGCCTGGTGGCGGATGCCGCGCGCCTGGCTGTCGATGCCGCGCGCCGCGCGCATCCCGGCCAGCACATCGACGCTGTCGCGCTGGTGAGCGACGACAGTGCCATGACCATCGCTCTCATGGCAAATAGCCGCGAGGCGCTGGCCGCCTCGGAGTATGGCGAGGAAATGCTGTGGAATCCCGCCGAGTGGGCGTTCGAGGATGGCGGCGCGTACTTCGACAGCGCCTACCGCCTGCTCTTGCAGGCGCACCGCGAGCTGCCGTTCGACGTGGACTTCATCACCTTGCGCAGCGGCGTGTTCGACGCCTGCATCGCGGCGCTGGCGCAGCTCGATATGGAAGGCATACTCGGCACGGGCGCGCAGCGCGACGCGAGCGTGCTGCTGTTCGAAGTCAGCGACAGCGAGCCGGTGGAAGGCGCGCTGGCGCGTTTGAATCCGCCGGCGGTGGTGGCGCGTTACGAGGCGTGGATGGCCAGCTGGGCGGAGCAGGGGTGAATAAAATGCCTAAAACCAAAAAGATATTTTTTGTGTCCGTATTGGCCATTGCAATATTCATCGATGTACATTTTTTAGCTGGCTGCGGAAAGTTAAGCCCCGAGTTCTCATCGGGCTGGGTTATTGCAGGCACATTTCTTCAGTTGTATGGCGCGCGAAAGCTCTTCCGCACATTAAGAAGTGATGCCGCCGTTGGCGCCCATATCGTCCCTGATGATTATGTCAGGTACGGTTTTTTCCGTTCAAAATGGTTCTATGCGGTGCTTGTCATCTACATGGGCTGCATGGTCTTTTCTTACGGGGTAAGCCATCCGGACTCGCGAACTGCATTGAAACTTGGCACGAAAATAAGCAGCTGCCCTGGAGGGGGGGAGCTGAGTTCGTGAAACTGTCTATGAGCAAGCGCGTCTCCGACGGGCTGTCTGCCGCCGACTTACGCCGCCACCAGCCTGATTCTCGTAATCTCCGCCGGCGCGCCGATGCGTTTCGGCGGGCCCCAGTAACCGGTGCCGCGGCTGACATAGATCCACAAACGGCCTTGCCGGTGCAGTCCCGCCACGTAGGGCTGCTGTAGCGGCACGAACAGGTTCCACGGCCAGAACTGGCCGCCGTGCGTGTGGCCCGACAACTGCAGGTCGTAGCCGGCCGCTTCGGCCTCGGGCGCGCTGCGCGGCTGGTGCGCCAGCAGGATGCGGGGGATGCCGGCCGGGGCGCCGGCGATGGCCGCTTGCGGGTCGCTTTTCTGGGCCGGGTCGAATGCGCCCGCGCTGTAGTCGGTGACGCCGGCGACGGCCAGGCGCGCGCCGCCGTGCTCGATGACCGCATGTTCGTTCATCAGCACGCGCAGGCCCAGGCGGCGAAATTCCGCCACCCACGGCGCGGCGCCCGAATAGTATTCGTGGTTGCCCGTGACGAGGAACACGCCGTGGCGCGCGCGCAGCTCGCCCAGCGGCGCCGTATGGCTGGCCAACTGCGCCACCGTGCCGTCGATCACGTCGCCCGTGATGGCGATGAGGTGCGCCTGCAAGCCGTTGGCGCGCGCGACGATGGCTTCCACATAGGCGCGCTGGATGGTGGCGCCCACGTGGATGTCGCTCAGCTGCACGATGGTGTAGCCGTGCAGTGCCGGCGGCAGGCCCGCGATGGGCACGTCGATCTCGCGCACGCGCGCCACCCTGCGGGCGTTGAGGAAGCCGACGACGGTGGCCAGCAACGCCAGGACCAGGGTCGCCACGGCGGACGCCTGCGCGTGTGCGCGGACGGCGGGAATCAGCATCAGCAGCTCGCGCAGCACGGTGAGCACGAACAGCGAGGAAAAAAAGCCCATGCACAGCGAACCTGCCCAGACCAGACGGTCTGCCAGGCGCGCATCATTCGTGACGGCGCGGGCGAAGATAGTCATCGGCATGAGCATGGTCGACGCCAGCAGCACCAGGCCGCCCAGCAGCCAGCCGGCCAGCCCCACGGGCAGGGCCGGCAGCAGCAGCCAGCCCAGCAGGGCGTGCAGGGCGCCCAGTATCATGGTGATGCGCAGCAGCGGCGTGCGGGTTTTCATGTCATGGTTCCAGTGGTGGGGTGCCCGGCGCGGCGGACGCGTCGACAGCATGGCGGCATGGCCGAACCTGTCGCGCCTGGCATCGGCCGATTATAGCCGACGCCTGGTCTACGGATGGCCGGTCCCGCTCATGGGGCGATATGCAATCCCAGCATGGCCAGCTTGCCGAAATCGACGGGCTTGGCGAAGTGCTCGTTGAAACCGGCCTGCAGGGCGGCCTGGCGGTCGTGTTCCTGGCCATAGCCGGTCAGCGCCACGAGCAGGAATTGCTGCGGTATCGGCAACTGGCGCAATTGCACGGCCACCTCGTAGCCGCTCATGTCGGGCAGGCCGATGTCGAGAAAGATGATGTCGGGCTTGAATTCCAGGGTGCGTTCGGTCGCTTGCGCGCCCGTGTAGGCAGTGCGCACCGTGTGGCCGTACATTTCCAGCAATTCGGCCAGGGTGTCGGCCGCATCGAGGTTGTCGTCGACGACGAGGATGCGCTGGCTGCCGCCGGTGGCCGCTGCCGGCAGCGGCGCGGCGGCCGGCAGCGGCACGTTGGCGTCCAGCGGCAGGGTGACTTCGAAGGTGCTGCCCAGTCCCACGCCGGGACTGCACACGCTGACCTGGCCGCCGTGCAGGGTCACCAGGTTGCGCACCAGCGACAGGCCGATGCCCAGGCCGTCCTGCACCCGGTCGGGCGCGTGGCCGCTTTGCTCGAACAGGCCGAAGATGCTGTCGATGCTGGCCGCGGCAATGCCGATGCCGTTGTCGCTGAGGCGGATACGCACGTTGTCGCCTTCGCGCGCGGCGGAAATCGCGATGCGCCCGCCCGGCGCCGTGAACTTGGCCGCGTTGAGCAGCAGGTTGGCGACGATCTGCGACAGGCGCACGGCGTCGCCGCAGACCCACAGTTCTTCCCTGGGCAGGTTCACGTCCAGCGCATGGCCGCGCGCCTCGACGCTGTGCGAACTCGTTTCCAGTGCGCTGCGGATGACGCTGGCCAGGCTCACGCTTTCCCATTGCAGCGAGATTTTTCCCTGCGAAATGCGCGACACGTCGAGCAGGTCGTCCACCAGGCGCACCAGGTGGTCCGTGTGGCGGGCGATGGTGCGGCGCGCATTGTCCTGCGCGGCCGGCACGACTGGATCGAGCTTGCACAGCAAGGCCAGCGCCGTGCGGATGGGGCCCAGCGGGTTGCGCAGTTCGTGCGCCAGGGTGGCCAGGAATTCATCCTTGCGGCGGTCCACGTCGCGCAGCGCGCGCTCGACGCGGCCCAGCCGCAGCAGCGCCTTGACGTTGGCGATCAGTTCGTCCGCCTCGATCGGCTCGACCAGATAATTGTCGGCGCCGCCGTCGAGCGCGCGTATCTTGTCGGCCGAGCCGATGCAGGAAGCGGACGTCTGCAGCACGAGGATGGTGTTCGTCTCGGCGCCGCCCTTCAACTGGCGGCACACTTCCAGGCCGTTGATGTCGGGCAGCTTGACGTCGAGCAGGATCAGGTTGGGGCGGTCCTGGCGCGCGCGCAGCAGGGCGTCGCCCCCGTTCGATGCTTCGATGACCTTGAAGCCGGCGCGCTGAAGGATGCGCGACTTGGCGTAGCGGGCGCCGTCGCTGTCATCGACGTTGAGGATCAGAGCATCGCTATTGTTATCCGGTCGCATGCGCATTGTCCTCGGTGGTTGTGCCTTGCGGCGGAACCGGCTCTTGCCGGTGATGTTGATTGCCGATCAGCGCGCGCAGGGTGGCCAGCAATTGCTGGCGCGGCAGCGGCTTGATGTAATAGGCGTCGGCGCCCAGGGCCAGGCCCTTGCGCACGTCGTCGATCTCGGTGGCGACGATGACGGGGACCTGGCGCCGCAGCGGGTCGTTTTTCAGCTCGGCCAGCCAGTGCCAGGCCGTCTCGCCGTGCAGCAGGATGTCGAGGATGACGGCCGCAGGGCGCTGCTGTTCCCAGCGTTCCTGCGCTTCGCGCACGCTGCGCGCGGGAACCACGCGAAATTCGCTGCCGGCCAGGAATTTTTCATACAGCAGGCGGACGGGCGGATTGTCTTCCACCACCAGCACGGGGATGCGCTGGTCGTTGCCGTTGTCGTTGGCGGGCGCGCACGGCGGCAGGCTGCCTTCGGGCGCATGGTAGCTGGCGGGCAGGATCACGGAAAACAGCGAACCCTGGCCCGGCGTGCTTTCCACGGCCACCGTGCCGTTGAGCAGGGTGGCCAGGTTGCGGCACAGGGGCAGGCCCAGGCCCGTGCCCTTGACCTTGCGCTGCATGTGGTTTTCCACCTGGCTGAATTCCTCGAAGATCAGCTGCACGTCTTCGGCGGCGATGCCCAGGCCCGTGTCGGAGACGGAAAAGCAGATGGCATCCTGCTCCGGCAACGGCGTGGCGCTGACGATGATGGCGCCCGCTTCCGTGAACTTGAGGGCGTTGGAGATGAAGTTGCGCAGGATTTGCGACAGCTTGCCTTCATCCGTGTGGATGTGCAGCGCCGGATCGGGGTCGATGAAGGTGAGCGTGAGCGAATCGGACACCAGCAGCGGGCGCAGCATGCCGCGCAGGGCGCTGAACAGGTCGGCGACCAGCACGCTGTTGGCGTGCACGTCGACCTTGCCCGCCTCGATCTTGGCCAGGTCCAGCAAGTCGTTGACCAGGTCGCTCAGGCTGACGGCGCTTTGCAGGATGAACATCACCTGCTTTTCCTGCTCCTCCGACAGCTCGCCATCGATGCGGTCGAGCAGCAGCTTGGACAGGGCACGGATGGAACTGAGCGGCGTGCGGAATTCATGGCTCATGTTCGACAGGAAGCGCGATTTCATCTGGTCGGCGCGGCGCAGGTGGTCGGCTTTTTCGTCCAGTTCCGCGAACAGCGCCACCACGCCCCGGTTGGTGTCTTCCAGTTCGCGCGTCAGCTGCAGCAGGTCGTCCTGGCGCGTCTTCAGTTCGGCCAGGGTGCTCAGCAGTTCACGGTTCTGCTGCTGCACTTCGGCGAGCGTGATATCCGAAGGCAGCGCCTGCAGGCTGCCGGACAGGGTGCCGATGCTTTGCCCGTCGAGCAGGGGCGCGTCGCGCGGGAACAGCTTGTGCAGGGTGATCTGCGTGCCGTCGCCCGGCGCGCTGCGGATGTGACAGCGGTCCATCAGGCGCTGCGCGCCCAGGATGCCCAGCCCCATGCCCGTGTGCGAGCGGTAGGTGCCGGCCAGTATCTGATCCAGCTGCGCGATGCCGGGGCCCTGGTCTTCGATGCGGATGCTCAGCACCTGCGGCGCCGTCAAGCCGTCGATGGCGAAATGCACCTTGCCGCTGCCGGCGTAGTTGTAGACGTTGCGCGCCAGTTCCGAGACGGCCGTGGCGATGCGCACCTGGTCCTGCACGCCGAAGCCGCACAGGGCAGCGATCTGCCGCGCGCGCTGGCGCGCGCCCACCACATCGAGTTCGCTGCCGATATGGGCCGTCAATATGCGTTGCGTCATGCTGCACCTGTCCCTTCTGCTGATATAGCCTGGTGTTCCTCGTGCTCGCGCAGCACCACCACCGTGACGTCGTCGCGTCCGCGCGAAAAATCGCGGTACAGCACGGCGGCGACCAGGCTGGGATGGCAGTGCGCCAGGCCCGGATACTGTTCCAGGTCCCAGCGCGTATGCAGGCCGTCCGTATGCATGATCAAGGTCGTGCCCTGCTGCCATGGAAAGCGGAATTCCTGCACCTTGCGCAGATTGCTGCCGACGATGCCGTTATGCGACAGCAGATGCCTGCGCTGCCGCGCATCGAAGGCGCAGGCGGCGATATTGCCCACGCCCGCATAGCGCAATTCGCGCTGCATGGTGTCGATATGCGCCACCGCCATGGCCGCGCCGCGCGTGGCGCGCAGGGCGCCGTGGGCCAGTTCGATGAAGGGGGCGGGCAGGGGCGGCAGGCCGGGCGTGTCGTGTTCCAGCAGCGCGCTGGCGCATTCCGAGGCGCGCGCCGCCAGCGGGCCGTGGCCCAGGCCATCGGCCACCATCAGGCTCAGTTCATGGCCTTCGCACACGACGTTCCAGGCGTCGCCGCATACCTGTTCGGAGGCCAGCGGCAGGCACACGGCGCCGATCTGCCAGTTCGGTCTGGCCGGAATGGCGCTGCTGGCGTGCTGCCCCCATATCACCATCATCAGCGCCGTGCCCTTGCCGGGCGCCGTGTACAGGTCGAATTCCTGGCTCAATCGGCGTATCGCGCCCAGTCCCACGCCATAGGTTCCCGTGGTGGAATGGCCGTCCTGCATGTGCTGGCGCACGTTCGCCATGCCGGGACCGTTGTCGATGGCCAGCACTTCGATGCCGCTGGTGCCGCCGCGCAGCACCTTGCGCAGCAGGATTTCACCGCGCTGCGCGTGCTTGACGATGTTGGTGGCCGCTTCGCTGATGATGATGGCCAACTGGCCCGTGCGCACGTCGTCGAAGCCGATGTGGCGCGCCAGCTCGTTGCCGGCGCGGCGGGCCGCGGCGATTTCGCTCGGTTCGCCGATGGGAAAACTGCGTTGCCTGGCAATGTCAGGGTACGGCTCTTGGTGATTCAAAACAGCTTCCATTTCGCGATGGTGACGGTGGTGCCCGCGCCGGGCGCCGTGTCGATGTGAAATGCGTCGGCCAGGCGCTTGGCGCCACCCAGCCCCAGTCCCAGCCCGCCGCCGCTGGTATAGCCATCGGTCAGCGCCAGGGTGATATCCTCGATGCCCGGTCCCGCATCGACAAAGCGCAGTTCCAGCCCCAGCCGCGCGCCGTCGCTGACGCGCGCGATGTGCGCTTCGCCGCCGCCGCCGTAGCGCAGGGTGTTGCGCGCCAGTTCGCTGGCCGCCGTGATGATCTTGGTCTGTTCGATCAGGCCAAAACCCATGGCGACCATGCTGTCGCGTACTTGCTTGCGCAGCCGCACGACATCTTCATCGCTGTGCAGGGGCAGAATTTGCTGCGTCGGCTGGGCCGCTGCCTGCCCTTGTGCGCCTAGCACGGCGCCTCCGTCATGCGCATGCGCCGCCCCGTTCCAGCAGCTTGATCCCCCGTTCCACGTTCAGGGCCGTGCTCACGCCTTCCAAGGTCAGCCCCAGTTCCACCAGGGTGATGGCCACGGCGGGCTGCATGCCCACGACCACGGTGCGCGCGTCGAGGATTTTTGCCATCGCCGCCGTATTGCTGATCATGCGGCCGATGAAGGAGTCGACGATGTCGAGCGCGGAAATGTCGATCAGCACGCCCGTGGCGCGGTCCGTCACGATGCGCGTGGTCAGGTCGTCCTGCAAGGTCATCGCCAGGCGGTCATGCATGTCCACCTGGATCGTCACCAGCAGCAGCCGGCCCATGCGTAAGATGGGGATTCTCTCCATGGGCGCCTCAGTGCTGCTGCGGGTAGGTGATGCTGGAGCCCGTGCGTTTCAGGGCCACGACGAAGGCGTCGGCCAAGGTGGCCTTGGTCATCACGTCTTCCAGGTTCACGCCCAGGTGCACGATGGTTTGCGCGATCTGGGGGCGGATGCCGCTGATGATGCAGTCGGCGCCCATCAGGCGCGCGGCGGCAATGGTTTTCAGCAGGTGCTGCGCCACCAGGGTGTCGACGGTGGGCACGCCCGTGATGTCGATGATGGCGATCAGGGCGCCCGTGTCGACGATCTTTTGCAGCAGGCTTTCCATCACCACCTGCGTGCGGGCGCTGTCGAGCGTGCCGATCAGGGGCAGGGCCAGCACGTTTTGCCACAGCTGGACCACGGGCGTGGACAGTTCCAGCAATTCCTGCTGCTGGCGCAGGATCACCTGTTCGCGCGCCTTCTGGTAGATGGCGATGGTCAGCAGGCCCAGTTCGTCGAACAGCTTGCTGGTGCTGACGATGGCGTCGCCCAGCTGCTGCGGCTGGGCCGTGATTTCCTTGCGCAGATAGCCGAACAGCGGTTCCTTGAGGGAAAACATGAAGCTGGCCGTGTCGATCGGCGAATAGCCCTGGCGCACGCGCGACTGCGATATTTCAGCGAGCAACTGGCGCGTGTCGTCCCAGGCGCCGCCTTCGATGTCGAACGAGTCGCCGCTTTCCAGCGCGCCTGCCAGCAGCGGCAGGAATTGCGAGGCCTGCTGGCGCAGCTCGTTTTCGGCGATCTTGTCGCGCCGCACCAGGCGGGAGATCAGGCCGGCCATCCAGCCGTCCAGCAGTTCCGTGTGGTGTTGGCTGATGATGCCGGCCAGTTGTTGCGCCTGGCCCGTGCCCGTCTTGACCGTGTCCGTCTTCATACTCATGCTCATCCTTGGCTGGAGTGGAGGGTGCGGCGCGGCCGCAAGCGGGCACGCGCTGTGATGAATAAATTATAGGCAGGCATGGCCATAGCTAATGTTCTGTGCCGCACATAGTGGCGCAATCAGTGCATATTTCCGCAAGAAACTGTCGCCATTTAAAGATGTATATGATTTGCATGTTTAAATGAATTCCGCTACACTGGCTGCACTCAACAAGAGAAACACGCCATGAATATCGACAAATTCAAACAGCAGCACCTGGCCATCCTGGCCGCCATCGATGACTTGCGCCAGCTGGCGCGCGGCGGTGTTGCCGCGCAGGCGCAGGCCATCGCCGAACAGATCATTGCCATGAGCGGCTTGATCAAGCTGCACCTGGCCGTCGAGCAGCGCTACCTGTATCCGGCCGCGCAAGCGTGCGGCGTGGCCAGGGTAGCCCAGCTGGGCCGCCAGTACGAAAACGAGATGCACGGCATCGCGGGCGCCTACCTGGATTTTGCGGGTCGCTGGAATACGCCCGTGCGCCTGGCAGCCGAGCCGGAAGCGTTCCGCAGCGAAGCCAATACCGTGCTGCACGCGCTGTTCCAGCGCATGCGGCGCGAAGACCATGACCTTTATCCCGCCATAGAATCCCTCGCCTGAGGCCGCTTACTGATAGATACACAGGAGTTTTACATGCTGACCCAGCAACAACGCACCATCATCACGGCTACCGTCCCCATCCTCGAGCAGGGCGGCGAAGCGCTGACTCGCCATTTCTACAAGAACCTGTTCCGCGACCATCCCGAAGTGCTGCCGTACTTTAACCAGGCGCACCAGCACAGCGGCGACCAGCAGCGGGCGCTGGCCAATGGCGTGCTGATGTATGCCAAGCATATCGACCGGCTCGAAGCGCTGGGCGACCTGGTGGCCACCATTGTCAACAAGCACGTGGCCCTGCAGATTCGTGCCGAACACTATCCGCTGGTGGGCGCCAGCCTGCTGCAAGCGATCCGCGAAGTGCTGGGCGCCGAGGTGGCCAGCGACGCCGTCATCGACGCCTGGGGCGCGGCCTACGGCCAGCTGGCCGATATCCTGGCCGGCGAAGAAGGGCGCATCTACAAGGCGCAGGCGGCCGCACCCGGTGGCTGGAGCGGCGCGCGCGACTTTACCGTGCACAGCAAGACGGTGGAAAGCGCGGAGATCACGTCCTTCCTGCTGGCGTCCGCCGATGGCCGGCCCGTGCTCGACTTTGCGCCAGGCCAATACATCGGCGTGCTGGCCGCCGTCGATGGCGTGCCCATGCGCCGCCAGTATTCGCTGTCGGCTGCCAGCAATGGCCAGACGTACCGCATCAGCGTCAAGCGCGAAGAGGGCGGCAAGGTGTCGAATTTCTTCCACGACGAGGTGCAGGCGGGCGACACCGTGCAGCTGACGCCGCCGTCGGGCGACTTCGTGCTGACGCAGAGCGACAAGCCCCTGGTGCTGATCAGCGGCGGCGTGGGCATTACGCCCACCCTGGCCATGCTGGCGGCGGCCCTGCGCGGCAAGCGTCCCGTGCATTTCATCCACGCGGCGCGCAACCGGGGCGTGCATGCATTCCGCGCGCAGATCGACGCACTGGCCGCCCAGCATCCGCAACTGCAGCGCTATTACTGCTACGCGGAACATGAAGGCGAACACGATGCGCCGGACGCCGTCGGCTTGCTGAACAGGGAGCAACTGGCGCACTGGCTGCCGGCCTCGCGCGACGTCGATGCCTACTTCCTGGGGCCGCAGCCATTCATGCGGGCCGTCAAGCAATACTTGCGCGAACTGGGCGTGCCGGAACAGCAGACGCACCATGAATTCTTCGGACCGGCTGCCGCACTGAATTGATGGTGCCGCCTGCCGCGTGTTGTCGCCGCGAGAAAAAACCGCTGCCGTAAGGGGCGGGTAAGCCTCGCGCTGTACTGTGAATCCAAGCTCGAAAACAACAGAGCAGCTTTTACATAACAGGAGGCAACACAATGCATGACGATCTCGTTCAAAAAATCAAGAGCGACCCCAACTATCATCAGCTGGTCAAGGTACGTTCCCGCTTTGGCTGGGCGCTGACGGGCCTGATGATGCTGGTGTACTACGGCTACATCCTGCTCATCGCCTTCGACAAGGAATTCCTCGCCACGAGAACGGGTGCCGGCGTGATGACCTGGGGCATGCCGATCGGCCTGTTCGTCATCGTGTTTACCGTGCTGGTCACGGGTATCTATGTGCGCCGCGCCAACAAGCAATTCGACGACCTGAGCAACGCCATCCAGGCACGGGTGCAAGCATGAGCGGCGCCCCATCGACGCAACGCACATTCGCCTGCCTGGCAGCCCTGGCCGTGCTGGCGGGCGCCAGCAGCAGCGTGCTGGCGGCCGGCGCCGACCTGGGCCAGGCAGTCAAGCAGCCCACCAACTGGACGGCGATCATCATGTTCGCCGCCTTCGTCATCTTCACCCTGTTCGTCACCAAGTGGGCGGCCGCGAAGACCAAGTCGGCCTCCGATTTCTACACGGCCGGCGGCGGCATCACGGGTTTCCAGAATGGCCTGGCCATCGCGGGCGACTATATGTCGGCCGCTTCCTTCCTCGGCATTTCCGCCGCCGTCTTTTTGAACGGCTACGATGGCCTGATCTATGCCATCGGCTTTCTCGTCGGCTGGCCCGTCATCACCTTTCTGATGGCCGAGCGCCTGCGCAACCTGGGCCGCTTCACCTTTGCCGACGTGGCCGCCTACCGCTTCAAGCAGGCGCCGATCCGCATCTTTTCCGCGTCCGGCACCCTGGTCGTCGTGGCCTTCTACCTGATCGCGCAGATGGTGGGCGCGGGTCAGCTGATCAAGCTGCTGTTCGGCCTCGAATACTGGATCGCCGTCGTGCTGGTGGGCACCCTGATGATGATCTACGTGCTGTTTGGCGGCATGACGGCCACCACCTGGGTGCAGATCATCAAGGCCGTGATGCTGCTGGGCGGCGCCACCTTCATGGCCGTGGCCGTGCTGGCGCAATTCAACTTCAGCCCGGAAGCGCTGTTTGCCAAGTCGGTGGACGTGCATGCCACCAAGGAAGCCATCATGGGCCCCGGTTCCTTCATCAAGGACCCGATCTCGGCCATCTCGTTCGGCATGGCGCTGATGTTCGGCACTGCCGGCCTGCCGCACATCCTGATGCGTTTCTTCACGGTGCCCAGTGCCAAGGAAGCGCGCAAGTCCGTGTTCTGGGCCACCACCTGGATCGCCTATTTCTATATCCTGACCTTCATCATCGGCTTTGGCGCTATCGTGCTGGTGAGCACCAATCCCGAGTTCAAGGATGCGGCTGGCAAGCTGCTGGGCGGTAACAACATGGCGGCCGTGCACCTGGCCAAGGCCGTGGGCGGCAACGTCTTCCTCGGCTTCATGTCGGCCGTCGCCTTCGCCACTATCCTGGCCGTCGTGGCGGGCTTGACCCTGTCGGGCGCGTCGGCCGTGTCGCACGATCTGTATGCCACCGTCATCAAAAAGGGCAAGGCCACGGGCGCCAACGAATTGAAAGTGTCGCGCGTGACGACGATCGTGCTGGGCATCATTGCCGTGGTGCTGGGCATTGCGTTCGAGAAGCAGAACATCGCCTTCATGGTGTCGCTGGCCTTTGCCATCGCCGCTTCGGCCAACTTCCCCGTGCTGTTCATGTCGGTGCTGTGGAAAGACTGCACCACGCGGGGCGCCACCATCGGCGGCTTCCTGGGCTTGATCACGGCAGTCGCGTTGACGGTGGTGTCGAAGTCCGTGTGGGTGGACGTGCTGGGTCATGGCGAAGCGCTGTTCCCGTATGCGTCGCCGGCGCTGTTCTCGATGACGGCAGGCTTTGTCGGCATCTGGCTGTTCTCGGTGCTCGACAAGAGCCCCCGCGCGCGCATCGACCGCGCCGGCTACGAAGCGCAGCAGATGCGCTCGGAAACGGGCATCGGCGCGGCAGGCGCCAGCGCGCACTGATTGATCAGCTAGTCCTTGCAGAAAACAATGCCCGGCTTGCCGGGCATTGTTGTTTTTGTGCGCCTGCTACTGTGCCAGGTGCAGGGGAATCACGCCCGCCGCCAGCGCGGGCGCGCCCGGCGCCGCGTCGAGTATCGATGCCAGGGTCACTGTGTCGAGCACGGCCAGGAAAGCGGCCGTGGCCTGGCCCAGCCTGGCCTTCAGCAGGCAATCGGGTGTCAGCGGGCAAGTGTTGCTGTCCTTGTTAAAACATTCCGCCATAAAGAAATCGCTTTCCGTCTCGCGTACCACGGTGCCGATATTGATGTCGGCCGGGTCGCGCGCCAGGCGCAGGCCGCCATTCCTTCCGCGCACGGTTTCCACGATGCCGGACAGGCCCAGCTGATGCACCACCTTCATCAGGTGATTCTTCGAGATGGCATGCAGGTCGGCAATGTCCTGGATGGTCACGAGGCGGTCGCGGTGCACGCCCAGGTACATCAGGGTGCGCAGGGTGTAGTCGGTATAGGCAGTCAGTCGCATCGCTAGTCGGGTCGGTAAAGATGTGGATTACATCCTTGTTTCAGCCGCCAGCATACAGGAGAGTGCCTTGCCGCAGCGGGTCTGCTGCGCATTTTCACGCCACATTTCAGCCTCGAGAGGCAAAAGTTGATTGCCTTTCGATCAAATGCGTAGTAAATTTTCATATTGTTGCCCTGGTAAATAGCTTGCAAGCCCTTTATAACCCTTTGAGCATGGATTTTTCTGATGAAAATCAAGAGGATGGTGAAACAATAAGGTAAATTTACTACAAATTGGATGATGAGCGTTTCCCGGGCCGGGGAGCGCGTACTACGCAATCTGTGCGGTGCCGCCGTGGCCGCTCCAGGAAATGAATACCATGCAAATGAATGAAGTGAAAGACGAGCTGCTGAGCAGCGATATCCGCCAGCTGGGCCGTCTCTTGGGCGACGCCATCCGCAACCACCTGGGCGACCCCGCCTTCGAACGTATCGAGCATGTGCGCCAGCTGGCCATCCGTTTCCGCCGCGACAATGATGAAGCGGCGCGCGCGCAGCTGTCCGCTGCGCTGCAAGCGCTGTCGCAGGAAGAAACCACGCAATTGACGCGCGCTTTCAGCTATTTTTCGCTGCTGGCCAATATTGCGGAAGACCAGCACCACATCCGCCGCACGCGCGCCCATTTGATCGCCGGCTCGCCGCCGCGCCAGGGTAGCCTCAGCCATGCCGTCGGCAATGTGTTCGACGCGGGCAAGGCCGATGCGCTGGCGTCGTTCTTTGACGATGCCTTCGTCAGTCCCGTGTTCACGGCCCACCCGACGGAAGTGCAGCGCAAGAGCATCCAGAATTGCCAGATGGCCATCGCGCGTCTGTTGAGCGAGCGCGACCGCGTACAAATGACGCCGGAAGAGGCGGAGCAGAATGAAGAAGCGCTGGGTCGTGGCATCGTCACCCTGTGGCAGACGCGCCTGCTGCGCACGAGCAAGCTGTCCGTCATGGACGAAGTGGCCAATGGCCTGTCGTTCTATGACCACACGATCCTGCGTGAACTGCCGAAATTGTATTCATCGCTGGAAACCATGCTGGCCCAGCGCGATGCCCGCTGGGAAGATGTGGAATTGCCCAACTTCATGAAAGTGGGCAGCTGGATAGGCGGCGACCGCGACGGCAACCCGTTCGTGACGGCCGACATCCTGCGCAGCACCTTGCAGACGCAGGCTGACAAGGCACTCGATTTCTACCTCGGTGAATTGCGCAAGCTCGCTTCGCAACTGTCGCTGGCGCAGATACTCAATGGCTGCAGCGAGCCGCTGCGCGCGCTGGCCGAGCGTTCGGCCGACGCATCGCCGCACAGGGTCGACGAGCCGTACCGCCGTGCCTTGCACGGCATCCATGCGCGCCTGGAAAACACGCGCGTCGTGCTCTCCGGCAAGGGCAAGCAAGCCGATGGCGTGCAGCCCTACGCTGCGGCTGCCGAGCTGCTGGCCGACCTGAACGTGGTCCAGCATTCGCTCGTCAGCAATGGCTTGCGCGCGCTGGCGCGGGGCCGGCTGCGCCAGCTGCGCCGCGCCGTCAAGGTCTTCGGCTTTTCGCTGGCGCCGCTGGACTTGCGCCAGAATTCCGACGTGCACGAGCGCGTCGTGGGCGAACTGTTCGCGGGCGCCCAGCCGGGCCTCGTTTACCTGGACCTCGATGAAGAGCAGCGCATCGCCTTGCTGCTGACCGAGCTGCAGTCGCCGCGCCTGCTGACGTCGCCGTATGCGCAGTACTCGGAAGAAACCACGTCCGAACTCGACATCTTCCGCGCCGTGCGCGAAGCCCACGTCAAGTACGGCCGGGAATCGGTGCCGAACTGCATCATCTCAAAGGCGGCCAGCGTCTCGGACTTGCTGGAAGTGGCCTTGCTGCTCAAGGAAGTGGGCTTGCTGCGCCAGGACAGCCGCGAAGTGGACGTCAATATCATCCCCCTGTTTGAAACCATCGACGACTTGCGCGCCGGTCCCGCCATCATGGCGCGCGCCTTCGGCTTGCCGTTCTACCGGGGCTTGCTGGCGTCGCGCGCGGACCAGCAGGAAGTCATGCTCGGCTATTCGGACAGCAACAAGGACGGCGGTTTCCTGACGTCCGGCTGGGAACTCTACAAGGCCGAGATCGAGCTGGTGACGGTCTTCAAGCAGGAACAGATCAAGCTGCGCCTGTTCCACGGCCGCGGCGGTTCCGTGGGCCGCGGCGGCGGACCCAGCTATGAAGCCATCCTGGCCCAGCCGGCCGGCGCCGTGCAGGGACAGATCCGCCTGACGGAGCAGGGCGAAGTCATCACGGCCAAGTATGCGAACCCGGAAGTAGGGCGCCGCAACCTGGAAGTGCTGGTGGCCGCCACCATCCAGTCGACCCTGCTGCCGCAGGCGCAGCTGCAGCCGAAGGCTTCGGCCGGCGCGGGCCATCTGGCCGCCATGGAAGAGCTGTCCGGCACGGCCCTGAACGCCTACCGCGACCTCGTCTACGGCACGGAGGGCTTCGAGCAGTATTTCTGGGAATCGACGGTGATCGCGGAGATTGCCGCACTGAACATCGGCAGCCGTCCCGCCTCGCGCAAGAAATCCACGTCCATCGAGGATTTGCGCGCGATCCCGTGGGTCTTGAGCTGGGCGCAATGCCGCTTGATGCTGCCGGGCTGGTTCGGCTTCGGCTCCGCCGTGCAAGCCTACCTGGCCGCCCACCCGGCCGATGGTGCCGACGTGCTGCGCGGCATGTACACGGATTGGCCATTCTTCACGTCCCTGCTGTCGAACATGGACATGGTGCTGGCCAAGAGCGACATCGCCATTGCCGGCAAGTATGCGGAACTGGTCAAGGACAAGGCCTTGCGCGACGCCATCTTTACGCGCATCCGCGCCGAATATGCGGCCACCCTGGACGCCCTGAAACTGATCACGGGCCAGGAAGAGTTGCAGCAAGCCAATCCGCTGATGCAGCGCTCGATACGCAACCGTTTCCCGTACATCGATCCCCTCAACCACGTGCAGGTGGAATTGCTGAAACGCTTCCGCGAGGGCAAGCAGGATGCGGCGGCCCGCACGGGGATTCACTTGTCGATCAATGGCATTGCGGCAGGGTTGCGCAACAGCGGTTAATTCTTTTTAATCCGACAACCAATGCTGGGGTCGTACCCTCAGGGTGCGACCCCGGTTTTTGCACTTGGGGGGGAGAAATAGTGGCTACCTTTTTGGGTCAGTCACTGCGTGATCGGAATGCGCCCCACTAGGGCGTATTCCCCCGCCGGGTCTGACCCCAGCTTTGCACTTGGCTTAGTTTTAAGTAAAACAACAAGGAGACAGCATGACCATCAAAGTTGCCATCAATGGCTATGGCCGCATCGGCCGCAATGTCTTGCGCGCTTTTTATGAAGGCGGCAAGCAGCAGGATATCGAAATCGTCGCCATCAACGACCTGGGCGACGCCAAGTCGAATGCGCATCTGACGCGCTACGATACGGTGCACGGCAAGTTTCCCGGCGTCGTTACCATCGACGGCGACAACATGATCGTCAACGGCGACCGCATCCGCGTGTTCGCGCAGCGCGACCCGGCCCTGATACCGTGGGGCGAACTCGGCGTCGACGTCGTGCTCGAGTGCACGGGTTTCTTCACCACCAAGGAAAAAGCGTCGGCCCACCTGAAGGGCGGCGCAAAGAAAGTCATCATCTCGGCGCCGGGTGGCAAGGATGTCGATGCCACCATCGTGTTCGGCGTCAACCAGCACGTCTTGAAAGCCTCGGATACGGTCATTTCCAACGCTTCGTGCACGACGAATTGCCTGGCGCCATTGGTCAAGCCGCTCAACGACGCCATCGGCATCGAATCGGGCCTGATGACCACCGTGCACGCCTATACGAATGATCAGGTATTGTCCGACGTGATGCATGAAGACTTGCGCCGCGCCCGTTCGGCCACGCATTCGATGATTCCCACCAAGACGGGAGCGGCAGCGGCCGTGGGCCTGGTCTTGCCGGAACTCAATGGCAAGCTCGATGGTTTTGCCGTGCGTGTGCCGACGATCAACGTCTCGCTGGTCGACCTGTCCTTCATCGCCAAGCGCGACACGACGGTGGACGAGGTGAATGCGCTGCTGAAAGCGGCATCGGAAGGCGCGCTGAAAGGCATCCTCACGTACCAGACGGAACCGCTCGTTTCCATCGATTTCAACCACAACCCGGCTTCGTCGAACTTCGATTCGACCCTGACCAAGGTGTCGGGCCGCCTCGTGAAAGTGTCGTCGTGGTACGACAACGAATGGGGCTTCTCGAACCGCATGCTCGACACCACGGTCGCCCTGATGGCGGCCAAATAACAAGGTTTTACCGCTGATCCAGCGCACCAGGACGGCCGGCCCACAAGGCTGGCCCTTGTAGCAACTTATTATAGAAAGCAGCACACCATGACCATGCAAGTACAGCAACGCGCCACCAAGATCGTTTCCACCATCGGCCCCGCTTCGAACGATATCGATACCCTGGTCCGCATGTTCAAGGCCGGCGTCGACGTCGTGCGCCTGAACTTCTCGCATGGCAAGGCGCAAGACCATATCGACCGCGCCCGCATGGTGCGCGAAGCGGCAGCCCTGTGCGGCCGCGAAGTGGCCATCATGGCCGACTTGCAAGGTCCGAAAATTCGCGTCGGGAAGTTTGAAGAAGGCAAGATTTTCCTGGAAAACGGCGCCAAGTTCATCCTCGATGCCAAGTGGGGCGAGAACGGTGAACTGGGCAATATCGAGCGCTGCGGCCTCGACTACAAGGAATTGCCGCGCGACTTGCGCACCGCCGACGTGCTGCTGCTCAACGATGGTCTCATCGTCTTGACGGTCGACAAGGTCGTCGGCAGCGAAATCCACACGACTGTGAAAATCGGCGGCGAGCTGTCGAACAACAAGGGTATCAACCGCCAGGGCGGCGGCTTGTCGGCCCCGGCCCTGACGGCGAAAGACATGGAAGACGTGAAGACGGCGATGAGTTTCCAGGCCGACTACGTGGCCGTGTCCTTCCCGAAAAACGCCACCGACATGGTCATGGCGCGTCAGCTGGCCAATATCGCGGGCGAAGCGTGGGACCACAAGCCGATGATGATCGCCAAGATCGAACGCGCGGAAGCCATTCCTGCGCTGCAAGAAATCCTCGACGCGTCCGACGGCATCATGGTGGCGCGCGGCGACCTGGCGGTCGAGGTGGGCAATGCGGCCGTGCCGGCCTTGCAAAAACGCATGATCAAGATGGCGCGTGCGTCGAACAAACTGGCGATCACGGCCACGCAGATGATGGAATCGATGATCGTCAACGCCGTGCCGACCCGTGCGGAAGTGTCGGACGTGGCCAATGCCGTGCTGGACGGCACGGACGCCGTCATGACGTCGGCGGAAACGGCCTCGGGCCGCTATCCGATCGAAACGGTGGAAGCGATGGCCGCCATCTGCCTGGACGCGGAAAAGTGGGATACCTGCAAGCTGGACGCCGATTTCCTCAACGCCACCTTCTCGCGCATCGACCAGTCGATCGCGTATGGCGCCCTGTTTACGGCCCACCACCTGCGCGTGAAAGCCATCGCCACCCTGACGGAATCGGGTTCCACGGCCCTGTGGATGAGCCGTTGCAACATCGACATCCCCATCGTGGCCCTGACCCCGAGCGTGGGCACGCGCCGCAAGCTGGCCCTGTACCGCAACGTCAGCACCCTGGAACTGACGTCCGGCACGGACCGCGACAAGGTCTTGCAACAGGCGGAAGATTTGCTGGTGGAACATAAAGTCGTGGCCAAGGGCGACACCGTCGTGCTGACCTGGGGCGAGCCGATGGGCAAGGTGGGCGGCACGAATGCGCTGAAAATCATGAAGATCGGCCAGCACTAAGTTGCTCAGGCGCCGGCTCCCCCTGTGCGGATCCGGCGCCGCATTGCCCTGGCGGGCCCGCCCTGCGCCGCAGGCGCGGGTGGCCCGTCCATTCCTGCTGGTTCCTTCCTCCGCCATGCGCGCCACCATCCTGTCCAGTTAATAATTATTAAGAAAATACTTATTAATTGTCGAAATTAGTATATTTAAATATAATTGCATGTATCGTGTTTTGAGCAGTCAAACCATACAAGGCTTTGCATGCAGTTATTACGTTTTGCCGCCATCTCCCTATTGACCGTTGCGGGCTTGCCGGCTTACGTCGTGGCAGCCGTCTTTCCTGCCGTTCCGGCGGCAGACATCGCGCAGCATTTCACCGATTACTATGGCGTGCGCCAGCATGCGCAGCAGCGTGTCCAAGTGACGACGGCTACCGTGGGCGGCGTCACGCGGCCCGTGGTGCGCGCCGACTGGTATGGCACGGACGCCACGCCGCACAGCGATTTCCACCTGCTGAACGAACAGCACCCGGTGCAATCGGCGCGCCGCTGGTATGCCATGAGCATCTTCCTGCCCGCGGACTGGATCAGCACCAGCGCGCCCATCACCGTGGCGCAGGTCGATAACGGCAGCGGGGCAGGGACCCTGGCGCCGCCCCTTGCGCTGCAGATACGCGGCGACCAGCTGATGCTGAACATGAACTTTAATCATCGGACGGGCGATATCACGCCCGCCAATTCCGCGCGCCGCACGGTGCTGGCCGGTCCGGCAACCCTGGGCAGCTGGCATTGCATGGTGGTGCGCGCCGACTGGTCGGCGGTGGCTGGCACCGGTGAGCTGCGGGTCTACATGAATGGCAGTGCGAAGGAAACTTTTTTCGCCCGCTTAAGCCACAACAGCTACGCGGGCGCGCTGCACGTACCGCGCGTGGGCTTGAGCGTACCGGAGGAGGCCGCGCCAGGACATCGCGTGATGTATGCCGACTTTGTATGGGTGGGCGATTCCGCCGCATCACTCAATGACATGACGCAAAAGACGCCTTGCCATGCGGCATCTTGAACAGCCTCCGAACCAGGGATTTCCCATGCGCTCCTTTATCGCCATCGCCATGCTGGCATTGCTGGCCGCCACCCCGCTGCACGCGCAGGTCGTCAACGGCATCGGCGGACCCGTGACCACCATGGTGCCGTCCAGCGCGTCCCGGCCGGCCAGTTTCGACAATGTGACGACGCGCCACTTCAACTGGCTGTACGGCATCAGCGCCGGCAATGCTGCCGGAGTGGAATTGGTGGGCGATCCTGCCGTGACGCAGGGCGTCGAGACGCGCAAGGTGTTCCGCATGACCGTCAACGCCAGCGATCCCGACGAATATGGCAAGCGCACCGAGGTGTCGCCATTGTATGAGCGCGTGCCCCAGGGGCGCCGCTGGTATGCGGGCGGCGTATATTTTCCTGCGGACTGGGACTTGACGGGCAAGGATGGCTGGATCGTCGTCTTTCAGGTGCACAGCGCCAGGGGCATCGTCGTGACGTCGCCGCCGTTTTCGATCATCGCCGATGGCCCCGACCTGCTGATGGAGACGCGGGCCAATCACCGCGATACCTACACGTTGAAGAATGGCGTGATGGTGCCCGATGCGAGTCCGGACAATACGATGCAGCAACGTCTGATGCTGGGAAAAATTGAGCGTGAGAAATGGTACTGTTTGGTGCTCGATGCGGACTGGCAACATGCGTCAGGGACGGGCGCATCGCGCCTGTGGCTCAATGGCAAGTTGGTGTACGAGGGAAGCAATTTTCCTACCCACTATATGAATGTGGAGTTGCCGTCGCGCGGCAATTATCCGAAGACGGGTGTCTACCTGGGCGGATTCCAGGACACGCTGCACGGCAAGCGCGTCCTGTATGCGGATTTCATCCACCTGGGCGGCGCCGCCAGCAGCTATGCGGAAATGGCCGATCGCACGCCATGTCCCGCGCCGCCGGCAGCGTAGTCAAGGCGCAGGGGCTCCGCCGTCGCCAGCGCAATGCTCTGCAAGATCATGAAAGTCTGAAGGCCGAGTGAGCTGCAATTTGAAGAATTGCTGAAGTATGCTGGCTGAAAGGGAATGCCCGTGCAGCGCAGCGCACCATGGGAGGAGAGCCGCCGGCAGCCACGCTGAAACAACAGTTTCCAGGATCGGGCAGGCGCCGGCATTGACGCCGGAGGCAATGATTTGTGATAATGAGAATTATTATCAATTAGCTGCGCCTTGCCTTGCGCGCATCGGAGTCCCCAGTGAATATTGCGCAGTCCAGCGAGTCGATAGCCGGCATCTACAGCCACCACCACGGCTGGCTGATGCGCTGGCTGCGCGCCAAGCTGCAGTGCGCCGACCATGCGGCCGACCTGGCGCAGGATACCTTCGTGCGCCTGCTGACGGCGCCGCCGGAAGGCCGGCAGACCATGCGCGAACCGCGCGCCTACCTGACGACCGTGGCGCAGCGCCTGCTGATCGACCACTACCGACGCGTGTCGCTGGAGCAGGCGTGGCTGGAAACCCTGGCGCAGCAGCCCGATCTGCTGATGCAGTCGCCGGAAGAGCGGCTGCTCGTGCGCGAAGCCTTGCAGCGCATCGATACCATGCTCGACGGCTTGCCGCCGCTGGTGCGCAGCGCCTTCCTGCTGGCCCATGTCGATGGCCTCGCCTATGGGGAAATCGCCGGGCGCCTGGCCGTGAGCGAGCGCAGCATCAAGCGCTACATGGTGCAGGCGTTCGAGCGCTGCATCCTGCTGATCCTGTGAGCCCGGCCATCGACCCGCGCGCGGCGCATGCCGCAGCGCAATGGCTGGTGCGCCTGCATGCGGGCCCCTTGACTGGGGCCGAGCAGCAGGCGTTCGAGGCCTGGCGCGCCGGCGATCCCGCACACGAAGCGGCCTGGCAGCGGGCCGAGCTCGTGTGCAGCACCCTGGCCAGCGTGCCCCCCGCGCTGCGCCAGGCGGCGGACGGGGCGCCCCAGTCGCCGCAGCGGCGTGCCGTGCTCTACGGCCTGGCGGGGCTGATCGCGGCGGGCCCGGCGCTGTGGTTGGCCAGTAAATCAGAGCCCTGGCAAGCGTGGCGCGCCGCCATCCGCACGGCCAGGGGCGAAATCCGCCATATGAGCTTGCCTGATGGCACGCAACTGGTGCTCAACACGGACACGGCCATCGACGTGCGCTTTGACGACGGGGCGCGGCTCGTGGTCTTGCATGCGGGCGAAATCCACGTTGCCACGGCGCACGACGGGGCCGTGCCGGCGCGCCCGTTCCTCGTGCGCAGCAGCAATGGCGCCGTACGCGCGCTGGGCACGCATTTCAGTGTGCGCCACCTTGGCAGCGTGCTGGCGCCGCGCACGCAGGTGAGCGTCAGCGAGGGCGCCGTCGAAATCCAGCCATCGCAGGCGTCCGCGGCCGTGCGCAGGGTCGGTGCGGGCCAGCAGGGCAGTTTCGATGATCGTGCCGTTTCGGCCTTGACGCCGCTGGCGCCGCACGCTGCCGGCTGGCTGCAGGGCGTGCTGATCGCCGAGCGCATGCCACTGGGCGAGGTGCTCGACCACGTGGCGCGCTACCGCTACGGCGTGCTGCGCTGCGATCCCGCGCTGGCCGCCATACCCGTGGACGGCATCTTCCAGCTGAGCGACCCGGACAACATCCTGCTCTTGCTGCAGCGTTCCCTGCCGATCCGGCTGGTACGCCGCACGCGCTACTGGATCAGCGTCGAGGCGGTCTGAAGAAATTATTTGCCGTCCGCCTGTCCCTTTTTGGGGATTGCTTCGTCATACAAGGTAGAGAACGAACAATCCGAACCATCGAAAGGGTTTTACATGGCTGTGCAGCACCGCTTATCTTCACCGTGGACGCCACTCGCGCTCCATCCCACCACGGGCGCCGTGCGCGCCGCGCTGATCCTGCTGCTGGCCGTGGGCGCCGCTGGCGCCGGCTTGCCGCACACGGCGCTGGCCGCCGAGGCCAGCCCATCCGCGAGCGTGCGCGACTACAATATTCCCGCCGGCAGACTGCGTGGCGCGTTGTCCACGTTTGCCATCGCCGCCGGCATCAACCTGTCCACGCAGGGCGTGGCGCTGGACGGCCTGGCGACGCCAGGTTTGCAGGGCCGCCATGGCGTCGCCGCCGGCCTGCAAAAACTGCTGCAAGGCAGCGGGCTGGAAGTGACGGACAGTGGCAACGGTAATTACCTGTTGCGCAAGATCAATACGAGCACGGCCGATGGCGGCCTGGAGAGCATGCCCGCCGTCGTCGTCAGCGCCGAGGCGGACCGCGCCACGGAAGGCACGGGACTCTATACGTCGCGCAATCTGTCGACAGCCACGGGCTTGAACCTGTCGCAGCGCCACACGCCGCAAACGGTCAGCGTCATTTCGCGCCAGCAAATGGAGGATTTCGATCTGACCACCTTGCAGGACGTGGCGCGGGCCACGCCCGGCATCTATGGCAAGACGCAGGGCGTGTCCGACCAGGAAACCACGTATTTCGCGCGCGGTTTTGCCTTGAGCCACGTCAATGTCGATGGCTTGCCGCTCGATGTGACGGGTTTTAATGAACGCAATGTCTCCGCCGACATGCTGATGTACGACCGCGTGGAAGTGGTGCGCGGCGCCACGGGGCTGATGGAAGGGGCGGGCGCGCCGTCGGGCAGCATCAACATGATACGCAAGCGCCCCACGGCCACACCCATGCTGAACGCGTCCGCCCACCTGGGCAGCTGGAAGGACCGGCAATTGACGGTGGACGCCAGCAATGCGCTGAACGAGTCGGGCAGTGTGCGCGGGCGCGTGGCGGCCAGCTGGCGCGACAGCGACAGCTTCGTCGACGTGGTCAACAACAGGAACAGCACCGTGTATGCGATCGTCGAGGCGGACCTGACGCCATCGACCACGGCAGGCATCGGTTTTTCGCGCCAGCACAGCCGCACCGACGGCGTGTTCGTCGGCTTGCCCACGTTTACCGATGGCAGCCACATGCCCTTGCCCCGCTCGACCTTCCTGAATAATGCGGACTCGTTCCAGAAACGCGACAACAACGTCGTCTTTGCCGACCTGGAAACCAGGCTGGAGAAGGGCTGGCGCAGCCGCTTCGCCATCACGCATATCGATGCCGCGTCCAGCACGCGCAATACTACCAACAGCCGCATCGATGGCGAAGTATACAAGCTGAGCCAGTCGGAAACGGGCTGGAAGTACAACACGGAACAAGTGGTGGCCGACTGGCGCCTGAGCGGCCCCGTCACGTGGTTCGGCCGCCAGCACGACGTCATCGTGGGCGCCAGCTACCGCCACGACGATTCGGACGCGGGCCAGAGCTGGGAGGGCGCGGACACGCGCGTGATCGACATCCGCAGCTGGAATCCGTATGCCTACCCGATGCGCGGCACGGCGTTCGAGCCCTACAACTGGGGCCGCAAGACGAACGAGAAGGGCTTGTATGCGGCCGGCAACTTCAGCCTGGCCGATCCCCTGCGCCTGGTGCTGGGCGGGCGCTTCGGCTGGTACGCGCAGGACGTGACGGGCTGGTATTCCACCAATCCCGCATGGCGCCGCAGCCTGACGGAAAACGCGAAGTTTACGCCGTACGCGGGCCTCGTCTACGATGTGGATCAGCACCATTCCGTGTATGCGAGCGGCACGCAGATTTTCGAGCCGCAAAGCTCGCTGGATGTGCGCGGCAATACCTTGCCGCCGCTGAGCGGCACCAACCTGGAAGTGGGCGTCAAGGGCGAGTATTTCGGCGGCAGGCTCAATGCCAGCGGCGCCTTGTTCCGCATCAGGCAGAACAACCGCGCCATGGCCGATGAAGTCAATTGCCCCACGGGCGGCGCCATCTACTGCGCCCGCGCGGCGGGGCAGGTGCAGAGCGAGGGTGTCGACCTGCAATTGTCGGGTTCGCCATTGCCGGGCTGGCAGATCGCGGGCGGCTACACCTATGTGCTGGCCAAGTACACGAAGGATAGCGTGGCGGCGAATATCGGCCAGCGCATCGCCACGGACGAGCCGAAGCAGCTGTTCAAGCTGATGACGAATGTGCAGCTAAGCGGCAGCCTGGCGCGCTGGAACGTGGGCGCCTCCGTCTACGCGCAGGACAAGATCTACCGCCGCGATCCCGGCTACCTGACGCGGCAGGGCGGCTACGCGCTGGTCGGCCTGACGGCCGGCTACCACCTCAGCGAGCAGCTGCAGCTGCGCGTGAACGTCGACAACGTGCTCTATCGCCGCTACTACCAGGGACTCGGCTATTCCTGGTCGGGCGGTCTGGAACGCTACGGCGCGCCGCGCAGCGTGCTGGTCTCGCTGAACTACAAGATGTAGCCGTTGCGCCAGCGGAGCGCGCCCGTCCGGGCGCCTCTGCTACACTGCCGCCGTCTTCATCTTTTCAATTTGCCATGACCGCCACGCCTGCATCGACTCCCCTGAAAAATGCTTTCCAACAATCGCGCGCCGAGAACAACATCGAGCTGATCCTGCCCGAACTGCTGGCCGCGCAATTGCACGTCGTGATCGGCGGACAAAGCGAGCAGATCGACCTGTTCCTCGTGCCGTCGCCCAATCCCGAGCGCCGCTGCGTGACGGTGGCGGAAGATCCCGCCTTCCTGGCCGGCATCGCGTTTCCCAATATTCCCGTGACGGGCGCGCAACTGCTCGCCTCGATCCCGGCCGAGATCGAGATCGTCATCCTGCATGGCGACGGCGCCAATTACCTGACGCGCGAGCAGCTGGCCTGGTTCCGCGGCATGCTCGCGCAGAACGCTTGAGCGGAGAACCGGCGCGCCAGCTGCAACGGGCGCGCGCCGAATGGATCTGCTTTGCGCCGGCCGACGATGCCGCGGCCCAGGCGGCGCTGATGGCGGATATGCGTCCCGTGCTGTCGCGCAGCGTGCTGCTGGGCGGTTGCGCGCTGATCCTCGCCTTCATGCTGCAAGCCGTCTGGCGCAACGTGCCGTATGCGGGCGAGGCAGTGTTGTTCGGTCCGCTGGCGCTGGCCGCCTGGGTGGCGGGCCTGGTGCTGTTTCCCGGACGGGGCCTGCTCTTTCATGCGGAACTGGGCGACGGAGGCCTGTTGCTGCGGCGACAGGCGCGACGCTTGCCCGGCTGGGATAAAAGCGTGCTGCTGGACTTGACGCAGCTGCAGCGGCTGGAAGTGGTCACGTATGGGGGTGCGTTGCAGGTCTACCGGACCGCGGCGCCGCTGGCGCGCGTGGAGCTGCTGCTCTACACGACCTCGGGGGGCTGTCCGCTGATCCGCGTGGTGGGCCTGAACTTGCCCGTGCCGCAACGCTGGTCCTTGTGCCAGATCAAGGAGGAGCTCGTCCGCCGTTGTAGACTGGCCGGTATCCCTGTCAGCGAGACGTTTGGCCCGCTGAGCCAGCAATCCGAGGCCATCCGCGCGCGTTGGCCGCAGGCGTAGGAGGGCATTGTCGCATCGCCGCCGCAATAAATATCAGTTTTGATAACTGTATTGCTGAAGTCCTATGAATATTTTCGCAAAGCAACTATACTCATGGCTCTTTAAAAAATCATCGTCACGCTGGCGGCCAGCCATCCGCGCCAGAGTTCGTACGCATTCCGCTTGTTTTCTCTGAACGAGCACCTTTCCCCCGCGCGGCAGGCGCGGGCGTGATGACCGAGCCTTGCCCTGGTCGACTGCTACCGTTGTCATTTTCGCTGTGTTGCCGCTTTACTAAAAAGCCTGGCACCGGCGCGCGGTGCGCAGTCATGTTTTGCGACGTTAGGTTTCACTCTCTTATGCCACGACAGTATGTTTAGTTCCATCTTTACCGCATCGACCGATACCATGCCGTACATCTACGGCACGCACGATGTCGGGCTGGTGCTGTTTTCCATCGGTATCGCCATCTTTGCCTCGTTCATGGCCTTGCAGATCGCCGGCATGGCGCGCAGCAGCGAGCGGGGCTTCCAGCGCCAGACGGCCATCATCACGGGCGCCATCGCGCTCGGCGGCGGCATCTGGTCCATGCATTTCATCGGCATGCTGGCCTTCGACATCTGCACGCGCGTGTCCTTCGACCCCAGCCTGACCCTGCTGTCGATGCTGCCCGGCGTGGCGGCGTCGTGGGTGGCACTGCACTTGCTGGCGCGCCCGCGCATCAGCTGGCGCCAGCTGGTGGTGGGCGGCGTGCTGGTCGGATTGGGCATCGGCTCCATGCATTACAGCGGCATGGCCGCCATGCAGACGTCGCTGACCCTGCATTACCAGCCGTGGCTGTTTGCCCTGTCGCTGCTGGTGGCCGTCGTCATGGCCATGCTGGCGCTGTGGATACGCTTCGGCCTGCATGCCTTGCGCCAGCGCCTCAGCCCGCTGGCGGCGCTGCTGGTCAGCAGTGTCGTCATGGGCCTGGCCATTTCCGGCATGCATTACACAGGCATGCTGGCGGCGCGCTTTTCCGGTACCCCCACGGCAGGCGACAACACGATCACGGTGCAAGCCTCGTTCGTGGCCCTGGCCGTGGCGCTGATCACCGTCACCCTGACCGTCTTCGTGGCGGCCGCGAACGGCTTGCTGCGCTACCGCCAGCTGCTGCGCCATGCCAGCGCCAGCGAGTCGCGCCTGCGCGCCATCGTCGATACGGCGGCCGATGGCCTGATCACCATCGACGGCCAGGGCAAGGTGCGCTCCTTCAATCCCGCCGCGGAAAGCCTGTTCGGCTGGCGCGAAGCGGAGATCGTGGGGCGCGACGCCAGCGTGCTGCTGCAGCCGGCCGACGCGGCCGAATACGAAGGCTATCTGCGCGACTACCTGGAAACGGGCGCCTCGCGCATCCTCGACAGCGGACGCGAACTCGATGGCTGCCACAAGGACGGCGCCGTGCTGCCCATGCGCGTGGCCATCGGCAAGATCGACACGCCGGGCCAGCCCCTGTTCGTGGCGTTTGTCACGGACATGCGCTCGTCGCGCAGCATGGAGCAGGCGCTCAAGGACAGCGAGCGCCAGTACCGCACCCTGATCCGCAACATTCCCGGCGTCTCGTTCCACTGCAGCTTCGCGCCCGAATGGAAGATGATCTTCATCAGCGACGCCGTCTTCAACCTGACGGGCTGGATGCCGCAGGACTTCGTCGACGGGCGGGTCAGGCTGTTCGACCTCGTGCACCCGGACGACCGCCAGCGCGTCAACGACACCTGCGTGCAGGCGGCCGGTGAAAAGCGCGACTTCGAGAACGTCTACCGCCTGATCCACCGCGACGGGCGCGAGCGCTGGGTGCGCGAAAGCAGCGGCCCCGTGCTCGACAACGACGGCGTGGTGCGCTGGATCGACGGCGTCATCCTCGACATCACGGAAAGCGAATTGCGCAACGCCGAGTACGAAGGCAAGGTGACGGCCATTTCGCGCGCGACGGCTGTCGCGGAATTCGACCTGCAAGGGCGCATCCTGGCTGTCAACGAGAACTTCCTCGACCTGGTCGGCTACCGGCCCGACGACGTGCTGGGCCTGCACCACAGCATCTTCTGCGAACCGGGCTATGTGACTTCGCCCGACTACATCGCGTTCTGGCAGCACCTGGCGCAGGGCGAATTCAATACGGGCGAGTACAAGCGCATCGGCAAGGATGGCCGGGAAGTGTGGATACAGGCTTCCTACAATCCGATCTTCAATACGGACGGCAAGCCGTTCAAGGTGGTCAAGCTGGCCACCGACGTGAGCGAACGGCGCGCCATGCAGGAAAACCTGCGCGCGGCCAAGGACCGCGCCGAGCTGGCGGCCGAATCGAAGACCAGCTTCCTGGCCAACATGAGCCATGAAATCCGCACGCCGATGAATGCCATCATCGGCTTCACGGAAGTGCTGCTGGGGACCGCCCTGGACAGCCTGCAGCGCCGCCATCTGGGCACGGTGCGCCAGTCGGCCCGTTCCCTGCTCGATCTGCTCAACGACATCCTCGACACGGCCAAGCTGGAAAAAGGCGCGACCGAGCTGGAACTGGTGGACTTTTCGCTGCCGGACCTGGTCGACCATGTCGCCGCGTCGCTGCGCATCACGGCGCATGCGCGCGACCTGGTGCTGCATGTGGATGTCGACCCGGGCATGGGCCAGTTCTTCCTGGGCGACGCGCGCCGGGTGCAGCAGGTGCTGACGAATTTGATCGGCAATGCCGTCAAGTTCACTGAAGTGGGCCATGTGCGCGTGGCCGTCGGCATGCAGGGCGAGCAGGTGCATATCGCCGTGCATGACACGGGCATCGGCATTCCCGCCGACCGCCTGGACAAGATTTTCGCCCCGTTTACGCAGGCCGATTCGTCCATGAGCCGCCGCTTTGGCGGCACGGGCCTGGGCACGACGATTTCGCTGCAGCTGGTCGAACTGATGGGGGGCACCATCACGGTGGAAAGCACCCTTGGCGTGGGCAGCGTGTTCCACGTGCTGCTGCCGCTGGCGCCGGGCAAGGCCGTGGCGCGCCGCAGCGAGCAGCCCGTGGTGGCCTTGCCGCCGCTGCGCATCCTGGCGGCCGACGACGTGCCGCAGAACGTGGAGCTGCTGCTGATCAGCCTGGGCGCGGCCGGCCACCAGGTGATCGCCGCCAGCGATGGCGAGAGCGCCGTGCGCGAATTTGGCAAGGGCGGTTTCGATATCGTGCTGATGGACGTGCAGATGCCGCGCATGGATGGCCTGGAAGCGGCGCGCCTGATCCGCGTGCACGAGCGCGAGCAGGGCTTGAAGGCGACACCCATCATCGCGCTGACGGCCAGCGTGCTGGAACAGGACCGGCGTGCCGCACAGACGGCCGGCATGAACGGCTTTGCCTCGAAACCGCTGGAAATGCACAAGCTGACGGCGGAAATCGCCCGCCTGCTCGATATCGCCGTGGCCATGCCGCCGCCGGCGGCCGGTTCGGCGGCGCGTGCCGCCGCCGGCCAGGTGGATTGGCAGCGCGGCATCGCCCTGTGGGGCGGCCGCGAAACCTTGCAGCGGGCCATCGCCCGTTTCGTGCAGGCCAATGGCGATTGCGCCGCCATGCTGGCGGCCGAGATGGAGCGGGGCGGCAGCAGCGTGGCGGGCCACCTGCTGCACCGTATCAAGGGCGCGGCGGGCAATCTGTGCCTGGTGCAGGTCGAAAGCCTGCTGGGACGCATCGAGCAAGCCATCGCGCGTCAGCTGCCGGCGACCGAATTGCTGGTGCAGCTGGCGGCCGCCTTCATGGCGCTGGCAGCCGAGCTGGAAGCGGACATCGGGGCGCTGCCGGCATCGGCCGGTGCCGCGCCGGCCGCCAGCGCTCCCCTCGATGCGGCCGCCGCCGGTGCCTTGCTGCGGCAAGCCATCGCCAGCCTGGAAGGCGGGCAGCTCGACGATGCCTTGATGGCGCAGATCGCCGCCTTGCTGGCGCCGCACGGCCAGCAGCAGCGCCTGCAAACGCTGGCCAGCGCCATCGACGACTTTGAATTTGCGCGTGCCGCGGGCGTGCTGCGCCAGATGCTGGCGTGGCTGGAAGCGCCGGCGCCGGCCGACTTTTCCTGATTCCTGATATTGGGCTGACGATGACCTTACACGAAGACAAACCGATCCTGCTGCTGGTCGACGACGAAGCGACGAACCTGCAGGTGCTGCGCCAGATCCTGCAGGACGATTACCGCCTGCTGTACGCCAAGGATGGCGACAAGGCGCTGGAACTGGCGCAGAACAATCCCGTCGAACTGATCCTGCTCGACATCATGATGCCCGCCATGACGGGCTACGAAGTGTGCCGCCAGCTCAAGGCGATGCCGGCCACGGCTTCCATCCCCGTCATTTTTGTGACGGCCCTGTGCGACGTGAAGGACGAGGCGGACGGTTTTGACGCGGGCGCCGTCGACTACATCACGAAGCCCGTCAGCCCGCCCATCGTGCGCGCCCGCGTGCGCACGCATCTGTCGCTGGTCGATGCCGAGGAATTGCGCCGCTCGCGCCTGCAGGTGATCCAGACCCTGGGCCAGGCAGCCGAATACAAGGACAACGAGACGGGCATGCACGTCATCCGCATGAGCTATTACGCGCGCCAGCTGGCACTGGCGGCCGGCTACAGCGCGGGCAGGGCGGAAGACCTGCTCAACGCGGCGCCCATGCACGACGTGGGCAAGATCGGCATCCCCGACGCCATCCTGCAAAAGCCGGGCAAGCTCGATGCGGACGAATGGAAAGTCATGCGCAGCCACGCGGAAATCGGCGCGGCCATCATCGGCGAGCACGCGGGCGGTTTGCTGAAAATGGCGCGCACCATCGCCCTGACGCACCACGAGAAATGGGATGGCAGCGGCTATCCGCACGGCTTGAAAGGCGAGGAAATCCCCCACGAAGGCCGCATCGTCGCCATCGCCGACGTCTTCGACGCGCTCACCAGCGAACGCCCGTACAAGCCCGCCTGGACGGTGCCGGACGCGATCGCCACCATGCAGCGCGACAGCGGTACGCATTTCGACCCGCAACTGCTGGCGCTGTTTGTGGAACACTTGCCGGCCATGCTGGAAATCAAGGACAAGTGGCGCGAGCCGGCGTGAACTGGCTGCGCGTTGCCCTGTCCCGTATAGTGGCGCCTTGACCTTCACCCGGGGATTGCCCATGGATTACCAGGACCGCCTTGCCACCTACCTTGAGCGATGGTCATTGCAGGCCGATGGCGCCCCCCTGCACACGCACGCGGCAAGTCTGCTGCCCGTGCTGCGGAGCGGCCAGCCGGCAATGCTGAAGCTGTCGACGGGCGGCGACGAACGGCGCGCCGGCGTCGTGCTGCGCTGGTGGGGTGGTGACGCCGCCGTGTGTGTGCTGGCCGCCTCCACGGATGGCGATGCGCTGCTGCTCGAACGGGCCAGGGGTACCCGTTCACTGGCCGCGCTGGCGCGCACGGGCGAGGAGGGCGATGCGGCGGCCACCGCTATCCTGTGCGCCGTGGCGTCGCGACTGCATGCGCCGCGGCCCATGGCGCCGACACTTCCTTCCTTGTCCGGCTGCTTCGCCGCTCTGGGCGCCGCCGTCGCGCACGGCGGCGTATTTTCCGCATGCCAGGCCGTGGCGCGGGATTTGCTTGCGGCGCCGCAGGACAGCGTCGTGCTGCATGGCGACCTGCATCACGGTAACGTGCTCGATGGCGGTGCGCGCGGCTGGCTGGCCATAGACCCGAAAGGCTATATGGGCGAGCGGGGCTTTGACTTCGCCAATATCCTGTGCAACCCGGATGGCGCACTGGCCATGGCGCCGGGCCGGCTGCAACGGCAGGTCGCGCTGATCGCCGATGCGGCGGGGCTGGAGCGTGCACGCCTGCTGGCATGGTGCGCCGCCTGGGCGGGCCTGTCGGCGGCCTGGCACCTCGAGGACGGCACGCCGCCGGAAACGGCGCTGGCAGTGGCCGCCGTGGCGCTGGAAGCGCTGCAAGCCTGATGCGGCTCAGGGCAAGCTGTCCGGCAGCCGCAAAATCCGCCGTATCTCCAGGATCGCCTGCGGGCTTTCCTGCACGCTGTGCCACGAAGGGATGACTTTTTCCGACTGCGCGCCGTCGAGGTGGGCGCTGGCGTAGGGCACCACGCCGTCGCTCGATTCCGCCAGCGGCAGGTCCGGCGTGTCGTTGCCCATGATGGAGTAATAGCGCACTTTCGGGCTGATGGGCAGGTCTGCCACCAGGCGCACGAACGGGTCCTTGTCGCTGAGATTATCGATGCTGTTGGGGATGCGCAGCGGTTCGCTGCTGCCCGTGTCGAGCTGCGCCAGGCTGCCGGCCGCGTCCGACAGCTGGTCGAGCATGGTGATGGGCAGCGTCACCAGGTTGGCGATCCAGCGCGCCACCTTGTGGTTGGCGAACGAGGTGCCGCGGTGGGGCGCGGCGATGAAGATGGCGCGGTTCACCTGCGGCATGGCCGTGAAATTCAGGTAGGGCGCCAGGCCGGCGCGTACTTTTTCCGCCTTCTTGCCCTTCAAATTGTATTCTTCCGTGATGGCGTCGAGCAGGGTGTTGCTGGCGTCGGACACCATCAGGCGCGCCAGCACGCCGCCCATGCTGTGGCCGATCAAGACCATGTCGTTCGCGGCGGCGGCCTTGGCCGACGGGTCGAACTGGGCCAGGGTGGCGGCGAGCGCCTGGCGGATGGCGGCATTGTTGGCCGCCAGCGGCGCATTGCTCGGGTAGTACACCTGCCAGATCTGGTAGCGGCGGCGCAGCTGCTCGTCGCCCATCAGCTCATTTGCCACGTTGATCCACGCTTCCGGGCTGCTGGCCAGGCCGTGCAGCATGACGATGGTGCGCTTGTCCGGGTCGTAGGGCTGCATCAGGTGCACCTGCGGGCGGGAGATGCCGTCGGCACGGCCGAACAGGGTGCGCAGCGCCTGCACGCCGAAACCGGAACGGGCCAGCCACAGGCCATAGCCGGCCGTGAAATTGGCCGCCACGGGCAGTTCCTGGCCCGCCATGCGCGTCGATTCGCTGCGCGTCGGGTCGACCAGCATCACCAGCAGCTGCTGCGTGGCCAGCACTTCCTGCAGGCTGTTGCCGTCGAAGCGGATCAGCGCCGTGACGACGGGGAAGCGGGTTTCCTGGTACGGCACATACTCGCCTTTTTGCGCGCCGGGTTTGGGCATGACGCCCACCAGGTCGGCGCCGAAGCCGTCGCGCCGGTACACATTGCGCAGGCCGGAAAACGACAGCGAGGTGGCGGGCAGCAGTTCTTCGGGCAGGGTGCCGTCTTCGGGCAGGCGCAGGGCCGACAATTCGCTGTCGATCTGCCAGCCGGCGACGCGGATCACATGGCCGTCGGGGCGGTACTCGCCGCGGTGGCGGAACAGGTTGCCGACGGCCTTTTGCACGGCGTAGTTGTAGTAGTCGCGGATTTGCGTCTGGCGCTCCTCGAAGGCGCGCTGGCCCGGCGTGCGCGTCGTGTAGAACAGGTAGGCATAGGCGTAGCGGGCCGATTCCAGCCAGGCGGCCAGCAGTTCGGCGCTGGCGTGGCCGCCTTGCTTTTCTTCTGCCAGCGCGCTTTCCAGCCACAGTTCGGACAGGGTGGCCAGGCGCTGCTCGTCGCTGAGCAGGTCGGAGCGGGCCAGGTCGGCGCGGCAGCTGCCCGTATTGGCTTCGCAGGCGGCGATGTCGCTGCCAATGATGCGCAGCACTTCGCTGGCGGCGGCGCTCAATTTCCCCGTGGTGAGGATGTCGCCGCGCCGCTGCTGCAGGTAGTCGGCCGGCGAAATCGCGCTGACGGTGACGGCGGCGCAGCCGCTCAGCAGCGCCGCGGCGCACACGAGGGCGCAGGCGCGCAGGCGCCGCATCAGCGTCGGCATGGTCGGGCGCGGCCTAGAACGAGTAGACCAGGGTCAGCGACGTTTGCGTATCCGTGTTCTTCTTGTCGTCCGGTACGCGCGTATCGTTGCGGGCGCTGAAGGCGGCTTTCATCTGCATGGTGCCGTTGATCTTGGTGCTGAGGGCCGTCTCGGCGATCGAGTGGGTGTTCGAGGTGCCCCGTTCCACGCTGACGGTCTGTGTGAACATCGCCGACTGGCTGATCTTCCACTTCATGGCGGCCGCGCCGCGCACCGTCAGGCCGTGTTCCGATTCGCCCGTGTCGTTGGTGCCGCTGAAATAGCCAGGACCGACTTCCACGTCGACGCTCTTGTCGCTCGACTGGTACCAGCGCGAACCATGACCGACGGCCAGGGTCGAGTACTTGGTGTAGGCGCCGAACTTGTCGTTCACGTGCGAGGCGAGCACGAACAGTTTTTCATGGTCAGCCATCAGCTTGTAGGCGGCCTTGGCGGAGGCGGAAAAGCGCTCGGCCGAGCGTTCGCGGATCTTCTGGCCGTCGTCGTTGGTCGTTTCGTCTTCCTTGAAGTAGCCGCTGAAGATGTACTGGTTGCTCCAGTCATCGAGTTCCTGGCGCGCGTCGATCTTGCCCGTGACGGAAGTGCCCACCGTATTGCCCGAGGTGGTAATGGCGCCCAGTTCGGCGGACGTGCTCCAGCTGCCGATGGGGATTTCATCGAACAGCATGCTTTGTTTGGTGTCTGCGGCGGCGGCGCTGCCGCAGGCGATGGCCAGCGCCAGTGCGAGAGAGTGGGTCGATTTCATGGCTGTATTTGTCTGTGGCGCGCGCCAGGCGCGCCTGCTGTTCGTTAGTGGCAGTGGTAGGCTATGCAGGCTGCGGCAAGCGGGGCGGCGCCATAAAATATGCGCGCAAACATGCGCGCGCGGGCGCGGCCAAACATTGTCGAGGCTGTATTGTACCCGACCCTGCCATCGTTTGCCGCACGCGACGGGACTGGCAAGTGGCGCGCGCCTGGCGTATGCTGCGCATGTTTGCTGTCCTGATCTTTACAAGGAATTCCCCGTGCGCTGCCTGGTCATTGAAGACGAAGCCGAAACTTCCCGCTATATCTGTGCCGGCCTGCGCGAGGCGGGCCACGACGTGACCGCCTGCGACAATGGCATCGACGGCATGCGCCTGGCCTGCGGCGAAGACTGGGATGCGCTGGTGCTCGACCGCCTGCTGCCCGGCGAGATCGATGGCCTGGCCATCGTCGCGCGCCTGCGCGGCATGGGCCGCAACACGCCCGTGCTGGTGCTGTCGGCCCTGTCCAGCGTCGACGAGCGCGTGCGCGGCTTGCGCAGCGGCGGCGACGATTATCTGTCGAAACCGTTCGCCATCGCCGAACTGCTGGCCCGCATCGAGGCGCTGCTGCGCCGCGCCGCGCCCGTGCCCGAATCGACGCAGCTGCAGGTGGCCGACCTGGTGCTCGACATGCGCACCATGCGCGTGACGCGCGCCAACCGGCAAATCGCCCTGCAGCCGCGCGAATTCCGCCTGCTGGAATACCTGATGCGTCACCAGGGCCAGTCCGTCACGCGCGCCATGCTGCTCGAAGCCGTGTGGGACTACCATTTCGACCCGCAGACGAACGTCATCGACGTGCAGGTGAGCCGCTTGCGCACCAAGGTGGACAAGGAATTTTCGCCGCCGCTGATCCACACGGTGCGCGGCGTCGGCTACACCCTGGGCGTGCTCGACGGTGCGTAATTTGCACCGCTCCATCGCGGCCCGCCTGGCGCTCGGCTACGGCGTGCTGGTGGTCGTCTCGATCAGCATCGTGTGCGCCGTATTCTATTTCGGCACCATCGGCGTGCTCGACCGCAGCGTGGACCGCAAGCTGGTCCTGCTGTCGGAACGCCTTGCCGCGCTGTACGAGCAGGGCGATGCCAGCCGCACGACGGCGGAAATCGCCCATTTGCTCACGGACCGCACCGACAGCGACACGGAGATTTTCTTGCTGGTGGACGCCGATGGCCGCCGCGTGGCCGGCAATCTGTCGTCCTGGCCCGATGCGGGCAGTCCCGTGGGCCGGCTGCTGCACCGCGACGTCACGCGCGAAGGGCGCAGGGTGCCCGCGCGCATGCTGATCCGCGACCTGGCGGGCGGCGCGCGCCTGTTCGTGGGACGCGACATGGAAGAGGGCAAGTCGATCCGCACCCTGGTGCTGCGCTCGCTGGCCTATGGCGGCGGGGTGGCCATCCTGCTGGTGGTGGCGGGCGCCTGGCTGTTCCGCCGCCAGCTCGAGGCGCGCATCGGGCAGATCCGCCGCACGGCGGGGGAAATCGAGGCGGGAGACCTGAGCCGGCGCATTCCCGTCTCCAGCGAGGATGAATTCGGCTTGCTGAGCCGCGATATCAACCGCATGCTCGACCGCATCGAGCACCTGATGGAAGGCGTGCGCCACGTATCGAACGCCATTGCGCACGACTTGCGCACGCCGCTGGCGCGCATCCGCAACAAGCTCGACGGCGCCTTGCGCCAGCAGCAGAGCGTGGCGGGCTTTGAAGCCGCGTCGCAGGCGGCCATCGACGACATCGACGACCTGACGCGCGTGTTCGACAAGCTGCTGCAGATCGCGGCGGCCGAATCGGGCATGCGTCCCGAGAATTTCAATGACATCGACCTGCACCAGATCGGCGCCGACATCGTGGAAATGTACGAAGCCACGGCCGACGAGCAGGGCGTGCTGCTGGTGCAGATGTATGGCGAGGGCGTGCCTGCGCGCGGCGACCGCAATTTGCTGGGCAGCGCGCTGGCCAGCCTGGTCGACAACGCCATCAAGTATGCGGGGCCGGGCGCCACGGTGGAAGTGTCGGCCGGCAGCGACGCGCAGGGCAGCTGGCTGGCCGTGCGCGACAACGGCCCCGGCGTGCCGGCGGAAGAACTGCCGAAGCTGACGCAGCGCTTCTACCGGCTCGACAAGAGCCGCCATTTGCCCGGCAATGGCCTGGGTTTGTCCATCGTGGCAGCCATCGCGGTCCTGCACGGGGGCAGCCTGGAAATCGAGGATGCGGCGCCGGGCCTGCGCCTGCGCCTGCGCCTGCTGCGCTAGGCCGCCAGAGCCGGCAGCGGGCCGGTGTGGCATATCGGCACATTACCAACTTGTAACCCCCTTCGTTTTCACCTCCCCCTATCATCCCCTCTACCCGGCGCAAAGCGGCTGCCAGCGTACAGCCGCCGGCCCCGGGCTGCCAGCGGCCGCCGCCGCGTCCCGTTCATCCAGACCGTCGTAGAGCTGTTCGCATGCATACTTTTACCGCCATCGGCGACAACGCCGCGCCGCAGCCGGTGCCACTGCGCCAGCATGGCCACCGCATCAAGGCTGCGCTGGGCGCGCTCGTCTTTCCCGTGCAGCGCGCGCGCTGGCAAGCCTTCATCGCCGGCACGCCGGGCCTGGCGGCGCTGGCGCAAGCCCATCCCAGCTTGCTGTACAAGATCTACCGTCCCTACGCCAGCCGCCGCTTCGGCTGTGCGGCCCGCGTGGACCTGCTGTGCGGGCATTACCGCTTCCTGTGGCAGGCGGGTGCCCGTGCGCTGGTGGACCATGTGGCGCGGCGCGCGCTGGTGCTGGCCGCCATCGAGGGCAAGGACGGCGCCACCTACCGCTTGCAGCTGACGGCCATCCACGATAGCCACCGCGAAGGGGAGCTGTGCCTGCGCCTGACGCGCGACGGCGTGTCGCTGTACCTGGCCAGCTTCCTGTTCCGGCCTCAGCCTGGCGGCAATGCCATCCAGTTGGGCGCCTTGCAGGGCTTGCGCTCGCAGGCGGGCGCGCAGGCCGTGAAAGAGGCCACGCGGGCGCTGCACGGCTGCCGGCCGAAAAACCTGATGGTGGCCGCCTTGCGCGACCTCGGCGATTTTTTCGGCTGCAGCCACCTGGACCTGGTCAGCAACGCCAACCGCATCGCGCTGAACTGGCGCCGGCGCCGCCACATCTCCTGCGACTACGACCTGGCGTGGCGGGAACTGCACGCGCTGCCCACCAGCGACGGCAATTACCGCCTGCCATGCGGCCAATGCCGGATGCCGGACTTGGAGCAGGTGCCGTCGAAAAAACGCGCGGACGCGCGCCGCCGGGGCGCCATGCTGGTGCAGCTGGCGGCGGACATGCGCTGGCAAGTGGCGGCCCTGCTGCACGCGCAATGAAGGCGCCAGGCGGCATTTTTTGACCTGCGCGGCTTTTTTGCCGGGCAGCCCGGCGCAATCGGCGTGATCGGCGTATACTTGCGGGCGTTCTCAACCTGAAGCCAGTCATACCATGCCAGCACAATTTCCCACTTCGCGCATGCGCCGCCTGCGCGCGACACCGCAACTGCGCGAGCTGTTCCGCGAAACCGAGATCAATCCGCGCGACCTGGTCCTGCCGATCTTCGTCGACGAAGGTTCCAGCGATTTCATCGACATCAAGTCCATGCCCGGCGTGCGCCGCATTCCCGAAGCGAAGCTGGCGCAGGAAGTGGAGCGCTATGCGCGCGCCGGCCTGCGTTCCGTCATGACCTTCGGCATTTCGCACCACAAGGACAGCCACGGCACGGATACCCTGAACCCGGACGGCCTGGTGGCCCGCATGTCGCGCATCATCAAGGACGCCGTGCCGGAAATGGTGGTCATGTCCGACACCTGCTTCTGCGAATACACGGACCACGGCCATTGCGGCATCCTGCATGGCGACACGGTCGACAATGACAGCACGGTGCTGAACCTGGGCAAGCAAGCCGTCATCGCGGCCCAGGCGGGCGCCGACATCATCGCCCCGTCGGCGGCCATGGATGGCCAGGTGGCGGCCATCCGCAGCGCACTCGACGCGGCCGGCTTCCACGATACGCCCGTGATGGCGTATTCCACCAAGTTCGCTTCCGGCCTGTATGGCCCGTTCCGCGACGCGGCCGGCAGCACCCTGAAGGGCGACCGCAAGACCTACCAGATGGACCCGATGAACCGCCGCGAAGCGGTGCGCGAATCCCTGATCGACGAAGCGGAAGGCGCCGATGCGCTGATGGTGAAACCGGCCGGCGCCTACCTGGACATCATCCGCGACCTGCGCGAAGCGACGCGCCTGCCGATCGGCGCCTACCAGGTCAGCGGCGAATACGCGATGATCAAGTTCGCCGCACAGGCAGGCGCCATCGACGAGCGCCGCGTGGTGCAGGAAACCCTGGGCGCCATCAAGCGCGCGGGCGCGGACATGATCTTCACGTATTTTGCGATGGATGTGCTGAACAATCCATAATGAGGCAAGTTGGCGGCGTACCGCTAGCAATCCTTCTTCAACCCAAAAGCAAAGTCCGGGGTCGGACCCTCAGGGGCCGACCCCGGTACCCGCTGTTGGGTCTACTCCGATTTCCCCATGCCCCTGAAAATCTCCCGCATCCTGCACGCCGGCTATGTCTTCGAATGCGAAGGCACGGCCATCGCCTTCGACCCCATCGTCGAAAACCCGTTCAGCCGCAACTGCCACGCGTTTCCGCCCGTGCGCTTCGACCTGGACGCCGTGCGCCGGCTGCGCTGGGATGCCGTCTTCATTTCGCACTTCCACGACGACCATTGCTCGCTCGACAGCCTCGATGCGCTCGACCGCGCCACGCCCATCTACCTGTACTGCGTCTTCGACGAACTGTTCGCCATGCTGCGCGCGCTCGGCTTTACGCAGGTGGAGTGCCTGCACGTGGACGTGCCCGTGCGGGTGGGCGCCATCGAGGTGATTCCGCGCCGCGCGCTGGACGACGACGTCGATTCGCTGTTCCAGGTACGCGCTGCCGGCTTGAACGTGTTGAATGTCGTCGATTCCTGGATTGGCCCCGGGACGCTCGAACAGCTGGCCGCGTTCGCGCCCTGGGACATGGTGCTGTGGCCGTTCCAGACCATGCGCGAGATCGCCGTCATCGCGCCGTCGCAGGCGGCGCGCGGCCACGTCGATTTTCCGGACGACTGGGTGCCGCAGCTGCGCGCGCTCGCTCCCCGCTACCTCGTGCCCAGTTCCTGCCAGTTCGTGCAGGAAGACTGGTCCTGGTACAACCACGCGATGTTCCCCATCACCTACCGCCGCTTTGCCGAGGAAATGGGCGCCGCGCTGCCGGACGCGCATATCTTCCGGCTCGACCCGTCCACGTCCGTGCTGCTCGATGCGCAGGGCCTGGCGCCGGCCGCGCCGCTGCCCTGGGTCGTGCCCGTGGGTCCGCAGGACGTGGATTTCGATTACCGGCCAGAGGCGCCGCCGCCGGCCACGGCGGACATCGCGCGGCGTTTCGCGCCCTTGAACGCGGCCGATGCAGCGCTGGTGCTCGATTTCTGCCGCAACGGCTTGCTCGAACGCTACCGCGACATGGAACTGTCCGACGACAGCTATTTCCAGGCGCCGCGGCTGTGGCGCCTGTCGCTGTACGGCCATGACGGCGCGGCCACCGTCCTGCATTACCGCACGCATGGCGACTTGATCGACCTCGTGCCCGCCACGGACGAGGCGCCGGGCTGGACGACGGAAGTGCCGCTGGTGAAATGCCATGCGGCGCTGGTGCTGGGCGAATCGCTGACGTCGATGTACATGCGCATCAACGATGGCGATTTCGACGGGGCCACGCAGGCTGCATTAAGCGAGGCCGATATCGTCGACGACCCCTTGATCCGCTGCCTGTTCAACGACGCCATCGGCGCCTACCAGGCGGCGCAGCTCAAGCGCTTGCTGGCCCGCTGAAGAAAATCGCGCGACAGGGTAAGATGAACGATTCCGTATCTCAGATCAAGGAATGATCAACATGACACAAGACAACGAAATCGCGATCCTGGCCGGCGGCTGCTTCTGGGGCGTGCAAGACTTGCTGCGCCGCTATCCGGGCGTGATCGCCACGCGCGTGGGCTACAGCGGCGGCGACGTGGCCAACGCCACCTACCGCAACCATGGCACGCACGCGGAAGCGATCGAAATCATTTTCGACCCGAACACCATCAGCTACCGCAAGATCCTGGAGTTTTTCTTCCAGATCCACGACCCCAGCACGGAAAACCGCCAGGGCAACGACCGCGGCACCAGCTACCGCTCGGCCATTTACTACACGAGCGAAGCGCAACGGCTGGTGGCCGAGGACACCATCCGCGACGTCGACGCTTCCGGCCTGTGGCCAGGCAAGGTGGTGACGGAAGTGGCGCCGGCCGGCCCGTTCTGGGAAGCGGAACCGGAGCACCAGGATTATCTGCAGCGCTTGCCGCACGGCTATACCTGCCACTACATCCGGCCGGACTGGGTCTTGCCGCAGCGGCAGCAATAAGACCTGGCGGGCAGGGGAGGCGGCATGCGCTATTGGCAGGTGGAACGGCGGCAGGCGGAAGGGCAGCTGGATCTGGGGCGCGCCCTCGATCTGGTGGTTGCCATCGGCCATGCGGATGTCAATGCCATGGCGGGCGCCATCCTGAAAACCGCCAGCACGGCCGCGCCCATCGCCCAGTGCACGATCTTCGCCTATGAATTCGGCAACCGGCCCCGCACGGTGGCCGTGGCCGACCGGCGCGGCGGGCGGTTTTTGCAGGATATCGCGGACAGCTACGCGCGCCATTACTATGCGCTCGACGGCAACCAGAGCATCATCGCGCCCTCTGCGCGGCCCAGGCGCGAGCCCGCCATCGTGCTGCACCAGCAAGCCAGCGACGAGATCCGCCACCCCGGCTACCGCGCCGCGTGCTACCAGCGGCCGAATGTGTCGGACCGGCTGGCCCTGCTGGTGCAGCCGGCCAGCGATATCTGGTTGTCCGTCAATTTCTACCGCGACAGCAGCCAGGGCCAGTTCCAGCCCGGCGAAATCGCCGCCATCGAAACCCTGTCGCCGCTGCTCGCGTATGCGGCCAGACACCACTACAGCCTGAACGGCCAGCCCCCGCAAGGCGTCTCGCCGATGATGCTGGCCCGGCTGCGCCAGCACGGTCCGCAACTGAGCAAGCGCGAGCTCGACGTGCTGCGCGGCGTGCTCGAGGGGCTGACGGCCGTGGAAATTGCAGACACCATGGGCGTCCAGCCATCGAGCGTCATCACGTATCAGAAGCGCGCCTATAAACGCCTGGGCATTTCCAGCCAGCGACAATTGTTTGCGCTATGTCTAGGGCCGCACGCGATATAAATGCTAGCTGCCCCCGCCCAAGGGGCATTGCATAAATTTTCTGAATTTCAATGCAATAATGTGAGCATATTGACACGAAAATAGCGGCTATGCTGGCGGCAGAGTGTCGATGCGCTGAACCGCATCGGCAAGGCTGATAGCCAGTGCCTGTCGCCGCGCGCGATCTCCGCCTTTTCATGGCTCAGGAACCATCCCCCCGAAGGAGTCCATTGTGTCCTCATCTGAACTGAATGCGGTAGAACATGTGTATCTGACCGCCGGCAATCTCGCTCTGCCCGGCGCGCCCATCCTGAATCTGGCCCTGTTTTACAATCCCGACGACGGCAGCCTCAGCGGCGAAGCCCTGATCACGCAAGCGATCGCCCCACCGCATGGCCGCGTGGTGATCCGCCCCGTCAGCGGCTCCGTGTACGGCCTGGGCATTGGCGGCGCCACGCGCGCCTTCAACCTGAGCGGCGAGTACGTGGTGTCCGTGCCGCCACCGGCCATCGGCAGCTACCTGGCCAAGTTCGAGGCGATCTTCGTTACCGACAACAACTGGAACGGCCGCGCCTCGTTTACCTATGACCATAACAAGGTCGAAGACGTGCCGGTCAAGAAACGCGGCTAGGCACGCCCGCTGACGGCAGCCTGCCTGGGCGGCGGCGCTCTTTCCGGGAGCGCCGCCGTTTTGCGTTTGCTTTCTAGTTCTTCCGGCCAGCGTTTGTCCCCAAAATGGGGACAGCCGTCGGCGTAGTCATCTGCATACTGTGTCTCAAGCCGGAGCATCCGGCCACTCTCACCCAATAAAATCTACAAGGGGAGAGCGACACCTTATGGAGACCAGCATGACCATCGCCCAAGCGGCCAGCCCCGCCACGTCCGCCACTACGGCGCCCGTCCCCGACGCTGCCACCTTGCAACTGGAACAGCAGGTGATGCGCAAGGTTTCGCGCCATCTGCTGGGATTTTTGTTCCTGCTGTTCGTGTTTTCCTTTCTGGACCGCATCAATATCGGCTTTGCCGGCCTGACCATGATGCAAGACCTGGGCCTGTCCGGCACCCAGTTCGGTTTTGCCACCACCCTGTTCTACATCGCCTACATCGCTTGTAGCATTCCCAGCAACATCGTGCTGGCCCGTATCGGCGCCCGTAAATGGATAGGCTCCATGATGATCGCCTGGGGCCTGGCCTCGACTGCGACCCTGTTCGCCAGCGGCCCGGCCAGCCTGTATGCGCTGCGCTTTCTCGTCGGCGTGACGGAGGCGGGCTTCCTGCCCGGCATGCTGCTGTACCTGACGTACTGGTTTCCCAGCGCCTATCGGGCGCGGGCCAATGCCCTGTTCATGATCGCCATGCCGGTGACGGCCGCCATCGGCTCGGCCCTGTCGGGCCTGATCCTGGGCCTGGACGGCCACTGGGGCTTGAAGGGCTGGCAATGGCTGTTCTTGCTCGAAGGCATGCCTTCCGTGCTGCTGGGCCTGGCCGTGTACGGTTATCTGGACGATTCGCCCGCCAAGGCCAGCTGGCTGGGCAAGCTGGAACGGCAAGTGCTGGCGCGCATGCTGGCGGCCGAGCAAAAACCCGTGGCGCCCCGGCAAAACACCTCGGTGCTGGCGGAAATGTGTTCGCCCACCGTATTGAAATTCGGCATCGCCTACTTTTGCCTGGTGAATACCCTGGCGATGGTGGCCGTGTGGACGCCATTGATCGTCAAAAGTTTCAGCGGCGACGCCAGCAATACAAAAATCGGCTTATTGGCCGCCATCCCCCAAGTGTGCACCGTCATCGGCATGATTGCCTGGGGCCGCCGCTCGGACCGCCTGCAGGAACGCCGCTGGCACATCGTCTGGCCCATGCTGCTGTCGGCGCTTGGCTGGCTGCTCACCGCATATTCCGGCAATCCCGTTGTGCAACTGCTGGGCGTGTGCATGGCCTCGACGGGCGCCTACACGGCCATGTCCGTCTTCTGGACGACGCCGGACCGGGCCCTGAGCCTGGGGGCGCGCGCCATCGGTATCGCCGTCATCAATGCCACGGGCAATATCGGCTCGGCCCTGAATCCCGTCGTCGTGGGCTGGCTGAAGGATTTCACGCACAGCTTTGCCACGGGCTTGCTGTACGCCAGCGTGCTGCTGGTGGCCGGTGCGGCCATCGTGCTGACCCTGCCCATCGCGCGCGGCAGCAAAGAACAATCTTGAAGAGGACACCATCATGAGCGACACGTTTCACCCTTATCCCCATGTGCCGAAAGTGTATCCGCCCGGCAAACCGGCCGGCGCAGGCACGCAGCACGTGCCCGTCCTGATCGTGGGCGGCGGCCCCGTGGGCCTGGCCACGGCCCTGGGCCTGGCCCGCCACGGCGTGCGAAGCGTGCTGATCGAGGCGGACGACGGCGTGTGCACGGGCAGCCGCGCCATCTGCATTTCGCGGCGCAGCCTGGAAATCATCGAACGCCTGGGCGCGCTCGACGGTTTCCTGTCCAAGGGCTTGCCGTGGGCAGGCGGGCGCAGCTTTTACCGCGAGGAAGAGGTGCTGCACTTCACGATGCCGCAAGACGCCAACCAGAAGCTGCCGCCCATGGTCAACCTGGCGCAATACCATATCGAACAATTCCTGCTCGATGCGGCCGAACGCCAGCCGGAATGGATCGATATCCGCTGGCAGACGCGGGTCACCGGCGTGGAGCAGCGCGCCGACGGCGCCACCGTCACCGTGGCGACGCCGCACGAGACCTACAAAATCGACACGGACTGGCTGGTGGCGGCCGATGGGGGGCGCAGCGTGGTGCGCGAGGCGCTGGGTCTGAAACTGCAGGGCACCAGCTATGAAGGCCGCTATGTGATCGTCGACATCCACCTGAAAAGCAGCCGCCCCACGGAGCGCCTCGCGTATTTCGATCCGCCGTCGAATCCCGGCTCGACCGTGCTGGTGCACAAGCAGCCCGACGATATCTGGCGCATCGATTACCAGTTGCGCGACGACGAGGATGCGCAGGCGGCCGTGCTGCTGGAAAACGTGGCGCCCCGCGTGGACAGCCTGCTGGCCATGATGGGGGAAACGGCGCCGTGGCATCCCGTGTGGATCACCATCTATAAAGCCAACGCCCTGACCCTGGACAGATACCGGCACGGCCGCGTGCTGTTCGCGGGCGATGCGGCCCACCTGGTGCCCATCTTCGGCGTGCGCGGAGCGAACTCGGGCATCGACGATGCGGACAACCTGACCTGGAAACTCGCCTACGTGGTCAAGGGCCAGGCGCCCCATGCCTTGCTGGACAGCTATTCGGACGAGCGCGTGTATGCCGCCCGTGAAAACCTGCGCCACGGCACGAAAAGCACGGAATTCATGGCGCCGCCCACGTTCGCCTTCGACCTCATGCGCACGGCCGTGCTGGGCCTGGCAAGCAGGCATGCGCACGTGCGCTCGCTGATCAACCCGCGCCAGACGAGCGCCATCGCGTATGCGCAGTCGCCGCTGAATGCACGCGAGGTCGATGGCTTTGCTGCCGGTCCCCCTCCGGGCACGGTCTTGCCTGAATGTCCGCTGGCGCTGCTGCACGACGGCGCGCAAAAAGCGGGGTATATTACCGGTCTGGTGACGCGCGCGGATGGCTGTTTCACGGGCCTGTACTTCAGCGAGGATGGCGCCGTGCCTGCGGAACTGCTGGCGCTGGGCGACACCTTGCCGCTGGCGACCGTGGCGATTTCCCGCAGCGGGGCGCAAGAGTGCGCCTGGGACCACACGGCGCAGGTATTCTCGCTGTTTGACGCGCAGCCCGGCACGTTTTACCTCGTGCGTCCGGACGGCCATGTGCTGGGACGCTGGCGGCAAGCGCGGGCGGAGCAGGTGGCGGCGGCACTGGCGGCGGCCGGCATCGTCGAATACAAGTAACAAGGAGACAATATGACCGACATCGAACTGGATAATCTGTACACGGAGCTGTGCCACACCATGGGCGGCCTGGGCGAGCAGCGCTCGCCCTTGTTCCTGGCCCGTTTCGCCTTGCTGGCCATGGGGGCCATCGGCAAGGCCGACGTGGTGCACGGTTTGCTGCGCGACGCGGCCGACGGCCTGGCGGAGCCGGCATGATAGGCGCCGGCTACCAAAGCGGCTTCGGCAACGAATTTGCCACGGAAGCCGTGCCCGGCGCCTTGCCGCACGGGCAGAATTCGCCGCAGCAGGCGCCCCTGGGCCTGTACGCGGAACAATTGTCGGGCACGGCCTTTACGGCGCCGCGCGCGCAGAACCGGCGCTCGTGGCTGTACCGCATCCGTCCCGCCAGCCAGCATCCGCCATTCACCCTGCTGCACAATACGCGCATCGTCAGCGATTTCCACGCCATGCCGCCTACGCCGCCGAACCAGCTGCGCTGGGACCCGCTGCCGCTGCCCGACGGCACCGCGCCGGCGGACTTCATCGACGGCTGGCAGACGATGGCCGGCAATGGCAGCGCCGAATCGATGAGCGGCTGCGCCATCCACGTGTATGCGGCCAACCGCGCCATGCAGCGCTTCTTTTACTCGGCCGATGGCGAATTGCTGGTCGTGCCGCAGGAAGGCCGGCTGGCGATTGCCACGGAACTGGGCCTGATCGAGCTGGAACCGCAGGAAATCGCCGTCATTCCCCGCGGCGTGCGCTTCCGCGTGACCCTGCCGGACGGGCAGGCGCGCGGCTATGTGTGCGAAAACTTCGGCACGGCCTTCCGCCTGCCCGACATGGGACCCATCGGCTCGAACGGCCTGGCGAACGCCCGCGATTTCCTCACGCCGCACGCGGCCTATGAAGACATCGATGGCGAGTGCGAACTGGTGGCCAAGTTCGGCGGCCATCTGTGGCGCACCACCCTGGACCATTCGCCGCTGGACGTGGTGGCCTGGCATGGCAATTACGCGCCATATAAATACGATCTGCGCCGTTTCAACACCATCGGCTCTATCAGCTACGACCACCCGGACCCGTCGATCTTCCTCGTGCTGCAGGCGCCCAGCGAAAATCCGCTGCTGGGCGCCATCGACTTCGCCATCTTCCCGCCCCGCTGGCTGGCCGCCGAGCACACGTTCCGCCCGCCCTGGTTCCACCGTAACGTGGCCAGCGAATTCATGGGACTGATCCACGGCGTGTACGACGCCAAGGCGGCAGGCTTCGTGCCGGGCGGCGCCAGCCTGCACAACTGCATGTCCGGCCACGGCCCCGATGCGCAGACGTTCGAAAAGGCCTCGCACAGCGACACGTCCGCGCCCGTGAAAGTGGGCGACACCATGGCCTTCATGTTCGAGACGCGCACCATCCTCAAGCCCACGCCGTTCGCCTTGAACAGCGAATTGCTGCAACAGGACTATTACGCGTGCTGGCAGGGCTTGCGCAAGCATTTCGACCCGGACCAGGGATGATCGTCAGGCGGCCCGCGCCTGCGCCACCGTGTGCGGGTTGGCGGGCCGCGCCAGACCCAGGTGGCCGCGCAGGGTGCTGGCCGCGTATTCCGTGCGGAAAAGGCCGCGCCGCTGCAGTTCCGGCACCACGAGCCGGGTGAAATCCTCGAAGCCTTGCGGCAGCAGGGGCGGCACGACATTGAAGCCATCCGCTCCCCGTTCCACGAACCATTGCTCCATCAGGTCGGCCACCGTCTTGACGGAGCCGATCGCCTGCAGGTGGCCGCGCGCGACCCTGAAGCGCAGCACCAGCTGGCGCAAGCTCAGGTTTTCGCGGCGCGCCAGCTCCAGCTGCTGCTGGAAGCGCCCCTTGCCGTTGTCGCCCGCCTGGTAGGGCAGGTCGGGCAGCGGACCGTCGAGCGGATAGCCGGACAGATCGAAACCGCCGAATTCCAGGTTGCCGAAATCGACCAGCGCCTGCAGTTCGCCGAACCGGTCCTGCGCCTGCTGGTCGCTTTCCGCCACCACCACGGACAGCCCCGGCGTGACCTTCAACTGGTCTTGCGCGCGGCCGTATTTCGCCATGCGGCCTTTCACGTCCCTGTAATACGCCTGCGCGACGGGCAGCGAGGTGGCCGAGCAGTACACCATCTCGGCCTGGCGCGCGGCAAATTCGCGGCCCGTCTCGGAATTGCCCGCCTGGACCAGCACGGGGTGGCCCTGCACGGGACGGGGCAAGTCCAGCAAGCCTTGCGAGGCAAAGTACTGGCCCTGGAAGTCCAGCGGGTGGCCAGCTTCGGGCCGGTAGAACTGGCCGGCGGCGCGGTCGGGCCGGTCGAACGCATCGTCATCCCAGCTATCCCACAGCAGCTTGGACAAGGCGACGAATTCATCGGCGCGCGCATAGCGGTCCGCGTGGCTGCGCGCTGCATCGATGCCGAAATTGCGCGCCGTGTGTTCGCCGAACGAGGAAACGACGTTCCAGCCTGCGCGCCCGCCGCTCAGGTGGTCGAGCGAACTGAATTTGCGCGCCACGTGATATGGGTGTTCGTAATTGGTGTTGACGGTCGCGATCAGGCCGATATGGCTGGTGACGGCGGCGATCGCCGACAGCAGGGTGTAGGGTTCGAAGGGCAGGCCGATGGCGGCGCGGCCCGTGTCCGGAGTGACGTCGCCGGAGCGGCCGATGAAGTCGGCGATGAAAAAGCTGTCGAACTTGGCCGCCTCGGCCAGCCTGGCGGCGTGCAGCCACCAGGCCAGGTCGGGCCGCCCGCTGGCGCTGGCGGAAGGATGGCGCCAGGCGGCCGGATGGTGGCCGTGGCGTTGCAAAAAAACGTTCAGGACGAGCTGGCGTGCTGGCATGGGAGGAACTCCGTGGTGGATTGGCGACATCGCGCGTCGCAATAACTATGCAAGGTTCGGGCCAGCACTGGACGCGCGTGCGCATATGCAAATTCCGGATAAGCTAGCGCGGCACCATTCGTTCACGCCTGAAGATGGCGCGCGGTATAGTCGGCCCATGGAACTCTTAGCCCACAACTTCAGCAGCGATTTCGCGCGCAGCGCCCACCTGGCCCGCGGCGCGGGCGATGACGGCGACAGCGAGGCGCTGGTCGCCTTCCGCGACCCGCAGCAAATGAGCTTGCTGGTGCGCGCCACGGCTTTTGTCTTTGCCGATCCCCGTTCGCGCCAGTTGCACGAACTGATCGAGCGCATCGCCCCCAGCGAGGCGACGGTGCTGATCACGGGCGAAACGGGGACGGGGAAGGAACTGATTGCGCGCCACGTGCACGGCTTGAGCGGGCGCGCCGAGCAGACTTTCGTGGCGATCAACTGCGGCGCGTTTTCCGAAACCCTGGTCGAGAGCGAACTGTTTGGCTATGAAAAGGGTGCGTTTACGGGCGCGCAGCAGGGCAAGCCCGGTTGGTTCGAGACGGCCAGCGGCGGCACCCTGTTCCTCGATGAAATCGGCGACCTGCCGCTGGCGATGCAGGTCAAGCTGCTGCGCGTGCTGCAGGAGCGCGAAGTGGTGCGCCTGGGCGCGCGGCGCGCCATCCCCATCGACGTGCGCCTGATCGCGGCCACCAATGTGGACCTGGCCGAAGCCGTGCGGGCCGGGCGCTTCCGCGAAGACCTGTATTACCGCCTGCAGGTGATCGGCCTGCCGCTGCGGCCTCTGCGCGAGCGCCCGGGCGACATCATGCCGCTGACGCGCCACTTCATGGCCATCTATGCGCAGCGCCTGCACCTGGGCGAAGTGGAGCTGGACCAGGATGCGCAGCAGGCCTTGCTCGCCTACCCGTGGCCGGGCAATATCCGCGAACTGGAAAACGTCATCCACCGCGCGCTGCTCGTGTGCCGCAGCGGCGCGGTGCGCGCCGAGGACTTGAGCCTGTCGGGCTGGCACAGGCCGATGGCTGCCGTCCCCGCAGCGGCCCCCGTGCCCGCGTCCGACGCGTGGGCGGGCGGCGCCGACATCGCCTACGCGGCCCACGGCGCAGGGGGCCAGGACGACTTGCTGGCGGCCGAACGCTTCGCCCGTGCCTGGCAAGCCTTGCTCGACTCGGGCGAGGCCGTGGAATTCGAGGCCATGCAGCAGGAACTGGTGCGCGCCGCGTGGGAGCGCAATGAGCGCAACCAGGTGCGCACGGCCAAACACCTGAACCTGAGCCGCAACATCTTGCGCACCTTCCTGAAAAAGGCGGGCGCCATCGACTAGGCGCACGAGCACTTCCCGGAGCCGGACCCGCAGCGATGCGGCTCCGGCTTTTTTCATGGCTGCTGCGCGCGCAGCACATTGCTGCCATGGGGGCAGGGGATTGCTGCCAAATCAACAGCGGCGGGCAGCGGCGGGCATCCTGGACATGGCATGTTTTCTGCGAGGAGGGTAGGGCAGGCCGCTGCGCGATGCGCGTACGGCCTTTTCTTCGACCCACGACAGGAGTCCATGCATGATCATTGAATTCATCTGGCAATTGCCCACCGGCGGCGATGGCCGCCATGCGGCGCCCGGCATCACGCGCCGCGGCGAACGGGCCGCCGGCGCGCCCAGTCCCCTGCAGGCGGGCGTGAGCGACCCGCGGGGGGCGCGTCCGCCGTTCAACTATTTCGATTACCTGCACCAGATCGCCCGCGCGGCAGATCTCTCGGGCTTCGACGGCATCCAGATACGCCACGATACGCAGGGCGATGAAAGCTGGATCGTCGCCGGCTACCTGGCCCGCAGCACGCGCCATCTGAAACTGATCGCCGAATTCGACGCGGCCTGGGGTTCGGCCGTGTATGCGGCAAAGAACGCCGTCAGCTTCCAGCGCTTCACGGGCGGACGCTTCGCCTGGCAGATCGGCCATGGCGGCGATGCGGCAGAGCGCCGGCGCCAGGGCGATGCGGCGCCGGACGCCGACATCCTGCCGCGCATCGATGAATTCATCACGGTGGCGCGCGGCGTGCAGAGCACCTCGCCGTTCAGCTTCAAGGGCAAGTTCTTCGAAGTGCAGGACGGCGGTTTCAAGGGGCCGCTGGCAAACCATCCGCTCAACGGCATCTACCTGACGGGCGAGTCGCCCGAGGCGCTGGCCCTGTCGGCGGGCCAGGCCGACGTGCACGTGTTCGATGCGGCGCCCGTGGCGGACCTGCAGCCGGCCATCGACAGTCTGCAGACGCAGGCGCGCCAGCTGGGCCGCGGCGTGGCAGCGGGCTTGCGCATCGACGTGCTGGCGCGGGAAACGTTCGACGAAGCCTTGCGCGATGCGCGCCGCTACCGCAGCGGTGCGGGGCTGTCCGACGATGCGGCGTTCGATGGCAGTGCCGCAGCCTTCTGGCCCGGCTTCGCGCAGGCGCAAACGGGTGCCCGCGGCGCCCTGGTCGGCAGCTATGCGCAGGTGGCCGCGGCGCTGCAGGCGTATGCGCAGGCGGGCGTAGCCAGCTTCGTGCTGGCGGCCATCCCCCATTTCGAGGAAGCCTACCGCATCGGCGAACACGTGCTGCCGGCCGTGCGCGCCGCGTTGAATGCCCCGGCCCTGCAAGCGGCCTGAATCCCCCTATTTTGAAGGAGTACCCTGATGGCTATCGACTTTTTCTGGCGCATCCCCACGCATGGCGAACCGAGTTCGCACCGCGCCCGCACGCCGTTTCGCGGCGACTGGTTTCCCGGCAATGACAACCTGCGCCAGGCCGGCCTCGGTGGCGGAGGCGCCGACGGCTTTGCTTATATCGACTACCTGGCGGAAATCGCCCGCGCGGCTGAAATATCGGGTTTCCAGGGCGGCCTGATTCCCTCGTTTCCCATGACGGACGAGCCGTGGGCCATTTCCGCGCTGCTGGCGCGCGAAACGCGCACCTTCCGCTTCATGATCCCGTTCCAGCCCGGCTTTTTGAATCCCGTGGTGGCCGCGCGCATGACGGCCAGCCTGCAGCGGGCCACGGGCGGGCGGGCCCTGTACAACGTGATCACGGGCGGCGGCGGTCCGGCGCAGCTGTGGTGGGGCGATTCGGCCGGCCACGACGACCGCTACACGCGCACGACGGAATTTCTCGACGTGGTGCGCGGCGTGTGGCGCGGCGGACCGTTTTCCTACCAGGGCAAGTTCTACCAGGTGGAGGATGCGGGCCTGGCCACGCCGCTGTCGGAGCAGGACTTCCCCGAGATCTATTTCTCCGGCTCGTCCGACGCGGCCTTGGGTTCCGCCTCGAAGCATGCCGATTACTACCTGACGTGGCTGGAGCCGTTCGAGCAGCTGCGCGAGAAATTCGCCCGCGTGCATGAAAAGACGGCGCTGCTGGGCCGCAAGATCAAGTGCGCCGTGCGCGTCGACATCGTGGCCCGCGCCACGGAAGAAGAGGCGTGGGACGAGGTGCGCAAGGGTTTCGAGGCCGTCGATGCGGCCACCCTGCGCCAGTTCCTGGGCGCCGACGGCGGCGATTCCGTGGGCGCGGCGCGCCAGCGGGGCAATCGCCCGAGCACCCTGAACAGCTACAAGGACTTGATCACGGCGCCGAATATCTGGTCCGGCTTCAACCTGCTGCGGGGCGGGCAGACGCAGGGCATCGTGGGCAGCTACCAGCAGGTGGCCGAACGCCTCGACGAGCTGGTGCAGCTGGGCGCCGACGCCTTCATCCTGGCCAGCACGCCGCACCTGGAAGAGGCGTACCGCGTGGGCGAGGAAGTGCTGCCCCTCGTGCGCGGACATACGGCAGCGCTCTTGCGCGCCGCCTGACCCCCGCACCTGTTGCCGCGACAGCAGCGCCACCGCCTGCTGTCGCGCAGGCAGCACGCGGCGGCGCCGCTGCTGCCAAATCAACAGCGCTATCGTGATGATAGTCTTCCTTTTAAATCAAGCACTTGAGTCGTATTTTGCTGCGCGGCGGCAGCGGGCATGCGCCTTGCAATGACAGTCATCACCATCTCGCGTTTTGACTTTCATCAAGGATAATCACCCATGCGCCGTTCGACTGCCCCCGCCGCCGTTTCCGTACTCTCTTCCCCATTTCCGTTTCACTTGACGCCAGTGCGCCGCGCGCTGCGCTCGGCCTTTGCCATCGGCGGCCTGTGCCTGGCGCCCGGTATGGCGTGGGCCGATGCGCCGGCCGACACGGCGCCCGCCGATGTCGTCGCAATTGCCGACGCCAACGGCGCCGGCGAAGGCGCCTCGCTGCAATCGGTGACGGTGACGGCGCAAAAGCGCGAGGAATCGGCGCAAAAAGTGCCGAGCGCGATCACCGTCCTGGGCGGCAAGGAGCTGCTCGACACGGGCATCGGCCGCTCGGCCAGCGAAATCCTCAACTATGTGCCCAATGCGTCGGCCGGCACGCAGCAGCATGGCCGTCCGCGCTGGTGGATACGGGGCGTGGGCGCGGGCCAGCAGCAGATCGATTTTCCCAATCCCGTGGGCTTCTATCTCGACGACGTCTACATCAGCAATTCCAGCGCCACGGGCTTTCCCCTGTTCGACCTGGACCGGGTGGAAGTGCTGCGTGGGCCGCAGGGCACCTTGTGGGGCAAGAACACCACGGGCGGCGCCATCAACGTGATTTCGCGCAAGCCGTCGTTCAAGTCCAGCGGCTACGCCAAGTTTGACTACAGCAGCTACGACACCAAGCTGGCCGAAGGGGCCATCGGCGGCGCACTGGTCGACGAAGTGCTGGCGGGGCGCCTGTCCTTCCACACGGAACAGCAAGGCGAGGGCCGCTTCCACAACCAGTTTACGGGCGAGCGCGATGGAAAACTCAAGGACAGCGCCATCCGCGGCCAGCTCAAGGCCCTGATCGGCCGCGACCTGACGGCCAATCTGAACCTGCATTACCGCGACTACACGACCAAGGGCGCGACCACCACCGTGGCCAGCTACGGCGCCAATGGCGTGTACCGCAACGGCTACGTCCCCAGCACCAATCCCGACGACGTGAGCACGAATGCGCCGGCCGACAGCGACGTGAAACAGGGCGGCGCCCAGCTGAACCTCGAGTATGCGCTGGGCGAGCTGACCCTGACCTCGATCACGGGCTATGAAAACTTCCGCAACGAGGCCACGGGCGACAGCGACAACACGCCGCTGGAAGTGGGCCGCAGCCGTTCGAAGGCGAGCAGCCGGCAGGTGTCGCAGGAGCTGCGTTTGACGTCGCCGCAAAACGGCACGGTGAGCTGGGTAGCGGGCCTGTTCTACTTCAATGAAAAGATCGATTCCGATTCGGCCGGCGCGCGCCTGCCCAACGGCACGGTGCCGGCGCTGGCGGGCAGCACGCAGCCCGTCGGCTACAACCGCACCGTCTACCAGCACAAGGCGCGCAGCGCGGCCATCTTCGGCAGCACGACCGTCAACTTCAGCGAGCAGCTGCTGTCCACGTTTGGCTTGCGCTGGACCACGGAAACCAAGGACCTCGAATTGCAGCGCGTGCAGGCCGCATCGAACACGGTGACGTTCGGCGATGCGTCGAACTGGTGGAATACGGTCAAGGGCGGCAATTACACGGCCGCGGCGGTCGCCAACAACAATTTCACGTCGAATCCGTCCACCACGTGGAATGCGCTCACGTATGACGTGACGCCCGAATACCGCTTCAGCCGCACCCTGCGCGGTTATCTGAAGTACGCGCACGGCATCAAGTCGGGCGGCTACAACACGAGCGCCACGGACGTGCGCGCGCTCAATACGGTGAAGCCGGAAACCCTGAACTCGTTCGAGGCGGGCATCAAGTCCGAATGGCTGGACGGGCGCCTCAATTTCAACGCCAACGTCTTCCATTACGACTACAAGAACGTGCAGGTCAATATCACGGGCGTGTACAACGGCGACCCCACGCAAAGCGTGAACTACCTGCAGAACGTGCGCAAGGCCCACGTGAATGGCGCGGAATTCGAGATCGAGGCGCAGCCGACGGATAACCTGCACATCAACGCCAACGTGGGCCTGCTGCGCACGGAATTCGACGACTTCGCCATCCAGAACAATGGCGGCGACCGCTCCGGCAATGAATTCGTGCGCTCACCCCACGTGACGGCCCTGCTGGCGGCCGACTACCGCTACCCGCTGGGCAATGGCGCGCAGCTGGTGTTGAGCGGCGACGTGCGCTACACGTCGAAGCAGTACTACTATGTGGACCCGCAAAGCGCGTCGCGCGACCTGCTGAACCAGGGCGGCTTCGCGCTGGCCAATGCGCGCCTGTCGTATGTGCTCCCGGGCGGCAAGCAGCGCATCACGGCGTATGCCAACAACCTGGTCGACAAGGTCTACCGCAATCACACCTTGACCAGCTTCGTGCCGGGCGCCGTCAACGGCGACACGGTGATCATCGGCCAGGGGCGCACGGTGGGCGCCTCGTACACGGTGCAGTTCTGATCGCGCGGGGCAGGGACAGGGGCGATATGCTATAGTCGCCGGGCATGGCTTCCGCACCCGGTGCGGCGGCTACGCAACGTTCTCAGGGCGGGGTGCGATTCCCCACCGGCGGTAATGGCATGCGTGCCTAGCCCGCGAGCGCTTGCCGGCGCGGTCTTCGGACCTGGCCGGCAAGGTCAGCAGACCTGGTGTGATTCCGGGGCCGACGGTATAGTCCGGATAAAGAGAGAGCGGGATGCATCATTGTGTTGGTGCCGGCATACGCCCGGCGCATGGGCGGCCTTGCCGTCGGTGCGCGGGCGCGCGTGCCTGCATGCGCAGTTGGGCGTGGCTTTCATGCGCCGGCGATATCCCCTTCGATCCCATGCCCTGTTTTTTGTCATTTTTAAAAACAGGAGTCTTTTGTATGTCACAAGCACACGCAGCACCAGGCAAGCGCATCGCCTTCATCCAGGCGGGCTGGCACCGCGACATCGTCGCGCAATGCCGCTTGTCCTTCATCGCCGACATGGCGGCCCTGGGCTTTGCCGAGAGCGAGATCGATATCGTCGATGTCGCAGGCGCCTTTGAAATTCCCCTGCACGCGCAAGTGCTGGCCAGGAGCGGCCAGTACGCGGCGATTGCCGCCTCGGCGCTGGTGGTCGACGGCGGCATCTACCGCCATGACTTCGTGGCCGATGCCGTCATCTCCGGCATGATGCAGGTGCAGCTGGCGACGGGCGTGCCCGTGCTGTCGGCCGTGCTGACCCCGCACCACTTCCACGCGGGCCACGAGCACCAGGAATTCTACTTCCAGCATTTCAAGGTCAAGGGTGCGGAACTGGCCGCCGCTTGTGCGGCCACCATCCGCTCGCTGCAGCGGCTGGCGCAACCGGCCGCCGCACCGCACGAAGCCCTGGCTGCCTAGGGCGCGTTTGCCTTGATGCCGTAGTCTCCGGGGCCAGCGCCTGTTCGTGCGCTGGCCCCGTTTCCTTATGCGGCCTGCCGCAGCAGCGCGTCCAGCCGCCGCTGCGCTTCCTCCAGGGGGCGGCGGTCTATCCAGCCATCGATATCGACGTCGCGGTCCAGGAAACCGTGCTGCAGCTGGAAATCCTTCTGCTGGCGGAACAGCGCCACTTTTTCCTCGGACAGGTCGGGCGCCAGGGTCAAATGAAAACCGTCGCGGTAGGCTTCGGCCACGGCGTCGGCGCCGGCCCGCGTTTCACCCTGCAGGATGGCCAGCACTTCTTCCTTGTGGCTGCGCGCCCAGTGCGCGGCGCGCAGGGTCTGCGTCAAAAAGCGCACGACCAGCTCGAAATGCTGCTCCAGCATCGTGGCATGCACGGTGATCGGCCGCGGCGTGCCGTTGTTCACGCGGAAGCGCCGGTCGGGCAGGGCGTCGATGTCGATGCCCACGGCCAGCCCCGCCGCGCGGGCCGCTTCGGCCGCCGCCGCACCTTTTACGTAGACGGCATCGACTTCGCCGCGCAGCAGCGGCGCGATGCCCTGCCACAGGCCTGCGCCCAGATTGGCTTGCGCTGGCGCGTCGGCCCCCACTTCCACCAGTTGCACATCGTCGAGCGTCAAGCCGGCGGACGCCAGCACGCCCTTGTAGCCGGCCAGGCTCATGCCGCGCGCGATGCTGCGTCCGCGCCGGTTGTCGCGCAAGTCTTCGGCGCGGAATACGGGTAGCGCCAGGCGCTTGCCCTGCAGCTGCGCGGGCTTCGTGATGCCGGAACCGGGGCGCACGAGGATGGCTTGCCACTCGTCGATCCAGGTCAGGCCGATCAGGCGCGTGGGCGCCCCTTGCGCGCGGGCGGGCAGGGCCAGCAGGTTGCCCCCTTCGCGCACGAGCGTGGACAGGCCATGGTCGTAATGGTGGCGCGCCAGTTCGCCGCCCACTTCCTGCAGGGTCTTTAACGCGATGCCGTCGCGGGCGAATTCTTCGTCCAGCCAGCCCAGTTTGTAGGCGAGACCCGTGGCCGTGGGCACGGGGCAGCGGGTGAACCAGACGGTATCGACGGCGGGGGCGGTTACGGTAGTCATGGGATGCTTTCGTGGTGGGTGGAGCCTTGCACCGTGCAGGAAACGTGCCCGCGCCGCTTGCTGGCTGGCCGACAGCGCGTGCCGGCAGCGCTGTTGCCGCGCCAGCAGCCGCTGTTGCGCAGGCAGCAGCACCCCACCATTTTCCCCGGCCCCGGCGCTGGCACGCGTCTTGCGAAAGTAGGGACACGACTGACCCGTATCCCAACCCCACAGAATGGAGCATGACATGACGGACGTGGCACAAGCAGAAGCACAACAAGTACAGGTGCAGGATTTGACGGCGGCCGAACTGGCCTTCGTGGAACAGGTACGCCGCGATGCGCAGATCGCTTTCGATGGCTTGCGCGAGACGGGCAGCCTGACGGCTAACGGCACGGTGGGCTTTGTCGAGCGCACGCCGGAGGGCGACAAGGTCGTGGTGGTCAACGATCCCGGCCCGTTCCGCCGCGGCCAGCCCCTGAAGGCGGCCGTGCTGGCGCTGGACGGCACGGTGCTCGTGGGCGACGCGAACAACGGCGGCGCGCGCTACCTGAAGCTGTTCCGCGAGCGGCCCGAGGTCACCTCGATCTCGCACGTGCATTCGCCATCGCTGGGCGCCTGGGCGCAGACGCACCGCACCCTGCCGATCCGCTATGTGCCCGTGCAGCGCTACCAGCTGGTCCGCGAAATTCCCATCTATATCGACCGCCGCCAGCCGGAAGTCGATTTCATCCTGGGCGAAATCGCCCGCAACACGCATGCCACGGCCATCCTGGAAGCGAATGGCGGCGCCACCGTGTGGGGCAAGCAGGGCTTGCTGAAGCTGGCCGAATTCATCCTGCTGCTGGAGGAGGGCGCGAAGATCCAGATCGCGGCCGAAGCCATCGGCGGTTCGCGCGATTTCGGTCCCGGCGTGCTGCTGCAGCAATGGAAGATGAGCAAGCTGATCGATACGGCGCGCGCGCTGTCTTTGTTACCTGCCACCGACCTGGTATAACTTTCAAGAACAGGCCCCAGATGTCATTGCAATCATTACGTTTGAGCTGGCGCAAGCTGTCTGCCGCCATCGTGGCGGCCAGCCTGCTGGCGCCAGCCTTCGCGGCGGCCGCCGAACCGCTGCCGGCCGCCGTGCGCATCGCCGTCGTGGCCCGCACGGCGCCGTCCGGCAAGACCGTGTTTGCCGGGTCCGCCGCCCAGGTGGCCGCGCAGGGCTGGCTGGCGGCCGAACTGGGCAAGCTGGGCGTGAAGCTGGAATGGGTGCCCGTCACCACCAATTCCGTGGCGACGCAAGTCAACGAGGCGTTTGCCAACCGCTCGATCGACCTGGCCCAGTATGGCGACTTGCCGTCGATTATCGCCAATGCCTCGGGCTTGCAGACGCGGCTGATCCTGCCCGGCGGCAGCGCCAACAACACCTATCTGGTGGTGCCGAACGGTTCCACGGCCCGCTCGATCAAGGACTTGAAGGGCAAGAAGATCGCCTTGCACCGGGGGCGGCCGTGGGAATACCCGTTTGCGCGCCTGCTGGAAGCGAACGGCATGACCATGCGCGACGTGAAAATCCTTAACCTGAATCCGCAGGCGGGCGCGGCAGCCGTGGCGACGGGCGGCGCCGACGCCTTCTTTACCCTCAGCGACGCCTTCCTGCTGGAAGATAAAAAGGTGGGCAAGATCATCTGGTCCAGCAAGGCGCCGCCGCAGGACTGGAAGATGCGGGCCGAACTGTGGGCCGACAGCGGTTTCCTGCAGCGCTATCCGCAGCTGGCCCAGCTGGTGGTGACGGCCTATGTGCGCGAGCACCACCGGGCCGCCGGCGCGGGCGGCGAAGACGAATACGTGCGCACGGAGGCGGCTGCGGGCCAGGTGGAAAGCGTGGTGCGGCGCGAACTGGCGGGCGACCACACGCCGTGGCAGGCGCGCTGGTCTCCCCTGTTTACGGCCAGCCTGCGCCAGCATTACGTGGGCGAGGCAGCCTATGCGAAAAGCGCGGGCCTGATCGGGCGGCCCCTGCAAGTGGACAGCCTGTTCGCGCCCCAGTTCGTCAACCAGGCGCTGGCGCAGCTGAAATTGCAAACCTACTGGACGCCATGACTTCCCTCGTCAACGCCATCGCCTTGCCGCGCGCCGCCGCACCAGCGCGTGCAGCCTCTGTCCCCTGGCTGCAGCGCTTCGTGCGCTCGCCCTGGTCCGTGTGGACCTCGCCGCTGGCCTTGCTGCTGCTGTGGACGGCGGCCACCGCCTTCGCGTGGATGCCCGCGCACATCTTGATGTCGCCCGGGCAAGTGCTGCTGACGGCCGCCGACCTGGCCGAAAGCGGCGAGCTGGGCCAGCATCTGGGCATCAGCCTGTTCCGCCTGCTGGCCGGTTTCGGCCTGGGCGCCAGCGGCGGCCTGGCGTTCGGCGTCGTGCTGGGCCTGTCCCCCGGCTTGCGCAGCTACGTCGATCCCACTTTCAATATCCTGCGCCAGTTGCCCACCGTCGCCCTGATCCCCCTGTTTATCCTGCTGTTCGGCATCGGCGAGAGTTTCAAGGTGTTTATCGTCGCCAAGGCCAGTTTCTTTATCGTCGCGCTGGCTGTGCATGACGCCATCCGCAGCCTGTCGCAGCGCTATTTTGAGGTGGCGCACGTGTATTGTTTCTCGCGCTGGCAGCGCATCCGCCTGATCGTCTTGCCCGCCATCGTGCCGGCCGCGCTGACGGGCATGCGCATCGCCCTGTCGCGCTCGTGGATGGTGCTGGTGGGCGCGGAATTGCTGGCCGCCGACAGCGGCCTGGGCCAGATGATGGAAATGGGCCGGCAAATGTTCCGCCTCGACGTAGTGATGGTGGGCGTGGTGCTGACGGGCGTGATCGGCTTCGGCCTGGACCGCGCTTGCCACGCGCTGGAAGCACGGCTGATGCGCTGGAAGCGTAGTGGCGATGGTAAGGGAGGCGCCACATGAAGCAGCGTTTGATCCAGATCATCAAGGGTGCGCTGCTGCCGCTGGCCTTGCTGGGCGCCTGGCAATGGGCGTCCGGCCAGGGCGCGGCCGCCGCGTATATCTTTGTGTCGCTGGGCGACCTGGCGCACAGCCTGCGCGACTTGCTCGTCAGGGGCGAGCTGTGGGTGCATCTGCGCGCCAGCCTGGGCCGCACTGTGGCCGGCTTGCTGCTGGGCGGCAGCGCCGGCATCGTCACGGGCGCGCTGATGGCGCAGTCGCCGCTGGCGGAGCGCCTGATCGGCCCCCTGTTCCACAGCATCCGCCAAGTCCCGTTGCTGGGCCTGATCCCCTTGCTGGGCTTGTGGGTGGGCAATGGCGACGGCGCCAAGCTGCTGGTGATCGCCATCGCCGCCTTTTATCCCACCGTGCTCAACACGTATGCGGGCATGCGCCAGGTGGATGGGCGCCTGCGCGAAGTGGGGCAGGTGCTGACCCTGACGCGCGCGCAGACCTTGCGCCAGTTGTTGCTGCCGGGCGCCATGCCGGCCATCGTCACCGGAGTCACGCATGCGCTGGCGTTCGCCTGGCTGGCCTGCCTGGGCGGCGAACTGCTGTTTGCGGCCGGCCCCGGCATGGGGTCATTGCTGCTCAACGGCGAGGTATCGGGCCGCATGGATGTCGTGCTGCTGGCCGTGCTCGTGATCGCCTTGCTGGCGCAGGCGATGAACGTGGCGTTTGCGCGGCTGGCGCGCCTGCTGGTGAAGGGGCGCAGCAGTGAGTGAATCCTTGCCATTCCAGCCGGACGCGGCCGTCACTGCCCGCGACGGCGAGCTGCGCGCCTTTTTGCTGCGCTTTATCGGCTTGACCCTGCTGTCGGGCGTGACCATCGGCATGAACAAGGTGCTGGCCACCTTGCTGGGCTTGCATTTACACGTGAGTAATTTCCAGCTTGCCACGATCAGCAGCGCGGAAACCCTGGCCATGGCGCTGGGCACCATTCCGGCCGGCTACATTCTTTCGCGCGGCAACCCGAAGCATCTGTACGCCGGCGTCAGCCTGAGCCTGGCGCTGGCCTTTTGCGTGCTGCCATGGCTGCCCGGCTGGCAATGGGTGGCCCTGCTGATGTTTTTGGTAGGCCTGTGCATTTCGCTGCGCATCGTGGCCATGAGCACCGTGTTTCTCGTGCGCTTGCCGGAACTGGGGCAGGGCAAGGCGGGCTGGTACAAGGGCACCTTGATCCTGGGCATGCAGTTCCTGGGGCCCCTGTGCGGCAATTACCTGATCGCGCAGCTGGGACTGAAAGCGGGCTTTTTGATTTCCGCCCTGATGTTCGCCATCCTGGCCGTGCTGGGCTGGCAAGTGTTGCCAGACAACACGGCGCCCCGCAAGCAGGCTGGCCATGCGTCGCAGCCGGGCGCGGCCCGCCTGCGCGAACTGCTGCGTCTGCCTGTCGTGCGCGTTACTTACCTGTTCGAAATCCTCGCCAGCTTCACGGCGTCCAGCGTGGGCGTGTTCTCCATCCTGCTGGCCATCCGCGTGCTGCACTGGCCTGCGCACCACTCCGTCTGGCTGATGGCCGTGCAGGGATTGAGCTGCGTGCTGGTGCTGCTGTTCCTGGGACGCTTCGTGCTGGCCAGCCGTTACCGCGAGCAGCTGTATGGCGGCGCCCACCTGGCCATCATGGGGGCCTTGCTGATCCTGGGCTTGTGGCCCTCCAGCATCGCCTACCTGGCCGCGTCCGTGCTGCTGGGACTGGGCCTGGGCGTGAATAACCTCGTCAATACGGACAATATTGCCCGCGCGCCCGTCGACAAGGCCCGTGTTTCCGCCCATTTGACCCTGTTCGGCATGGTAGGCGGCACGGCCGGCGCGCTGGCGGCGGGCCGCCTGGCCGACCTGACGGGCTTGCGCAATGTGTTCCTGATCTGGCTGTTTCCCTGGCTGGCCGCCTGGCTGGTTTTCCACGGCAGCCGCTGGCTGCGCCGGGCGCCGCCCGCCGCCGTTTCTTCCCTCGCCCCCACCGCAGAGAGTGCGCCATGAATGATTTCGTTTCCCCCTCGGCCCTGTTGCCGCAACGCCCGCAGCTGAGCGGTGGCCTGCAAGTGCAGCACGTGAGCAAGTCGTTTGCGCTGAAAGGCGCGCCGCTGCCCGTGCTCGACGACATTTCCCTGACCATCGCACCCGGTGAATTCGTCGCCATCGTGGGCGCTTCCGGCTGCGGAAAATCCACCCTGCTGCGCCTGTTGGCGGGCCTGGACACGGACTACGCGGGCTTGCTGCTGCACGATGGCGTGCCCATCCGTGGCACGGATCTGCGCCGGGGCCTCGTGTTCCAGGACCACCGCCTGTTCCCCTGGCTGACGGTGCAGCAGAACGTGGCCGTAGCTTTCAGCAACACCAAAGTGCCGTTGGCCGAGCGCGAAGCGCGCGTGGCGGCGGAAATCGCGCGCGTGGGCCTCGATGGCTATGCGGATGCGTATCCGCATCAATTGTCGGGCGGCATGTCGCAGCGGGCCGCGATTGCCCGCGCCCTCGTGGGGCGGCCCGACGTGCTGCTGCTGGACGAGCCGCTGGGCGCGCTCGACGCGCTGACCCGCTTGCGCCTGCAGCAGGAATTGCGCCGATTGTGGCAGGACGAGGGCATCACCATGGTGATGGTCACGCATGACATCGACGAAGCCGTCTACCTGGCCGACCGCATCGTCGTGCTCGACGCGCGCCCGGGCAAGGTGCGCCGCGTGCAGGACGTGCCGCTGGCCCACCCGCGCCAGCGGGGATCGGCCGGCTTTGTCGCCATCCGCGACGGCTTGCATGGGGATTTCAGCGACCTCGACGAATCGCATGCGCCTGTCGCGCAGCAGGTAGATCCCAGCAGCTTATGGGATGGCAATGAATGGGCGCGCAGGATGGCGCTGTAGTTTTTTTGATATCCATCAACCTGGAGAGACAAGATGAGCAATAACAACGCACTCGACACCCTGTGGTACACGCGCTGCCCCGTCCCGACGGGCCTGGGGATAGCCTTGCAGCAGGGCTGGCTGGAAGAGGCCTTGCGCGCCGACGGCACCAGCTTGCGCTCCTTGCGCGAATCGGAGCAGGAAGCCGTGCGCGAATCGCATTTCGACCATACCCTGCAAAATTCCGTGCGCCACGGCGGCAATATCCCCGCCCTGTGGGCGCGCGCGGCGGGACGCGAGACGCGCGTGATCGGCCTGTCGTGGTCGGACGAGACGCAGCTGATACTGACCTTGCCCGGCAGCGGCATCGCCACGGTGCGCGATTTGAAGGGCCGGCGTTTCGGCTTGCCCCTGTGGGCCAAGGCGCAGATCGATTTTGCGCGCGCGCAAGCGTTGCGGGGGCTGGAAAATGCGCTGAGCCTGGAAGGGCTGACGGTTGCCGACGTGGAACTGGTCGATTATGTGGTCAACACGGGCCAGAGTGTAGCGCCGCCCGAGAAAGGCGCGGCAACGAATCTGTTCAGCGGCGCGCGGCGGGGCGGGCAAAGCCCGGAATTGCTGGGCCTCTTGCGGGGCGAGGTGGACGCGATCTTCCTGAAAGGCGCCTCGGCCGCCCAGCTGGCGCAGCAGTTCGGCTTGCACACGGTGATCGACACGGGCAGCCATCCCGAACCTTTGATCCGCGCCAACAACGGCACGCCGCGCACCCTGAGCGTCGATGCGCACTTGCTGGACAATCATTTTTCTTCCGCCGTGACCCTGGTGGAGCAGGTGCTGCGGGCCGAAGCGTGGGCGCGGGGCCACGCGGACGACACGCGGCGCTTCCTCGCGCGCGAATCGAATGCCAGCGAGCACTGGGTGCAAGTGGCTTACGGCAAGGATGCGCATTTGCGCCTGGATACGGACCTGGCGGAAACGTCGGTCGCGGGCTTGCAGGATTTCAGCGATTTCCTGTTTCGCTGGAACTTCTTGCCCAGCAAGGTCGACGTGCGCGCGTGGATCGACCCCCGTCCTTTCGAAGCGGCGCTGGCGCAGACGCGCCGCGCAGCCTGAGCGGGAAGCACGTCAACGGTGGCCATGCTCGATGATGAGGAGAATGCGATGCGGCGACGCACGGTGATGGGTGGGCTGGCCTTGCTGCCCCTGGCGGGAAAGGCGGCCGCGGCCGCGGTGAAAGCGACGCGGGCGCCGCCGGCGGCCCTGCGCATCGCCTCGACGGGCTTTGCGGAAAACGGCAAGGCGGAACTGGGCGGCATCGCTTACCGGGTGCAGCAGGAAGGCTGGCTGGCGCGCGAACTCAAACAGCGGGGCGTGCGGCTGGAATGGCTGCCCGTCACGGGGGATACGGGCGCCACCATGAACGAAGCGTTCGCCAGCGGGCGCATCGACATGGCCGCGTATGGCGACTTGCCGTCCGTGATACTGAACGCTGGCGGCGTGCGCACGCAGGTGATCGTGCCGGCGGGGCGGGGCACGGACCAGTTCCTGCTGGTGCCCACCGGTTCGCGCGCCACGTCGCTGGCGGACCTGAAGGGCAAGCGTATCAGCGTGCACCGGGGCCGGCCGTGGGAACTGGGCTTGCGCCAGCTGATCGCCGACCAGCGCATGTCGCCCACGGATTTTCGGCTGATTAATATGGACTTGAAACCGGGCACGGCGGCCCTGGCCACGGGCGCCGTCGATGCCTTGTTCATGATCAATGGCTATCCGCTGGAAGACAAGGGCATCGGCCGCATCATCTGGTCCAGCAAGGGCTTGCCAGAGAGAAAAATGCGGGCGGAACTGTGGGCGCGGCGCGACTTTACGCAAGCCCATCCCGACATCGCGGAACTGGTGGCCACGGCCTGGCTGCGGGCCCAGCACTGGGCGGCGCTCGACGGCAACCGCGAAGCCGTGATCAAGGATGGCACGCGCAACGGCACGCCCGACAGCGTGGTGCGGCGCAGCTACGACGATCCCGGCCTGCAGTGGAAGGAACGCTGGTCGCCCCTGTACGACGATGCCGTGTACCGCCATTACCGCAGGGTACTGGCGTTTGCGCAGGAACAAAAGCTGATCCGCCAGCCGTTGACGGCGGAAGAGTTGCTGGAACCGCGTTTCGTGGCGGCGGGCTTGAAAAAACTGGGGCTGGCCAGTTACTGGGAGCCGGCCAAGGTGTAGTGCAGCAAGAGGAGGGGGCGGTTCACTGCGGGGCGCAGCTTAGTGGGGCAGGCACACGCGCCCCACCAGTTTCACCACGCCATCGCCCGCATGCGCGCGCAATTGCAGCAGCATCAGGGCCATTCCCAGCATCAGCGCAGCGGCGCAGAGTTTCTTGTGCATCGTCTTTCCTGTTTTTATGCTCGATGGAGCTTGGTTGTCATCTTTACAGCCATATTATTGCCGAAATTCAGCGTGCGGATGAGCATTTTGCCAAGCGTGCTCTACAATTATGCATCTCGCGCATCCGCGCCATCTGAATTCTATGCATAGTATGTGAAGGGAATGACAAGCCTGTGACTTCCAAGCCGATCAAGATCGCCGCCACCGTTGTCGTGGCACTCGCCGCTGGGGCCGGCATTTATACGTACACCCGTCCGGCCGCCACCGCCACGCCGGGTACTCCCGCCAGCGCGTCCGGCAGCCAGGGCGCCGCGCCGCAGGCCGGTGCCGACACGGCCGCCGTGGCCAGCCAGTTCCGCGACCTGCTGGGCAATTTCCGCAAGATCATCGTGCTGCTGGCCGACGAGCAAAGCTTGTCCGAAGGCGCGCGCGATGAAGCCCGTAAAGTGGGGCAAGCGCTGTTCCATGAAAACCAGGAACGCATCGCCAGGCTGGACGCGGCGCTGGACCAGCTGACGGCGCCCACGAATCCGGGCCGCTTCGAAGCGCTCGACAGCCTTCTCACCTATATCGAGTCCGACCCCGGCCTGTACGACGCGGACCGCCTGGCTTTCCGCGAGCTGCTGCAAAGCATGCTGGCCGACGTGGCCAAGGATTCCTCCTTGCCAGCGATCAAGCTGCACAAGCGCATTTCGGAAGACCTCGATGCACTGGGCGAGATCGAGCGCAATTACGAGAAGGAAATCCGGCAAATCTTCGGCAACCTGGGCCAGCGCGCCATCGAACTCAAGCGCGAACGGTGGGACGACTACGTGGCGCAGCTGAAAAAGCTGTACAGCCGCGAACAGATCCTCAAGGAAAACGGCATCGTCGTGCCCTATGCAACACCGCCGGCCGGTTCCATACCCGACGCCAAGCCTGCGGCCAAGAAGGACGAGGCGGAAATCTTCGGCCTCGGCTTGCCGAAGAAAACCATCGTGCTGACCTTTGACGACGGCCCGCACCGCCGCTACACGGAAGAAATCAGCGCCATCCTGAAACAATATGGCGTGCCGGCCGTGTTCTTCAACGTGGGCCGCAACCTGGGCAGCCTGGACGCGGAAGGCCACGCCAAGCTGGGCGCCGGCGCGGAAGTGAGCCGCAAGCTGATGAAAGAAGGCTATGCCGTGGGCAACCACAGTTTCAGCCACGCCCAGCTGTCGAAACAGACGGGCGACAAGCTGAAAGGCGAAATCCTCGGTACCGACACTTTATTGAAGGCCATCAGCCCCGAGCGGGCCGCGTTGTTCCGTTTTCCATATGGCGCGCGCAACAGCGAAGGCATGGCCGCACTGGCCGATGCGCATTTGAAATCCGTGATGTGGAATATCGATTCGCTGGACTGGGCCGACCCCGTGCCCAGCTCCATCACGAACCGGGTGCTGGCATCCGTCGACAAGGCGGGACGGGGCATCGTCCTGTTCCACGACATCCATGAACGCACGGTGAAAGCCTTGCCGGCCGTGCTCGACAAGCTGATGGCCGAAGGCTATCAATTCGCGGGCTGGGATGGCACGAGTTTCCAGGTGGCGAAAAGCACGGCTCCCGCGCCCGAGAAAGTGCCCGTCACCACGGGTTACGCGAATTCCTGGGCCGTCGTGATCGGCATCGATGATTATGTGAAATGGCCGAAATTGCAATATGCGGTGCGCGATGCGCAGGGCATCCGCGAAACCCTGATCGAGAAATTCGCGTTCGCGCCCGAGCGCGTCGTGACCCTGAAAAATGGCGAAGCGACGCGCAACAATATCCTGGCCGCCTTCCACGACAAGCTGGCCCATGGCGGCGTGCAAAAGAATGACCGCATCTTCGTGTTCTTCGCGGGCCACGGCGCCACGCGCAAGCTCAGTTCCGGGCGCGACCTCGGCTATATCGTGCCTGTCGATTCCGACCCGGCCCAGTTCGCCACGGATGCGATTCCGATGACGGAAATCCAGAATATCGCGGAATCCCTGACGGCCAAGCATGCGTTCTTCGTCATGGATGCGTGCTACAGCGGCCTGGGCCTGACGCGCGGCGCCGGTTCCAGCTCCTTCCTGCGCGACAACGCCAAGCGCATCGGCCGGCAAATGCTGACGGCGGGCGGCGGCGACCAGCTGGTGGCCGATGGCGGGCCGAACGGCCACTCCGTGTTCACGTGGACCTTGCTGCAAGGCTTGGCGGGCAAGGGCGACCTGAACGGCGACGGCTTGATCACGGCCACGGAACTGGCCGCCTATGTGGCGCCGGCCGTGTCCAGCGTATCGAACCAGACGCCCGCGTTCGGCAGCCTGCCCGGCTCGGAAGGGGGCGATTTCGTCTTCGAATTGCCGGGCGAAACGGAATTCCTCAGCCCGAACACGACGCAGCTGTCGACGGAAGCCATCGCCCTCAATAGCAAGCTGGACGCCAAGCCGGCAGCGGCCAGCGTCACGGTGAAGGATTTGCAGGGCGGCGAACAGAAGATCGTCACGCCGGGCGCCGTGCCCACCTCCACGCGCCAGCTGGCGCAGCGGGCCAACGACCGGGGCTTGCAGCTGTACAAGGAGAAACAATATGCGGCGGCGGAAGCGCAATTCACGGAGGCGCTGAAATTGCGGCCCGATTTTGCGCTGGCGGCCAACAACCTGGGCTTTGTCTTCTACAAGCAGGAAAAATACCGCGAAGCGGCCCGCTGGTTTGAAAACACGGTCAAGATGGACCCGTCGCGCGCCATTGCCTACTTGAACCTGGGCGACGCGTATGCCAAGGCCGGCGACGCCGCCAAGGCGAAAGCCGCGTATAAAACCTATCTGGAACTGGCGCCGACGGCCTCGACGGCGCCGGCCGTGCGGCAAAAGATGGAAAAGCTGTAAGCATGGCCGACAGCGTGCCCATCGTCCACGTGTTTGCCTGCAGTGGCCGCTTCCCCGACTGGGAAGCGCTGCAGGCGTATCTGTCGCCCACGTACACGGACGATGGCGATGCCGTGCCGTCGCCGTTTTTCCTGGAAACGGGTCTCACGCATTACGAGCCCGCCTGCATGGAAAGCGCGATGCTGGCGGCGCCCGCGCCGCTGGCGCAGCTGCTCGATGGCGTGTCGTATGGCGACAGCTGGCTGGCGCAGGCCTGCGCAGATGGCGATGCGCAAGGCGTGCTGGCCGATACGGGCATCTGCGTGTTTGCGCCCAACCGGCTGGCGCATCCGCAGCGCTGTTCGCTGCACCACGTGGGCAGCTATGCCTACGGCGCTGACTGAGCGCCATCTTCGCGCCCTTCGTGCAATAGCTTGTTGACGCTGGCCAGCAGGCTGGTGCCCGAGGTGGTGATGAAGCGGGCGCCCGCCGCTTCCGCTTCCGTGCCGTAGCTGGCGACCGTATCTTTGCTGCAATACACGACGATGGGCAGCGCGGGCTGGACCTGCCGCACTTCGCGCACCGTGCGCACGCCCGCATCCTTGATGCGCCGGCGGTTTTCCACCCGCGCCATGTCCGTGATCAGCAGCGCATAGTGTTTCTGTTGCAGCATGGCCAGCGCTTGCCGCATCGACACGGCCTGGTCCACCTTGATGTTTTCCCGTTCCAGCTGTTCCACCAGCAAGGTATTGTTGCGCGGGTGGTCGTCCAGCCACAGCACCAGGCTCGCCGGTTTTTGCGCCGTCGGCATGCCGGCCAGGGCCGTGACGGCGGCGCCCCCGTCCGGCGGATGGGCCAGCAACAGCTGCGTGACGGCTTCCTGCATGTCGTCGAGCGACTTTTGCTGCAAGCGGCTCAGTTCCGTCACTTCGATTTCCTTGCCGCTTTCCAGGCGCACGGACTCGTTCTTGACCATGCTGTCGGCGCGCTTGATCATGATGGACAGATAGATGCGCGTGAGCAGGTAGCCGATCAAAAAACCGTGCACGGAAAAGAACAGCATGATGCCGCCCACGACGGCCATGGCCGTGGGCGTGTCGGTGTCCAGGCTGGGCGCGATGAAGGCGGCCATGCTGCGCGCGCTGCCGGGCAGGCTTTTGAGCTCGATCAAGCCCACGCCGACGATGATTTTCGTCAGCCAGTCCGATACTTCCACCAGGTTGGAATTGATTTCCATGGGCGTGGGCGTGCCCAGGAACAGGGTGTTGCTGGCGCTGCTGGCGGCCGCATCGGCCGCTGCGGCAGGTGGCTCGTCCGTGGGACGGCCCTTGGCATTCGTCCGCTCGTCGGGCGGCGCCATGTTGACGGTGCCCGAGGGCAGGGTGCGGGGGATGCCGAACAGAAATCCCAGCAGCATGCCGCTGACGCAAAAGCCCAGGCTCCATAGGAGGGCCGGCACGGCGTGGTAGTAGGGCGGCAGCAGGGCGCCCGCCAGCACGGCCAGCAAGCCCGCCAGCAGGATGAACAGCAGGATGTACGGCAGCACGTCGCGCTTGCGCACGGCGGCGGTAGTTGCTGCCTTGCCAACGCTGTCGTTCGGGTCCACGGCCGCTCCTTGAAAAATGCTGAATCCAGGCACCAACCCGCAGCGTATATAGTCCGTAGGAGCCTCTACTGACATCATAAAAACTGGAGATGCGATGCTATTGAGAAAACGCAAACTGGTGGCAGCTTGTGCACTGGCATTGTTGGGCATGGGGCGCCAGGTGGCAGCGCAGGGGCCGGCGGATGCCGCCGCAGGGGCCGAAGAAGCGCGCACCGTGCGCGTGACGGGCCACTACGACAACGCCGTCGGCACGTCGGATGCGGCCAGCCAGGGCGTCATCACGACCGAATTGATCGTCAACCGGCCCGCCTTGCGCACGGGCGAACTGCTGGAATTCGTGCCGGGGCTGATCGTTACCCAGCACAGCGGCGACGGCAAGGCCAACCAGTATTTCCTGCGCGGCTTCAACCTGGACCATGGCACGGATTTCGCCACGTATGTGGATGGCATGCCCGTCAACATGCGCACCCACGCCCATGGACAGGGCTATTCCGACCTCAATTTCCTCATTCCCGAGCTGGTGCAGCGCATCGACTACAAAAAGGGCCCGTATTTCGCGGGCGAAGGCGATTTCGCCTCGGCCGGGGCGGCGCGCATCCGCCTGGCCGACAAATTGCCGCAAGGCCAGGCCAGCATGTCCGTGGGCCAGCATGGCTATGTGCGCGGCGTGGTGGCCGATTCGGTCGCTGCCGGCCCCGGCACCTTGCTGTACGGCCTGGAAGTAAACCGCAACAATGGTCCCTGGGACGTGCCGGAACACGTGCGCAAATACAGCGGCGTGCTGCGCTACAGCCAGGGCACGGCGGACGACGGTTTCAGCGTGACGGGCATGGCCTACAAGAACAGCTGGAACGCCACGGACCAGGTGCCGCTGCGCGCCGTGGCATCGGGCCAGATCGGCCGTTTCGGCTCGCTGGCGCCCAGCGACGGCGGCGACACCTCGCGCTACAGCCTGTCGTACGCCATGCGCAAGCGCACGGAGAACCGCCTGTTCGAGTTCGACGCCTACCTGATCCGCTCGCAGCTGGAACTGAACAGCGATTTCACCTATTTCCTGGCCAATCCGGCAACAGGCGACCAATTCCAGCAGAGCGAGCGGCGCACAGTGGCGGGCGTGAATGCCAGCGAAAGCTGGAACACGGAGCTGGCGGGGTTCTCCATGCGCAACAAGCTGGGCGTGCAGGCCCGCTACGACCGGCTGTCGCCCGTGGGCCTGTACAACACGGTGGAGCGCGTCCGGCAAAGCACGGTGCGCGAAGACCGCGTACGCGAGGCCAGCATCGGCCTGTACGGTGAAAACACCGTGCAATGGCTGCCCTGGCTGCGTTCCGTGGCGGGCTTGCGCTACGACGCCTACCGTTTCAAAGTCGACAGTAGTATCGACGGCAACAGCGGCACGGCGAACGACCATGTGGTCTCGCCCAAGCTGTCATTGATTCTTGGTCCGTGGAGCAAGACGGAATTTTTTGTCAACTACGGCAAGGGGTTTCACAGCAACGATGCACGGGGCACGACGCAGACGCGCTTGCCCGACGGCACGCCATCGGCGCCCGTCACGCCCCTGGTGCCGACGAAAGGCGTAGAACTGGGGGCGCGCACGGAATGGCTGCCGGGCCTGCAAAGCTCGCTGGCCTTGTGGCGCCTCGATATCGCGTCCGAACTGCTGTTCGTGGGCGACGCAGGCGAAACGGAACCGAGCCGCGCCAGCCGCCGCCACGGCATCGAATGGAACAACCATTACATTGCCGCGCCATGGCTGCTGTTCGACCTGGACCTGGCCGCCTCGCGTTCGCGCTACACGCAAGATGACCCGGCAGGCAATTTCATTCCCGGCTCGATCGACAAGGTGGCTTCGTTCGGCATGACCGTGACGGACCAGGGGCCATGGTCGGGCGCCTTCCAGCTGCGCTACTTCGGCCCCCGTCCTTTGATCGAAGACAATAGCGTGCGTTCCGCCTCGACGACGTTGGCGTACGCGCGAGTGGCGTATCAGCTCAACCGCAGGACGCGGCTGTCGCTCGACGTGTTCAACCTGTTCAACAAACGGGCCAGCGACATCGATTATTACTACGCGTCGCGCCTGCCCGGCGAAGCGCAGGAGGGCGTGAACGACCGGCATTTTCATCCCGTGGAACCCCGTTCCGCGCGCCTGACCTTGTCATATGCGTTTTAAAAGAGGTAGACTGCGCCATGGCGCCCGCTGTGGGCGCCTGTAGTTACCCATAATAACAAGATTGAATGACAGATAATTTAGTACACACCAGCAAATTCCTTTCCCTCATATTGCGCCACGCGCCTGAAAAAATCGGCCTCGCGCTCGATCCCCAGGGCTGGGCCGACATCGGCCAGCTGCTGGCCCAGGCGGCCCGGCATGGCCGCCGCCTTTCCCGTGAACAATTAGATGACGTGGTGGCGCGCGACAGCAAGACGCGCTATGCGATCAGCGCCGACGGCTTGCGCATCCGCGCCAACCAGGGCCACTCCTTGGCCGCCGTCGATATCGCTCTGCCGCCCGCCACGCCGCCCGCCATGCTGTACCACGGCACGGCCAGCCGTTTCGTCGAGGCGATCCGCGCCGGCGGCCTGCTGCCCGGATCGCGCAATCACGTGCACCTGTCGAGCAACCGCGAAACGGCCGTGGCCGTGGGTGGGCGCCACGGCAAGCCCGTCGTGCTGACGGTGGATGCTGCCGCCATGCAGGCGCACGGCCACGTCTTCTACGTGTCGGACAATGGCGTGTGGCTGGCGGACGCCGTGCCGCAGGCCTTCATCGCTTTTCCCTGACGAGGGGACGGACTGCCCCGGCCGCGCGGGCTCAGATATCGAGCTTGCGTGCCGCCATCCACTGGACGATGGCCGGGTCGCGGTGCGAAAAGAAGCTGCTGGTGCCCGTTTCCAGGGTGGCGATGGCGGCCATGTCCGCTTCGTCCAGGTCGAAATCGTCGATCGCCAGGTTTTCCGCCATGCGCTCGGGGCGCACGGTCTTGGCCAGCACGGCGATGCCCCGGTGCGTCAGCCAGCGCAGCACCACCTGGCCCACGGACTTGCCGTGCCTGGCGGCGATGCCCAGCAGCAGTTCGTTTTGGAACAGCTGGTTGCGGCCTTCGGCGAACGGCGCCCATGCCTGCGGCTGCACGCCGTGTTCAAGCATGAAGGCCACGCTGTCCGCCTGCTGGTGGAAGGGGTTGATCTCGATCTGGTTGACGGCGGGCGCGACGTCATTGAAGGCGATGAGGTCCATCAGGCGGTCCGTGTGGAAATTGCTCACTCCGATGGCGCGCAGCTTGCCGCTGCGATACGCGTCCTGCATGGCGCGCCACGATCCGTGCACGTCGCCGAACGGCTGGTGGATCAGGTACAGGTCCAGGTAATCGAGCTGCAAACGCTGCAGCGAATCGTCGATCGCTTGCGTGGTGCGCTCGTAGCCCGTGTGCTGCACCCACAGCTTGCTGGTGACGAACAGCTCCTCGCGCGCCACGCCGCCGCGGGCGATGCCCCGGCCGACGGCGGCCTCGTTCAGGTAGGACGCGGCCGTATCGATCAGGCGGTAGCCGGACGCGATGGCCTCGATGACGCTGCGCTCGCATTCGGCGGGGTCCGGGATCTGGAAGACGCCGTAGCCGGCGACGGGCATGACGATGCCGTTATTCAGGGTGACGCGGTCCATGGCAAGCTCCTTCGGTAATAGACAGCAGCTACTCTACGGCCTAATCCACCCGCTGATAAGCGGCTGGAACCGGCATGGCCTCATTAGCCGTGCTAATGAATGAGGGCTTTTGCCCTGGCTTGCCCCTGGCGCTTGCGGCGCCAGACCAGCACGCCCGTCACGCTCAGGCCCGCCACCAGCACGCCCATGGCGCAGATGAACAGTTTGAAAGGCCAGCCCCACATCGAGGCCATGTGCAGGGCACTGATCCAGCTGCGGATGGTGTCGCCGCTGGCGGCGCCCGTGGGCAGCCACGCGGCCAGCTGCCGGCCGCTGGCCGCATCGAAAAAGACCGTGGTCAGGCCCTTGTGGGCGCGCACGTCGCGGCTGCTGCGCACGTGGTAGCTGTACACGCCCAGTTCGCGCTCATACGCGAGCGCGTTTTCCTCGATGATGTCAAACGCGTGCCGGTGCGCCAGTTCGTTCATCAGCAGGCGGCCCTGCGCGCGCGCGGCCGGCCAATCCAGCTGCGGCCCTGGCGACGGCGCGTGCCGCGCCACGATTTCCTCGGCCCCCTGGTGCGGGAACAGCGGTTGCATCACGGCCGCATACACGCCGTACAGGTTGAAGGCGACGCCGCTCCAGGCAAACACCAGCAGCATGGCCCACAGCCACAGGCCGCCCGCGCGGTGCAGGTCGAACACCAGTTTATAGCTGCCGCCTTGGCGGCGCAGCAGCCACGAAGGACGCCAGCGCAGCAGCCACGGCTTGCTGCCGGGCGAGCGTTTTTTCAGGCGTGCGGGGAAGGTCAGGGCGGCGCCGATGAAGCAGTCGACGGTCCACAGGATGGCGATCAGGCCGAACACGAGCAAGCCCGTATCGCCCAGCGCCAGCGCATAGTGCAGGCGCTCGATGAAGGGCAGCAGGTTGATGGCGCCCTGGCCGATATCGCCCCACTGGCGCTGGCCCAGCAGCGCGCCTGTGTACGGATCGACGAACACTTCGTTGCCGGCCAGCGGCGCGTCGCCTGACGGGCGCAGGTAGAACTGCATGCTGCGGCCGGACGGCGCGGACAGGGGCGCGTACGTGACGCTCGCCTGCGGGAAGCGCGCGGCGACGGACGCGCGCAGCTGCAGGGCGTCGAGCGGCGCGGCGCCGGGCGCGGGCGGCGCCACGCGGAAGACGGCGGGCAGCAGGGCCGCCTCCAGTTCATCCTTCCACGCCAGCGCGCTGCCCGTGACGCCGGCCACGATGAGGAAGCCGGCCATCAGCAGGCCCGCGTAGCGGTGCATGGCCGCCAGCGCGGGCCGCATGTGCAGCGCCGGCATCAGAACCTGTACATGGCGCTGACGTTGGCCGTGCGTTCGGCATTGCGGTAGCACAGGCCCGGCAGGTAGCCGCAGTCATACAGGGTCTGCTTGTTCAGCACATTGTTGACGTTGAGGGAAAACTGCCAGGGCCCGCGCGACACGCCCAGCGCCGCATCCCACTGCGTCAGGCCGCCATTGCGGATGTTCAGGTTGTCGCCGTCCGAATTGGAGCGCATGGCGCCCAGGAAGCGCATGCCCAGCGCCGCATACGCGGGCAGGGCCTCGCCCATGTTGAACGACTGGCGCGCCCAGGCCGAGGCGCTGTGGCGCGGCGCGCCCGGCTGCTGCAGGCCCAGGTCGCCGTTATTGCTCTTCGTCACTTCCGTGTCGAGGTAGGTGTACTGGGCGATCAGGCTCAAATGGCTGGCCAATTCCGTGCGCGCTTCCAGTTCCACGCCGCGCGCCTTGACTTGCCCCGTCTGCAGCAGGAAGCCCGGGTTGCCGATGTCGGACGTGGAGACATTGTCGCGCACCAGGTCGAACACGGCGGCCGTGTAGCTGGCGCGCTGGCCCGCGGGCTCGTAGCGCACGCCCGCTTCCAGCTGCTTGCCGCGCGACGGTTTCAAGGCACCGCCGCCCGCCATCGTGCCCAGTTCGGGCGAGAACGAGCTGGCGTAGCTGACGTACGGCGCCCAGCCGCCATCGAACAGGTAGACGGCGCCCAGGCGGCCCGTGGTGGCCGATGGCGACTGGTGGTAATCGGGTTTGACGGTGCCGCTGGCCAGGTCGATGACGTCGCGCGATTGCGTGGCCTTGTCGCGGCGCAGGCCGGCCGTCACTACCCAGCGCTCCCATTTCAATTGATCCTGCGCGTACAGGCCCAGCTGGCGCGACGGGGCGTCCGCGCGGGTCGGTGTTTTTGACGGCAGCAGCGGCTGCTTGCCGTACACGGGGCGGTACAGGTCGAGCGGTTCGACAAAGCCTTTCTGGTAGCGGTATTCATCCGTGTTGCGGATATGGGCGTAATCGACGCCCAGCAGCACCTGGTGCGCCAGGGCGCCCGTGGCGAAGCGCGCCTGCAGCTGCGTGTCGGCGAACAGGCTTTTCGAATCCGTGTCGACGGGCCAGAAATAGCGCTCCACCGTGCCGTCGTCGTTCAGGCCGCCGGGGAACATGTCCGTGCGGTCGTTGTTCAGGCGCGTGTAGCGCAGGTTCTGGCGCAGCGACCAGGTGTCGTTGAACGCATGCTCGAACTCGTAGCCCAGCATGGTGTTGCGGCGCTTGAAGCGGTTGTCGTCGCCCATCAGGTTGACCCTGGGGTCCACCTGGCCTCGCGGGCCCGGCTGCAGCAGCTGGTTCGGGAATGCGTACTGCTGGTTGTCCTTCTCGTAGCGGGCCAGCAGGGTCAAGCGGGTGGCGGGACCCGCCTGCCATGTGAGCGAGGGGGCAACATACAGGCGGTTGTCGCGGTCGTGGGCCAGCCGCGTCCGGGCTTCGCGGCCCAGCATGACGATCCGCCAGGTCCATGCGCCGGGCGCATCGAGCGCGCCGCCCACGTCGGCCTTCAGCTGGCGGCGCTGGTAGCTGCCGTATTCCACGCCCACTTCGCGCACGGCGTCCGCGCTGGGACGCTTGCTGACGGCGTTGACCATGCCGCCCGGCGGTATCTGCCCGTACAACACGGAGGCGGGGCCGCGCAGCACTTCCAGGCGCTCCAGCCCATATGGCTCGATGGAAGCGCCAAAGGTGCGGCCCGAATTGCGCAAGCCGTCCTGCAGGATGCCCGTCGTCTCGATGGTGAAACCGCGCAGCAGCGAGGAATCGTCGCTGCCCAGCGGGCGCTGGTTCGGCGTCACGCCGGCCGTGTAGCGCAGGGTTTCATCGAGCGATTCGGCATTGCGGTCGCTGATTTCATCGGCCGTGACGACGGACACGGATTGCGGGTTTTCATTGAGGGCCGTATCCGTCTTGGTGGCCGAGGCGGCGCGCCGCGCCACATAGCCGCGCACGGGACCGGTGGCCGTCTCGCGGTCGGCAGCGGCACTGATGGTGATGGCGGGCAGGGTGGCGCTGGCCTGCGCCGGTGCGCCCGGCTGCGGCTGCGTGGCCTCGGCCCGCAGCGCATACGCGCCATTGGCGCCGTCGACCACGCGCACGCCCTGGCCGCGCAGCAGTTCCTCGAAGCCCTGGCGCACGGTATAGCTGCCCGCCAGGCCGGCGCTGCGCTTGCCCTGCAGGAGGGCGGCATCGGCCGACAGTTCCACGCCGGCCGCGCTGGCGAACGTGGTCAGGACCCGCTCCAGCGGCCCCGCGGGGATCGCGTACTGGCGCTTGACTTGCGTATTCTCAAGCGCCTGGGCGCGGGCGGCAGGGGCCGCGATGGCCAGGGTTCCCGCCGCGGCGCCTGCCAGGAACAGGGTCTGGATGGCGGCGGCAAGGGGAAACGGACGCAGTTTGCGGGCGGGCGCGGTGGAGCGGTGGGGCATGGTGCATATCCTTGGGAATGGGGAGAAAAATTTTGTTCTTCCCGTATTCCGAACGAAAAGCAAAAACCCTCAACGGTTTTTCACTTATTTTGAATTTATTTTTGACGGTGCCGTTCAAGAGGCGGGGCGCGGCCCCACACTGACCCAGTAGCGCGTGCGGTAGGCCAGCTGCACGGGCAGGCTGGCGGCCAGGTTGGCCAGCGAGCGGTCCGTATCGCTCAGGGAAAACACGCCCGTCACGCGCAGGCCGGCGACGGACTCGTCGCAGCGCAGCACGCCATGGCGGTAGCGCCCCAGCTCCGCCAGCAGCTCGCCCAGCGGCATGCGCTCGGCCACCAGGCTGCCATGCGCCCAGGCGGCGGCGCTGTCTTCCACCGTGCCGATATCGTGCACGGCGTGGCGCGTATAGCCGGCGCGCTGGCCCGCCTGCAGGTGCACGGGCGCGGCGCCGTCCTGCGACGGCTGCAGGGCCACGGCGCCCTGGAACACGGCCACGCGGCTGGCGCCATCGCCGAGGCGCACGGAAAAGCGCGTGCCCAGCGCCGTGGCCGTGCCTTGCGGCGTTTCCACCAGCAGCGGACGATAGACTGCCGCCGCTTCGTGCGCGCTGGTGACGAGGAGGGCGCCCGCGCGCAGCATGATGCGCCGCTCGCCGGCGCCGTAGCGCACGTCGATGGCGCTGGCCGTGTCCAGCACCAGCTGCGTGCCGTCGGCCAGCACGATGGCGCGCGTCTCGCCAACAGCCGTGCGGTAGTCGCTGGCGGTGCGCTGCCACAGCGGCGAGTCGTGCGCCAGCAGCGCCGTGCCGCCGCCCGCCGCGATCAGGCCCAGCAGCTGCAAGACGCGCCGGCGGCCGGTGGCACGGGGCGGAACGGGCGCCAGCGCGCCGCGCGCCGCATCGCGCGGCAAGGCTTCGAATTGCTGGGTGAAGCGCTGCAGCCGGGCCCAGGCCCGCTCGTGTTCGGGGTGGGCGGCGCGCCAGGCGGCGCAGGCGTCGGCATCGGCCGCGCTGGCGTCTTCCGCCCACAGCCGCGCCATCCATTCGGCGGCGCGCTGCAGCACGGCGGGGGCGATGGGCGCGCCGTCAGGCTGGAAGTGCGCGCTGCTCATGCGCATTGCGCCATGCAGCAGGCCAGCAGCGCGCGGGCGATGTATTTTTCCACGGACGAGACGGACACGCCTAGGCGCGCGGCGATGTCCGCGTAGCCCATGCCTTCGAGTTTGCACAGCAGGAAGGCGTCGCGCACCTTGGGCGGCAGGCTGGCCAGGATGGCGTCGATCTCCAGCAGCGCCTCGACGATCAGCGCGCGCATTTCCGGCGTGGGTGCGGCCGCTTCCGGCTGCGCCGCGATGGCGTCCGCGTAGGCCGCCTCGATATGCCGGCGGCGGAACAGGTCCACCACCAGGCCGTTGGCGATCTGCGCCAGGTGCTGGCGCGATTCCCCGGGTTCGGGCGCGCGGCCCCGCGAAAGGATGCGCAGATACGTGTCGTGCGCCAGGTCGGCCGCATCGAAGGCATTGCCCAGCTTGCGGCGCAGCCAGCCCTGCAGCCAGCCATGGTGGTCGCTGTAGAGCACTTCGATTTGCCGGTGCAGTTCCAGTTCGGGGCGTAGCATGCAACCTTTCCATGCCATGTTCCGCGGGACGGCGTGGCCTTGATGCGATTGAGAATTGTTCGTATTGTAGCCCGATTGCCGGTACTTGTGGCCCGGCAGTGGCGGTCCAGCAACGCTCCCAAGCAGCCGTCAGGCGGAAATCAGCTTGATATCGGCAATTCTCTCCACCAGCCACACGGCGGCCACCACGGCGATGGCCAGCGAACCGACGGTCAGCACCTGCCGGTACAGCCAGGTCTTGCGCAGCAGCCAGGCGATGGGCAAAAACGCGGCGACGATGGCCAGCTGGCCGATTTCCACGCCCACGTTGAAGCCGAACAGGCTGGCCAGCAGTGAGCCTTGCGGCAAGCCCAGGTCGCGCAGCACGCTGGCAAAGCCGAAACCGTGGATCAGGCCAAAGGCGAAGGCGGCCACGGGGCGCTTGCCGCGGAACAGGGGCAGCAGATTGTTCAGCGCGGCCAGGATCACGGACGCGGCGATGGCTGATTCCACCCAGCGCGACGGCAGCGACACGAGCGACAGGCTGGCCAGGGTCAGGGTGATGGAATGGGCGAGCGTGAATGCCGTGACGACCTTCAGCACGTCATAGAACGCCGCCCGCAAGCCTTGCTGCTGGTCGCGCAAGTCCGGCAGCAGCACGGCCGGCAGCAGCAGCGACAGCAAAAACAGAATATGGTCGTAGCCGATCCAGATATGCCAGATGCCATGTTTGACGTAGGCGCCGAACTGGGCCAGGCGGTTGGGCGCGGCCAGCGACATCGTCTGGCGGGGGCTGTCCGGGTCGAAGATGGCCGTCTGCGTGGCGCCGCCGCTGTCGATCTTGAGCAGCCCCTTGTGCTGCGGGTCCAGGTCGGCGAACAAGGTGTAGCCGATGCTTAAGGTGGCTGGCGCGGCGTTGCCGGGGCAGGTAGCCGTAAAGCGCAGCACGTTGTAGGCACCGTCCGTATGGTTGTCGATCAGCTGCTCGACGGCTTTCAACGGGCACACGCCCTGGTCGCTGGCCACCTGCAGGCGCTGCAGCGCATAGGCGGCGATGGCCTCGTGGCGCGCGCGGATCTCGTCCCACGTCAGCGCGCCGTCGCCATTGCCGTCCAGGCCGATGGCGAAATCGAGGTCGCGCAGCGCGATATCCCACTGGCCGTCGATCTGCTGGCCATGCACGGACAGACTCAGGTAGCTGTCGCTGGGCTTGTGCGCCTGCGCGGGTGCTAGCCACGCGCACAGCAGGAACAGGCACAGGGCGAGGCGGGCGTTCACAGCACACCTGCCTTTTGCGCGGCGCTGATTTTCGCGCCATCCTGAGGGCCCAGCTGCCGGACGAGGCGCTGCAGGGCCGTGTCTTCCACGCCGTTGGCGGCGATCCAGGCCAGCACGGGCTGGGCTGCGCCGTAGTTGCGCGCCGCCAGGGCCGCTTCGAGCAGGATGCGCATGTCCGGCACTTCCTTCTGGATGGCCCAGTTCTGCTGCGCCAGTTGCAGGGCAGCGGGGATATCCTGCTGCAGGAACAGGGCGAAACGGGCTTGCTCGCGCTGGTGCACGGTGTCGCCGCGCTGCATGGCGGCGCGGAAGCGGGCCGCCAGTTCCGCTTTCGCGGCCAGGAATGCCGTTTGCCGGCCGGGCAGCGCCTGCAGGGCCAGCGCATGGCGCAGCAGCAGGGCGTCGATGCGCTGCTGGTCTTGCAGCAGCTTGACGACGTCCTGCGGGCGCTGCTGGTCGAGCAGGAAATCCGTGTAGGCGCCCAGCAGGTAGCTGTCGCGCGGCTGCTGCGCCAGCGCTTTTTTGTAGCGGGCCTCGGCCAGCGCCGTTTCGCCGCGCCGCGTGGCCATTTCCGCCAGCAGGGTCAGTGCCCAGCTTTCCAGTCCGGGCGCGGCGCCCGCACTCCTTTGCAGGGTCAGGTCCAGCAGGCGCTCGCTGGTGGCGGCGCGGCCCGTGACGCTGGCCACGTTGGCAATGCAGGTGACGGTGACGAGCTGGGTGGTGAGCGCCGACAGGCGCGCGCAGGCGGCCGTTGCCTTCGCGTAGTCGCCCTGCACGGTGAGCACGGTGGCGCGCGTCAGCCAGGCCTGGCCATTTGCCGGTTCCTGGGCGATGACGGCGTCGAGGTCTTGCAGGGCGGGGCCGAACTGGTGGGTGCTTTGCAAAATGGTGGCGCGCAGCAGGCGCACGGGCAGGGGCGCCGCCGCCTGCCGCCACCAGGGCGCCAGCGCCGCCTGCGCATAGCCCAGGTAGCGGGGATCCGTCTCGCTGCGCGCCAGGGCAATGTAGCGCTGGGCCAGGCCCGTGGCCAGGCCCAGGTCGCCCGGCGTGGCGTTGAGTTGCTGGCGCAGGCCGCGCAGGGCGATCTGCGTGGCGTCGGCGCGGCGCGGCAGCTGTTCGATGACGGTGCCGCCATCCTTCGGCGTGTAGGGCGCGGCCCATGCCAGCAAGGGCAGGCAGGCGCACAGCAGGGAAATCGGTGTTTTCATCGTGGACGCCGTCGATGGTGGAGTGGGGCGGCAAGGGCGGGGCGCCGGAGAACGCTGTCTCCGGCGCCCGCACTTGCTGACTGCGCGTTACAGCGGCACGGGCTCCGTATTTTCCGGAGACGTCGCCATGATGGCGTCGATGGCGACGCCGTCCTTGTCATCGCTGGTGGTCAGGATGACGTTGCTGACGGCCACATAGAAGGCGTCGAGCAAGACCACGGGCGGGGGATTGACGCCGCCGTTATCGCCGCCGTGGCTGCTACTGCCGCCGCCACCGCAGCCGGCCAGCAGGGCCGTGAGCGCCAGGGCGCTGATTGCATACAGTTTTTTCATCGCGTTCTCCTGTCGGGCTTACATTTGCGGCGAACCGGCCACGGGCGTTTTCAGATAGGGGAAGCCTGCCGTGAAGTAGGTTTCGTCGAGGAAAGCGCCATCCGTGAAATGCAGGCCGCCGGCGGGTGCATCGGCAGGGGCGCAGCCGATGTTCAGCGTGCACAGCTTGCCCATGGCCACGCGCAGCACCACGTCGACCACGTCGTCGCCGGGGCGCCGGCCGTTCGGGAAGCCCGCATTGTCGCCGCCGATCACGCCCAGGCGGTTTTGCCCGCCGACGGCCGTGGCGGCAATCGAGGTATTCAGGCGCAGCATTTCAGAGGCCACCACCGTCACAGGCTGGTTCACGCCCTTGATGCCCGTGAGGAAGGTGGCCACCAGGTCATTGCGGGGGAAGTTGGTGGGCGCCTTGGCGCCTGCCGAGCCGAACAGCACTTCCACCAGGGCCGGCGCCGTCGGGTTGGTGACGTAGTCGGCAAATTGCGCATCGCCCGACGGTTTGCTGGCGTTGAAGCGGTCCTTGTCCTTCAGGCCGATCACCAGTTCATTCACCAGCGGCATACCCAGGCGCGACACTTGCACCCACGCGCCGCCTTCCTTCGACGCCGTGGTGGTAGTCCCGGGCGCCGGATTCAGCAGGCGGCCCTGGCGCAGGCTGGCCGTGGTCCAGCCGCCGATGACGGGGTCGCTGCCCGCCGTCAGGCAGGCTGTCGGCACTTCCATCTCGATGGCCGTGACGTTTTTCCGGGCCAGGTCATCCTTGGCGGCCGACTCCGCATTTGCGGCAAACTCCGTGGCGGGTGCCTTGATGTTAATCAAGTCGAACGTTTCGCCCAGGTTCACGACGAACGGGTCCTTGCGCTGGCCAACGAACATGCGGGCCGGCGTGGCGCAGCCGGGGATGTTGACCGTGTAGACGTGCTGCGCGGCATACGCGGCATAGTTGGGGATGGCCTTGTTGCCGATGTTGTCGACGGGCTTGTCGAACGTCGTGCCGCCGCCCGTGGCATTGGTGACGCTGCTGCGCGTGCCCGTGCGGCGGTCGCCCCGCACCACCGTCACGCTGTAGGTTTCGCGCACGTTCAGGCCGGCCGGATTGACCGTGTCGATGGCGCCGCCGTTGATGACGAGCGGAATCGAGACTTTCTTGCCGCCCACGGTGAACTGGCCATCCTTGATGGTGTTGGTGAAGCGGAACTGGAAGGTGAGGTCTTCCTTGCCGTCGCCATTGTTGTCGATGTGGATTTCGTACAGGGCGTTGGGATCCATGGCGAAGTAATTCGGGCCGCCATACGCGTCCTGCAGGGGAATATAGTCGGCCACCAGCGTGGTGTAGGCGCCGCGGCCCGCTTCATAGCTGCGGAACATATAGAAGTCGGTGGCGTCGACTTTCGGGTTTTGCGTGATGAATGGCGCTTCGCGGTGGCTGGAAGCATGGGCGGCTGGCGCGAGGGCCAAAGTGAAAGATACGGCCAGCAGGTTGCCCAGGAGGGCGGTGCCCAGTGCGGTTCTCGAATGGTACAAAGACATGTCGATTCTCCCTGAATTGTTATGCGCAGTGGCAGGACTTGCGGAAATTACGGGGCTGCATCACTTGTACGGGGCGCCAGCACGATCAGATTCAATTCCCCACAATTTATTTTTTGGTAGCGGAATGAACGGCCGTCGATCGTCAGGGGCTGGCGCACGCAGTCGAATCTACGCGCGTATTGCATATCAGTAAGAATAAATATTTTGTGGACAAGAAAAGACAATCCGGCGGCTGGTGGCGATAGCCTGTTGCTCTATGTCAGCGCGTATGCAAAGGCAAAGGTTGCGCGTGGGAATGCGTGACTTTTGCGGATATGAAGTCGATAGGCGTGCAATGGCCGCTTGACGGGCGCCGCACCTGCTGCGAGAGTGCCTTACCAGGCCAGCACTCTGGGGCCGAGGGCGGTGCCGATGGCCGTGGGTACCAGCATGCCCAGCACGTACCAGAAGCCGACGAAGCTGGCGGCCAGCTCCGGGCAGTGCAGGCAGTACACGAGGGCGGCCAGGGTGCCGGCGGCGAAACCGGCGGCCGCACCCGCCAGGCGCAGGCGCGTGGGCGCCAATTGGCGCATCAGGCGCAGCACGGCGGCCAGCAGGGGCAGCGACAGCATGGCGATCAGCAAGGGGCAGCTGCGCCAGGTGGCGCCCCAGAACAGTTCGGCGCGCTGTTCGGGCGGCGCTTCGTTCAGGATGAGGGCGCCCAGCGCCCACATCAGCAGCAGGGGCACGGCGATCAGCAGGGGCAGGGCGCGCGTCTGCGCACCCGGCACGCACAGGCGGCGGGTGACTTGCCAGGCCGCCAGGGAGAGGAAAATGACGAAACCGACCTTGATCCAGAAATCCGGCAGCAGGGCCAGCTGTTCCAGGTTGGGCCGCACGCCCAGCAGCATGGCCATCAGCGCCACGCTGGCCAGCAGCCCGGCGCCCAGGGTGGCGACGGCGCGCCAGTACGCGCCCGGCGGTTCAGCGGCGGCCACGTCGGGGCCGCTGGCCAGCATGGCGATCAAGTCATCGGTTTTCATGGTGCAGCTCCTTCATTGCCTGTCCTTAAATTGGCCGCCAGTGCCTTCAAGCCGCGATGCACGGCCACTTTGACGCTGGCTTCCGAAATGCCCATGGCGGCTGCCGTGTCGCGCACGGACCAGCCGTCGAGCTTGGTATGCACGATGGCGTCGCGCTGCTGCGCGGGCAAGCTGGCCAGCAATTTGCCCAGGTCGCGGCTGGCTTCGGCCGCCTCCGCGTCGGCGCTGGAAAACAGTTCCTGCGTGCCATCTTCTTCGTCGTACGGCAAGTGCTGCGCTTCGCGCCGCGCATGCCGGCGCAGCCAGTCGATCAATTTGTAGCGCGCGATCGCATGGATCCACGACGTCAGCGGCACGCCCGTATCGTACGTCAGGCGCTGGTTGTGGATGGCCAGCAAGCATTCCTGCACCAGATCTTCCACCTCGTCGGGCCAGCGCTGCAGGCGCCGCCGCAGGAACGCGCGCAAATGGCCGCTGGTGGCTTGCAGGAAGCTGCGGTAGGCCGCCGCATCGCCGTCGAGCCCGCGCAGCATCAGGCCATGCAGCCGCAATTCCGTGCCATGCAGGTGTTCGCTTACAGGTATTCGTTGCATGCAGGCCTTTGGTGACAGGCAATGGAAAAAATAAATTTAAAAATAATGGGAGGCGGCTGTAACCAATCCGCCCATCGCGGCGAATTGACAGGCAAGCACGCTTCTTCATTCAATATACCGGTGAAAGACCATGGACATCAAGCACCGCCTGGCAATACTTTTACTTCCCGTCCTGGGCACGGTCGTGGCAGCTCCGGCCATGGCGCAGCTGGCCGCCAGCCAGCGCTGCGCCGTGCAAAGCGGGCCGCAGACGGCGGCGCTGGTGGAACTGTACAGCAGCGAAGGCTGCTCCAGCTGCCCGCCCGCCGACCAGCGCCTGAACGCCTTGCGCAAGGAAGCGGGGGCGGCCAGCCTGGTCGTGCCGCTGGCCCTGCACGTCACGTACTGGGACCAGATCGGCTGGGCGGACCCGCTGGCGCAGGCGCAATTCGATGCGCGCCAGGCCGAACTGCTGCGCCACCAGCCCCGCCACGTAGCCTATACGCCCCAGTTCTTTGTGGGCGGCACGGAATTGCGTGGCTGGGATGCGCAGCTGCCGGCCGCCATCCGCCGCATCAACGCGACCGCGGCAGCCGTCAACATCGGCCTGTCCGCCACGCCGGGGGCCGGCGGGAAATTACTGCTGGAAGCCAATGCCAGTGCGCCCGATGCGCAGACGAACGGCCAGCTGTACGTGGCCATCAGCGAAAGCGCCATCGTGTCGAAAGTGCTGCGCGGCGAGAACCGGGGCGCCACCCTGCATCACGATGCGGCCGTGCGCTTGTGGCTGGGGCCGGTTGCGCTGGCGCAAGGCCGCGCCCAGCTGCGCCGCGAAGTCAAGCTGCCCGCCAGCTGGCGCCCGGAGCAGCTGCAAGTGGTGGCCTTCGTGCAGCGGGCCGACAGCAGCGCCATCCTGCAAGCCGTCAGTACTGCGCAATGCGCGAAAGGAGTGTTGTGATGCATACGCCTACCATGTCCACCGCCACGATCCACCCCGCCTGGCTGCGCCTCACGCACTGGCTCAACGCCGTGGCCGTGGTGGTGCTGGCCACCAGCGGCTGGCGCATCTACAACGCGGCGCCGTTCTTCCCATTCGAGCTGCCGCGCGCGCTGACCCTGGGCGGCTGGCTGGGCGGCGCCCTGCAATGGCATTTCGCCGCCATGTGGCTGCTGGTAGGCAATGGCTTGCTGTACCTGGCGATCAACATCGCCTCGGGACGGCTGCGGCGCCAGTTCTTTCCCCTGACGCCGCGCCTGCTGCTGGCCGATTTTGCCGCCGCGCTGAAAGGCAAGCTGACCCATGCGGACCCCCGCCATTACAACATGGTGCAGCGCGCTGCCTATCTGTTCGTCATGCTCGACTGCATCGTGCTGGTGCTGTCCGGCCTGGTGTTGTGGAAATCCGTGCAGTTCCCCCTGCTGCGCGAGCTGATGGGCGGCTACGACAGCGCGCGCCGCGTGCATTTCATCGCCATGGCGCTGCTGACGGGTTTTGTCGGCGTGCACCTGCTGATGGTGGCGCTGGTGCCGCGCACCCTGGTCGCCATGCTGCGCGGCCGCTAAAGGAAACGATCATGAAAAAAACCATCATTGTGCAAGAGCAGGGCCAGGCCATGCTGGCGGATGCCTTGCGCCAGATCAAACAGCCGTCGCGGCGCCTGTTCCTGCAGCGCAGCCTGACCCTGGGCGGCCTGTCCTTGCTGACCGGCTGCAACGTCAGCGACGCGTCCGGCATCGAGACAGCGCTGACGGCCGTCTCGCGCTTCAACGACCGGGTGCAGGGCTGGCTCTTCGACCCGAACAAACTGGCGCCGACCTACCCGGACTCGATGATCACGCGGCCGTTTCCCTTCAACGCGTACTACGGCGAAGACGAAGTGGAAGAGGTCGATGGCGACGCCTGGCGCCTGGAATTGAGCGGCTTGATCGCCGACAAAAAGCCGTGGAGTCTGCCGCAGCTGCGCGCCTTGCCGCAGGAAACGCAGGTGACGCGCCACATCTGCGTGGAAGGCTGGAGCGCCATCGGCAAGTGGGGCGGCGTGCCGTTTTCCCACTTTTTGAAGCGGGTAGGCGCCGACACGACGGCGAAATACATCGGCTTCCAGTGCGCCGACGATTACTTTACCAGCATCGACATGGCCACGGCCCTGCATCCGCAAACCATCATGGCCCTGACCTACGACGGGAAGGAATTGCCGCCCAAGTATGGCTACCCCATGAAACTGCGCATGCCGACCAAGCTGGGCTACAAGAATCCCAAGCACATCCAGGCCATTTTCGTCACGAATACCTACCCGGGAGGGTATTGGGAGAACCAGGGCTACAACTGGTTCGGCGGTTCCTAGGACGGCCGGAGAGGCGGCCAGTGCGGTAATCGTACTGCCTGCGGCAATGCGCCTGGCCCTGACCGCCTCCCGGCCTTCCTTTTATTTATCAGCAAGCAGCACCCGTAGCACGGCAACAGCTTTACCACCGGGCAATCTCGCCCATCCAACACTGAGACAAGGACATATCATGAAAACCACGACCACCACCTTCGCCGCCATCCTCGCTTCCGCCATCTTCCTGTCGGGCGCCGCGTTCGCCCAGGACGCCATGAAAAAAGACCCGATGGCCAAGGACGCCTCGGCCGATGCCATGCACAAGGATGCGATGGACAAGGATGGCATGCACAAGCCCATGGCCAAGAAGCACATGAAAAAGGATCACATGGCCAAGGATGGCATGGCAAAAGACGGCATGAAGAAAGATGAAATGAAAAAAGATGAAATGAAGAAGGATGCGATGGCCAAGGATGCGATGGCCAAATAAGCGGGCAAGCAAGGTTCTGCATGGGCAGGCGCGCCATCGTTGCACGGTGGCGCGCCTGCCGTCGCTTGTCCAGCGGCTTGTTGGTATCCATGGCAATTTGCTAAAATTGAAAACTTATTTAATAGCAATTGCTGGAGTCACGATGCCGATGCATGAAGCAAGCTTCCCATTACGCTGTGTGGCAGCGGTGCTGGCCATCCTGCCCGGGCTTGGCCAGGCGATGCCGGGCGCGACCTGTCCGCCCCAGGTGTATCCGCAGGAAGCGCGTCGCTATGAACTCGATGGCAAGACGAGCATGCGCTTTTCCGTAGGGCAGGATGGCAAGGTGGCAACGGCGTCCGTGACACGCAGTTCAGGGTGGAAAGTGTTGGACGATGCGGCGCTGAGCAATGTGCGCCAGTGCGTGTTCCCGGCTGACAGAGCGGCCAAGGAAAATTTCAGCGTTCAATATGTATGGGGCCTCGACGATACCGAGCTCGTGCGTCCCTTGCTGGTACCCGGCAGCTGCCAGCCTTCCCAGCGCGTCCAGGGCTATAACAACCTCGACAAATCGGCCAGCAATGACAGCGGCGTCGTGCTGCGCATGTTTATCGGCAGCGAAGGAACTCCCGCACGCATCGTGGCTGAAGCGCCGGGCCTGCCAGCGGAACTGGTCGAGGCGGCGATTACCTATGTGCAGGGTTGCCGCTTCGCCATCGATCCTGGCGTGGGCGGCACGCGTAGCTGGAGCACGTATGGCAAGGTGCTGCTGCACCGCCAGCCCCTGTAGTAAGCTTGCACTGTCCACATCGTTTTCCTGCCGAAGTCATGACTGAACCATCCGCCGCTGCTGCTCCCTCCGTATCGTCTCCTTCCGACAAATCCCTGCGCCGCCGTTCGCTGTTCGCCGCCTGCAGCGCGCATGCCGTGCATGACGGCTTGACGGACGTGATCTATGTGCTCCTGCCCATCTGGCAGGCGCAATTTGCCATCAGCTACGCGATGGTGGGCCTGTTGCGCGGTTCGTACTCGGGCATGATGGCCGGTTTCCAGCTGCTGGCCAGCCGCCTGGCCAAGCGCTGGGGGCGCGAACGCATGCTGGTGGGCGGCACGGCGCTGGCCGGCGTTGCCTACCTGGTCGCGGGGCAGGCGGGCGGCCTGGGCGTGCTGCTGTTTGCCCTGCTGCTGGGCGGCCTGGGCGCCAGCACGCAGCATCCGCTGGCCTCGTCCATCGTTACCGACACGCACGAGGCGGGCGGCGGCGTGAAGGAAGCGTTGTCGCACTACAATTTCGCCGGCGATATCGGCAAGACCCTGATCCCGGCCCTGGTGGGCTTGCTGTTGCTGGTATGCAGCTGGCAAGCGAGCGTTTCCTTGCTAGGACTGCTGGGCCTGGCGGCCGCCGGCTTGCTGTGGTGGCTGTTGCCGAAACCGGGCGACATCCAGGCCAGCCAGAAGAAAGCGCTCAAGCCCATCGCAGGCAGCGGTTCGGCCGCCAGCTTTCGCGCCTTGCTGGCCACGGGCACCCTGGACAGCGCCGTGCGCATGGGTTTTCTCACCTTTCTGCCATTTTTATTGAAAAGCAAGGGCGCGGGCACGGCCGGCATCGGCGTGGCGCTATCCTTGCTGTTCGTGGGCGGCGCCTTCGGCAAGCTGCTGTGCGGCTACCTGGGCGCGCGCATCGGCATGATGAAGACCGTGTGGCTGACGGAATCGATGACGTCCTTGCTCATCGTGGCGGCCCTGTTGCTGCCGCTGGCCGGCGTCATGGCCATGCTGCCTTTGCTGGGGCTGGCGCTGAACGGCACTTCGTCCGTGCTGTACGGCGTGGTGCCGGAACTGGCTGCCCCCGGCAAGCGCGAGCACGCGTTTGCCCTGTTCTACACGGGCAGCATCGGCGGCGGCGCGCTGTCGCCCGTGCTGTTCGGCGCGCTGGGCGACCATACGAGCGTGCCCACGGCCCTGCTGGCGCTGGCGGCCGTATTGCTGCTCACTTTACCGTTGGCGTGGAAAGTGCAGCGGGGACTGGCGCACGGCGCCGCCGCATGACACGGACGCCGTCCATGCCTCTGCCATTGCCGCGCGATAAACACGATACGCAGCATGCGCAAGCCCTGATCGCTTTGCCGTGGGACGACGTTGCTCCCGCCATGCCGCAGATCCTGGAATGGGTGCAAGATGCGAACTGGCCCGTGGCCGGCGTGCTGCTGCCGTACCTGGCCGGCATCGGTGTGCGCCTCGCGCCCCATATAAAAACGGTGCTGGCCGGTAATGACGAACAATGGAAGTATTTTGTGTTGCAGGGCATCGTGCGCCATTCACGGGAGCTGGCATGCGAATTGGACGGGGAATTGCAACGCTTCGCCCATGCACCGACAATGGGAGAACTGGAAGAAGGCGTGGCCGAGGTGGCCCGGGAAATTCTGCAATGCCAGATAATAACTGTGGCCGGCCAGTAATCACGGTCATTACTGTAAGAAATCAGTATCGAGTGTACGTGCGTGTGGCCATTCCTGTAATAGATGGGAGACAATCCGGGCCGAATATATTTCGACCTCCGGGTTGTAAAACCCTCCCTATCATTTAACAGGAAGATTACATGGGCAATTTGAGTATCCCGCAAACCAATAAAGCACTCGCCGTGTATTTTCATGGCAAGACGGTGCCTATGCTGTTTGCGGTATTTGCGGCGATCCTGGCGGCAGTGGCAGGTTTTGTGTTGTACCTGAGCACGACCATGCCTGAGAAAACACTGACCGATACGCAGGCCATGACCTTGCGTAACGGCGCCAAGCTGGGTACGCACAGCAATTTGACTATTTTGTATGGCACGGCGGCTTTTCTCTTGCTGCTCGCCGTGCTGGTGCTGGTCATGCGCGCGGTAATGCTCAAGCGGCGGAAAAGCCGTTTTGAATTGCATGAAGACGGTGTGGTGCATGAATTGAACGGCATTCGCAGCTACGCCGCCTTTGCCGATATCGAAGACCTGTATCTGTTTGCCGGCGGTTCCACCGCCATGACCGGCATGATCAATAACCTTGCCTACCGCACGGGCGCCGACCAGCCCTGGATATGGGCTACCGGAGAACTCAAGCGCTTTGACGAGTTCATGGACGAATTTCGCTCCCGTTACCTGGAATACCGCATGCCCGTCTTGACACAGAAACTGGCGGACGGCGAGCGCGTGACTTTCCGCTATATCAGCAGCGGCGACGTGTACAAGAAGCGCTTGTTCGGCAATTTCCTGAATTTCAAGACACAGGAACTGGCCTTGTCGGCGCAGGGCTTGCATGTGGACGGCGTCACCTGGCCTGGCGCCAGCCTGAAGTGCATGAATCAGAATGACTGGACCGAGAGATTGACGATCAAGGATGCGGCGGGTACGACAGTATTTTCATGCATCGGCACGGGTATCCTGAGTTTCGACCTGTTTACCAATATGATCGATGACGAGATGAATCAGGCCGGGTAAGGAAATCCAGCGAAAATATGCCTCCCGATACGGGGAGGCTTGCGACCCGGTTATTCCGGTCGGCGGCCAAATTCAGATAAAAAACACATTGACTGTCGAATAAGGAATATCAAAAAACCTTTCATGCGCCTATGGCATGACTTGCCCGCCAGTCCCCCCATCGTCTACACTCGCCGCATGAAAAATTTTGAAAAGCGGCGCGACCGCTATGACTTGTTCCGGGCGTTTGACAATCCCCTCGTCAACATCAATTTCCAGCTCGACGTGCCGGATTTCCGGCCGTGGTGCAAGGAAGGAAAAATTCCCGTGTTTCACTTTTTCCTGTTTTGCCTGCTCAATACGGTCAGGGACATAGACAATTTCATGTACCGCATCTACCAGGGCGACGTGATCAAGATCGACGATTTTCCCGCTTCCTACACCGTCATCAACGGCGACGACAATCTCAATTACACGCGTTTCGCGATGACGGACCAGCTTGATCTCTTCATCGCGCGCAGCCTGGAAGCGAAACGCGTCGCCGAAGCGAGCGCCGCGCTGATCAATACGGGCGAAGGAGAGACCGAGCGCGAGCAGCGCAACAATATCTTCATCACTTGCCTGCCATGGCTGGAACTGGCGGCCATCGAACACCCGATCTTCCGCCACCGCGACGCCGATATTCCGACCTTTACCTGGGGCAAATTCGGCCCCGTGCAGCAGGACGGCCGCATGCGCATACCGTTTTCCGCCCAGGCCCATCATGGCTTTGTCGACGGCTACCATGTGCAGAAACTGGCACAGGCATTGTCGCAGCGCATCGCCGCCATCATTTCCTAGGCTAAATAATCGCTGGGTGCTTGCCCCAGCACGCGGCGAAACGCGGCCGTGAAAGCGCTGGGGCTGGCATAGCCGAGGTCGAGCGCGATGCGGGTGACGGCTTGTCCGTCGGCCAGCCGCGTGATGGCCGCCAGCAGACACGCTTGCTGCCGCCATTGGGCAAAGCCGAGACCCGTCTGGGCGCGGAACTGGCGCGTAAAGGTGCGCCGGCTCATGCCCGCCTGCGCCGCCATCGCGTCCAGGTCCGTGTCCAGGCTCGGTTGCCGCAGTATTTCCATGCACAGGCGCGCCAGCCGCGGTTCCTGCGGCAGGGGCGCGCTCAGGGGCAGGGGCCGGGCAGCGGCTATCTCGTCGAGCAGCAAGGCCATCAATCGACCCGCGCGCGTTTGTTCCCCGTACAAGGCATCCACCGTCACGGCCTCGGCCAGCAGCTGGCGCAGCAGCGGCGCCGCTTCCAGCACCTGGCAAGCGGACGGCAAGGCCGTCCCGGCGATGGCGGCTGGATCGATGAACACATTGTGCATGGTCACCGCGCCATGCATGCGCATGCCGTGCGCCAGATGGGCCGGTACCCAGCACGCCCGTTGCGGCGGCACCAGCCAGTTGCCTTGCGGCGTATGCACCGTGATGACGCCCCGTGCCGCATATGCGAATTGCCCGCGCGCATGGCTGTGGCTGGGGAATATGTCGTCGGGCGCATAGTCGCGCGCGGTGGCGATCAGGGCGCGCGGCACTTCCGTATAAAAATCATCCATGGCCCATACTCTACAGTATTTGACCTGTCGGCGAAGGCGGGCCGCCGGATCAACGCTTACCATCGGCTCTTTGTCGGGAGCGAGCATGATCAATACTTATCACCGCGTGGGCCATGGTCCCCACGCCGTCATCGTCCTGCACGGCTGGTTTGGCGATGCGCACGCGTTTGCGCCCATGGAAGCGGCCCTCGATGGCGGCGCTTTCAGCTATGTCTTCATGGATTGCCGCGGCTATGGCGGCATGCGGGGCGCGGCCGGCGATTATTCGCTGGACGAGGTCGCCCGCGACGCGCTGGCGCTGGCCGATGCGCTGGACTTTGCCACGTTCAGCGTGGTGGGCCATTCCATGGGCGGCATGGCGCTGGAAAGGCTGGCCTTGCTGGCGCCCTTGCGCTTGCGCAAGCTGGTGGCCGTGGCGCCCGTGCCCAGCTGCGGCGTGGCGCTGGACGGGGCGGCCCGGCAACTGTTCCTCGACGCCAGCGCGAACGTGGATGCGCGGCGCGCCATCATCGACCGCAGCACGGGCGGACGCTTGCCCGCCACCTGGCTGGACTGGAAGGCGCAATACTCGTGGGAAAGTTCTGACCAGGCGGCGTTTGCCGCCTATTTCCTGGCGTGGAGCGGGACGGATTTCAGCGGGGAAGCCATGCGGGCGGCCTGTGCGTTGCCCTTGCTGGCGCTGGTGGGGGAGCACGATCCCCGTTTCGATGCGGACCTGATGCGCCGCACGTATCTGGCGTGGTACCCGCAGGCCAGGCTGGAAGTGCTGGCCAATGCGGGACACTATCCGATGAATGAAACGCCGCTGGCCCTGGCGGCCAGCATCGAGGCGTTCTTGACGGAAAAGGACTAGTTACGCCGCCTTGGCGCGCAGGCGCAGCAGGCTCAGGCCCAGCAGCACGAAGGCGCCGCCCGAGATGCGGTTGAACAGCCTGGCGCGGCCCGGCGTGGCCAGCTGCGTTTTCAGCAGGCGCGCCAGGTTGGCGTAGAACAAGTGGGCCAGCATGGCGCAGGCGACAAACGAAGTCGTCAGCACGGTGAACTGGATGGCCACGGGCTCGCCTGGCGTGATGAATTGCGGGAACAGGGCCGAAAAGAACAGGATGGCCTTGGGATTCGTCAGCGCCACCGTCAAGCCCTGGCGGAACAGTTTCCAGAACGAATTCGGATTGGCCACGCCCGGTACCACGGGCGCATTGGCCACGATGCTGGTCTTGCTGCGCCATTGCTTGATGCCCAGGTACACCAGGTACAAGGCGCCAGCCAGTTTCAGCAGCATGAAGGCCGTGGCCGAGGTGGCCAGCACGACGCCCATGCCGGCCATGGCCACGCCGGAAATGATGAACAGGCCAAAACCATTGCCCATGCTGCTGATCATGGCGCGGCGGGGGCCGACGGCGATGGCATTCGAGATGGCCAGCAGGACGGCCGGGCCGGGAGAAAACGTGACGAGCAGGGCAACGCTGCAGAAAAGCAGCCAGTTCGAGAGATGCATGGGTGTTCCTGGGTGGGGCCGGGGCCGGATTGAGAGTCAAAACACGCTTATTGTACGAAGTTTTCGGCTCCCGCGTCGGCTCGCCCGGCCCGAAGCCGGCAAGGCTCATGCAAACAGGCTGGCCACCACATGGTTGATGGCCGCGCCGCCGGCGATCAGCCAGCAGAACAGCAGGCCTGCCAGCAGCAGGGGCTTGATGCCGGCGCGGCGGATGGCCGACATGTGCGTCGTCAAGCCCAGGGCCGCCATGGCCATGGCCAGCAGGGCCGTGTCGATATCGGTGATGGTGGCCACCACGGGCGCCGACAGCCAGCCCAGCGAATTGAAGGCCACCACGCCGATGAAGATGAAGGCAAACCACGGGATGGCCAGCTTGGCCGCCTTGTCGTGGCCGCCAGCCTTGGCCTTGCCGCGCGCCAACACGGCCGACAGGATGACGAGAAACGGCGCCAGCATCATCACGCGCACCATCTTGGCGATCACGGCCGCATTTGCCGCTTCCTGCCCCACCGATTTGCCGGCCGCCACCACTTGCGCCACCTCATGCACGGTCGAGCCGATGTACACGCCAAACGCGGTGGGCGTGGCTGCCAGCACATGCCAGCCCTGGTTCAGCTGGTACAGCAGCGGATACAAAAAGATCGCGATCGTGCCGAATACCACGACGGTGGAGACGGCCACGGTGACATCTTCGCTGCGCCCCTTGACGACAGGTTCGGTTGCCATCACGGCGGCCGCGCCGCAGATCGAGCTGCCCGCGCCGATCAGGATGGCGCTGTTGCGTTCCAGCTTGAACACCTTGGTGCCGAGGAACATCGCCAGGCCAAACGTGGACGTCAGCACCAGCGCGTCGATGGCGATGCCCGCCAGGCCCACCTGGCCGATATCCTGGAAGGTCAGGCGGAAGCCGTACAGGATGATGCCAAGGCGCAATAATGTCTGCTTGGAAAACGCCACGCCTGCGCCGCACGTGGGCGCCAGGCGCGCATACACGCTGTTGCCCAGCACAATGCCCAGCATGATGGCCAGGGTCAGCGCGCTCATGCCGTGGCTTTGCATCCATTCCAGCTTGCCCAGCGCGATGGCGCCATAGGCGATCACGCCGCTCAGTAGCAGGCCCGGCAGCAAACGGCCGTAGCGGTCGCTGAAACTTGTTGTATTCGTCGTTGAGAGGGAAGACATGCCGTACTCCATGGTTCTTGGTTCGTATGGCATGACTGTACAGTTCGCTCATTAAATGGTAAAACGGATTGTTTTTGTATGTTTAACCGATTAAATAGGTAAATGAGGGGGCGTGGCACCATGGCATTGACCTTGCGGCAATTGCAGATTTTCCTGGCTGTAGCGGACACGGGCAGCACCAGTGCGGCGGGCGAGCGCATTGCGCTGTCGCAATCGGCCACCAGCGCGGCCTTGAACGAACTGGAAGCCTTGCTCGGTGCGCAACTGTTCGACCGGGTGGGCAAGCGATTGCTGCTCAACGACAATGGCCGTCTATTGTTGCCGCAGGCGCGGCAGATGCGCGACGGGGCCGCCAGCATCGAGCGCCAGTTCGCGGGCGCCGACCCGTCCGTGCCCGTCAGCCTGCAGATCGGCGCCAGCACCACCATCGGCATCTATCTGCTGCCGCACATCCTGGCGCAGGCGGCGCAGCAATACGGACGCAGCATTCCGCAGGTGACGATTGCCAACACGGCCGACATCGCGGCCGCCGTGGCCGCCTTCCAGGTCGATATCGGCCTGATCGAAGGGCCGTGCCACGAAGCGGGCTTGCTGGTGGAGCCGTGGCTGACGGACCAGATGCTGATCGTGGCCGCGCCCACGCACCCGCTGGCGCAGCTGCGCCATCTGCTCAGTTTTACAGAGCTGAACCAGGCGGGCTGGCTGCTGCGCGAAGCGGGCTCGGGCACGCGTGAAGCCGTGGAGCAGGCGCTGGTGCCGTATTTGCACTACCTGCGCGCCGCAGGCGAGTTCAGCAACTCGGAAGCGATCAAGTATGGCGCGGCGGCGGGCCTGGGCATCGCCTGCCTGTCGCGGGTCGTCGTGGCCGATCTGCTTGCCAGCGGGCAACTGGTGGAGCTGGAAACCATGCTGCCGCCATTGGAGCGCAACTTTTACCTGATCCGCCAGTCCAAGAAGATACTCTCGCCCCGCTTGACGGGTTTCCTGGAGCTGTGCCGCCACGCGTCGCGCATGGCGGGCTAGCGGGCAAGGCTGCTGCTGCTGCTGCGCTGCTGCGCTGCTGCCTTGCCGCTGTGCGCCTGAGCCGGGCGCATCCCTACTTGGGGCGCGGCGGCGACAGGCCCGCATCGGGTGGCGTCAGCGCGCCAGCGCGCAGCCGCTTGACGGCTTGCGCCACGGCGCGCGCCACGTTGCGCACTTCTTCCTGCATATTGGTGTCGCGGTCCAGGGTTTCATGGCTTTGCGCGTAGCTGTCGTAATAGCCGATGTAGCGGTCCAGCCGCGACTTGGCGCCCGCGTCGACCAGGCCCATCCAGTCCAGCCAGTCTGACAGGCCTCGCCGCACGCCTTCGATGCCGGCCACGTCGCCATGCACGACGAGGCCGTATGCGCGTCCGGCCAGGTGTTTCGGGTAATTCCAGCCCTGTAATTCCAGCGCCTTCGCTTCCACGGCTTTCTTGCCGTGCGTGGACGTGGGATCGGGATTGCCGCCATCGGCGCACACGAGCCGGTCTATCATCAGCTTGAGCACGCCGGGCGTCTGGTACCAGTACACGGGCGTGAGGATGATGACGGCGTGCGCGGCCGTCCAGCGCTCGTAAATCTCCGCCATCCAGTCGTTGGTCTGCCGTTCGCCATGGTTCGGGTAGCAGCTGCACGGCCAGTGGCACAGGGGCATGGCCGTCGAGACGCAGCCCTTGCACGGGTGAATGTGCAGATCATACGAGGAGGTCAGCAAGCTCAGGTCCAGCACGTCCGCTTCGATGTGCTCGGCCTGCAGCACTTCCTTGGCCCACTGCGTCATGCGCCACGTTTTCGAGATTTCTCCGGGACACGAACCGTCATTGCGCGCCGCGCCGCAGATCAGCAGCACGCGCGACGGCGTGGCAGGGTCTTTCTGGCGCGCTTCGGCGGCCAGCAGGCGCTCGCGCGTGGCCACCCATTCCACGGACAGCTCATAGTCCGGGTCGGCAAAACCCGGCCCCGCCTTTTGCGTGAGGGGCGCCTTGCGGCCACCCTGGTAATTCTTCCACGCCACTTCTTCCACCTGCACCAGGGCGCCGCGCACGGCGTCGAACGTGGGGTCGGCAAACGAGCGGATGAATTGCAGGTGAAATTCAACCCTGCCCAGCGGCGCGGGCGCCTGGCCCTGGCGCGGCTGGGGAGTGGGGGGGGTGGCGGACATGGCTTCTCCTTGTAGTGGTGGCGCCATGTTGCCTGGCATCCGCGTGCAGGTCTGTGCGTTGAGCAACTGTGCTGGCTGCTTGCCATATTTTCTTTTATGGGATAAATTCCCATATATGGAAAATGCTATGGTTACCGAGAACGATACGGAGCAGCGGCTGGCGGCGCGTCTGAAACAGTTGCGCGTGGAGCGGGGCTGGTCGCTGGACCAGCTGGCCAGTGCCAGCCAGGTCAGCCGCGCCACATTATCCCGCCTGGAAAATGGCGAGGTCAGCCCCACCACCAATGTGCTGGGCAAGCTGTGCGCCGCGTATGGCCTGGCCATGTCGCGCCTGATGCGCATGGTGGAAGACGATTTCGCGCCCCTCGTGCGGCGGGCACAGCAAAGCGTGTGGACGGACCCGGACACGGGCTTCATCCGCCGTTCCGTCTCGCCGCCCGCCCGAGCGCTGGCCGGCGAAGCGCTCGAATGCGAGCTGGGCGCGGGCGTGACGATCGCCTATGCCGCTTCGCCCCGGCCCGGCATGGAACACCATCTGTTGCTGCAGGAAGGCCAGCTGACCGTGACGGCCGACGGCCGCTCCCACGCCTTGCAAGCCGGCGATTGCCTGCGCTACCAGCTGCAGGGCGCCAGCACGTTTGTCACGCCGCCCGACAGCGGCGCCCGTTATTTTCTGTTCATTGTCTGACGTTGCCATGCCCCCATCGTTCAGTTTTTTTACACCCGCCGATATCCGCGCGCGGCTGCCGGAACTGGGCGCCTTGCTGCAAGACTGCGTGCTCGACGGCGCCAGCATCGGCTTCATCCTGCCGTTCGACGGGGCGGCTAGCCAGGCATTCTGGACGGACAATGTGCTGCCTGCCGTGACGCGGGGCGTGCGCCTGCTGCTGGTGGCGGAAGTGGAAGGGAAGGTGGCGGGCGCCGTGCAGCTGGACTGGGATACCAATCCCAACCAGGCGCACCGGGCCGAGGTGCGCAAGCTGCTGGTCGCGCCCGCGTTCCGCCGGCGCGGCATCGCCCGCTTGCTGATGCAGGCAGTGGAAGGGCGGGCGCGCCAGCTGCCGCGCAGCCTGCTGACCCTGGACACGCGCAGCAGCGACCACGCGGAAGCGCTGTACTTGTCGCTGGGCTATGTGGTGGCGGGCAGCATCCCCGGCTATGCGCTGGCGCCGGTCGGCGACCGGCTGGACGCCACCACCATCCTGTACAAGCAGCTGTAAGGCAGTGTCACAAGCAGCTTCAAACAAGGTAGGTCAGGAACTCAGGCTTTCAGGCGCGCTCTAACGACAGGAGGGCGCAAGCGTGCCGGCGCAGGTGCCGCCCTGTCCTGCGTCGCACCTTGCGCGGCAACGAGGCTGATGGCCGGTGCCGCGTGCATGGGCGCCACTTCATTGCCCAAGGTGAAGATGCCCACCGTTCCCGATAGTTGCTGGGCGCGCTGCTGCATGCTGGCCGCGGCCGTCGACGCCTGTTCTACCAGCGCGGCGTTTTGTTGCGTCACATGTTCCATCTGCACGATGGCGGCATTGACTTGCTCGATGCCGGACAATTGCTCGCCGCTGGCCACGCTGATCTCGCCCATGATGTCTGTCACGCGGTGTACGCTGGCCACGATTTCGCGCATGGTGGCGCCCGCCGCATCGACCAGGCGCGCGCCTGCATCGACCCGTTCCACGGAGTCGCCGATCAGTTGCTTGATTTCCCGCGCTGCGCCGGCCGAGCGCTGTGCCAGGGTGCGCACCTCGGCGGCCACGACGGCAAAACCCCGTCCCTGTTCGCCTGCCCGCGCTGCTTCCACGGCCGCATTCAGGGCCAGGATATTCGTCTGGAAGGCGATGGCGTCGATGACGCCGATAATGTCGACGATCTTTTTCGACGAGGCATTGATCGAGCTCATGGTATCGACCACTTCGGCCACCACCTTGCCCCCTTTGCCGGCCACGTCGGCGGCCGACTGGGCCAGCTGGTTGGCTTGCCGCGCATTATCCGCATTTTGCTTGACGGTACCCGTCAGTTCTTCCATCGAGGCGGCCGTCTGCTCCAGCGAACTGGCTTGTGCCTGCGTGCGCTGCGACAAGTCCAGGTTGCCGGCGGCGATTTCACCGGAGGCGCCCGCGATATCGTGCGTGCCGCCGCGCACGTCGCCCACGATATGGATCAAGCTGGCATTCATGTCTTTCAGTGCCTGCAGCAGCTGGCCTACCTCGTCGCCCGATTCGACGCGGATATTGCCGCTCAGGTCGCCGCCGGCCACCTTGCGCGCCACCTTGACGGCGTGCCGCAGGGGCCGCACGATGCCGCTGCTGATGAACCATGCCGTGAGCAGGCTCAACACGCCGCCTGCCAGGCCCAGTGCAATGATCAGCACGCTGGTATTGTGCGCGCGGGCCATGGCGGCATCGCCTGCCGCCCGCATCTGCGCCGATTGCGCGGCGATCTGCTGGTCGAGCGCCTGCATGGCCGGGGCCTGGCCCGCTGGCGGCGAGACAGCGTCCGGCGCCGCCTGGGCTTGCAGCGTATTGCGTTGTGCCTGCAATTGCTCGATGCGCGCATACCGCTGGTTCACGCTGCTGTCGATTTCCCCGCTCACCGTGGCCAGTTGCCACGTGCTGATGGTGACGACCACCGCCAGTAACAGCGATGCCAGCAAGAATCCCGTTGTCAGGCGTACCCCGATGCGTATGTTTGAAATATTCATGTCCCCTCAGCTGTTGTCCCATGGTGGCCGCTTGCCATGCCAGGCGCATGATGCGGCGCTATTGCCCCTGACGTTGCTGGGGTGAAATGAGTGTAGCAGTGCAGTACTAAGTAATCTATAAATATTTCCATATTGGAATTGGTCACTGCTTGTTTAGCAACAGGCGGCGATGGCGCGGCGCATGCGGCACCGTTGCGCGATTCGCCAGCGCCCGTGATGGGGTGCAGTGTCTGTCGTGTGTGCCGGATCTGTTGCCAGATAAAATCACCGGTCCGATTACAGACTCGTCCTACCACTATCCCCGGCATCGTCCGACTGGTGCCTGCCGGAGCCGCGCCTACACTGTTCCTTGCACGGACCCGGCGGCGGGTCCTTTCTTCCAATCTCAGGAGGTTGATATGGCGAATATCCAGGCAGGTTCGGACGGTGCGGCAAACGAGGAAATGACGGAAAAGCGCCTGAATGTGGTCGACTGGATCTCCATGATCCTGCTGATCGTGGGCGGCTTGAACTGGGCGCTGGTGGGGCTGTTCGATATCGACATCGTGGCCCGTATCCTGGGCGCCATGACGACGGCGTCGCGCGGCGTGTATGTGCTGGTGGGGCTGGCGGCGCTGTATTCCATCTACCTGTGCGTGCGCAAGCTGCCAGGCAAGCCCTAGGGAAAGCCCATGCCCACCGGTGCAAATCCCAGACGCGAACGCGAATTCAGGAAGCTGGAACAGCAGTTCAGGCAGGACGGGCGCTATCGGGGCCGCGAGGAAGAAGTCGCGGCGCGCATCGTGAACAAGCAAAGGGCGCAGGCAGGGGAAACGAGGGAGATGCCGAAGCGGAGAAAGGCCCGCAGCCCTGCCTCGGATGCACCGGCGTCAGACCTGCCCATCGCCGGCTGCCCGCATTTGACGGTGGCGTAAATCCGCGACAAGCTGGCCGGCCTGTCCGCTGCCCAGCGCCAGCATCTGCGTGCCTATGAAGCTGCGCACAAAAAGCGCAAGGGCGTGCTGCAAGCGCTGGAGGCTTGACCTGGCGTCCTGGGTTGGATGCAGTGTGCTGCGCGGCGCCTGCCTGCCGACGTGCGGGTTGGCAGGCCAGGGTCCGGTTTGCTTGAGTACGGCCTGCTTGATGGCCGGCAGCTTCGTTGGCGCATGCGCAGATGGGGTGCGCCGCATGCACTGTGCATGCGTTGCGGGTGGGCTTACTGGGTGCGCAGGTAGGCCAGCAAGTCGGCCACTTGTTGCGTATTGCCGATGCCCCAGAAACGCATGTTGTTTCCCGGAATGAAATCGCTCGGTGCTTTCAGGAATCCGGCCAGGTTTTGCTCGGTCCAGACAATATTCGCGTTCTTCATGGCTGCTGAATATTTGTAATCGGTGGTGGATCCCGCTTTGCGGCCGATCACGCCCGTCAGCTTGGGACCGAAGCCGCCGCGCGCCGATGGTCCCACCTGGTGGCAGGAAGCGCACTTGCGAAACGCGGCCTTGCCCGCCTCGGCATTGCCCTTGAGAGGAGGCGCGGGCGCCGGAGCGGCTGCTGCCTGCGCGGTGGTACCTGGCGCCAGCAGCAGGGCGGCAGCGGCAAGCGGGGAGAGCAGGCGAAAGGTGGCTGTAAAGGTCGCTGTGAAGATAGATGTCATCGCTAAGGCGGGAAGGTACGGTACTGAATGTTCGATAGGGCAAGCAATGCCTTATTTTACAGGCGGACATCAAATACTGCCCGCCCGCCCGCCCGCCCGCTGCGCGGCGATGCCAGGCCGCGCTGCATGAAGCGGCGCCGGTGCCGGACGGACTGAATGCCGTTATCGCTTATTCGTTACCCGCTACCGCTACCGCTACCGCTACCGCTTGCCGCCCTGGGCGCCCAGCGCTGCCATGGCCGACGCAAACACGATGCAGGCGATGGCCAGCCATTGGGTCAGGCTCAGCAGTTCTCCCAGCACGGCCATGGCGGCCAGCGCGCTGACGGCTGGCGCCGCGGCGCTGAACATGCCGAATACCCCTTGCGGCAAGCGGCGCAGGGCAAAGATTTCCAGAGAGTACGGCAGGGCGCTGGACAGCATGGCAATGGCCAGCCCCATCAAGGCAATCGATGGCGCCAGCAGGGCCGTGCCCGAATAGGTGATGCCGATGGGCACCGTCACCATGGCCGCTACCGTCATGCCCCAGGCCACGGCTTGCCCGCCCTGCAAGGTCGAGGCGCGCTTGCCGAAGATGATGTACAGCGCCCAGCACAGGGCCGCTCCCAGCGCATACGCCACGCCGACAGGGTCCAGGCTGCCCGGGCTGCCCTGCAGGGGCAGCAGCAGATACAGGCCGAACACGGCGCACGCCACGGCCAGCAAATCGCGCGGCCGGCGCGACGACAGCATGGCTACGGCCAGCGGCCCCGTCACCTCGATCGCGACCGCGATGCCGATCGGTATCAGCGCAAACGCCCGGTAGATCAATAAATTCATCAGTCCCAGCACGGAACCGTAGACGAGCAGATTCAGCACATCCTTGCGCGTCAGCCGGTAGCGCCAGGGCCTGAAGATGGCCAGCAGTATCAGCGCCGAAAACCCCACGCGGTATGCCGTAATCCCTTCCACGCCGATGACGGGAAACAGATTCTTCGCAATCGCGGCCCCCAGATTGACGGAAATCTGCCCTCCCAATACGGCCAGGGAAGGGAGCAGGATGCTGTCGGAGAGGGGGGAGGTCGAGGCGGGGGAGGTCATGGGGCGCCATTTTAATACGCAACAGGCCGCTAGTCGCTGGCAGATCAGCAACGGACGGCATTTATCCGCCCGTACTGGCGGCAATGCGGAGCGGACACTGTTGTAATAGTGCAAGTATTTTCTGATAATGCTATTCTGCCGGTACACCACTGATCAGTGGGGTGCCGCCAACGATTCTTTGTCTCTATGGAGCCGCTCTATGAATTGCAAAAGCATGGCAGTGACCATCGCCTTGGTGTTTGCTGCCGGCATGGCTGGAGCACAGGCCTTGCCGCCGCAGGCGCAATTGCCGGTCTGGGCAACGCAACAGCTCGATAGTCTGGCCAAACGCGAAGCGGTCGAAGTGAGTGCGCGCATGAACCCGTTTGTCCTGCGCGGCGATTTCGATGGCGATGGCAAGGGTGATCTGGCCGTGCTCGTCAAGAACAAGGATAGCAAGAAGGAGGGCATCGTCTTCCTGTTCAGGCAAAAGACGGCGCCCCTCGTCGTCGGTGCCGGACATGCCTTGTCCAACGGCGGCGACGATTTCGCCTGGCTGGAAGTGTGGCAGGTGGAAGACAAGGGATCGTTGCAGCACAGCTATCATGAAAAATCCCTCAAGCTGAAAACGGATGGAATCGTGGTGGCGAAAGAGGGTTCTGCCAGTGCCTTGATCTATATCAAGGGCGGCAAGGCGTTTTGGCAACAGCAGGGCGATTGATGGAGTGCCCGCGTCTGTTCGCTGGCTGGCAAGCAGTCCACGGGAATAGGCAGAGCCTGAATCGGCATGAATTGAGAATATGACAGCACTGGCAGTGGATTTCGTTGCATCCTATACCCCCTCATCCGAAGCGAAAATTGCGTTTGCCTGGAATGGCAGGCATGGGCCAATTTCGACGATGCCAACATGGCGTTTCGCACGGTCATAGGCGATTATTTCGAAGAGCATGCGCAGTTGGGTGCTGCGCATGTCCTTGACCCAGCCGGGCGCGACGGGAACGCTTTCCGTGCGTGCCGCTGTGCCCTGACTTATTACGATGGAGTAGTGTTGAATGTATGTATTTAGTATCGGCGACACCAATTTTGCCGTGGATGCCGCGAAATCGCGGATCAGCGTGGCGACACTTGCCAATGGCATGCGGGAAATTAATATCACGATCGAGGCCGACGACGATGAGTTCATGCGGCTGACGGAAGACGACGACGCACCGTGGTCGTGGGCGCTGTATCCGCCGTCATTCTCTTTGCACGGTTTGCTCGTTGCGGGAATGGATGCCGCGCCCGTGCACGGGCTGGCCGTCGATGCCAGCAGTACGGACTGTGAATGCAGTCTCTACATGATGGAATACCGCGATGTGGCGGACCTGTGCCTGGTGGAACTGTCGGCGCAGCGGCTGGCGCTGACGGGCAAGGTGGATTTTTTTGGCGACAGCATGCCCTTCGCCATCGATCTGCCGCGCGCGGCCTAGCACCTGTCTGTCGCGCGGCGGCAGGGGCGGCCTGTGCGGGCCGCCCCCGTGTCACTAGTCCAGCTTCAAGGCCTTCGCCACATCCCCCCACGCCACATACTTGAAGTTCTGCGGCCCGTCGGGCAAGCGCTTGTAGCCGTCCTGGATCACCAGCATGCCTTGCGCGTACGCGCCGCCCAGGTTGGCGGAGGTGACGTCGAGGCCGTCCGTTTCCGAGGTGCCGTCGATGCCGGCGGGTAAATTGAAGCCCACCTTGAAGCGGCCGCGCACCTTGTACGGCGCTTGCGCGTCAAGCACCACGTAGCTGCTGTCGCCCTGGCTGGAAACGATCAGGTAGCCCGTGTTGGCCTTGGCGCCAGACTGGCGGTAGATGGCCATGCCTTCCACGTCGGCCGTCAGGTGCGCGCCCACGGGCAAGACCATGGCGAGCGCGTCCGGCTTGGCGGCGTCGGCCGAGGTGGTCCACACGCCGCGCGTTTCCTCGCCCAGGAACAAGCGGGCGTTGGCGTCGTCGGCCACGCAGCCTTCCGGTTGCGTGGCCACCTTGAAGCTGCGCAAGAGGGTGGAGCTGAACTTGTTGCCTTCCAGGCCGATGCTGTACTGCTGGAACGTGCCGTCCTTGTCGTTGATAAACGCTTCCACGCCGCCGCTGGCCGGCTGGTACAAGCACATGCCGTAGATGCTTTTCAGGCCAGTAGGGAAGCGGCCCGCTTCCGCCACCACGCCATCGGCATTGATGGTGAACAGCATCATGCTGTTGTCGTCGCGTTGGGTGGCCACGGCCAGGTCGACCTTGCTGCCGCCCAACTGGATATTCTGGCGCACGTCGACGTTGTTCAGGCGGCCCACTTCCAGCAGCTGTGTCTGCTTGCCTTGCAGGTCGTAGACGAGCAGTCCTTGCTTCTTGTTGGTGCCAAGGATGCGTGCGTCGGCGGGGTTGCTGGACAGCCAGATGGCCGGGTCGTCGGCCGCGTCGCCCTGGCGCGCCATCGGTTCCGTCTGCGCTTGCGGGGCGATGATGGCGGCCGCAGGCTGCGTTTCCGCCTTGCCCGTCCATTTCAAGGGCCGCGCTTGCCAACCGTTCTTGCCGCGCAGTAGCAAGGAGTCCTTGTCCAGCGCCAGCTGGCTTTCACCCTTGCGCACGTTCAAGGCCACGGCTTGGGCTGGCTGCGCCGTCCATTGACTTCCCTGGCGGGCGAACAGGTGCAGCTTGTCCGCCTTGCCGTCGAGCACAGCCACGCCGCCGGGCAACACGGCCAGCGCGCCGGCGCCGCCGTCCAGCTGGCCATACGGCTTGCGCAGGGCCACCACTTCGCGCTTGCCCATGCCTTCGGACTCGGCGTCATACGCCCACACGCCCATGTTCGACTCGCTCACCAGCAGGCGCTGGGCGCCATCGTCGGCCCGGCAATGCTTGGCGTGCGGCGGCAAAGCCAGTTTGCGCACCAGCTGGCGCTGCTCGCCCTGTATCACCCACTGTTCCGCTTGCCCATCCTTGCCGATCAAGAACAGATGGGCTAGCTGCTGGGCGTCGCGGTACAGGCACGACGCTTCCACGGAGAACGTGGGCACGGGAAACGGCGCCAGCTTGACCAGTTTGCCAGCCTGCACGTCCACGGAGACGGGCAGGGGGCGCTGCGTGTCCGCTTCCAGGAAGACGGCCAGCACCTTGCCGCCATCGCTGCGCGTGTCGAGCTGCTTGGCGCGCACGGCGATGCGGTCCTGTTCCTGGCCCGCAGCGTTGAACAGGCGCAAGCCATGCTTGTCGAGCAGCAGCCAGCCGCCGCCGGGCAGGCGCGCCAGTTCTTCCGCTTCCTGCGTGAACGAAGGGACGGCTTGGGCAGAGGCCGCTTGCGCCGTGCCGCCGAGGCAGAAGGCAGCCAGCAAAGCGCTGCAGAGTACGGTTTTTTTCATGGTATTGGCAATCATCATCAGAAGGCGCTGGCTTTCAGGCTCACTTTAAAGGTGCGGCCATATTGTTCGTTCTGCACGTTGTATTGCTTCGTGCCCTGGTAGACATAGTATTTTTCGTTGTTCAGGTTGGCCGCCTCGAACACGACCTGGAATTGCTTGCTGATCTGGTAGGACAGCGAGAAATCGAGCTGCTTCTGGCTGTCGACGATATGGTCCTGGCTTTGGTCGAGGATGTCGCCACCCATTTCCAGCAGATACGGCGACTTGTAGTTGAGGGCCAGGCGGGCGCTTACGGGTCCTGTTTCATAGCCCAGCATCAAGTTCATCACCTGGTTCGACTGGCCCGGCAGGCGGATGTCGCGGTTCATCTGCTTGTTGCTGGCCTTGTCGAAGCGGCCGATTTGCGCGCTCGAGGTGCTCAGGGTGCCGTTGACGCCGACGAGCAACTTGTTGAACGGCGCCGGCAGCATGCGCAGCGGCTGCATGTAGGCCAGTTCGATGCCTTTGACCTTGGCCGCGTCGCCATTCGCATACGAGGTGGCTGTCGTGTAGCCTGCCCACTGGCCCGTGCCGGCCAGGTTCGTCGTGTAGGTGAAATTCTTGATGTCCTTGTAGAAACCGTAGGCCGACATCACGCCGTCGTTGCCCAGCACCCGCTCGATGCCCAGGTCCAGGTTGTTCGCCTTCAAGGGTTTCAAGTCCGGGTTGCCGATCACGGCTTCCGTATTGCTGGCCAGGCTGATGCCGGGCGCCAGCTGGCTGAAGTTGGCGCGCACCACGGCTTGCGTCCAGGCGGCCCGCACGCTGGTCTTGTGATCCAGGTCATAACGGGCTTGCAGGTTCGGTAGCCAGTTGGTGTACGAACGTTCGCGCGTCAAGGCCGTGGCCACGCCAGCGCTGTCCACTTGCGAACCTGCCGCCTCGAAACTGGTGCGTTCGGCGCGCACGCCGCCCAGGATGTGCCAGGCGTCGAAGTCGTAGCTGTTCTGCACATACATGGCGTTGATGTCTTCATGCATGCGGTAGTCGTTGATGATGGATTCCGTGGCCAGGCGTGCCTTGTCGCGGTCCAGGCCCGCCACGCGGGCGCGGATCAGGGCCGGGTCCAGCGCCACGCCGATGTTGCCCAGGTCGTAGTCAAGCTTGTGGCCTTGCACGAAATTGCTCATCGAGGTGGAACCGGCGCCCCAGTAATTGCCGCTCGTGGCCTTGCTGCTGTTATACGCCCATTGATCCGTGTCATTGGTCTTTTCACGGCGGCTGACTTTCGCGCCGAATTTCAGCGTGGCGATGTCGAACTTGCGTGTCAGGTCGATGCGCGCGTGGTGTTCGTTATCTTTCGAGTAGCGCTTTTGCAGGGTGATGGCGTTGAGCGCGTAGCTGGCCGGGTCGTACAGCGAGGCGGGGCCGCTCAGCAATGGTTGCTCGGTGCCATCGAAACTGATGCCGGCGAAATTGCTGATGCCGCGGAAACGGCCATCGTTCAAGGATTCCGGCGTGTCTTCCGTGGCGCGGCTCAGGCCGCCTTTTACATCCAGGGTCCAGTCGCCCGACTTCTGCTGCGTGCCCAGCACCAGGGAGCGCACTTGCTGCGTGTACTTGCGCTGGCGGATGCGGCGCTCGGCGCGCGCGCTGGCCGTCTGGTCTTCGGCCAGGCTGCCGCCCGCGATATTGCTGATGGTCAAACGGTCGCGCACTTCATTATCGGAAAATTCGCTGACGAACGAGCGCAAGAACCAGCTGTTGCCCGCTTCCGGGCGGTAATCGAGATTGACGGCCAGGGCGCCGCGCTTGCGCACGGGCAGGTAGTCGCGCAATTCCAGGCCCGACAATTTACCCTTGCTCCAGGCGCCGCCCGTTTCCACGTCATCCGAGCCGAACGAACGCTTTTCCGCGCTCAGGCCGGCGGCCACGCCCAGCTTGCCATCGAGGAAGCGCTGGGCCCACAGGGCGCCGCCGCTGGGGCTGGTCTTGCCCGTCTTTTCATCATGGCTGGCGCCCACGTTGGCCGACAGCAGCTTGCCCGGCAAGTCGAAGGCGGACAGCGATTTGACTTCGATGGTGGCGCCCAGCGAGTTGGCGTCCATTTCCGGCAGCAAGGTTTTCGAGACTTCCAGCGTGCGGATCAGGCCGGCAGGCAGGATGTCCAGCGCCACGGCGCGGCGGCCCGCTTCCGGCGACGGCACCAGCGCGCCGTTGATGGTCACGGCATTGAGGTCCGGCCCCAGGCCGCGTACCGTGATGTAGCGGCCTTCGCCCTGGTCGCGCTGCACGGAGACGCCCGGCAAGCGGGCCAGCGCCTCGGCCGCATTTTTATCGGGCAAGCCGCCGATATCGTCGCTGCTGATGACGCTGATGATGTTGTCGGCTTTCTCTTGCGCGGCAATGGCGTTGCGCAGGCTGGCACGCTGGCCGCTGACGACCACGGTGGCGGCTGGCTGGCCATCGTCCTGTGCTTGCGCCTGGGCCTGGCTGGCGCCGCTGAACACGGCCATGATGGCCAGGGTCAGGGCCGTCAGGCGCAGCGGGGAGGGAGTCGAAGTGTGCATGGTTTTCATGGTGGGCTCGGTTAGGGGGAAGGAACCGGGCGGATTCTAGGCAGCAAATATGACGGTTGCGTGACAGGCAAGGGTGGGCCGCCGTGAAAACCACGGCATGGGGCCGCTTTCCGAACGGAAATGAACCATGGTGAGCTGAAATGACCTGCCAGCGCAGGGCGCATGGGCAATGGCTTGCCGGATTTGCATCGGCTGGGCTGCGAATGATGAGCCGTTTGCACCTGCCGCACGGGCGTGGGGCATGTCATCGTGCCGTCATGGGCGGGCGCTATCGTGGCGACAGCACCACTTTTAAAGGTTCCCCACATGCTGCCGTTGCACCGTAACAGCCTGATTGCCGCCGCGCTGGCGTTGCCCCTGTTCTTTTTCCTGTACGCCACACTTGGGCACGCTAAACCGTTTGCCATCTGGAAGTGGATGGATATCGTCTGCGAAGGCGGCACGGCCGTCATGGCGGGCATCTGGTTCTTGTTCACTCTCAGCAGCCGTCCCCGCGGCCGCGTGACGAGCCTGATCGCAGGCGGCCTGTGCGCCATCATGCTGGGCTCCTGGGCTGATTGCCTCGATGAATTCTTTGCCGTCGATAAGAGTGCCGTGTGGGATAACTGGCTGGAAGCCTTGATTCCGTTCGGCATGCTGGTGCTGACGATCGGCATGTATTACTGGCGCCAGGAACAGTTTCGCCTGAACGAACACCTGCAAAAGCGCGAACGCCTGTTCCGCGACCACCGCGCCTTCGACCGCATCACGCAGCTGGCCGACGCCAGCTACCTGCGCACGCAGATGCGGCTGGAGCAGGAGCGCCGGCCCGGCCTCGACTGCGCTCTGGTCTTGCTCGACATCGACAGCTTTCACCTGATTAACCGCGAATACGGCCACCGCGAAGGCGACCGCGTGCTGCAAGCCGTGGGCCATATGCTGTTGCTGAACTTGCGCAATGACGACTTGCTGTGCCGCTATGCGGGCGACCGCTTTGCCGTGCTGATGCCGGGCGTGTCGCGCGAAGATGCGGCCGCGAAGGCGCGCCACCTGTGCGCGATGGTGGGGCAGATGCGCCACCACACGAACGACAACCGCGAAATCCGCCTGAGCCTGCGCCATGCCTGCGCGCTGACCGATGGCGTGCCGGAAGTGGTGCTCGCCGAACTGAGCCGTGCAGTGGAAACGCCGCGGCCCGGTTCCGCGGTCAATGCCGCCGCGCCTGCCTGATGCTCCTGAACCAGCAAGGCGACCCCAGCATCGCGGCCCACCACCAGCCCGCGCTGGTGCTCGATTATGCGCGCAGCCGCGAGCTGGCCACGGCGCCCCTGCTCAAGGGTACGGGCCTCGATGGGGGGCCGCTGCCGTCCGCGGAAAGCCAGGTCAGCGCCGCGCAATACCTGCAATTGCTGGCCAATGTGGCGCGCGGCCTGGACAGTGCCGATACCAGCTTCATGCTGGGCCAGCAAATGCTGCCCGGCCATTACGGCGCGGCCAGCCATGCCTTGCTGCAGGCGCAGAATCTGCGCCAGGCGCTGGGCATCCTGTGCGGATTCCATACCTTGCTGTGTCCACTGCTGCAGCCGCGCATGCGCGAGGCGGGCGACATGCATGTGCTGTACTGGGTCGATGCGTTCGGCGCACCGAGCCAGCTGCCGTTTCTGGTGGAAATGCACATGACGGCGCTGGCGGCCATGTGCCGCTGGCTGGCGGGCGAATCCTTGCCCTGGCGCTTTTGCTTCAACCGGGCGCGGCCCCGTCACGTGGAGCAGCATGAGGTGCACCTGGGCCAGGCGCTGCGCTTCGATTGCCAGGTCGACGCCATGCTCATCGATTCCAGCTGGCTCGACAAGCCCTGGCCGCGCGGCAATGCCACGGCGGCCGCGCTGGCCTTGCGGGCGGCGGCCCTGGCGCCCGTGCCTGCCGCCAGCCTGCTGGGCGCGCTGTACGACTATCTGCTGGCTAACATCCGCTGCGCGCCCACCCTGGAGCGCACGGCGCAGGAGTTTGGCGTCAGTCCCGCCACCTTCAAGCGCCACCTGGCGCGCCATGGCACGCATTTCCAGGCCGAGCTGGACCAGGTGCGCGCGCACAAGGCCATCTACCTGTTCCAGGCGCATGGCTACGACAACGATGCCGTGGCCGCCTACCTCGGCTTTCATGATGCCACCAACTTCCGCCGCTCGTTCAAGCGCTGGACGGGGCAAACGCCGCAGCTGCTGCGTCACGCGCTGGCCCTGTTCGTGGCCGGATGAACGGGGGCGTTGCGCGCCAGCGCCACAGGTAGTCGTTCCGGAGGGAACAATTGCCCGTTCTGCTACATCCATAGTACACTCGATCAGAGAGCGAACAGACGCGCTTTGAGGCGATCCGGCAAGGCGTCAGGTGACGCCGTAACGCCGCCATACCGATGGCGGGCCGGCGGCGATGACCGGTGTGCCGTGCCTTAACCCAGCCTGGAAACTGGCGTCCCCAGTGTGGCGCGCCGGAAACCGGGCAACTTGATAATGCTCAATCGTGTATTCACAATCGCAGATCGATCCAGTCGTCAGTTTCCGCAACACCCAGGGTGAGGCGGTGCGCGGCACGATTTTCAACTTGCAGCGCAATTCGCTGGTCATGGAAATCTACAATCCATACTCGATTGTGCAGGTCAGCGAGGTGCTCAATGACGTGACGGTGCGCATGGGGGCGAAGAATGCCTACGTGGGCAAGGCCGTCGTCATCAGCAGCGTCAACACGGGCCTGACCGCCATCGTTTCCGTGACCCTGATCGACGAGTGGCGCGAACTGAGCGACGTGGTGGTGGTCAAGGGCGCCGTGCTGAAAGAGTCCAGCGCCTTTGTCGCGGGCTGGGGCGAGCGCTTCCGCATCCGCCGCGACTACCAGATCGTCGTCAACGAAATGCGCGCCTTCCTGTCGGAAGTGGCGCGCTGGGTCGAGCAGGTCGACTTGTCCGACTCGCTGCCCAAGGAAAACGGCAGGCTGCGCCCCGATATCTTCGACGAGCTGGCCCTGCCGCTGATGGAGCAGACCCAGCTGTACCTGCGCCAGCTCGAGGTGGAAGCCTCGCTCGTCGAGGAAGAGCGGGCGCCGGCCCACCGCGCGTTTGCCCAGGCGGCCCTGCATCCGCTGATCCTGCGCGCGCCGTTCGTCTTCCGCACGTTTACCAAGCCGCTCGGCTATGCGGGCGACTACCAGATGGTCAACCAGCTGCTGGACGATCCGCGCCAGGGACCGAGCACCTACTTTCAGATCGTCAATGCCGCCTTCCTGCAGGCGGCCGTGGCCACGGCGCACCGCAACCGCATCGATATCCTGACGGAATTTTTGGCGCAGAAGGCCGCCGCGGCCCGCGCGGCGGGACGCGTCTACAAAGTGCTCAACGTGGGCTGCGGCCCCGCCATCGAGGTGCAGCGTTTCCTGGAAACGTGCCCCGATGCGCAGTGGCTGGCTTTCGAGCTGGTCGATTTCAGCAGCGAGACCCTGGACTGGACGCGCGCGCGCCTGACCACCATCATGCAGCGCACGGGGCGCGTGGTGGAAATCGACTACGTGCACGACTCCGTGCACAACCTGCTCAAGCGCCGCCATGGTTCGGGCGCCACGGGCTTGCCCGGCGTTTTTGACGCCGTGTATTGCGCCGGCCTGTTCGACTATCTGTCGGACAAGGTCTGCGCGCGCCTGCTGCTGCACTTTGCCTCGCGCGTGGGGCCGGGCGGCCGCCTGCTGGTGACCAATGTGCACGCCGACAATCCGGGCAAGTTCGGCATGGAGCATTTGCTCGAGTGGCATTTGATCTATCGCAATGAAGCGAGCTTGTCGGCCTTGCTGCCCGAACATGCGATCGAGCCGAAAATCTATGTCGACGCGACGGGCGTGAATGTGTTCGCGGAAGTGAGCATTCCTTGATGGACACTCCAGGCCTGCACGCCGGCTACACGGCCGTTCTGCGCGACTTTCGCCTGGAATTCAGCCGCGGCGGGGCCTACACGGGCATCGTGCTGATCCTGCTGGGCATGGGCCTCGATTCGGCCCTGTATCCGGACAAGCAGTCGGCGTTCACCGGTGCGCGCATCCTCGTGTCGGTGCTGATCTTTTGCGTCGTGCTGGCCATGCGCACGCGCTGGGCGCAGGACCGCATCCAGGGCCTGACCTTTGTCTGGCTGATCCTGCCGCAAATCATGATCGCCTGGATGATTGCCGTCACGGAAGGCGCCACCTCGATCTATTACGTGGGCATGACCCTGGCCATCTATTCGTCGGGCATCGTGCTGGCCTTCGGCTTGTGGCAGAATATGGTTTTCGGCGCCATCTCCTGCCTGCTGTACGTGGCCGCCTGTGCCTGGCATGCGGGCGGTTTCGACCTGGCGGGCACGTTTGTCGTCAATTGCTTGTTCCTCATCATGTCGGCCAGCATCAGTGCCGTATTTACCTATTTCAATGAGCGCGCCCGTTTCATGCTGTTCCAGCTGAAGGCGGAAGTGGCGCAAAAGAACACGCAGCTGGAAGAAACGAATAAAAGCCTGGCCGATATCAAGGGACAGATGCTGCAGCAGGAGAAAATGGCCGCCATCGGCACCCTGGCGGCAGGCATGCTGCATGAAGTGAACAATCCCGTGAATTTCTGCATGATGGCCATCGAGGTGGCGATCGAAGATCCGGCCGCCAAGCAAAGCGCGCTCGTCAGCGAATGCCTGGCCGACGCCAAGCAGGGCATGCTGCGCGTGCAGCACATCGTTTCCGACTTGAAGACCTTTGCCTACCGCAAGAGCGGCAACCAGCTGGAAACGGGACACTTCCAGTTCCGCAGCGCGCTCGACGCGGCCATCCGCCTGGTGGGCCATGAAACGAAAAATGTCAGCATCAGCCACGACTTGCCCGTCGACACCCTGGTGCGCGGCGACGAGGCCGCCATCGTGGGCGTGCTGATCAACTTGCTGGGCAATGCCGTGCTGTCCATGCGCAAGGGCAATGCGCCGCCGTTCGAGATCCGCATCACGGCCCACTGGGAAGAAAACCGCCTGCGCATCAGCGTGCGCGACAACGGTCCCGGCATCGCCCCGGAAAACCTGGCGCGCGTGTTCGAACCGTTCTTTACCACGCGCGAAGTGGGGCAGGGCCTGGGATTGGGCTTGAGCATCAGCTATGGCGTGATCGAACGCCACGGCGGCACCTTGAGCGCCGAAAGCGAGCTGGGCGAATGGGCCAGCATGAATTTCGACTTGCAGCGCTCCGATTGGGAGGGCCGTTAGCATGGACAACGATAGCCGCGCCAGCGTGCTGTATGTGGACGACGAGGCGCTCGCCTGCAAGTATTTCGAGCGTGCCGCCGCCTCGCGCTACCGCGTGCTGACGGCGCAGAGCGTCGATGCGGCGCTGGCCTTGCTGGAAGACGAGGCTGCCCAGGTCGATGTGCTCGTGACCGATTACCGCATGCCGGACCGCCTGGGCAGCGAGCTGCTGCAGGAAGTGGCGCAGCGTTATCCGCACATAGTCTGCATGCTGGTGACGGCGTACGCGGACAAGGACGTGCTGCTGGAGCTGATCAATGGCGGCTCGCTGTTCCGCCTGCTGGAAAAGCCGCTCGATCTGAACGCCATGCAGACGGCGCTGCAGCTGGCCGTGCAGACGGGCCGCGAGCGGGCCGCGCGCCGGCAGGGTCTGGTGGCGATGGAGGAATCGCTGGCCTTCCTCGCGCATGAATTGAACACGCCGCTGGCGGCCATCGCCAATTTTGCCCGCGGCATCGCGCGGCGCGCGCAGGCGGATGCCGCGCCGCAGGCCGAGATCGGCGAGGCCGCTGCCTTGATGCACGACAATGCGCGTTATTGCCTGTCCGTGCTGGGCAGCTTTGTCGACACGGTACGCCTGGCCAGCGCGGGACCGGGCATGCAGGGCGGACGCAGCGCCGGCAGCGCGCGCCAGCTGCTGGCCGCCTTGCTCGACAGCTATCCCTTGAGCACGGCCCAGCGCGCCGCCATCACGGTCGAGCAGGGCGAGGATTTCGCCATTGCCGAGTCGCCCAATTGCGTCGCGCTGATACTCTCATCGGTGCTGGCCAATGCCTTGCGCTCGGCCGGCGAGCAAGCCCACCCGGCCATCGGCATCCGCATCGATGCCGGCCGCATCCAGGTGCGCGACAATGGCGCCGGCATCGCGCCCGACATTGTCGAGCAGCTGTTGATCGACCCCGTCAGTGCCAGCGGCGACGAGAGCAAGGGCTGGGGCATGGTGTTCTGCCACCGCATGATGCAGTCGTTTGGCGGCAACCTCGATATCGCCACCGAGTTTGGCAATTCCACCACGGTAACCCTGAATTTTCCAGTACATATAAGGAACGAGCATGATTGACGCCAATCTGCGTTTACCGGCTCAGCTTGAGCCGGCGCAAGGCTTGCCGACGATACTCTATGTCGATGACGAGGCCAACGCCCTCAAATATTTCCAGCGCGCTATCGCGCCGCTGGCCAACGTGCTGACGGCCACCTCGGTCGAGGAGGGCAAGCGCATCCTCGACGAGCAGGCCGACCGCATCGCCGTGCTGGTGTCGGACCAGCGCATGCCGGGCGCCTACGGCAACGAGCTGCTGTCCTATGCCTGGGACCGCCATCCGCATATCGTGCGCATCCTGACCACCGCGTATTCCGAGCTGGAGCACACGGTGGAAGCCGTCAACCAGGGGCAGATCCACCGCTACATCCAGAAACCGTGGGATATCGCGGCCCTGCGCATGGAATTGAAGCAGGCGCTGGAACTGGCGCGGCTGCGCAATGAGCACGCCCAGCTGCTGCGCGAAAAGCTGATGGTGCGCCAGCGGCAAGCCGTCGCCAACCGCATCGGCACCCTGTACGCGCTGTGCGCCAGCCTGGCCGGTCCGGAACAGCAGCTGCCCGTGGAAGCGTATCTGTCGGCCGCCCTGACGGCCGGCGTCACGCCGCCCGAGCCGGACTGGCTGCTGATGGATTATGCCGACCTGGTCAGTTCGGAAGCGTTCCGCGGCACGGCGTTTGCCGCCGCCGTGCGCCAGCAGCTCGACGCGCTCGAGCGCGAGCATCCGGGGCGGGGCGTGGAGCAGGCGGTCGACATGCTGCTGCCCGCGTTTGGCACATCGCTGCAAAACCAGGGCGGCACGGCGCTGTTCCTCGATGGCCGGCTGCTGACGGAATTCCTGGAAACGCCCACCACCACGCCCGTTTCGCCCACCCACGCGTTCTGGCTGGCCAGCCTGCTGTGGCTGGCGCGGCGCGGCTGGTCTTTGCAGCTGAGCAAGACGGAGCAAGGCTTGCAGGGCAAGGTGGTGCAGGCTGAACCAGCGCTCACGCCAGACCACCTGGCGGCCTGGATCGAGCAATTCTGACGGCGCGCGCTCCCTTGCCGCAGATCGCGCTGCAAGGGGGGGGGGGGGGGGGGCGGGCACGATGAAAAACAGGGCCGCGCGGGCCCTGTTTTGGTTTGCATGGCGCGGGCTTAGCGCTCCGCAGCCGCTTTCAGGTTGGCCAGGCCCTTTTCGAAATCCTTGCCGATCATCCTGTCCATGCTGACGAAGACCGTCATGACCTTGCTGACGTAAGGGCTGGGGCCCGTCATGGTCCAGTTCACCTTGGTGCCCTCGCCCTCGGGCGTCATGCTGAAGGTGGTGGTGTTGTGGCTTTCAAACGGCTTGAGGAAGTCCAGCTTGATGACGGTGCGTTCGGGCTGGGCCGCTTCCGTGATTTCCATGCGGCCGGCGCCCACCTTGTCATTGCCTTGCCACGCATATTGCGCGCCCAGGCCGTTGGCCGGTCCCGTAAACGTACGGCGCATGGCCGGATCGAGCTTTTCCCACGGCGACCAGGCGGCCCAGTAGTGGAAATCCGTGATCAGGCCGGCGATTTTCTCGGGCGGGGCCTTGATGGTGATTTCACGCTGGACACTGAAGGTGTCGGGTTTGGTGGTGGCATAGCCGAGGATGGCGGCGACGACGACAACGATCAACAGCAGGGTTTTTTTGATCATATGCTCTCCAAATCTTGAATGGTCGATGCGAACGAATCAAGGCAATCTTAGCAGATATGAATGGCTGTGCGCTGCTTGTTGGGCTTTATTTGCGCCAGTTCTGTGCAGGGCCGCCTGCACGCCCATTCTCCGCCGCGCACGCCAGGCTGTACAGGTTTGTGGCGGGGGCCGCCGTCCGCTAGAATGCTGGCCTGCAAAGATTTCAAAGGGAAATATGATTCATCGATCGATCGCCAGGCTGACCCTGGCGTGCGGCGTGCTGGCTTCCGCCTTTGCCGCGAACCTGGCGCATGCCGACGCCTGTCCCGCCCATTATGTCGATGGCCGCAAGCCGGAAATCACCAATCCCAAGCTGGACGTGGCGACCAAAGAACTGTGCTACACGGTGTTTGGCGTGATGCACTCGGGTATCACGCGCACACCCCTGTGGTCGGCCGAGCACTTGACGGCGAACAACCTCGACGCGGCGCAGGACTTGTCGCGCGAAAACTCCTTCCATGCCGAACGCCAGCTGCCCGCCGCCCAGCGCGCGGAACTGGCCGACTATGCGCGCAGCGGCTTCGACCGTGGCCACATGGCGCCGAACGGCGACATGCCGGACCGCAAGAGTCAGCGCGACAGCTTTACCTTGGCCAACATGGTGCCGCAAGACTCGCGCAACAACCGCTATGTGTGGGCCGGCATCGAGGGCGCCGTGCGCAAGATGGCGAAGAAAGAGGGCGACTTATATGTGATCACGGGACCGGCTTTTATCGGCGGCAACCTGCGCAAGGTGGGAAGAGTGATTGTGCCCAGCCATCTGTACAAGGCCGTGTACAGCCCGCGCCAGCGCGCCGGCGCCGCCTATTTCATCGAGAACGTCGATACCAAGGCGTATGAAGTGCTGAGCATTGCGCAACTGGAAGACAGGATCGGCATCGATCTGTTACCGTCGCTGTCGCGGCAGCAAAAGCTGCGCATGCTGAGTTTGCCCAAGGTCAATAGCAAGTCCAGAAAATAATCCGCTTGAGAGGAAGTCATATGTGCGCAAAGAAATTCGTCCCCTACGCCAATGAAAGCGATGTGCTGGAAATCGGCGGCCTGAGCATCGAAAACCGTGTCGACCGCATCAGCATCAGCGGCGACATCGACCTGACCCTGGACAAGCCGGGCCTGGTGCTGGCGAAACAGCTGCAAAAACTGCTGGGCGACGTGGTGGCCCAGCTGGAAAAGCAGGAACTGCCCGACCAGCTGCCGCCGCCCGAGGTGACGTCGGTGGCCAATCCCTTCGAGTAGCGGTCAAAAAAAACGCCTCCCGAAGGAGGCGTTTGCTTGTGCGTACCGTTAATTAAAACGTGTAGCGCGCATTGAAGGTGAAGTAACGGCCATAGGCATTATGCAAGCCTTCGTTGTAGCCGACGGCTGGGTAGCCTGGATCATACGGTGCGGCGCGGTCAAACAGATTCTGGATGTTGATGCCCAGGCTCAGGTTCTTGAAGCCGGTGTACGTATAGCCCAGGCCCACCGTGGTCCAGCTGGCCACTTTGCAGTCCGGGAAGGCCGCTTCGTAGCCAGGGATCGTGGTATTGCGATCCGGCGCCGCATCGGTAGGCTTCTTCGTGCCGTAGTAGCAGAAAGGCTGGTCGTAGATCTGGGCGCCGTCGCGGTTACGCTTGAGCGATACGCTGCCAACGAAGTTCAGCGAGGCGTTGACGCTATGGTCGCCAAGCGTCCAGTTGGTGGTCAGCGAAGCCTTGACTTTCGGCATGTCGGTGCCGGTAGACAATTGCCAGTCGTACAGACCGGGACGCGTGCCGGTCACATTGCTGACCGTGTCGCCTTCATGCTGCTCCAGCTTGTAGCTGTAGACGTAGGTGCCGCGCAAGGCGGTGCTGAGCGAACCCCATTCACCGAGCTTGTTACGCAGACGGCCTTCGAAGTCGACACCGCGCAGTTCGGTCGAACCCTGGTTGGACCAAGGCGTCTTGACCGACAGCAGGGTACCCGTGCCGGGAATCGGATTGCCGTTCGCATCGGTGATGAAGTTGGCCGGGTTCTGGTCGCGCAAGACGTTTTCCGGCGAGCGGTCTTCGTTTTTCAGCGCTTCGCTGGCCGTACCCAGCGCCACTTCTTTTTCCTTGCGTACGCGGTACACGTCGACGACCACGTCGATGTTGGAGGTCGGCGAGTAGATCAGGCCCAGCGAGTAGCTTTTCGACGTTTCCGGCTTCAGGTCCGGATTGGCGCCACCGACGCCGGAAATCGATTTGCTGCAGTCGGCCGTCACGCCGCCGGGACGCGGTGTGCTTTCATCTTCCTGGCAGCGTTTCGGATCCCACACGCCGGACAGGAAGAATTGCGCGCCGCCTGGCGTCACTTGCGACAGCGCCGGAGCGCGGAAACCTTCGGCATACGTGCCGCGGAAGGCCAGCGTATCGGTGGCGGTCCACTTGGCGCCCACTTTTGGCACGAAGTTGGTTTTGATGCCAGGATATTTGTCTACCCGGCCGGCAAAGTCCATCTCGAAGCTCTTGGTGAATGGCGTGCGCAGCTCGACGAAGGCCGACTTGACGTTGCGCTGGCCGTCGATGATGGTATTGGACTGGCCGTAGATCTCGCCGTTGGCAACCTTGCTGTCCGGATCGATGCGGATTTTCTCCTGGCGCAGTTCGAAGCCGACGGCCAGACCCATGGCACCGCCGCCCAGCTTGCCGAATTCCGTGCTGGCCTTGCCGTCCAGCTGGACGATTTCCGCTACGCCTTCGCTTTTCGGATCGTAGCTGATGGTCGGATCGGCCGCCAGTTGTGCCAGCGACGTGCCGGTGTTGAGCTTGCGCAAAGTTGGCAGGTACAGGCGGCCATATTGCGTTTCATCGCGTTCCGAGCGGTTCCACAGCAGGCCCGTGTCCCAGCTCCAGCCGAAATGGTCGCCTTGCAGGCCCGTCAGCAGGCGCATGTTCTGGTTGACCGTTTCCGAGCCGCCACGCAGGTTTTCAAAGCGGTAGGCGACGGAAGCACGGGCATTCGTCAGCGGGTTGTCCGGATGGCCAATCGGCAGGATGACCTGGAATGGATCGGCCAGGCCCGTCGCCATGTAGTTGGTGACGGAGGTGGTGCCGAGCGTGATCGGCGCGCCCGTGTACGAACGCGAGGAGCGCGTGTATGCCGCTTCGGCGTAGCCCGTGATGGAGTTGCTGAGCTTCAAGGTGCCGCGGCTCAGTACGCTCGCATCGCGGCCGTCGCCCTGGCCTTCGAGAAATTGGTCGGCGTCATAGTTACAGAAGGTGCGGCCGATCAGCACACTCGTCGGCAGCAGGCCATCCTTGACGCCGCCCGTGATCTGTTGCGACGCATCGCAGCCGAGGTTGAACGTCAGGCGCTGCGGGGCGTTTGCCTGGGTGACGCCGAAGTTGCGCGAACCTGGCGCCGATTCGCGGTACACCGCCGCATACTTCGAGATGGAACTCGAGTAGTTGGAGCGGAAGCGGCCGTTCAAGTCCTGGTAGGTCGAGTAGGCAATGTCCTTGACGTCGCGGCGGGCAACGCGGTCGCGTTGCGAGAAGTCGACGGCGGCAAAGACGTTGTAGCCGTCGGTTTCAAGGTCGCCCGTGCCGAAGAAGCCATTGACGTTCTTGCGGCGGAACAGACCGTCGTCATTCGCGCCCGCATTGCCGGCGATTTGCGCACCGCGGTAGTTCGATTTGGTGATGAAGTTGATGACGCCGCCGATGGCGTCCGAGCCGTAGACGGCCGATGCGCCGTCTTTCAGGATTTCGACGCGGTCCAGCGCGGACAGGGGAATGCTGTTCAAGTCATACAGGGTGGAGTTGCCGTTGTTCGGGTCGGCGTAGGCCGATGGCGTCATGCGCCGTCCGTTCAGCAGGATCAGCGTGGAGCTCGAGCCCAGCCCGCGCAGCGAGGCGGTGGCGACGCCCTTGGCAAAACCGCTGCCGCTGGCCTGATCCTGATTGGTGTCGGTGCCCATGGACGGTACCAGCTTCATCAGTTCGGCAACGGTCGACACGCCGCTGTCCTTGATGTCCTTGGCGGTAATCACATCGACAGGCGAGGTGCCTTCCTTGTCGGCCCGTTTCAGGTTGGAGCCGGTGATCAGGATTTTTTGCAGCGCCGGCTCTTGCGGAGCCAGCTGCGCATATACCAGTTGCGAGGAAGATAAGGTGAGGGCGACAGCGATGACGCTTTGTTTTAAGACTATTCTTTTGAACAAAATATTCTCCATCAATTTTCAACTGCTGAACACATGGCCGACCATCGTTATGCGATGGCCAGCTTTCCCGGTCTAGTGGATCGCTTGAGCGATTTTTGTTGCAGAACCGTATAAACAGTTTTGCCTAGACCTTTATCAAAACATCTTCGGAAACGTCGCGCTATGTTTTTTTTTAATATTGTCACGTTGACACAACAGTTAATCTAGAATATTTTTGTGCTTACATATTTGGTAAAAAATTGATGGTGGGAAAAAGAAACTGTGCTAATAAATATCAAGAAATTGCATTATATGCAATGAAAATATTCGCCGTGCATTGTGTAAGTACTTGTTTTATATGTGTTTATTTTAAATTTCATCTGCGATTTAATAAATTGTCATTTTTTCAAATGTCCATGAATGTTGCAAATTTTTACATTTGTAATATTTTGCAGATGCACAATTTTGGTGCGTCGGCGATTATCGCTGGCCTTGCTGGGGAAGGCGAGATAATGCCGGGAGATAATCAGATAATGTCGGAACATAATTAGAGCCTGGTGCTGCGATGCATCATTTTCGTGCATAAAAAAAGCCGCCAGCATTATGCTGGCGGCCATGGCTGCCTTTATCTGGTGCGTTGCCGCGCTATTTGGCGAACGCCTGCGCCGCCGGCGTGACGGTGACGGCGGCTGGCTTGATGTCCAGCTTCATCGCGCCGATGACCTTGTCTTCATCGAGCAGGGCCTGCGGCTTGTTGCCGTCGTACTTGATGGGCGAAAACACGTCGCTGACGAGCTTATCCTTCAAGCCTGCCGCATCCTTGGCGACGATCACCACGGACAGGTTTTTCGCCGACAGGTGCTGTTTGATGGCGCGGTTGACGTCGGCCAGCGTCAGTTTCGACAAGCCGTCACGCATCAGCTTGGTGAACTCGGGCGTGCCATACCATTGCGAGTCGAGCGCATAACCGAGCTGCTGGTCCTGCGTCGAGGTCATGACAAACACGTTCTTCATCAGGTAGTCGCGCGTGGTGGCGAAATCGTCCTGCGTCAGGCCGTTGTCGATGAGCTTGCCCAATTCCGTCAGGGCCACGCGCAGGGCGAAGTGGGCGTTGTCCGGCGCCACGGGACGGATCCAGATCTCGAACAGCTGCGCCTTGCGACCCAGGTTCGGATTCGGGAAGAACTGGTACATGCCGCGCGGGAAGGCTTCAATGTACGCGTAATCGCCGTAGTTCATGCCGCGGATTTCACGGATGCGCTGGTACAGGTAGGAATTCGAGGCGCGGTGCTCGCCCAGCCACGTTTTTGCCAGCCACAGGGCGGGGAAGTCTGGGTGCGTGCGTGTCACGTCCAGCGGCAGGCCGAAGGAAATCGCCGTGGCGCGCGTGTTCTTCTCGATGATTTCCACTTCCAGGCCCTGCGCCTTGCGGCCCGCGGGTTTTACCGTGGCAGGCAAGCCGGGACCGGCCGGCAAGCTTGCCAGCGCCTGCGTCAGCGAGGCCGTCATGGCGTCCGATACGTCGCCGGAAATGCCCACCTTGACGGCGCCCTGCGCATACGCGCTCTTCCAGAACTGCTTCACGTCGTCCAGGGTGATGGCGTCGATGCCGGCCACCGTGCCCAGCACGGGATGGCCGTACGGCGTGCCCGCGTAGACGTTCGTCTGCAGGCGCTCCTTGGCGAACTCCTCTTCGTTATTGTCCTTCAGGTCCAGCAGCAGTGCGTTGCGCTGCGCATCCTTCAGGCGGCGGAAGTCGTCCTCGCGGAAGCCGGGCGAGAGCAGCAGGGGCAGGGCGATGGCGTTGAACTGGGTCCAGTTATCCCTGTGGATGGAGCCCGTAAACGTCGTCATTTCCTTGTCCGTCTGCTGGGAAAAACTGCCGGCCAGCGGGAACAGGGCCTGGTTGACTTCGTCGATCTTGCGCTCGGACGAACCGCCCGACGCCACCATGGCGGCCGTCAGCGCGGCCAGGCCTTCCTTGCCCTGCGGGTCTTGCGCGGAACCAGCCATGAACAGCAGCTTGTAGCGGATTTGCGGCAGCGCGGATTTTTGCACCAGCACGTCGAACTTCGCGGTCGAGACAGCCGGCAGCAGGCTGGCCAGTGTCGGCGTGGCGGCGATGGCCGCTGCCATCGGCTGGTTCGACAGGGTGGTCACCACCAGGCCTTCGCCCGTCAGGTATTTGCGCGCGGCCGCTTGCAGGTCGGCCGGCGTGAGCGTGTCGATCAGGCGGTAGTACTGATTGATGGTGGCGTACGAGCGGTCGAAATGCACGAAGGACGCCAGGGTGCCGGCGATCTGTTCCGTGTTGTCGAGCGAGCGGATCAGGCCGTATTTTTCCGCCGACTTGGCGTCCGCCAGGTCCTTGTCGCTCACTGGCGTGTCGCGCAGCTGCGCCACGGTGGCCAGGATGGCGTTGCGCACGTAGACAGCGTCGTCGATGTTTTTCACGCGTGCGCCGATCACGGCCAGGGTGGGGTCGACCCGGTCCGGCGTCATGTCGAACAGCTGGTCGACCTTCTGTTCGTTCTGCACCAGGCGCTTGTACAGCGGCGAGGTGCGGCCGAACGACAGCGACAGCAGGGTGGCCAGCGCCGCCTGGTCCTTGTCCTTCACGGAAAACGCGGGCGCATGGAAGCCCACGGCCACCCACGGCAGGGTCGGCGTGGGCCAGGCCACGTGCTTGTAGACGGGACCGTGCGGTTTTGGCTCCACGGGCACGGCCGCCTGCTGCTTGCCGCGCTGCCAGCTGCTCCAGTATTTTTCCACCAGCGCGATCGCTTGCTGCGGCTCCACGTCGCCCGCGATGATGATGGTGGTGCGCTCGGGACGGTACCAGCGGTCGAAGAAGATCTTCGAATACGCGTACTGATTCGGCATGTCCTCGATGTCCTGGATGAAGCCCATCGTCGTGTGCTTGTAGGTATGCGTGGTGTAGGCGCTGTCGCGCATCACTTCGAACAGCTTCGACATGGGATTGGCGCTGTTCTTGTTGTACTCGCCCAGCACGGCCCGCGATTCCGTCTTGAACGCGTCTTCCGCGTAATCGAGGTGCTGGAAGCGGTCCGCTTCCACCTTCAGCACGGTTTCCAGGTCCTGCTTGGCAAACGTCGTGTGGTAATTGGTCAGGTCGTCGCTCGTGTAGGCGTTCTGGCGCGCGCCGGCCCGGGTGATCACTTCCTGGTATTTTTCGGGCGGATAGGCCTTGGTGCCGCGGAACATCATGTGTTCGAAAAAGTGGGCAAAGCCGGACTTGCCCGGCTCGACTTCATTGCGCGACCCCGTCTGCACGGGAATCTGCAGCGAGACGAGGTTGGGGAAGCCGGTCGGCACGATGATGATTTTCAAGCCGTTGGGCAAGGTTTTTTCCGTCGCCTTGAATGGCAGCAGGTCGGCCTTGCTGGCGGCGGCGCTGTGGGCGGCGGCCGGTTTGACGGGCGCGGCGGCCAGGTTCGACGAGACCATGGCCGACAGGGCCAGGGCGAAAGCGGGGATAAACAGGGGCATGGCTCTTGACACGGGGGCTCCTTCTATTTGGGATGTTATGAAAGTGCAACACCGCAGCATAGAATATTCACGCCGTCATGCATAGGGGAGGGAACTGCTGCGCGGAAAAACCCAGGGAGGGGCGGCAGCGGGATGCGCTGGCCCCGGGGCCTAGGTGAGTGTCGTCTCCGGCAGGCTGATGCGGTTGCGGCCCAGGTGCTTGGCGCGGTACAGCGCGCAGTCGGCCGTGTGGATCAGCTGGCCCAGTTCCGTGCCGGGGCCGGGCAGGGCCGTGGCGGCGCCGATGCTGACGGTGACGCAGGCGCCGTCCGCGCGCTTGCGCGGCAGTTGCAGCCGCTCCACGCGCTGGCGGATGCGCTCGGCCACGATGGCCGCGCCTTTCAGCGACTGGTTCGGCAGGATGACGGCAAATTCTTCGCCGCCATAGCGGGCCACCAGGTCGTTCGTGCGCATTTCGCTGGCCACGGCACCGGCGACCTTGCGCAGGCACAGGTCGCCGCCCTGATGGCCGTGGCTGTCGTTGTACTCCTTGAAATTGTCGACGTCGACCATCAGCAGCGACAGGGGCTGGCTTTGGCGCTGGGCGCGCTGCCATTCGGCGAGGACGGTGTCGTCGAAGCAGCGCCGGTTCGCCAGCCCCGTCAGGCCGTCGCGCGTGGCCAGGCGTTCCAGTTCCACCTGCGCGCGCTTCTCGTCCGTCATGTCGCGCAGGGTTTCCACCACGGCCACCAGTTCGCCCACATTGCCGTGGATGGGGCTGGCATCGACGGCCAGGTAGCGGCGCCGCCCCGTGCGCGGCATGTCGCACCAGTTTTCCGCGCACAGATTGGTGCCCGTGCTGCTGCGGTATTGCTGCTGTGCATGCAGCGCGCGCATGTCGCCGCCCCGTCCGGCCAGCAGCAGGTCGGCCAGGGTGGGGCGCTCGTCGTTGTAAAAGCAGCGGCCCGGCTCGGTCATGCCCAGCACTTCGCTGGCCGGCACGCCCGTCAGCTGCTCGCAGGCACGGTTCCAGATCATCACCCGGCCATGCACATCGAGGACAAAGGTGGGCACCACCAGCAATTCCATCATCTTGACGGCGAAACCCTGGGCTTCATCGTGGGGCGATGCGCTGGCGTAGGCATGGCTATCCGGCATGTAAGCATCCTTCATGGGTGAATGGGGCGGGCTCGTTGGCCATGATGCAGCGTGGCGGGGTGGAAGGTGTTGATCTTGAGCAATATTTATTGTGCACGACTATCAGCCCTGAACCGGCGACTCGTCCGGGCAGGCGGCCAGCGGCAGCGACAGGCGCAAGGTGGTGCCGGCGCCGCTGAGGCTTTCGATGTGCAGGCTGCCGCCGGCTGCAGCCACGCGTTCATGCATGCCGGACAGGCCGCAACCGAGGCGTGGCGGCGAGCCCGACAGGCCGACGCCGTCGTCGCTGATGCGGCATGCCAGGGTGTCGCCCACTTGTTGCAGGCACAGCTGGACATGCGTGGCGCGCGCATGGCGGGCAATATTGGCCAGCCCTTCCTGCAGCGCGTGGTACAGCAGGGGGCCGTGTGCGCTGCCGGCGGCGGCGTCGAGCAGGTATTCGCAGCTGCAATCGATGCCGGTGCTGCGCTGGAAGTCCGCCAGCAAGCCGTCGCACGCCGCTTGCAAGCCCGCATCGAGGGCGGGCGGGCGCAGGTCGTGGATGACGCGGCGCAGCGCGGCGATGCTGAGGTCGACATTGTGCGCCATCATGGCCAGTTGCCGCGCCAGCAAGGGCGTGGCGCCATGCGTGCTGGTCTGCAGCATGGACAGGTCGATTTTCAGAGTCAGCAAATGCTGGCCCAGGTCGTCGTGGATATCGCGCCCGATGCGCAGGCGTTCCTGCTCGCGCGCCTTGCGCTGTTCGCAGGCCAGGCGGGCCTGCTCGGCATCGGCGCGCTGCTGTTCCAGTGCCTGCAGGCGCAGTGCCAGCCGGTGCTGGCGCCACAGCAGCAGCGCCAGCGCGCCCAGCAGGAGGGCGCAAACCGTCATCAGGGACCAGGACGGATCGGCTTGCACCAGGGGCCCGGCGGCGTGGCCCGCGTGCAGGGACGCGAGTGCGCTGGCCGCCAGGCAGGCCAGAATGCTCAGGCGGTACGGCAGGCGTAGCCAGCGGTGCAGCATGTGCTTGCTCCCTAAATGTTTTCCATCAGGCAATGTTCTTACAGAAAATATATTAACTTTGGGTTATTTATATTGTCTAAACGCAAAAGCTGCGCAGTTAAGCCTGCCGCTGTGGCTTTCTCGCCCGCTGATGCGCCAGCATCAGGCGGCGGCCACGGCATTTGCACGGGAAGTGTCGTGGCGGCATATAATAGAGGGTTGTCAATCGGCTTTTGCGGTTCCGGCGGCATGCGCTGGCATCGCTGCGTACGCCCTTGCGCGAGGACGCCAGCCAGCTCTTAGGAAATACAGTGACTTATAGCATCAAAGAGATTTTTTACACCCTGCAGGGCGAAGGTGCGCACGCGGGCCGTCCGGCCGTGTTTTGCCGCTTTTCCGGCTGCAACCTGTGGACGGGCCGCGAAAGCGACCGCGCCACGGCCGTGTGCCAGTTCTGCGACACGGACTTCGTCGGCACGGACGGCGAACTGGGCGGCAAGTTCAAGACGCCGGCCGAACTGGCCGCGCTGATCGACAGCCTGTGGCCGGCCAGCTATGCCGCCAGCAAATACGTGGTGTTTACGGGCGGCGAGCCGCTGCTGCAGCTCGACACGGCCCTGATCGACGCCATGCACGCGGTGGGCTTTACCATCGCCATCGAAACCAACGGCACCTTGCCCGTGCCGGCCGGCGTGGACTGGATCTGTGTCAGCCCGAAGATGGGTTCCACCCTGGTCGTGCACAAGGGTAACGAAATCAAGGTCGTCATTCCCCAGTTCCAGCAAGACCTGGCCGCCTACGAAGGCCTCGATTTCGAGAACTTCTTCGTGCAGGCGATGGATGGCCCCCTGGCTGCGCACAACATGAAGCTGGCGATCGAAACGTGCAAAAGCAATCCGAAATGGAAGCTGAGCCTGCAAACCCATAAACTCCTGCAAATACCTTAAAACAAATAATATGCTGACTATCACACGCAAGCTCGAATTCGACGCGGGCCACCGCATTCCCGACCACAAGAGCCAGTGCCGCAATCTGCACGGCCACCGCTACACGGTGGAAATCACCCTGGTCGGCAAGGTCATCGAAGCGGAAGGCAATTCCGACAATGGCATGATCATGGACTTTTCCGACGTGAAAACCCTGGCCAAGCAGCATCTGGTCGACGTGTGGGACCACGCCTTCCTCGTCTATGAAAAGGACACGGCCGTGCGCGACTTCCTGGCCAGCCTGCCCGACCATAAAACCGTTGTCATCGACCGCATCCCCACGGTGGAAAACCTGGCGCGCATCGCCTTCGAGATCCTGAAAGCGGCGTTTACCGACCATTTCGGCACGGGCTTGCACCTGCATAAACTGGTGCTGCATGAAACGCCGAATTGCTGGGCAGAAGTGACCGATGACTGAAACGCACGCTAGCGCGCAGGACGCGCGCTACATGCAGCTGGCCCTGGAGCAGGCCCAGCACGCGTGGGACCTGGGTGAAGTGCCCGTGGGCGCCGTCGTCGTCAAGGATGGAGAAGTCATCGCCGTGGGCTACAATCAGCCCATCGGCCGCCACGACCCCACGGCGCACGCGGAAGTGATGGCCTTGCGCGCGGCCGCCGAAAAGCTGGGCAACTACCGCTTGCCCGGCTGCGAACTGTATGTGACCCTGGAACCGTGCGTGATGTGCTCGGGCGCCATGCTGCATGCGCGCCTGGCGCGCGTCGTGTATGGGGCGGGCGACCCGAAGACGGGCGCTTGCGGTTCCGTGCTGAACCTGTTCGAGCAGCCTGCGCTCAACCACCAGACGGCCATCGAAGGCGGCGTGCTGGCCGACGAGTGCGGCGCCTTCCTCCGGCGTTTCTTTGCCGAGCGCCGCCGCGCGCAGGCGGAAGCGCGCAAGCTGGCTGCTCCCCAGGGCTGACGTCAGCCCGGACAGGGCAGGGCCGCCACGGCCTTGCCCCCATTGCCACCCTTGCCACCCTTGCCAGCCATTCATGCTGGCATTTTTTATAACTGTTGCGAAATAACATCTGTCTAGGCCACTTTGCCATTCTCAAATGAGAATGATTCGTGTTACAGTATTGTTTTCGCCAGCAAACTTTCCCCTTACGCATCGTCATCGATCCGGGTTCAAGAGCCAGCCTTCACTCTTCCACCGGATCATCATGACTACTGTGCTTTTGCAGCGCACCGCTGCACCCGTCGTATCCCCAGCCCACCTGCCTGTCCGCCGCCATAACCTGGTGCTGCGCGCCGCCTTGCTGGGCCTGTTTGCGGCCCCCATGCTGCCCGTGGCCGCACAAAACGCCGCCATCAATGCGGGCACGGCCGCGCAGGAACCGGCCAAGCTGCCCGTCTTCCCGGAAATCGTCGTGAACGCCAAGCAGGATTACGAGCGCCGCGCTGGCACCAAGACAGTCATCACGAGCGAAGACCTGGAACGCCGCGGCGTGACGGACATGGGCGGCATCGTGCGCTATCAGCCACTGATCAGCACGCCAATGGCGGCCTCGGGCGCCGGCAGCGTGTGGGATGGTTCGGGCAACACGGGCTACAACATCCGCGGCATGGAAGGCAACCGGGTCAGCCTGGACGTGGATGGCATTTCCCTGCCCGATGCGGCGCCGAAACCGGATGGCACCACCTTGAACGCTTTCGGCACGGGCCGCGACTATTTTGATCCTGAAACCTTCCGCGAAGTGCGCATCGATTCGGGCACGACGGCCGCCAGCGGCGCCAATCCCGGCCTGGGCGGCAGCGTGGCCTTCATCACCAAGTCGCCCGAGGATTACCTGGGCGAAGGGGTGGACCATTATGTGGCGTATAAATACGGCCGCGCCACGGCGGACCGCAGCAATGCGCACACCCTGACGGGCGCCGCCAAGATCGGCGCCAATCTGCAAGGCCTGGCCGTGTACGTGCACCGCGATGGCGAGCAGACGGACAGCCGCGGCAGCGCCCCCGTCAATCCGGACGACTGGCATTCGAACGCCTTGCTGTCCAAGCTGGTGTGGGCCTTGCCGGGCGAACAAAAGCTGGACTTGACGGTCGACATGTTCGAGCGCAAAAACAAGCGCGATCTGCGCAACAAGGTCAGCACATACTATCCGACCGGCGTGCAGCAGGATTCCACCACCAGGCGCACGCGCGTCAGCCTGGGCCACGACGTGGCGCTGAAGGACTTCGCCCTGTTCGACCGCCTGACGTCGAAGGTGTATCTGCAGAATGCGAAAATCGATGACAAGACGCAAGGCCGCTATACCTTCGGCAGCCCGTCGCAGCGCACCATCGACACCAGCTTCAAGAATGACAGCATCGGCCTGACGTCGGAAGCGACCAAGCAGCTCAACGCCGACAACGCGCTGCTGTACGGCGTGCAGCTGGAGCAGAGCAAATCGCGCCGGCCATGGATGGAAGACCGCACCATCATCGCCACGGGCGTGCACCAGATCACGCGCAAGAACCGCATGGCCGACATGGACAGCACCAAGGTAGCCGTGTACGTGCGCGATGACTACAGTTTTAATGTGGGCGGCAAGAAAGCCGTGCTGACGCCGGGCCTGCGCGCCGACTACCGCAAGTTGGAACCGAAAAACCTGCAAAACTATGTCATCGCCGTGCCCAATGCCGCCAAGGAAGTGCGCAAGGAAAGCGATACCTATTTCACGCCGAGCCTGAGCCTGTCCGTGGAAGTGCTGCCGCAAATGAATGCCTATGCCACCGTCACGCGCGGCACGCGCCTGCCGACGGCGGCCGAGCGCACGGGCACCTATGATTCGTTCAGCTACACGGGCACGGGCACGGGGTATGCCGTGCTGGGCAATGCGAATCTGCGCAAGGAAACCAGCCAGGCCTACGAGTTGGGCTTGAAGGGCGACATCGTCAAGGGCTTGAGCATGCACGCCTCCGTCTACCAGACGGAATACAAGAATATGATCGAGTATGTGGCGCAGGAAGACGATCCGGTCAACTATCCCACCATCGTGCAGGGCCTGTTCCGCCCGGAAAACATCGGCGATGCCCGCACCTGGGGCGGCGAGCTGAGCCTGCGCGCGGAGCTGGGCGCCTGGTCGCCCGCCATGCAGGGCTACCGGGTCGACCTGGCCACGGGCGTGGCCAAGGGCCGCTCCTTCAATACCCAGACGGGCCAGAGCGGCGGCCTGGCTTCGGTGGCGCCGCCCAAGACGGCGCTGACCTTCGGCTACGACCATGCGAACCAGCTGTTCGGCCTGGAACTGACCGCCCTGCATGCAGGCGAGAAACAGGCGCCGAACGATCTGTTGATGGGCACGACGGCGCCGCGCTACAAGGTGCCGTCGTACACCATCTTCGACCTGTCGACCTACTGGAACGTGCACAAGAACGCCAAGATCATCGTCGGCGTGTACAACTTGACGGACCGCAAGTACTGGGATTACGCCGCTGCGCGCAGCCTGGCGGCCGGCACCACGGCGGCCAACCGCGCCGAGATCGAGCGCTATGCCAAGCCGGGCCGCAACGTCGCCGCCAGCCTCAGCATCAACTACTGATTTTTACCGGGGAGGGGTGCCTGCCCCTCTTTTTTTCCATGTTTGATTGAATGGTCTCTCTATGAAGTTATCCAAACTCGTTCTATCCCTGCTAGGCAGCCTGCTGATCGCAAACGCATACGCGGCCCCAGCCACTTTGGCGGAACGCTGGTCCACCTTGCGCACGGAGCAGCCGAAGCTGCAGATCCGCGACGCGGCGCGCGCGCTGGGTGTATCTGAAGCGCAATTGCTGGCAACCAACATCGGCAAGGGCGTCACGCGCCTGCAGGCCGATGGCAACCAGCCGCGCGAAATCATGCGCGCCGCGCTGGACCTGGGCATGGTGCAAGCGATCACGCGCAATGAAAACGGCGTGATCGAAACGACGGGCGTCGCCAGCAAGTTCAAGCAGGCAGGCGACAAGTCCGAGCAGGCCGACGCCAAGGACCCGGAAACGGAAGCGCGCCAGCGCAATATCGCGGGCGGCTACCTGGGCGGCCAGATCGACCTGCGTTTCCATTTTGAAAACTGGAAATATGCATTTGCCGTGGAACAAGCAGGCCGCGATGGCAAGCCCACGCGCAGCCTGCAATTTTTCGATGCCAACGGCACGGCCGTGCACAAGATCTACCTGCGCAACGAGCCGGGCGTGGCCGTCTACGACAAATTGGTGGCAACCTTCCGCCTGCCCCAGCAAAGCGCGGAATTGAACGTGCTGGCCGTGGCGCCGAAAGCGGCGGAAAAGCCCGATGCCGAGATCGACGTCAAGGAATTCCAGCTGGCCTGGAAAGACATGACGGACGTGCACCAGTTTGCGCAAATCATGCGCGAATTCCATTTGTCGCGCGAACAGGCGCTGCGCCTGGCGCCGGCCGGCGTGGTCGAGCGCGTGACGCCAGCGGCGCTGCGCACCCTGCTGGAAAATGCGGCGAAGGACAAGGTCGCCATCATGGTGTTCCTGGGCAATGAAGGCTTGACGCAGATCTACAGCGGCAAGATCGAGAAAACCATGGCTGCCGGCGGCTTCTTCAATGTGCTGGACCCGGACTTCAACCTGCACATCCGCGACACGGCCCTGCGCAGCGGCTGGGTCGTCAAGCGCGGCGGCGTCACCTCGGTCGAGTTCTTCGATAACGAGGGCACGCAAGTGGTCTCCTTCTTCGGCGTGCGCGAGCGGGGCAAGCCGCAGCTGCAAGCGTGGGTGGACCTGGCTGATTCCTTGCCAAAAGCCAAGTAAATAGCCGTACCGTTGCCGCCCGGCGTACCGGCGCGGCAACACTTCAGTTCGACTTCTGCATGAGTCATGATGGCAAGATCACAATAGTGGTATGCTGACTCCAAGGCCGCAGCGATCGTGCCTGCGTGCTGGTTCCTGGAAGAGAGGCAATCATGGCAACCATCATGGCGAACGGCCTCAATATAGCTTATGAAAGCCACGGCGACCCCGACGATCCTTGCGTGCTGCTGGTCATGGGCCTGGGCATGCAACTGATCGCCTGGCCGGCGGACTTTGTCGAAGGCATCGTCGAGCAAGGCTTTCGGGTAGTGCGTTTCGACAACCGCGACAGCGGCCTGTCAAGCAAGATGGCGCTGGCGGGCAAGCCGTATCTGCCGCTGGCCTACTTGAAAAACCTCGTCGGCTGGCCCCTGAAAACTTCCTACACCCTCGATGACATGGCAGCCGATGCGCTGGGTTTGCTGGCGGCCTTGCGTATTGCGCAGGCGCACGTGATCGGTGTGTCGATGGGCGGCATGATTGCGCAAGTGATGGCGGCGCGCGCGCCGCAGCAGGTGCTCAGCCTGACGTCCATCATGTCGAGCAGCGGCCGGCGCGGCTTGCCCGGCCCCACGCGGGCCGCGCGCAATGCGCTATTGCAACGTCCGAAACGCAATGCCAGCCGCGCCGAACTGATGGCGCACATGGCCGCCACCGTGCGCGTCATCGGCAGTCCCGCCTATCCCGTGTCGGAAAAACTGCTGTACCAGCGCATCGAAGCGGCGCTGCAGCGGGGCAGTTGCCCCGAAGGCGTGGCGCGGCAAATGGTGGCCATCGCGGCCTCGGGCGAGCGCACGGCCTTGCTGCCGAGCATTAGCTGTCCGGCACTGGTGATCCATGGCGCGGCCGATCCCCTGATCCCCGTCGCCTGCGGCATCGATACGGCGGCGCTGATTCCGGGCGCCCGCATCGAGGTGATCGAGGGCATGGGGCATGACATGCCGCCCCAGCTGATCGAGCGCCTGCTCGCCTTGATCGATGTGCATCTGCAAGGTAAGATGGCGCCCCAGATGCGCTCCCAGCCAGCCTAGGCGCGCCCACCATTTTTTGAAGGCTTGGGCATATTTTGAAGACACCTGAGATTGGCATCGCCATCGTCGCGCCGGGCGGTTATGCACCCGACGAGGCGGCCCTGGCGCGCGGCATCGCCCGCTTGCAGGCGCAAGGCGCCACCGTCCACAATTACTACGACCACGCACACAGATTCCAGCGCTTCGGCGGCACGGATGCGGGCCGTTTGGCGCAGCTCCATGCGGCCGCTGCCGACCCGGCCGTGCAGGTGGTGATCGCCTTGCGCGGCAGCTACGGCATCAGCCGCATCCTGCCCGACATCGATTTTTCCGCCATGGCCGATAGCGGCAAACTGTTTGTCGGCTACAGCGACTTCACGGCCTTCCACATGGGCTTGATGGCAAAGACGGGACGCGCCAGCTTTGCCGGCCCCATGATCTGCGACGATTTCATCCGCGACGAGCCCGAGCAATTTACGCTCGACCAGCTGTGGTCGTGCCTGGCCGGTCCCTCGCACACGGTCACGGGCGCGTCCGTTGGCAATCCGCACGTCGAGCTGCAAGGCAAGCTGTGGGGCGGCAACCTGGCCATGCTCGTGCATTTGCTGGGGACGTCATATTTCCCGGCAATCGATGGCGGCATCCTGTTCCTAGAAGACGTCAACGAACACCCGTACCGGGTCGAGCGCATGCTGCTGCAACTGCTGCACGCGGGCGTGCTTCAGCGCCAGCAAGCCGTGGTGCTCGGCGATTTTTCCGCGTATAAACTGAGCCCCATGGATAACGGCTACGATTTCGACGCCATGCTGGCCTATGTGCGCGAGCGCCTGCCCGTGCCCGTGCTGACGGGGCTGGAGTTCGGCCACATCCGCCGCCGGGTCACCTTGCCGTTCGGCGGCCACGCGCAGCTGCGCTCGGACGCTTCCGGCTTCAGCCTGCAGGTGGGCGATTACCCGACCCTGGCGCGCCCCTGAACGCCATGCACGCCAAGCCCGGCAGGTTGCTGCAGCTCGATGTGCTGCGCGGCATCGCCGTGTTTGGCATCTTGCTGGTGAATATCTGGGGCTTTGCCTGGGGCACGCTGTCCCTGCGCTATGGCACCTTGCCCGCGCAGCCGCCTGTGCTGGACCAGCTCGTCATTTTCGGCGTGGCGGCGCTGGCGCAGTTCAAGTTCTATCCCGTCTTCGCGTTCCTGTTTGGCGCCGGCTTTGCCCTGCAGACACGCTCGCTGCAACGCCAGCTGGGCAGCTGGGAGCAGGCGCAAACAGCGTACCGGCGCCGCTTGCGCTGGCTGCTGGCGTTTGGCCTGCTGCACGGTTTCCTGATCTGGAGCGGCGACGTGCTCACTTCGTATGCCGTCGCCGGCATGCTGGTGCTACCCCTGGCAGCCGCCAGGCTCAGCCGTGTGCGCAACCGCGCCTGGTTGGTGGCGGCCGGTTTTCTATTATTCATGTGCCTGTTGATTCCCGTGGGCCAGCAGGGCGGCGCGCCGGACACGGCGCGCGACCTGCACAGTTTTGCGGACCGCTACGCCATCTACACGCAAGGCGGCGCCTGGGCCGTGGCCCGGCTGCGCGCCAACGATTTCCTCGTCTCGCTGCTGTACGCTGCCGTCATGCTGCCGCATATCATCGTGCTGTTCCTGCTGGGCATCTTGTCCGTGCGTTTCGGCTGGCTGACGCAGCCCCAGCGCCACCAGCGCCTGTGGCGCCGCGTGCGTGCCGTGGGACTGGGCGTGGGCTTGCCGTTCAACCTGCTGGCGGCGGGCGCCATCGCCTGGCAGGTGGCGGATCCGTATCAAACCGTGTTTGACGCGGCCCTGTTCGAAGTGGGCCTGTTCGCCGGCGGCCCCGTGCTGGCGGCCGGTTATGTGGCTGCGCTGATGCTGGCCGGTCCCTTCATGCTGCGCTGGCTCGGCTCATGGCTGGCACCCGTGGGACGCATGGCGCTGAGCAACTATCTGCTGCAATCCTTGATCGGCACCTGGCTGCTGCAGGGGCCGGGCCTGGGCTGGGGCGCCAAGCTGCGTCCGGCCGAGATGCTGGGCCTGGCGGTAGTGATGATGGCGGGGCAGGTGCTGCTGAGCCGTTACTGGCTGCGGCATTTTCGCCAGGGGCCGATGGAAACGCTGTGGCGCCGGCTGGCGCGGCTGCCGTGAACCTTAATCGCTGCCCCAGTCGAAGGCGCTCTGCGCCGCAGCCGGCGGTGAGGCCTTGGGTTTGGCAGACGGCACCAGCGGATTATCGACGGCATGCCATTCGAACAGTTCTACATCCAGCATGCAGGTGCGCGCCAGGTGCAGCGCCTGCTCCGGCGTCAATGCGGGGTCCAGCCAGCGGTGGGCGTCTTCCAGGCTGATGGCCACGGGGCGGCGGTCGTGGATATCGACCATGCCGCCCATGCTGTCGGCCGTCACCAGCACGAAGCCCGCTTCCTCGCGGCTGTGTTTCCAGGGGCCGAACTGGGCCAGCACCAGCAGGAACAGGCGCGCGCGGTCCTTGCGGTGGATGTGCCACGGCTGCTTGCTGCCTTTCTCTCCCGTCCATTCATACCAGCCATCGACGCAGACGATGCCGCGCCCCGCCCGCAGCAGCGGTTTCCAGTAGGCGCCGGCCAGTTTTTCCAGCCGTGCGTTGATGGCGATGGGAATTTTCTTCTTGCCGGGCGCGGGCGTGGCCTGCGCCGCCCAGGCGGGGCGGTAGCCCCAGAACACATCGACGACCCGCCGCACGCCGTCCTGTATGTGCAGCACGGGCCGGTAGGTGCCGGGCGACACGTTCAGGTGCGGCTCGGCCTCGCTGTCGAACACCGCGTCGGTCCAGCCGAAGGATGACGCCAGCACGCGCGCCGTGTCATTTTGATCGAATCGTCCACACATGGCGAAATCATACCCGAACGCCATGGCACGGGTGTGGGCCAGCGTACAGACGTTGCGTTGCGCCAAGCGCATAGTGGAAGCCAGTCAGGTCCCTGACGCTTCTTGCATCGGAGGAATTATGCCTTTTGAAAATCCCACCATCCACAAAGGCTTCACCATCAGCGCCACGGCCAGCCAGCGCCGCGATGGCCGCTGGGTCGGCTCGTACATCAGCCAGAACCAAACGTGCGGCGCGTATGCGGACACCTGCGATTACGACGACTGCAGCAATGAAAAAGAAGCGCAGCAAGTGGCCTTGTCCGTGGGCTGGCGCCTGGCGGACGGCGTGCCGGCCCGCTGAAACTGCCCGCTGCTCAGTTTTTGCGCCGCAGGGCCAGCAGCAGGCCGGCCACGGGGAAGAACAGGGCGGTGCCCAGCCGTACGGAAGTCAGCGAAGCTGCCTCTACGCCCACCACATGGGGCAAGGCCAGCAGCAACAGGGGCGCCGGCACGGCGATGGCGAAGAAGAACAGGTACCACGAGTAGCCATTCTTCTTGCCCAGCAAGGCGATCAGGGCGCAGCCGACGAGGAAGACCAGCGGCAAATTCACATATTCCATGGTTCTGAGTTTTCATCCGGGAAAGCGCGTCATTATACGCGCCACCCAGGGTGGGCGGCCCCGCTTGCCGCCTTCAATTGCCAACAAAATCGGGCGGTCGCGGCGCCTGTGTATTCGTCTGTGCACCCGCCAGCGGCGCATCGGCCGGCAGCAGCGCCTTGATGGCGCCGTTATAGATGAGTTCCTGGGCATACGCCGACGCTTCGATCAAGGCCGCATGCACGGACTTGAAACTGCTCGGCGTTTCAATCAGCACGGGCTTGGCGTACACCTGCTGCGTGTCGCCGCGCTTGCTGAGCAAGATCATGCCCCGATAGCGCCCATCCTTCTCCAGCGCCCCCGCCACATGAAATTCATAACCCCTGATCTGGTGTTTTTGTTGCTGATCCATGTCTCCCGCCTCCAATTCCATTGTCATGGCATTGGGCCATCAATTCGATAGGAACAGCAGAGTGTTTGATCTGGCTCAATACTGTCAGCCATGGTTCAACTAATGTATCGACGCGTGCCCCAAGCGTAGCGAGCGGAGGCGATGTGTGGCCGAGAAGCGCAACCGCACTGGCGTGCGGTGAGCATCGCAGGCCGCACAGCGCCCCGCGCAGTAGCTTGCGGCAAGTGTCATCACCCCGCGCGGATGGCGCGCAGTTGCTGGGCCGTTTCCTCGATCTCGCGATACGCTTCCTGGATATAGCCATCGATCGGGTGCCCATCCATCCACTCGAAATAGGCGCGCTCGTCGTGTTTGATGGCGAAAGGGACGTGGTGGTCGCGTATCGACTCGGCCGTTTCGCGCACCAGCGAGGCAAAAAGCAGCTCCAGAGTTTCCATGATGGTCACCTTGCGAGACATGAATGCAGAGTACCGAATGTAGCACAAAGCGGCCCGCCGCCATGGCGCCTGGCGTGCCGTGCGCGCCTCCTGCGGTCCCGTCCTCAGGCCGGATGGCCGATATGCTCGTACAGGATCACGCAGCCGATGACGATCAGCACCAGGCCGCCCGCCAGTTCGGCGCGCCGGCCCGCTATCGTGCCCAGCACGCGGCCCAGCATCACGCCCAGGGTGACCATGACGAAGGTGGAAAAGCCGATGGCGGCGGCCGTGACGACTATGTTGGCGCCTAGCAAGGCCAGGCCCGCGCCCACCACCATGGCGTCGATGCTGGTGGCCAGGCCCGTGACGGCCAGCACCCAGAACGAATGCGACTGGGCCGGCGCTTCTTCCTCGTCCGCGTCGGACAAGGCATTGCGTATCATTAACAGGCCGATGATGCCCAGCAGGCTGAAGGCGATCCAGTGGTCCCACGCTTCCACATAGGGCGCGGCCACGCTGCCCAGGGCCCAGCCGATGACGGGCGTGATCGCCTCGATGACGCCAAAGATCAGGCCCGTGCGCAGCGCCTCGCGCCATTGCGGCTTGTGCAGGGCGGCGCCCTTGCCCACAGCGGCCGCGAAGGCATCGGTGGACATGGCAAGGGAAAGGGCGGCGGTGGCGGCGAAATTCATCGTTGGCTTCCTGTAAAACCTGGCTGGATAATAAAGCAACAACGCCGAAGAAAACCGTAGCGAGCGGAAGGGGGGGGCTCGGCGCCCCCGTTGGCCCGGGAAGCGCAACTGTACGGAGTACGGGGCCGCCGAGGCAGTGAGCATCGCAGGCCGTCAATCACGACGCGCAGCAGGTTTTATCGGCGTTTAACGCAAACCCGCCGATTTTACCCTACGTACAGCACCACCAGGGAGGCCAGCAGGCAATATGCGCCAAAGAAATGCCAGCGGCCCTGTTCCAGCCAGCGCGACAGCCAGCGCAGGGCCAGCAGGCCGGCCAGGAAGGACAGCAGCATGCCCAGCAGGCTGGGGCCGATCAGCTGCAGCAGGCTGTTGCCGTGTTCCAGGTGGTCCAGGCTGCCATTGGCGACGGCCTGGTAAAAGCGCCAGCCTTCCTTGACCAGCACGGCTGGCGTCAGCACCACGGCCAGGGCGAAGCTGAATTCCTCGGCGCGGCGCTGCGGCACGCCCATGGCGATGCCGGCGGAAATGGTGGCGCCCGAGCGGGAAAAACCCCGGAAGGGCAGGCACAGTCCCTGCACGGCGCCGATCACCATCGCCTTGCCGATGGACAAGGTGCCGCTTTCCCGCGCCTGCAGGCGCGACGAGACGATGATCAGCACGCCGGCGGCGGCCAGCGCGGCGGCCATCAGCTTCGCGTTGCCGAACAGGTGTTCGATTTCAAAGCCGGGCGCATCCTTGCTCATGATGTGCGTAATGCCCTTCAGCAAGCCGAAGCCGACGATGCCCGTCAGGGCCGTGGCTGCCACGAGCAGCAGCACATTGCTGCGGAAGGCCGTAGCCGAGCTGAAATACGTGGCGCGCCAGGATTTCCAGAAATACACGATGACGGCAAACATGGTGCCCGTGTGCAGCATCACGAGCAGCATGGTCAGTTCCGGCGACGTGGGGTCCAGGCCCATCAGTTTTTCCGCCACGATGACGTGGGCGGAGCTGGACACGGGCAGCAGTTCGGCGAAGCCCTGGACGACGGAGAGGATGAAAAGTTGTAGGAAATTCATGGGCGATATGGTCGGGATGGTAGGCAGGCGGGAAAATTGTCACGTCGGAAACAAAACTATCCGGCAGCGCAATTTTACAGGCGAGCTCCTGGCGGGCAGCCCCGCATACCATTACAGTTTGTCCATGTTGGCGCAGGCCAGCAGTACGCCCAGGGCGATCAGCATCGCGCCGATCAGCCGGTCTATCGTGCGCTGGCGACGGATCATGCGGGAACGGAACGCGGCTTTTGAAAACAGGAGGGCGACCAGGGCAAACCACAGCAGATGGATGGCGGACATGCACAGCCCATAGCCAAACTGGACTGTCAATGGCGTGCCGGGCTGCACCACCTGGGTATAGGTGCTGATGACAAACAAGGTCGTCTTCGGGTTCAGTGCATTGGTCAGGAAGCCGTTCAGGAACACCGTATGGCGGGGCACGGCTGCGCCATCTTGCAGGTCGAGAGCGACGGTGCTGCGGTTGGCAAAGGTTTTCCAGCCGATCACGACCAGGTACACGGCGCCTGCAAACTTGATTGCAGTAAATAGGAGCGGTGAATTTGCGATGATCAGCCCGATACCGAACATGGTATAGAACACGTGGACTTGCACACCCATGGCGATGCCGAGCGCGGCCAGCAGGCCGGCCCGGCGGCCATACAGATAGCTGTTGCGCGTGACCATCGCGAAATCGGGGCCGGGCACGATGGAGGCCAGCAGGGTAATGAGTGCAACGGCAAGCAATTCGATCATGCGTTTTCCTTGGGTAATGGTGGCGCCGCATGGCGACCAGTGAGTATTCATCGCCTGTGTGACTGGCGTTGTGTGCCCACGGCGGCGACCGGAAACGCAATTATCCCTATAATGGCGAACGGTGAAAAACGATGATATCTTGCGAATATGTGTGACAAAAAATGACAGATCATGACTAGACAGGTGGCGCTCGGAAGCTTGCGTTTCTTCGAGGCGGCGGCCAGGCTGGGCAGCTTTGTCCAGGCGGCTGATGAATTGCATGTCACGCACGGGGCGGTGAGCCGGCAAATCCGGCTGCTGGAAACGTCGCTGGGCACGGCCCTGTTCGAACGGCGCAACCGCGGCGTGTTCCTCTTGCCCGCGGGCGTGCAGCTGCGCGATGCCGTCCAGCAAGCGTTCGAACGGCTCGATGCCGCCATCGAGGCCGTGCGCCAGCCGGCACCGCAGGCGCCACTTGTGGTGTCGTGCGAGCCGACGATCGCCATGAAGTGGCTGATACCGCGCCTGGGCGACTTTTACCAGCGGCATCCCGACGTGCCGCTGCACCTGTTTGCATCGGGCGGACCGGTGGCGTTCCAGCGCGACGCGGTGGACGTCGCGCTGCGCCGCAACGATTTTCTATGGGATGCGGGCTTGCATGCGGAAAAGGTGTGCGACGAATGGATCGCGCCCGTGTGCGCACCGGCCTTGCTGCGGCATGGCCGGCTGGACCTGTCCGCGCAAACACTGCTGCACACGGCGTCGCGCCCGTCCGCCTGGGCGCACTGGCGTGCCGCCGGCGCGGACGACGGCGAGGATGGGCGGGGCCACGGCGACAGCCAGACCTACGAGCATTTCTACCTGAGCCTGCAAGCGGCCTGCGCCGGCCTGGGCGTGGCCATCGGTTCCGTGTTCATGACGGCGGAAGACATCGGCAGCGGGCGCCTGGCGGCGCCGCTGGGATTCCGGCGCGATGGCACCGGCTACTTTCTGCTGTCGCCGCTGCCATTTGACGGCGACGCGCGCCGGACCGCACTGCTGCACTGGCTGCGTGAGCAGATGGCGCAGGCGCTGCCGGCGCTGCCGGTGCCGTAGCCGTCCCGCTTACTGGGCCGGCGTGGCCGGCTTGAAGACGTCGCGGAACGCCTTCAGGGCGGCCGGGTGATAGATGGTGCCATGGGTTTCGGCCGGCATCTTTTCCTGGTGCCACTGCAGGCCGGGCGGCGCCTGTTTTTCCAGCACCTCGGACAGGCGCTGCACTTCGACGGCAATGCCCGTTTCGCTGCTGGACGCCAGGTACAGGCTGCGCTTGCCCGGCTTGCCCTTGGCCAGCAGGGCCGCCGCCTGGCGCGGCAGGGCGCCATGGTTCCACCACAGGCTGGGGTCGAACGCCAGGTAATGGTCGAACAGCTGCGGCTCCAGCAGATACGTTTCCACCACGAACAGGCCCGCCAGCGATTCGCCGACGATGGCCGTCTCGCCCGTCGTGCGGTAACGTCGTTTGACTTCCGGCATCAGTTCATCGCGGATGAAATCGCGGTAGGCGGATGCGCCGCCCACCACGGGGGCGATCTTGCGGTCTTCCGCATTCTCCGTCGGCCCCGTCAGATCGCGCCGGCGCTGCGTGTTTTGCATGCCGACCAGCATGAAGGGACGCATCGTGCCATTGGCTACCGATACTTGCAGCAAGCCGGCCACGTGCAGGAAATCTTCCGCCACGCCACCGTCCGGCATGTACAGCACGGGCAGCGGCGCGTCGGGCGGGGTATCCCAGGCGCGCGCCATATACACATTGATGTGGCGCTTTTCCTTCAGCGCCTTCGAATCGATGACAAAGCTTTCGCCGATGACCAGCGGGGTGGCCGCGCTGGCGGCGGCTGGCGCCGGGGTTGCTGCGCTGGCAAGCTGGAAGGCGGCGCTGCCGGACAGCAGCAAGGCGGTGGCGAGGTGCAGGCTAAGGCGGGTAGGGCTGAAACGGTGCATGGTGTCCTGTCAAAAATAAAGGGATGGACGGCGTGCGATTTGTATAGACATGCCGTCTAGCAATTTTATCTTATCTTTGATGCAGCCTTACTTGATCGTCAAGAGTTTTCGCTCGAGCACGATACCATCCTTGTCGATCGTGTAGGCGACCAGCAGCGCGCCATCTTCCGCGCAGGCGTGGCAAGTGATCATGGGCGTGGAAAACAGCACGCTCTGGCCGCCATCGCTGGTGGCCGTGCTGCCGACGAACTCGGCGGGCGCAAACGGCATGGCGTCCGGGTGGGCGGCGGTAAACGCTTGCCAGGCAGGCGTGGCGCGGTCTTCCTCGCGCACGGAGTGCTCGTCGACATCGATGGCCGCGCCATCGCTGCCGATCAGCAAGGTGCTTTCATTCGTGTTGGCGCGAAATGGATAGGTGACGGTGGCCAGCGCCACCTTGCCCAGCGGGCGCCAGGCAGAGATATAGCCTGGCATGTTTGCCCCGACCAGCATCCTGGCGGCGGCGATGGCTTGCGGGGGCGCACCGGTACGCTTCATGGTGCGCAGCAGGCAGACGTCGGGCGCGGAGTGCGATTGCCCGCTGCGGCAGGCCGACAGCGAGCGTTCCTGCCAGACGGCACGCGCATCGATGGGCCCCGTCTCTTCGGCATGGGCTGCCTGCATGGCGGCCAAACCGGAAAGAGCCAATACGGCGCAGCCGAACAAGCGGCGGGAAAATCGTGTGGACATGGATGACGCCTTTCAAGAGCGGAAACGGGAGAGCCTCCGATTATAGGAGGGCGTCCGCGCACCTGCGCGCACGGCTGGCCAGCTTGCGCCCCGATTAACGCTTTTTTGCGGCCGCCTGGCGCAAGGCCTTGGCTTCCTGCTTGTTGGGCAAGTGCGGGCGCGTGGCCAGCTCGGCCTTGACGGCGGCGATGGCGGCGCCGAACAGCTGTTCGGCTTGCCAGACGCTGGCGCCCGCATAGTGCAGCTGGTTGGACTGGGCGGCACGCAGCCGGCGCAGCAGCGCCAGCAATTGCCTGCCGTGCAGGGCAGGCAAGTCTTGCGACAGCGCTTGCTGGACCACCGCGCCTTCTGCATGGTCGGGGTCGAGCAGGCGCAGCAAGGCCAGGCCTGCGGGCTGCGGTACCGGGGTCATTGTGTTCATCCAGCCATTCTAAACGAGGCGTGGATTACAGGTAATCCCAGATTTCATCGAAGGTTTCGCGGGCGAAATCGTTGCGCCAGGCTTCCGCGTTCTTTTCGCGGCTGACGGCAAACACGGCGCGCCACGTCTGTTTTGGCGCGCTGGTATAGGTTGCGGCGATCTTTTGCAGGCCCGCCTTGCATTGCTCGACCTTGCAGCCGCTCTTGGCCAGTTGCTGGGAGGCCGTCGCCCATGCCACGGGCACCTTGACGACCTGGCATTCGAAGCTGACGGCGGCCGTCTGCATGCCGTTTTCCACCGTCACGGGGTCCGCCTTGGTGGCCTTGCAGGCGGCGCCATTCTTGGCGGCGATGACATTGGCGGCCAGCAGCTCGGCGGCCGGCGTCACGGCGGCGCGCATGGCGGCGGGGAACAGGTCGGCGATCAGCTTGCCGGTTTCCGTTGGGAACTTGGCGTCCGCTGCCTTCAAGTCAGTGTACGACGCGTATTCGGCGCTCTGGTGGCCGGCCAGGCGGGTAGGGCGCAGGTAGGCGTTGAGCTTGGCGACGCTCGCTTCATCCTGGTTGATGATGGTCTTGATGTACAGGTCGGCCACGTCGATGGGGGGCAGCTCCACGGCTGGCGCCTCGGCGGCGATGGCGGGCTGGGCCAGCGCCACGGCAGCCGTCAAGGCCGCTGCCAGCAGGGAGGCGCGCGATGTTTGTTGTGCTTGATGCATGTATTTTCTCCACGATTCGATGTCAGGCGCCAAAAGATGCTTTGCAGCAATTCTGGCGCGCGCATTATATATGGTGAAAGTCATAACGTTGCACACATTAGGCGTCCTTCTTGCTCGCCGCTTCAAGCAAGGCCTGCAGTAGCTCCTTGCGGGGGCCTTGCGCCTTGCGCGCCAGGGCCGCGAGTTTTTCCAGTTTGCCCCAGATGGGATACAGCATGTGTTCCACCATGTAGCCTTCCAGCCCCTGCAACTGCCGGTACAGGCAGTCGAGTTTTTCCACATCCTCGAAGTCCGCCTGGATTTTCAGTTTCACGTTATCCGTGCAGACGCGCAAACACGCCGTCAGCACGGGAATGGTGGCCGTCGTGACGCCGAAGGTGGCGACGAAGGCCGTCGTGAACTGGTCCTGCACGGACTGGTGTTCCTCGTCGACGTTTGCCATGTAGTGCTGCACCAGGGGGAAATAGCGGGCGTCGAGCAAGCCCAGGCCGAACACGGCATAGCTGCCCGGCATGCAATTCTTTTCGCCTTCCGTGTCGGCATAGAATTCGAATTGCTCGATGGCGGCGCGCGCATACGCTTCCAGCTGCGGCTGCAGGGACGCATGGGCGAGGGCGTTGGCAAAGAAGCGGTGCGTATCGGATTTCGCCAGCCCCTTGACGGGCAGGTAGGCCTTGACCTTGGATTTGAGCTTGATCTGGTAGCTTTTCGGGAAACCGCTGTTCAGCAGGTGCGTGATGAATGCCAGCGCCTGCGCATACGCGTCTGCTTCTTCCCGGGCAATGGCGATGGTGATCGTGGCAAACACATCGTTGGCACGGCATTCCAGCAACGCATTTTTCACATGGATGTCGGCCGCGGGGAAGGTGCCGCTGCCTTCCTTGAGCATGCGCCCGGCCCGTTCGCTGCCCAGCTCGCGCGCGATTTCCAGGAATTTGAGTCCGGTCGACTTGGCGTAGCTCGGTTCGTGGCGCAATATCATGACGGCGCCATACAGCAGCAGGTCGATGGGCGCCAGCGCTTGCGCATCGTGCGCCGCGCCCGCCTTCAACGCGTATTCGGTACCGCGGTAGCTCGACCGCTGTACGTCGTAGAACTGCGGCAGGAACTGCTTTTCCGCCCAGGCCGACACAGCCTGGATGATATCGCCGCGGTGTTCGGCCAGCGCTTGTGGCCGCGACTTGTTCAACTGTTCGATGCGTTCGAACTGGGCGATCGTCCACGCGATATCGGGCAGCGGGAACAGGTGGGGATCGAGCAGGTGGCGCGTCAGAAAGAACGTTTCCAGCGGCTTCGTCGGATGCTTGCCGTGCGTGAGCTTTTTCCCGATGTACGCGTGTATGTTTTCCAGCAAGGCCAGGCGCTTGTTTTCGTTGACGTATTCCAGCAAGCTCAGGTGCAGCTTGCCCTGCGCCGTCTGGAACTTGCCGCGGACGGTGAAGCGGTAGTCGATCATCGGCGTGTCCACCAGCGGCGCCAGACGGGCTTGCACCAGCGCCGTCAGTTGCGGCGCGATCAGCTCGCGCACTTGCGCATCGTCAAGCCGCGCCGGCGTCCTGGGACACGCGTCGTCGTCGAGGCCCAGGTCGAACTCGTCGGCGGTGGTGCGGCCCGGTTTGTAATCGAGCAGGAGCTCATTGAAGATGCCTGCCTGCAAGGTCGTGCGCTTGACGGCCTGCTCCAGGTCCGTGCGCTGCAGGCGCTCATCGAACCAGGCATGGATCGCCGCGGTGATTTCGGCTGTTACCTGCTCTTGCAGTGTGCTCATCGGCTGTTGCCTCTCCATTCATGTTGCGTTTGCGCTATTAGTGCGCGGCAGTATAAAACATGCGGCCACGGCGCGCCGCGCACTACGGTGTCCGGGGCGGACGAAGAGCGTGATCTTTCGCGCAATGTTGCATGCCTGGCCGCTGTGCGGCGCATGGCGGCGCCGTTTTTGTATTTCCGCACAGATCGTCAAGTAAATGCAGGTATGGCTGGACGGAAATGTTACATCTCGGTATTCTGCGCATCTGATACTTATTTCTATACAGAAAAAGGTAAGAGGGGGGCGAGCGGCTGCGGCAACGGGGCGCGCGCCGCCAGGCAAGGTCAGGCATGCAAAGGTGAAGTCGTCCGCTTGCTCAGCGATTTATCGTGTCGGGGCTTGCAGCGGGCAGGGAACAGTGCTGTCATCTTTAAAATAGTTGGAGAGGTTGCTCATGGATGCAGAAAAGGATGTTGTGTACGGTACAGAAGATTTGTTGATGAGTTTGTGCAACTCGGTGGTTCGGGTGCTCAACGTTGCAACGCAAAGTAAAGTCAATTATTCAGGCATGGTGCAGCGCATCACCAAGACGGGCTTGAAGCCGGATATCGGCTGTTTCGTCATGTTCGATGGCGGTTTCACGGGCCTGGTCGTGCTCAATTTTGCCGCCGATACGGCGATGGAAATCTACGAGCGCTACATGCTGCACATGGGCATGCCGAAGTCGGAGCTGGCCAGCTTCTACACGTCGGACGAAGTGTCGAACATCATGGGCGAGCTGATGAACCAGATCGTGGGCGATTTCACGGGCAAGGTGCGGCGCGAACTGCAAACGAATATTACCCAGAGCCAGCCGAAGATGCTGGTGCTGAACAAGCAGGTGATGCTCAGCGTCGACACGCCGCTGGACCGCCCGGAAATGCGCCGCGTTACCTTCTACACGGAAAAGAACAATATTTTCTACCTGGAACTGGCGATCGACCGTACCGAGTTCATCAAGCTGCACGATTTCGATTCGCGCGAAGTCGACGCCGACTCGCTGATGGATGGCGAATTCGCGAACCGCGAACGCGATGCCGCCCCGGCGCCTGCCGCGGAACCGGAAGACGACGACAACGCCGACCTGCTCAAGTCCCTGGGCATGTAAGCAACTGTTGCTGATAGCGGCCGGCGGCATGTGTGCTGCCGGCCGCTGTCGTTTACAGCCTACGATGCGGCCTGCAAGGTCTTGTTCATGAATACGCGGCTCGTTCCTTCGGGACTGCAGGCAATCTCGCCGAAACGGCGCCAGCCCCGGCGTTCGTAAAATTCGGGCGCCTGGAAACTGATGGTGTACAGCACCGCCGAAGCGCAGCCGCGCCGGCGTCCTTCTTCCTCGAACTGTTGCAGTATCCGGCTGCCCAGGCCCAGCCCCCGCAAGGCCGCGGGCAAATAAAACAAATCGAGAAACAGCAGGCCCAGCGAGGTCCGGCCCATGGCGCCGCCCAGCACCCGCTGGCTGTCGCGGTCGCGCACGACCACGCTCAATACCTGCCTGTCCTGGTATCCCGTGATGGCATCGTTGTAGGCATTCAAGCCCTCGAGGATGGTTTGCTCGACCTCCGCATCGATCGTGTCGCTGATGCAGATGGTGTAGGGTAAGTCGTAGTGCGGCGTGGCAGGCATGGCGGGCAAGAGCATAGTAAATAACTGTATGAATATACAGTATTTCAACTGCTTGCGTCCATTTTATTGCGGCAACGTCAATGTTTCCATCCGGCGAGTGCCGACCATGCCCGCTTGCTGGCTGTCATCGAGCGACCAGTATTCGAGCGCATAGACATAATCGCCGTCGACAAAGGTCAGCGTTTCCTTCTGGCGGCCGCTGGGCGCCTTGTAATACAGGCGCCGCGCGGGCTTGCCAGCCACCGTCTGATTGAACGACTGGGGAGAAATGGTGACGCGCTTGCCCGTCTTGCCCGCCATCGACATGGCCGTGATCGTCACATAGGCCCGCTCCGGACAGCGGGCCAGCAGCTGGGCGCCGCTCAGGACGGTAGGCTGCGCCTGCTCCAGCGGGAAGCCGAACGGTTGCACGCCCACGATATCGAGGCACTCCATCTGCCGCGCCAGGGCCGTCAACGCGGCCGGATCGAGTGTGCTGGAAAAGTGCCTTGCTTCGGCCTGCGCCTGGCCCAGCGCCCAGCGGCGCTCGAGCTCGGCCAGCGAAATATCGCTGGGCACGGGCAAGGGTGCAGGGGCGTCGGGATCGGCGGCCTTGGACGTTTCCGCCCGCATGCGCGCGGTAATGGAGTGGCTGCGTTCGGCGGCAGTGGCCCCGTCGAGCGCCTGGGCATGGGCGAAGGGCGCGACGCTGGCCAGGCCGAGCGCCATGGCCAGCGATAAGTGTGTCAGCATGAAATCTCCTGCAATCCGGTAAAGAAGGCACGCATTGTGTCCCGGATTGCCTGCATATGCGCGCACGCGGTGCCGCTGCGTCGCATGTTCATGCGATGAACACGATTAACGCGCGGCCATCGCCGACGCAATTTCGATCGAACTCAGTTTCCAGCCCCACACGCCATGGCGCTGCAGGACCAGCGCGCCATCCTGCGCATTGCCATCTTTCGCCCGCACGACGAAGGTGTTGACGCCTGTATAGCCTGCCGAATAGCTGGCCTTGTTCTGCGCGCCGTCGGCCGGGGCATCCGCACTGGCATCGGCTCCCGCTTGCGGGCTGACGGCGCTCTTGTTGACCAGCGCGACGACGCCGGCAGGCGAGACCATGGCGTCGACCATCTTGCCCAGCATGGCGCCGGCAATCGACTGGCCCAGGGCTGCCAGCGGGTTGTCGCTGCCGGCCGTCGCCTCGATGCTGCGGGCCATGCTCGCTTCCAGTTGCGTCTTTACGCTGGCGCGCAGGGCAGGGAAGTCCACGTGGCTGGCCAGGGCATCGGCATTGCGCTCGGCCAGGGCGGTCTTGATCTGGTGCAGGGCGTAGTACGGCGAAGCGTAGGTGGTGGCGGCGATGGCAACGGCGGCCACGGCGGCGGCGATGGTGATTTTTTTCAAGTGAAACCTGTCAGGTGATAGGGGGAACGATGCCAGTTGCCTGTCGTCGCGGCAGGTCCGGCGGTGCAGCCGCAGCGTAGCTGCTAAATGGAAATACGGCAATCATATTTTCTTGCCATCTTCCGCGTCCTGCCGGTTGCCGCGCCCGATGCGCTTCCCCCTGCCGCTGTAGAGGGAAGAGGGTGGGTGCTGTATAATGGGAGAAAAGTACCTAACTACCTGTTTTCACTGGATAAAGACCTCACTAATGCTTTCAACCGCAAATATTACGATGCAGTTTGGCGCCAAGCCATTGTTTGAGAATATCTCCGTCAAGTTCGGCGACGGCAACCGCTATGGTTTGATCGGCGCGAACGGCTGCGGCAAATCGACGTTCATGAAGATCCTGGGCGGCGACCTGGACCCGTCGGGCGGCAATGTCATGCTCGATACCAACGAGCGCCTGGGCAAGCTGCGCCAGGACCAGTTCGCGTTTGAAGACATGCGCGTGCTCGACGTCGTCATGATGGGCCACACGGAAATGTGGGCGGCCATCCAGCAGCGCGACGCGATCTACGCGAACCCGGAAGCGACGGACGACGACTACATGCAGGCGGCCGAGCTGGAAGGCAAAGTGTCCGAATACGACGGCTACACGGCCGAATCGCGCGCGGGCGAACTGCTGCTGGGCGCCGGTGTCGCCATCGACCTGCACCAAGGCCCGATGAGCAATGTCTCGCCAGGCTGGAAGCTGCGCGTGCTGCTGGCGCAAGCGCTGTTCTCGAACCCGGACATCCTGCTGCTCGACGAGCCGACGAATAACCTGGACATCAACACGATTCGCTGGCTGGAAGACGTGCTCAACGAGCGCAACTCCACCATGATCATCATTTCCCATGATCGCCACTTCCTGAACCAGGTCTGCACCCACGTGGCCGACATGGACTACGGCACCCTGAAGATTTATCCGGGCAACTACGACGAATACATGTTCGCCTCGACCCAGGCGCGCAACCAGCAGCTGGCCAACAACGCGAAAGCGAAAGACAAGGTTGCCGAGCTGCAGGAATTTGTGCGCCGCTTTGCCGCGAACAAATCCAAGGCCCGCCAGGCCACGTCGCGCGCCAAGCAGATCGAAAAGATCAAGGTCGACGACATCAAGCCATCGTCGCGCGCCTACCCGTTCGTGCGTTTCGACGGCGAAAAGAAATTGCACCGCCTGGCCGTGGAAGTCGAGAACATCTCGAAAGGCTTCGACCGCCAGCTGTTCAAGAACTTCAGCATCATGGTCGAAGCGGGCGAGCGCATCGCCATCATCGGCGCCAACGGTGCCGGCAAGACCACCATGCTGCGTTGCATCGCGGGCGACATCGCCGGCCTGCAGCCTGACCAGGGCCGCGTGAAGTGGGCGGAAAACGCCAACGTGGGCTACATGCCGCAAGATCCGACGGAAGATTTCGCCAAGGACACGAACCTGACCGACTGGATCGGCCAGTGGACGAAAGAGGGCGACGACGACCAGGCCGTGCGTTCCATCCTGGGCCGTTTGCTGTTCGGCGGCGACGATGTGAAAAAGGCCGTCAAGGTACTGTCCGGTGGCGAGAAGGGCCGCATGATGTACGGCAAGCTGATGCTGGGCCGCCACAACGTGCTGATGCTCGATGAGCCGACCAACCACATGGACATGGAATCGATCGAATCGTTGAACATCGCGCTGGAAAAATACGCGGGCACCCTGATCTTCGTGTCGCATGACCGCGAATTCGTCTCGTCGCTGGCGAACCGCATCATCGAGATCAAGGAAGATGAAGTGGTCGATTACCGCGGCAACTACGAAGACTACCTGAAGAGCCAAGGTATCGATTAAACACCTGATCAAACCTGCTGCGCGTCGCGCTTTGCGGCCTGTGATGCTCACCGTGCTTCAGCACGGTTGCGCTTCTCGGCCGCAAGGGGGCGCCGAGCCTCGCTGCCTCGCGCTACGGTTTTATCAGGCGTTTGGAAAGCTGGTGGTGTACTCTGGTATCACCACACCGACGCGCCGCGGTCCTTTCGTTCCGGCGCACCTGCTTTATTGCGTTCGTGCCGGTCTATCCCGTTTTTGTTTGACACAGCCATGCAAACTTTAGCCATCAAATCCGTCGAGTATGAACATCCACAAGACGGAGCCAGCTGCACTGCCCACGCCTGGGCGCGCACGCCAGCGACGCCATCCCCGGCTGAAAAAGCCGAACTGATCACGCGCATCAAGCGCCTGCTGATCGAGCGCGAAGCCGTGCTCGTTGCCCACTACTACGTTGATGCTGACCTGCAAGACCTGGCGGAAGCCACGGGCGGCTGCGTCTCCGACTCCCTGGAAATGGCCCGCTTCGGGCGCGACCATCCGGCCAAGACCCTCGTCGTGGCTGGCGTGCGCTTCATGGGCGAAACGGCCAAGATCCTCAGTCCCGAAAAAACGGTATTGATGCCCGACCTCGACGCGACCTGTTCGCTCGACCTCGGCTGCCCCGTGGACGAATTCACGGCTTTCTGCGATGCCCATCCCGACCGTACCGTCGTCGTCTACGCCAATACCAGCGCGGCCGTGAAGGCGCGCGCGGACTGGATGGTGACGTCGTCCATCGGCCTCGATATCGTGGCCCACCTGCATGCGCAGGGCAAGAAAATCCTGTGGGCACCCGATAAACACCTGGGTTCGTATATCCAGAAGGAAACGGGCGCCGACATGCTGCTGTGGCAGGGTAGCTGCCTCGTGCACGACGAGTTCAAGGGCATCGAACTCGATTTGCTCAAGGAAGAGTATCCGCAAGCCAAGGTGCTCGTGCATCCGGAGTCGCCCGCGAACGTGGTGGCGCTGGCCGACATGGTGGGTTCCACGTCGCAAATGATTGCGGCAGCGCAAACCATGGACACGGACACTTTTATTGTCGCCACCGACAACGGCATCCTGCACAAGATGCGCGCGGCCGCGCCTGGAAAACGCTTCATCGAAGCGCCCACGGCCGGCAACAGCGCCACGTGCAAGAGCTGCGCGCACTGCCCGTGGATGGCCATGAACGGCTTGCTGAACCTGGCGCAGACGCTGGAAAACATGCACAACGAAATCCACGTCGATCCTGCCGTCGGCCAGCTGGCCGTGCGCTCGATCAACCGCATGCTCGACTTCGCCGCCGCCAAGAAGGCGGGCCTCAAGCCAGGCGCGGACCTGGCAAAAGAAACTACATTGTTCCAAGGAATCGGTCCAGCATGAGTACCCTCGTTAATTCTTTCGCTCCTTTCGATCCCGCCCTGGCGCGCGCATTCGAAGGCAATTTGCTGGCCGCCTTGCTGGAAGACGTGGGCCAGTGCGACCTGACGGGCGAGCTGGTGCCGCCCGACCACATCGTCACGGCCCGCGTCATCGTGCGCGAAGCAGCCGTGCTGTGCGGCGCGCCGTGGTTCGAAGGCATCATGAAAAGCCTGGACCGCAGCATCGATATCGTTTGGCATTATGCCGAAGGCGACATGATGACGGCCGACAGCGTCGTGTGCACGATTGAAGCGCCGGCGCGCGCCCTGCTCACGGCCGAGCGCAGCGCCCTCAATTTCCTGCAGCTGCTGTCGGCGGTCGCCACGGCCACGCGCCAGTATGTCGACGTGATCGCCGGCACCAAGGCATCCATCTTAGATACGCGCAAGACCTTGCCGGGCCTGCGCCTGGCGCAAAAGTATGCGGTGCGCGTGGGCGGCGGCAAGAACCAGCGCCTGGCCCTGTACGACGGCATCCTGATCAAGGAAAACCATATCGCGGCCGCGGGCGGCGTCAGCCAGGCCCTGGAAAACGCGCGCAACCTCGACGCGGGCGTGCCCGTGCAGATCGAGGTGGAAACCCTGGCGCAACTGCAGGAAGCGCTCGATGCGGGCGCCGTTTCCGTGCTGCTCGATAACTTCAGCAACGACATGATGCGCGAAGCCGTGGCCTTGACGCATGGCCGCGCCTTGCTGGAAGCGTCGGGCGGCATCAATTTCGATACCGTGCGGGCCATCGCCGAAACGGGCGTGGACCGCATCTCGATCGGCAGCCTGACCAAGGACGTGCGGGCCACCGATTACTCCTTGCGCATCGTCGGCTGATGAGCGGAGCAGGGCGGCGCCTGCTGGCCTTGGCGCTGCTGTGGCCTGTGCTTGCGGCGCCTCTGCCTGCGCAGGCGCGCGAGCTGCTGGCCGTGGGCGCGCAGTTCGAGCGCGTGTTCGAGTACCAGGACAGCGGCGAGTATGGCGGCCTGGGCGCGGAACTGCTGCGCCTCATGGCGGCGCGCACGGGCAATACCGTGCGTTTTCGCATGGTGCCGTGGGCGCGCGCGCAAGCCATGCTGGTGCAGGGGCAGGCCGATATCCTGATCGGCCCCTACAAGACGCCCGAGCGCATCGCCAGCATGGGCTTTTCCGACAAGCCGTTCTATCAGGACCAGATGGTCTTTTATACGCGCCAGGACGCCAGTTTCGCCTGGGATGGCGACTACGCGGCGCTGAAGAGCCGCCGGGTGGTGCTGCTCAATGGCTGGGCCTATGGCGCGGACTGGGAGCGCATGCGGCCCGGCTTGCAGGTCAGTGTGGCCAACAATGTGGAAAACGGCTTGAAGATGCTCGTGCATAACCATGTCGACGTGTTCGTCAGCAACCGCCGCAATACCGACCCCGTGATCGCCCGCCTCGGCTATGGACGCCAGGTGAAACCCCTGCCCAGGGTCATCGAAGTGCAGAACGGCTATTTTGCCTTTCCCCGTTCGCCCGCCTTCGACAAGCTGCGCCTGCAGTTCGACCAGGAACTCAATACCCTGATCGAGACAGGCGAACTGAAAAGACTGGGCAAGCGCTACGACGTGGCCGTGCCCTGACCCCGGCCTATCTTCACCCCGTTTGACGCGCCTCAAGCGTCCGGCCAGGCCCGGTTATACCCTGATGACAGGCAGTGCAATGCTGCCCACCACGCAGAAGGGGAACGCCATGAAAACGCATGCCACCAGGCAGATCGTGTACGCCTGTTTCGCCGCGGCGCTGGCCGCCGTGCTGCTTGCCTGCGGCGGCGGCCATCATCACCACAAGCCACCCGCGCTGAGCACGTATGCGGCGACCAGCCTCGTGTCCGATACGGCCGTCGTGCCCGCCGTGCACACGGACGCCAACCTCGTCAACGCCTGGGGCGTGGCCTTCAATCCCCGCGGCTTCGTCTGGGTGGTGGCGAATGGCACGGCGAAGTCCACCTTGTACGACGGCAACGGCGTGCCCCAGGCGCTGGTGGTCAGCACGCCGGCGGGGCCGACGGGCATCGTATTCAACGGCACGCAAGACTTCAAGCTGAGCCAGAACGGCGTGACGGCGGCCAGTCCCTTCATTTTCGCCAGCGAAAGCGGCAGCATTGCGGCGTGGTCGCCCACGGTCAGCCCGACGACCGCCGTGGTCGTGTACGACGGCAGCGGGGGAGGCAGCGTCTACAAGGGCCTGGCCATTTCCGCTTATGCGGGCGCCAACTACCTGTATGCGGCCGATTTCCATAACCAGCGCGTCGACGTCTTCGATGCCAGTTTCGCCAGGGTCAGCTGGTCTGGCGCGTTCAGCGACCCCGGCTTGCCGGCCGGCTATGCGCCGTTCGGCATCCAGGCCATCGGCGAGCGCATCTATGTCGCGTATGCCATGCGGCAGGCCAGCGACGATGAACAGGCTGGCGCGGGCCTGGGCATCGTCAATGTGTACGACACCGGCGGCAAACTGATCAAGCGGCTGGTGAGCGGCGGGGCCTTGAATGCGCCGTGGGGCATGGCGCTGGCGCCAGCCGACTTCGGCACTGCCAGCAATATGTTATTGATAGGGAATTTTGGCGACGGCAAGATCAATGCCTATGACCCGGCCACGGGCGAGGCGGGGGGCGCGTTGCGCAAGGTGGACGGCACGCCGCTCGTGATCGACGGTTTGTGGGGCATCGCCTTCGGCAATGGGCTCAACAGCCAACCCGTCAATACCCTGTTCTATGCAGCGGGACCGAATGACGAGACGCACGGGCAATATGGGCGCATTGACCTGAAATAGGCGGCGCTTGCTGCCAGCCGGGTGGCCCTGCGGCAGGCTGGCCTGCCGCAGGGAAAGGTGCACCGCCGTTACAGCTGGCGCGCCTCAAACGTGTTGCACTGGGAAATCTGGCCGCTCTCGATGCCCTTGCTGAACCAGCGCACGCGCTGCTCCGAAGTGCCGTGTGTAAACGAGTCCGGCACGACATGGCCTTGCGACTGGCGCTGCAGCGCATCGTCGCCGATGGCCGTGGCCGCCTTGAGGGCTGTTTCCACGTCGCCCTGTTCCAGGATCTTGCGGTCGGCATTGGCGTGATACGCCCACACGCCGGCAAAGCAGTCCGCTTGCAATTCCAGGCGCACGGACATGGCGTTGGCCTGGCGTTCCGTTTGCGAGCGGCGTGCATTGTCGACCTTTTCGGACAAGCCCATCAGGTTTTGCACGTGGTGGCCCACTTCATGGGCGATCACATACGCTTCGGCAAATTCGCCCGAGACCTTGAAGCGCTGCTGCATCAGGTTGAAGAAATCGAGGTCCAGGTAGACTTTCTGGTCGCCGGGGCAATAGAAGGGACCGCTTGCGCTCTGGCCCGTGCCGCAAGCCGTCGGCGTGCTGCCCGAGTACAGGACCAGCTTGGGTTTCACATAGCTGCCGCCTTCCGCCTTGAACAGGGCGCCCCACGTGTCTTCCGTATCGGCCAGCACCGTTTTCACGAAACGGGCCATCTCGTCCGATTCGGGCGGCTGGCGCGCGGGCGACTGGCTTTGCTGGGTGGAGATCTGGCCGCCACCGCCGCTGAGCATGTTGAGCAAGGTCAAGGGATTGACGCCCAGCACATACGAGCCGACGAGGGCGATGACGATGGTGCCGATGCCGATCGAGCGCCCGCCAAAGCCGCCCCCACCGCCGCCTCCGCCGCCATCTTCGCCGCGGCGATCTTCCACATTGTCGCTTTCGCGATTGCCTTCCCATTTCATGATATTTACTCCTGCTGCGATTGTGCGATTGATTGTTGACGCCTCAAGATGCCTCTTGCGACGAATCTTGTTATTATCGCAGCAAACCGCACCGCGACAGGGGCGACAATGTTACCCTTTGCAACTTTTCACCCACTCCACAACAGGTACACGCATGGCACTTGGCAACGATACACGCATTTCGCCCACGGCGGTGGTCCAGGCCCAACTGGACGCCTACAACGCCCACGATGTTGCCGCCTTGCTGGCCATCTATGCCGATGACGCGCAGCAATTCGAGCATCCCGATACCTTGCTGGCCACGGGCGGCGCGCAAATCGGTCCCCGTTTCACGGCCCGCTTTGCCGCCAGCCGGCCACGGGCGCAGTTGCTCAACCGCATCGCCTGCGGCAAGCTGGTGATCGACCATGAAATCGTCCATGGCGACACGCCGGACGGTGTTTCCGCGCAGGAACTGGTGGCGACATATGAAGTGGTGCAGGGGCGCATCGCGCGCGCCTGGTTCAGCTTTGGCCCGCTGACGCGTTTGCGCGTAGCACTGCCGGCCGACGTGCCGGCCATGAATGCACTGATCGCCCGTTCCGGCGTGGAACTGAGCGCAGGATTCTATACGCAGGAGCAAGCCCAGGCCGTCACGCGCCACGTGTTCGGCGTCGATACGCAGCTCGTGGCCGACCAGACGTATTTCGTGATCGAGCGCGATGGCGCCATGCTGGCTTGCGGCGGCTGGAGCCGGCGCGCCACCCTGTATGGCGCCGACCGGGCCAAGAGCGGGCCGGACCCGCTGCTCGATCCGGCCAGCCAGCCGGGACGCATCCGCGCCTTCTTTGTCGAGCCGGCGGCCGTCCGCCAGGGATTAGGCAGCATGCTGATGCGCCATTGCGAACGCCAGGCGCAGGCCGCCGGTTTCGGTGCGCTGGAACTGGCCGCCACCTTGCCCGGCGTGCCGCTATACCTGGCCAGCGGTTTTGCCGTGACCGAAGAGTTTCATCTGGACTTGCCCGATGACATCAAACTGCCGCTGGCGCGCATGCACAAGCGGCTGTAAGGAGTTTACTTAGCAGAGCAGCCTTGGCTGCGACGCCTTACCAGGGCAACGGGGCCTTTTCGCCGTTGCCATGTTCGCCGTAGTACAGCGACGGCAAAAAGCGCGACAGATAGGTAAATTCGCTGTAGCAATGGCGCAGCAAGTTCAGGCCCAGCACGTCGGGCACGTCGCGCACGGGGTTCAAGCTGTTGCGGCCCAGCAGGAAGCGGCTGCGCAGCACGCAGCCCGTGGGCGTGTCGCGCGCCAGATGCAGCATTTCGCCATCGAGCGGGTCGCCATGCGGGTCGAGCACCACGTGGTCGCCAAAGCCGATGCGCGCGCAGACGGCCGCCGACAGGGCGCCGCTGTCCCTGGCCAGCTGCAGTTGCGCGGGATCGAACACGTGTTTCGGATCGTGGAACTTCAGCTTGGCTTTCACGGGCGCAATGTCGCCCAGCGATTCCACGGCCTCGATCGAGGCGCCGTAGTAACTCTCTCCCTTTTTCCACGCACTGTTCCAGCCATGGTGCGCCACGTGGTCGTGCGGATGCCACCACTTGATGTGCTGCGTCGTCTCGAAAAACGCAAACCACCAGTCCAGCATGCGCCCGCTGCAGCCGTGCAGCTCCGTGCGGGCAGCCACCAGCAGGCAGCCGTCGGCCAGGCGCGTGATGCCCGTTTCCAGGTGCAGGGGAAACGGATCGAGCAAGTCGCCCGTGCCGGTGATGCTCCATGGAAATTGAATATGCGTGTAACTCGTCATGTCGTTCTCCTTTGTTAGGGTGAGACAATTATATATTAAAGAAACGTTTAGCGTTTCCAAAATATGTTTCAGTGTAAAATTGCCCATCGATCAAGATGGGAGCTGGCATGCAGCAAGAAGAGAGCAAGGCCGTGCGTGGACGGGGCCGCCCGGCGCGGCCGCCCGAGGAAGCGCGCGAGGCGGCCGTGCAGGCGGCCACGTGGCTGCTGCTGCACGAAGGCTATGCAGCCACCACCATGGAAGCGGTGGCGCGCCACGCGGGAATGGCAAAGAAGTCGCTGTATCAATATGCGGCCAACCGCGAGGAACTCGTCGCCCTCGTGGTGCGGGGCTGGACGGATGGCTTCCTGCCGGCCATGGCGCATGACGCGTCCGCGCCCGGCGAGGTACTGCCCTTGCTGAAGGAGATCTTGCAGGTGATGGCGGCGCGCGTGCTGACAGCCGATGCCGTGGGACTGTTCCGCCTGCTGTGCACGGAGTTTCCCGCGCGCGCGGACTTGCTGGTCGTGTACCAGCGCAACGGCATCGAGCGGGGCACGGCCTTGCTGGCCGAGTGGCTGGGACGCCAGGCCGCGCGCGGCCACGTGGCGTCCGGCAATGCGCCTGAACTGGCCGGCTTGCTGCTGGCCATGGTGATAGCCGAACCGCTGCGGCAGATGGCGCTGGGCTTGCTGGCGCCCGTGCCCGCCTGGGATGCCGGGCCCCGCATCGACGCGGCGCTGCGCCTGCTGGGCGGCTCGGCGTTCAGCGCGACTGGTGCTTCAGCGCTTCGCGGCGGGTGAGCGGAGACAGTTGATGGCGGTGCGCGTCGGCAAACGCCGTCACGGCTTCGGGCGCGTGGCGCGCGTAGTCGCGCAAGGCCCAGCCGATGGCCTTGCGGATGAAAAACTCGTCTTCATGGGCCAGCGCCAGCGCCGCGCCGAATAGCCAGGCCGCATCCGTGTCGCCGCGCCAGCCTAGCTGGTGCAGCATGGCGATGCGGCGCAGCCAGTAGTCGTCGTGGCGCAGGACTGTATCCATGTGCGCATGGCCGTCGCCGCCGCGCCGCAACTCCGCCTGCAGCACGTCGCCGACGATGCTCGCCATGCCGTCGATGCTGTCCCACCACGCGCGCTGGCGCGCCAGGCCGAGCAGGGCGGGGATATGTTCGATGCCCAGTTGCCGCCGGTGCAGGGCCAGCATGTCCAGCGCCACGTGCTGGTATTCGCGTTCCGGCTGCTGCCACAGCAGCTGCGGTTCCAGCAGTGTCCCCCCATCGATGCCCTTCAGGCCCGCCAGCAGGGCCCTGGCGGCTATCCGTCGCCGCGGCGCTGCCACGCCCAGGAAAACGAACTGGTCGCGCATATAGGCCTGCATGGGCCCCGCACGGCCCGGTTCGGCAACCGCTTCCAGCGCGGCCTTCAGTGCTGCGTGAAATTCCATCGATTGGTTCATCGCATCCCGTTAAGTTTCAGGCGTAAAAAAAGCGCCCCGAAGAGCGCTCTTGTCCAGCCATCCAGACGGCTGATAGAAGCGTAGCGAGCGGCAGCGATTTGTGGCCGAGATGCGCAAGCGTACGAAAGTACGGGGCCGCCGAGGCGGTGAGCATCGCAGGCCGCAAAGCGCGACGCGCAGTAGCTTATATCAGGCGTTTTTACTGGATTTTGGCTTTTTTCATCAGTTCGTCGCGGTAGGCGGCGAGTTTCTTCTGCTGCAGCGACTCGGCCACTTGACCCTTGACTTCTTCCAGTGCCGGCAGCTTCGTCGGACGGGTTTCTTCCAGTTTGATCACGTGGAAGCCGAATTGCGATTGTACGGGCGTTTGCGTGACCTGGCCTGGTTTCAGGGCCACCATGGCGTCGGAGAATGGCTTCACGTACGAAGCTGGGCTAGCCCAGTCCAGGTCGCCGCCATTGGCAGCGGAACCGTCTTTCGATACTTTCGCCAGTTCTTCGAACTTGGCGCCGCCTTTCAGCTTGGCGATGATGTCTTTCGCTTCCGCTTCGGTGGCCACCAGGATGTGGCGTGCATGGTATTCCTTGTCGCCCGCTTGTGCCTTGAACTTGTCGTACTCGGCCTTGATTTCAGCGTCCTTGACAGGGTTCTTCTTCACGTAGTCGGCCAGCAGGGCGTTGATGATGATGCTTTGACGGGCATTGTCGATCTGCGATTTGACTTCCGGACGGGTACCGTAGCCTTGCTTGTCGGCTTCCTGGATCAGCACTTCGCGGCCGATCAGGTCTTTCTTGATGGCTTCGCGCAATTGCGGCGAATCAGCTTGCTTGCCTTGGGCGACGACTTGCTTGACGACCTGGTCAACGCGCGACGATGGGATGGCCTTGCCATTCACGGTGGCCACGTTTTGCGCGAACGCAGGGATCGCGACAACGGCGACCAGGGCTAAGATCAGGCGGGCTGGCTTCAAAATCATGTTCATTCCTAATAAATATACAAAAACCGATACGGAGAACGCGACTGCCGTGCAGTTCGCATTCAGGCGCAGAATACACGACCGGCGCCGAAAAGGGCGCCGGGGAGGTCAGTTCTTATTGAACTTTCGCTTTTTTGATCATTTCTTCCTGATACGCTTGCAGTTTCTTTTGCTGCAGCGCTTCGGCGATCTGTGGCTTGACTTCTTCCAGGGTCGGCAGTTTTGCCGCGCGGGTGTCGTCCAGTTTGATCACGTGGAAACCGTTAGGCGTTTGCACCGGGGTCTCGGTGACCTGGCCTTTTTGCAGTTTCACGAAGGCGTCGGAGAAGACTTTCGGGAACGACGATGGGGCTGCCCAGTCCAGGTCGCCGCCATTGTCGGCCGAACCGGCATCTTTCGATTGCTTGGCCAGGTCTTCGAACTTGGCGCCGCCTTTCAGCTTGGCGATGATGTCCTTCGCTTCGGCTTCGGTGCCCACCAGGATGTGGCGTACGTGGTATTCCTTGTCGCCCGTCTGGGCCACGAAGCGGTCGTATTCAGCCTTGATTTCAGCGTCGTTGACGGGATTCTTTTTCAGGTAGTCGCCGACCAGGGCGTTGATGACGATGGCTTGGCGTGCGTTCTCGATTTGCTGTTTGACAGCTGCATCTTTACCGAAACCTTTGTTTTCCGCTTCTTGCATCAGCACTTCACGGCCGATCAAGTCCTTCTTGATGGCTTCGCGCAATTGCGGCGAATCCGGTTGCTGGCCTTGGGCGACGACTTGCTTGACGACTGCATCAACGCGCGACGATGGGATAGGCTTGCCATTCACAACGGCAACATTTTGCGCAAAAACAGGTACCGCGACAACGGCGAGTAGTGCGATCAGCAAGCGGGCTGGCTTAAAAGTCATTATTAAATCCTGTTAGGGAAAGTTTCGTAAAAAACGCATGGACAGAAAACGCGTGCATGGCGTTTGCGGCCAGCGGCATACCAGGTCGCCCCGGTACGCCAAAAACGCCATCCTTAACCTGCTTCGGACGGCGCCAAGGCCACAATCGCCAATGCATGTATCTCATTATGCATCATATCGTGCACGGAATCATACACCAGTCGATGGCGCATGACGAGCCTGAGCCCCTCAAATTGACTAGAAATAATGCGCAGATTGTAATGGCCACCGCCCGAGGCGGCACCCGCATGGCCCCGGTGGCGCGCCGAGTCGTCTTCCAGCACGCATTCCAGAGGAGAAAGTGCCGTTTCCAGGCGGGTACGGATGCGCTGCATGCGCGTTTCCGGCGAAGTATTTTCGGTGAGGGTATGCATCATGCGTCTTCCTTGATGTGTTTGGCCAGGAACAGGGTTTGCGCCACGATGAAGGCAAAGAAAATGCCCGTCGCGCCAAACGCCTTGAAGCTGACCCAGGCAGCCATGTCGCCCTTGTACAGCACGAAGGCCACGAACAGGTTCAGGGCACCGATGGCGCCGAAGAAGATGATCCATGCGGCCAGCAACTGGTTCCATACGGCATCGGGCAATTGCACTTGCGCTTCCATGGTCTTGCGGATCAGGTTTTTCTTGAAGCCCACGTGGGCAATCAGGAGGGCCAGGCCGGACAGCCAGTAGATCAGGGTCGGTTTCCATTTCAGGAAGAAATCGTCATGCAGGTAAATGCTGGCGCCGCCGAAGACGACAAAGATGAACAGCGACAGCCACAGCATGCCGTCGACCTTGCGGCCGCGCAGCAGCAGATAGCTGACCTGGCAAGCGGTGGCGACGATGCCGACCAGGGTGGCGAGTATCCACGGGGCCTGGTCGGCCTTGATCAGGCCGCCGGATACGAAGCCGGACAGGTATTGCTGCACGAAATCGTGCGTGGCCGCTTCATACATGCCGCCCAGCTTGAAGGCGGCAAAGAAGGCGATCAGGGGGAATAGGTCGAATAGAAATTTCATGGCGAGACTTTACTATGAGCGTGGTGTAAACATCTTAGGAATGACTTAGGAGCAACATCGCTGCTCCTGAGCATCATTCCCGTGCCATCAAGGCTGCGGATCGAAGCGCAGGGAGGCTGAATTGATGCAATAGCGCAAGCCGGTGGGCGGCGGGCCGTCCGGGAACACGTGGCCCAGGTGGGCGTCGCAGACGGCGCAGACGATTTCCGTGCGCACCATGCCGTGGCTGCGGTCGACGATTTCCGTCACGTTGGCCGGGTCGAGCGCCTGGAAATAGCTGGGCCAGCCGCAGCCGGAATCGAACTTCGTGTCCGATGCGAACAAGGGCGTGTTGCAGCAGACGCAGGTGTAGATGCCGTGTTCATGGTGGTCCCAGAACTTGCCCGTGAAGGCCCGCTCCGTGGCCGCGTGGCGCGTCACTTCGTATTGCATGGAATCGAGCATGGCGCGCCATTCGGCGTCCGTTTTCTTGACTTTATTCGTGGTCATAATGACTCCTTAGGATGAGCAGCTGACTTCAAGGTGGCTGGCCCAGTCGGGCGGCAGGGCCGCATAGTGCTGGTGTTCGGGCTGTTCGTCAAATGGCTTTTGCAATATTTCCAGCAGTTTCGCCACTTCCGTGTAGTCCTGCTGCTGGGCTTTTTCGATGGCCACTTGCGCCAGGTAGTTGCGCAGCACGTATTTCGGGTTGACCAGGTTCATGGCGGCGCGGCGCTCGGCATCGATGCTGTGTTCCTGCTGCAGGCGCGCGTGGTAGGCGGCGGCCCACGCATCGAATGCGGGGCGGTCGATGAACATGTCGCGCAGCACCGTGTCGTGTTCGGGAGCGGCCACTTGCAAGGTTGCCAGCGCGCGGAAAAAGTTGGTGAAATCGACGTGATTGGCTTGCATCAGCGCAAACATGCTGTCGAACAGGGCCGTATCGTCGTCTTGCTCCGTGCGCAAGCCCAGCTTGGCGCGCAGCAAGGCATTCATCTTGTCCGCAAAGGCGCCCTGGTAGGTGTCCAGCGCTGCCTGCGCCTGCTCCACTTCGCCGATCAGCGGCAGCAGCGCCTGGCCCAGCGCATAGCAGTTCCAGTGGCCCACCTGCGGCTGGTTGGCGTAGGAATAGCGGCCCTGCTGGTCCGTGTGGTTGCAGATGTGCTCGGCGTCAAACGCTTCCATGAAGCCGAACGGGCCGTAATCGATGGTCAGGCCCAGGATGGACATATTGTCCGTGTTCATCACGCCATGCATGAAACCTACGGCTTGCCAGTGCGCAATCATGTGCGCCGTGCGCACGCACACTTCGGCCAGCAAGGCCTGATATGGATTTGCCGCAGCGCGCAAATGGGGATAAAAGCCGTCGATGACGTAATCGGCAAGGATTTTCAGCTCGTCCGGCTTCTTGCGGTAAAACCAGTGTTCGAACGAGCCGAAGCGTACGAACGAGGGCGCCATGCGCGTCACGACGGCGGCCGTTTCCACCGTTTCGCGCATGATGCCTTGCTGCGAACCCATGATGGCCAACGCGCGCGACGTGGGAATGCCCAGCGCCGCCATGGCTTCCGAGCACAGGAATTCGCGGATGGACGAGCGCAGCACGGCGCGCCCGTCGCCCATGCGCGAATACGGCGTGGCGCCCGCGCCTTTCAGCTGCAGTTCCATCGGGCCATCGTCGGTGGCGATGTCGCCCAGCAAGATGGCGCGGCCGTCGCCCAGCTGGCCGGCCCAGACGCCGAACTGGTGGCCCGAATACACGGCCGACAGCGGTATCGAGCGTTCGGCAACCGTATTGCCGCTCAGCAGCTCGACATAATCCGGCCCGGCCAGGCGCGCGGCATCGAGGCCGACCAGGCGTGCGGCCGGCCCGCTGGCAGCCACGAAATACGGGGCGGGCAGGGGCGTGGGCATCAAACGCGTATAGAACGCAGGCGGCAGGGCCGCAAAGGCATTATCCAGTGGTAAGGTAAGGGCGGTGATGGCAATTCCATTCAATAAGAGGTGCCGGCAGGAAAGGGAAGACAAGCGCCAGCCAAAATACGATTTTACCGCACAGCGCCAGGGCGTGCGCCGGGCGTCTTTCGGCCTGCCGCGGCGGGCGTGAACACGAGGAAAAACGGAATCGAAAATTCCATGCTGCATTGCAATATCGAAATGCGTTGACGATTTCCGCACGACCGTACGAAACTAGGAAAAATCTTTAAATTCCAGCAATAAAATCCAGCATCCACTACCAGGAGACACGATGGCATTTCCCATGAGCCCAGTGATGGGCCAGATGATGAACCAGCCCCTGCTGATTTCCAGCATTATCGAGTTTGCAGCGCGTCATTATGGCAGTGGGGAAATCGTCTCGCGGCGCGTGGAAGGCGATTTGCACCGCTATACCTACCGCGATTGCCACCAGCGCACGCGGCGCCTGGCCAATGCCTTGCACGGGCTCGGCGTGGGCATGGGCGACCGGGTCGCCACCCTGGCCTGGAACGGCTACCGCCACCTGGAAGCGTACTATGCCGTGTCCGGCTCGGGCGCCGTGCTGCACACCATCAATCCGCGTCTGTTTCCCGAACAGATCGCCTACATCTCGAACCATGCGGAAGATCAGGTCCTGCTGTTCGACCTGACATTCTTGCCCGTGGTGGAAAAGATCGCCGCCGACTGCACCTTTGTCCGCCATTTCGTGCTGATGTGCGACCGCGACCGCATGCCCGCCAACAGCAGCATCCCCGACCTGCTGTGCTATGAAGACTTGATCGACACGCATTCGGACGATTACACGTGGCCCGTGTTCGATGAAAACTCGGCCGCCGCCCTGTGCTACACCTCGGGCACGACGGGCAACCCCAAGGGCGCCCTGTATTCGCATCGCTCGACCGTGCTGCACGCGTATGCGTCGGCCATGCCCAGCGCCCTCAACGTGCGCGCCACCGACACGGTCCTGCCCGTCGTGCCCATGTTCCACGTGAATGCCTGGGGTTTGCCGTATTCCGTGCTGCTGTCGGGCGCGCGCATGGTGTTTCCCGGCGCGGCGCTGGACGGCAAGTCGCTGTACGAGCTGTTCGAATCGGAAAAGGTGACGTTCTCGGCTGGCGTGCCCACGGTCTGGCTGGGCCTGCTGAATTACGCCTTGCAGAACGGCTTGAAATTCTCCACCTTCCGCCGCACGGTGATCGGCGGCGCCGCGTGCCCGCCAGCCATGATGGATACCCTGATCGACAAGTTCGACGTGGAAGTCATCCATGGCTGGGGCATGACGGAAATGTCGCCGCTGGGCACCACGGGCGGCTTGCAGACCAAGCACCTGGCCATGGACAAGGCGGCGCAGCGCGATATCCTGCACAAGCAGGGCCATGCGATCTATGGCGTGGACATGAAGATCGTCGATGACGACGGCAAGGAATTGCCGTGGGATGGCGTGGCCTACGGCCATCTGCTGGTCAAGGGGCCGTGGATTATCTCCTCCTATTACAAGAACGAGGGCGGCGAGGTGCTGCAGGATGGCTGGTTCCCCACGGGCGACGTGGCCACCATCGATGCGGACGGCTACATGCAGATCACGGACCGCAGCAAGGACGTGATCAAGTCGGGCGGCGAGTGGATCGGCACCATCGACCTGGAAAACCTGGCCATGGCCCACCCGGCCGTGCTGCAGGCGGCCTGCATCGGCGTGTTCCACCCGAAATGGGACGAGCGCCCCGTGCTGGTCGTGGTGCTGCGCCCCGGTATGGAAGTCACGCGCGAAGCGCTGTTGCAGTTCTTTGAAGGCAAGATCGCCAAATGGTGGACGCCCGACGACGTGCTGTTCATCGACGCCTTGCCCATGGGCGCGACGGGCAAGATCCAGAAGAACAAGCTGCGCGACCAGTTCAAGGGGCACAAGCTGCCGGGGCTGTGATGCATCAGCGGGCCTGATCCAGCCGGCGGCAAGGGCCGGGGACGGAGCTTCAGGGAACCCGACAGCAAGGGCTGGGGTCGGACCCTCAGGGTCCGACCCCGGTATTTTACGCCGTTGGGTTTGCTTCAAGAAGAAATGCTAGGCCGCCTGCGGCAACGCCGACCCCAGTTTCTCCAGCAAATGATCGCACTGGAAGACGGACAGGGTCTGGCGTTGCTCCTGCGTGCCGATATCGATCATTTCATCCATTTCGCTGCGCAAGTCGTCATGCGTGCCCGTACGGATGATTTGCGGCGCCGCAAAGCGCTGGCTGTCGGAAATGGTCATGATGTTGTCGACGTGGTCGACGAGGAAGCCGTAGCGCTCGGCGCCCCGTTCCACGATGAGGATCTTGCCGGCGCCCGTGTCCGCCAGCGGCGGCATCGCATACAGCTGGCGCAGATCGATGATGCTGATCATTTGCTGGCGCAGGTTCAGCATGCCGCGCATGCTGGCCGGCATGCCCGGCGGCGTGGTGATGGCGCCGCTGAAGTCGATGATTTCCCGCACTTGCCCGATTTCCACGGCGAACTGGGTTTCCACCGTAAACGTGATGTAGACGCGGCGCTGCGCCTTGCGCGTGGCGGCGGTGGCCGTTTCCGTGTCGGCCGGGTACAGGCGCGCGTGGCCGTCGCGCATTTCGACGATCTCGGCCTGCGACAGGATTTCCTTGTGGTCCAGAAAAATGATGTCGCCCAGGCCTTCCTTGGTGATGCAGCCGGCGAACATGGCCGCGCGTGCCTTGCTCAGCAGGGGTATCGGCAGCACTTCATCGCCAAAGAAATGCACGATGCTGTCGACGGAATCGACGAGAAAGCCGATCGTCGTCTCTTCCAGGCGCACGACGATGATGCGCTGCTCGGGCGTGGCCGCCTTGCCGGCGCCGGCGGCCTGCAGCAGGGCGCCGAAATCGACGACGGCCACCTGGCTGCCGCGGAAATGCATGCGCCCCAGGCACAGTTCGCTGTTCAGCAGGGAGCTGTGCAGTTCCGGCACCTTGATGATTTCCTGGATGGCCAGCATTTCGAAGGCAAACGTGGCGCCGGCCGCATGAAAGCTGACGCACTGGCGCCGCTCGCTCTGCGCATGGTAGCGGGCCGTGCTCAGCTTGGCGCCGCTCGTCTGCAGGGCCAGCACGTGCGGCACGTTCTCGATGCGCAGCAGCGCGTGCGGGTCGAGGATTTGCAGCAGGCGCGCACCGCCGTCGAGCAGGATCGTGCCGGCGATGACGGCGTGCGCGTCGCCGGCCCCATACTGCAAGGCGCTGCGGGCGCTGGCGGGCACGCGCAGGATCTCGCCCGTGTCCTGGAAGACGATGCCGATCAGCACTTGCTGAAAATCGAGGATGGCGATCTTGTCCGTGGCCACGGCGCGCGGCGCATCGGCGCGGAACAAGCGGCCCAGGTTGACCACCGGAATGACGCTGCCGCGCAAGGTGAACATGCCTTCCAGGTATGCGGGCGACAGGGGCAGGGCCGTGACTTTCGCGGGGTAGTTCACCACCTCGCGGATGCAGCCGGCGGGCAGCGCGAACTCATCGCCGCCCAGCTGGAAGGAGCCGAACAGGTCGGCGGCCGCGTCGCCCTGGGCCTGGCTGTGCAAGCCCGTCGCTTCATGCATATCCATATGCGCCTTCCTTGCGTGGATTCAATCCGGGTTGCGCCACCACATCGGTGACGGCGTAGCTGTGGTGGGCGCAATCGATCAGCAGCTGGCGCCCGTGGCGTCCGCCCAGCGCGCAAAAACTCACGTGCAGGCCGCACTGGTCCAGGTATTTCTGCGCTGCTTCCGCATTTTGCCGGCCCACCTGCAGGCGGCCATTGCGGGGGCCAAACATGCTGGCGCCGCCCGCCAGCACCACTTCGATATCGGCGTAGTCGGCCTGGCGCACGCCCATCAGGCGCAGCAGCGAGGGCACGGCCTGGCTGACATAACGTGCACTAGGCGCGCCCAGGCCCGGCTCGGCACCGGGCGCTTCCGGCAGCAGGCAGTGGGCCAGGCCGCAGCAGGGGCCGTTCTTCCAGATGAAGCCGATGCCGATGCAGGAGCCCAGCAGCGCCTGCAGCTGTTCGCCCTGCATGCCCACGCTAAGTTGCCCCATGCCAACGTGGTGCAAGGGGGCGCCGTGTTCGTTGAGTAGGCTGATGCTCATGCCGTGCCCGCCTTATAAATCATGGGAAACTCGAATTGGTAGCCGGTGCCCAGGCGGGCGATGGTTTCGGACTCGCCCAGGATCAGCCGGCCCTCGTCCTTGAGGCTCAGGCGCGCCTGGCGCAGCACGGTTTCCTGGTGTTCGGCATCGAAATAGATGAGCACATTGCGCAGGAAAACCAGGTCGAAGCGCTGGGCCGGGCGCAGCGCTTCGAGCAGATTGTGCTGCGCAAAGCTGACGTGCTGGCGCAGTTCCTCGTTGACCTTGACGCCATACGGGGAGGGCGTGAAGTACTTGCGCAGCAAGTCCGGGTGCGACAGGCGGATGCGTTCGACGGAGCGGCCGCTGTACTGGCCGGCCCTGGCGGCGCCCAGAATCTGCTGCGAAATGTCGCTGGCCAGGATCTGGTAGCGGAAGGCCGGCGCCTGCAGCTTGAATTGCTCGCACAGCATGGCGATCGAATACAGTTCTTCGCCGCTGGCGGCGGCGGCCGACCAGATGTTCAGGCAGCCGCCCGGATGCGCGCGCGCCCAGGCGGGCAGGTAGCGGTCGCGGAAGTAATCCCAGATGGACGGCGTGCGGAAGAACAGGGTGTCGTTGGTGGTCACCAGGTCGATGAAATGGGCCACCTCGTCGCGGTCGCTGGCCACCCGGTCCAGGTAGGCCTGGTAGCTGTGCAGGGACAGCGCCTGCAGCCGTGGCTGCAAACGCCGTTCCAGCAAGACGCTCTTGCGCGCCGTCATGGCGATGCCCGTGTGCTGGCGCACCAGCGCGATCAGGGTCGTCAGCACCTCGGGCGTCAAGGTGGCCGCGTGGCTCATGGCCTACACCACGAAGCCGGAGACAGTCTGGTTCAGGCTGCCCGCGCGCTCGTTCAGGCCGTCCGTCGAGCGGGCGATGCTGTCGCAGTTGGCGGCCGACTTTTCCGTTTCCTCGGCGATGTACTGGATCGCCGTCGACACTTCGCGCGCCGTCAGCAGCTGCTCGTTGGCCGCCTTCGAGATATCCGAGATGGCCAGCGTGGTCTTCGCCACGCCCGAGACGATCTTGTCGAAGGCGTCGCTGGCCTGGCGCGAGATTTCGCTGCCCGTGGAGACGCGCTTGACGGATTCGTTGATCAGCTTGGAGATTTCCTTGGTGGCTTGCGACGAGCGTTCGGCCAGCTTGCGCACCTCGTCGGCGACGACGGAAAAGCCCAGGCCGTGTTCGCCCGCGCGCGCCGCCTCGATGGCCGCATTGAACGCCAGCATGTTCGTCTGGTTGGCGATCTCGCTGATGACCTTGACGATTTCGCCGATGTCTTCCGACGAGCGGTTGATCAGGTCCATCGCCTCGATCGACTTGGCGACGGCGCGCGCGCCCGCTTCCGCTTCCTGCTGCGTGGCTTTCGCCAGGTAGTCGGCGTTCGAGGTGTTTTCCGCGATGGAATTGATGGAAAACGTCAGGCCGTCGATGGAAGCGTTCATTTCCTCCACCGTGGCGCCCAGCGCCTGCGTGCCCACGGCCACGCCCGTGGCCCGCTCGGCGATCGTATGCGAGGCGTCGGCAAAGCCGTTGGCCGCCGACACCACGTTGCCGATCACGCCGCGCAAGTCGACGATCATCTTGCTGATGCCGCCCGCCAGCAGGTCGATGGGCTCGTCGCCCTCGGGCACGATATTGCAGGTCAGGTCGCCTTGCGCCGCGCGCGCCACCGACTCGAGCAGGGCATTGACCTTGCGGCTGTCGTTGCTGGCCTTGGCCTGGATGCTGTTTTCCAGGTTCACCTGTTCGCTGATGTCGATGGCGAACTTGACCACCTTATAGGGCTTGCCGTTCAGGTCCAGGATGGGGTTGTAGGTGGCTTGTATCCACACCACCTTGCCATGGTTGCCCAGGCGCTTGTAGCGGCCCGCGTCGAATTCGCCCCGGTTGAGCTTTTGCCAGAATTTCTTGTATTCGGCGCTGCTGGCGTACTCGGGCTCGCAAAACATGCGGTGGTGTTCGCCCTTGATATCGCTCAAGTCGTAGTCCATGACGGCGAGGAAATTCTCGTTCGCGTCGAGCACATTGCCCTGCATGTCGAATTCGATTACGGCCTGCGCCTTGCCGATGGCGCTGACCTTGCCTTCGTATTCGGCATTGCGCTTTTTCAGGGCCGTGACGTCGCTGGCGAACTTGACCACCTTGAACGGCCGGCCTTCCGTGTCGAAGATGGGATTGTAGGTGGCGTTGAGCCAGATTTCGCGGCCGTCCTTGGTGACGCGCTTGTATTCGCCCGCGTCGAACTCGCCCTTGGCCAGTTTTTGCCAGAATTGCGCGTATTCCTCGCTCTTCGCGTATTCCGCTTCGCAAAACATGCGGTGGTGCTTGCCTTCGATCTCGGCCAGCGTGTAGCCGACGGACTTGAGGAAGTTGTCGTTGGCGCGGATGACGGTGCCGTCGAGCCGGAATTCGATCACGGCCTGGGCCTTGCTGATGGCGTCGATCTTGCCTTCGTAATCGGCATTGCGGCGCTTGCTGGCCGTGATGTCGGTGGCGAACTTGATCACTTTATACGGCTTGCCGTCGGCGTCGAGGATGGGGTTGTAGGACGCGTTGATCCACACTTCGCGCCCATCCTTGGCGCGGCGCTTGTATTCGCCCTGGTCGAACTCGCCGCGTCCCAGCTTGGCCCAGAAGTCGCGGTATTCGGCCGTTTTCACATACTCGGGGTCGCAGAAGATGGCATGGTGCTTGCCTTGCACTTCGGCCAGGGAATAGCCGACGACGCGCAGGAAATTGTCATTCGCATGCAGGATGGTACCGTCGAGTTCGAACTCGATCACGGCCTGGACACGGTTCAATGCAGTATTTATCGCTTGTAAGTCCAGATCCTGGGAGTGGCTGACATGGCTGGCTGCGTCCATAGTATTTCCTTCAGTGTGGGAAGAGGAATGGGTGGCGCTAATACTGACGGGTAATGACGATATAAAATGATTCCATAATGCCCCGCACATGAACCGCGTGATAATCGGTGAGAATCTGCGCGATATAAACGGGCGATAGCCGGCGGCACTGATCCCTAATAATAAATCAATTGCAGTGTATTGATTTGAATCAATAATTTTATTATTCCCCAGCCCCTGGCGAAAAACAAGGGGCATGAATAAATAATGTAAAAAGTGTCGTTATTGGCCCGCGGCCCGATAGCGCAGCGCATTTCGCACATAATAAAACGGTGTTTTTCTTGTTATGTTTTAATTATTTAAAATGGATATGCATTCGATAGCTGCTGGCGCTTTCTGCCAGCGGTGCCGCCAGCCGCAGCGGGCGATGTTGTACCATGGTGGCCGGTACCGGCGCCCCGCGCGCCGCGACAAAAATAATACGAGCGTTCTTTTATGCGGTATAGTGAAGCTTCATCCCTTGCAACCACCTCATCGCCAAGCAAAAACCGGTAAATCAATAAGGAAGAGACATGAGTGCTGAATATCAAGTAAACGGCGCCGTTGCCGTCATTACCCTGGCCAATCCCCCCGTCAACGGCCTGGGCCTGGCCACGCGCACGGCCGCCGTGGCCGGCATCCGCCAGGCGCTGGCCGACGAGGCCATCAAGGCCATCGTCATCACGGGCGCCGGCAAGGCGTTCTCGGGCGGCGCCGATATCAAGGAATTCAATTCGCCCAAGGCGCTCACGGAACCGACCCTGCATACCCTGATCAGCGTGGTGGAAAACGCGACCAAGCCCGTCGTGGCCGCCATCCACAGCGTGTGCATGGGCGGCGGCCTGGAACTGGCGCTGGGCTGCAACTACCGCGTGGCCGCGCCTGGCGCGCAAATGGCCTTGCCGGAAGTTAAGTTGGGCATCTTGCCGGGCGCGGGCGGCACGCAGCGCCTGCCGCGGGTCCTGGGCCTGGAAACGGCGCTCAACATGATCGTTTCGGGCACGCCCGTGGCGTCGGAAAAACTGGCCGGCACGGCCCTGTTCGACGAAGTGATCGCCCCCGGCGCCGACTTGCTGGCTGCCGCCGTGGCCTTTGCCACCAAGGTCGCCGACGTGCGTCCGCTGCCGAAAGTGCGCGAGCGCAAGGTCGACTACCCGAACCACGAAGCGTTCCTGCAGTTTTCGCGCAATACGGTCAAGGCCATGTCCGGTCCGTTCCCTGCACCCCTGAAATGCGTCGATGCCGTGGCAGCCGCCGTGACGATGAAGTTCGACGACGGCTTGAAGTACGAGCGCGAACTGTTCATGCAGCTGGTGCAGTCGCCCGAGTCGAAAGCCCTGCGCCATGCCTTCTTTGCCGAGCGCGTTGCCAGCAAGGTGCCCGACGTGCCTGCCGACACGCCCGTGCGCGCCATCGCGACGGCGGCGATCGTGGGCGCCGGCACCATGGGCGGCGGCATCGCCATGAATTTCGCCAACGCGGGCATTCCCGTGATGTTGCTGGAAACGAAGCAGGAGGCGCTGGACAAGGGCCTGGCCACCATCCGCAAGAATTACGAGAACACGGTCAAGAAGGGCAAGCTGACGCAGGACAGGGCCGAACAGCGCATCGCGCTCGTTTCCGGCACGTTGGCCTACGCGGACATCGCGCAGGCGGACATCGTCATCGAAGCCGTCTTCGAGGAACTGGGCGTCAAGGAAACCGTGTTCAAGCAGCTCGATGCCGTCATGAAGCCGGGCGCCATCCTCGCGTCGAACACGTCCACCCTGGACCTGGACAAGATCGCCGCGTTCACCACACGCCCGCAGGACGTGATCGGCACGCATTTCTTCAGTCCTGCCAATGTGATGAAGCTGCTGGAAATCGTCCGCGGCAAGCAGACGGGCAAGGACGTGCTGGCCACGGCGCTGGCCCTGTCGAAAAAGCTGAAGAAGACGGGCGTCGTGTCCGGCGTGTGCGACGGTTTCATCGGCAACCGCATGATCGAGCAGTACAGCCGGCAAGCCGGTTTCCTGCTGGAAGAAGGCTGCCTGCCCGAGCAGGTGGACAAGGCGGTGGAGAAATTCGGCTTTGCCATGGGACCGTTCCGCATGGGCGACCTGGCCGGCAACGATATCGGCTGGGCCATCCGCAAGCGCCGCTACGTGGAAAAGCCGGACGTCACGTATTCGAAGACGGCCGACTTGCTGTGCGAACTGGGGCGTTATGGCCAGAAGACGGGCGCCGGCTGGTATGACTACAAGCCGGGCGACCGCAAGGCCTATCCATCGGAACAGGTCAACGCCATGATTGTGCAGCACTCGGCCGACATCGGCGTGGCGCGGCGCAAGATCGGCGACCAGGAAATCGTCGAACGCCTCGTGTATGCGCTGGTCAACGAAGGCGCGCGCATCCTGGAAGAGGGCATCGCCCTGCGCGCCTCGGACATCGACATGGTGTACCTGACGGGCTACGGCTTCCCCCTGTTCCGCGGCGGTCCCATGTTCTACGCGGACACGGTCGGCTTGCCGAACGTGCTCGATACGATCGCCGGCTACGCGAAAGGCCGCCACGGCGAAGCGTGGACCCCGGCGCCCCTGCTGGTGAAGCTGGCGGGCGAGGGCAAGGGTTTCAACAGCTAAGAAACCCAACGGCAGAGACCGGGGGCGAACCCTCAGGGGCCGCCCCCGGATTTTGCTGCCGGGATTAAATGCCTGCGATATTTATTACTTCTTCTTCGCCACCATCTTGACCGCCTCGTTGACGATGACGGGGTTGTCTTTCTGGATGTAATAGCCGGCGCCCGTGATGCGCTCGATGGCCGGCGCGCCGGACAGGCGCTGCCAGTCTTTCTCCTGCGCCCGCACCACGTTCTCGAACGAACCCATTTCCTCGATGCCGAACTTGTCGCGCACCAGCAGCATGGCGGGCACGCGCAGGGGGCTGGCCATGTCGACATGCTGCAGGCACTGTGCCTGGGCATCGAATTCGGCCGATTCCGCACTGTTGAACATCAGCTTGCGCCGCGTCTTGACGAGCATGGCGTAGGTGGAGGCGTCCGTCTGCAGGCGGCTCCATTGCTGCGGATGCGTGGGGTCGAGCAGCACCAGCCCGGCCACGTCCTGCGGGTACAGCCTGGCATACACATACTGGTACAGTCCGCCCAGGCCATGGCCGACCAGCACATACGGCGGTTTCAGGCCCGCTTGCGCCAGCAGGGCGCGCTGCTGGGCGGCAATGGTGCAGGGGTCGCGCGGCGTGGTGGTTTTCTGGCTGTCGCCGTAGCCAGGACGGTCGTACACGAGCACGCGGTGCTGTTTCGATACTTCCGGCACCACCTTGGCCCACACATCCTTGCCGTCGCCCATGGCCGACTGGAACACGACGGGCAAGCCGCCCTGGCCGCTCACGGTGTAGGCGATGCTGGCGTCGGGCAGGGCCGCGGTGGCCGGTACGCCCGGCATCGCCGGGGTGGACGGCAGGAGGGAACAGCCTGCCAGCAGCAAGCCGGCGCTGGAGAGGAGCATGGTGCGCGCGGGGCGGCCGACGAATAGATGATGCATGAATCTCCTTCTTGGTGCAGGGACCGGGGACCGGTATGGCGTGCCAGCCATTATAGGCATTTCACGCTGAAGTGAAAATGCCGAACAGAGACGGATTTCCCGTCTTGCCCGCTGGCCTAGGCGCGATGGCAGACGGCTTCGATGCGGTTGCCGTCCGGATCGAACAAAAAAGCCGCGTAGTAGCTGGCGTGATAGTGGCGCAGGCCGGGCGCGCCCAGGTCGATGCCGCCGTGCGCCAGCCCCGCGTGCCAGAACGCTTCCACGGCCGCGCGCGAGGGGGCCTTGAAGCAGCAGTGGCGGCGCGGGGCATCGCCGGGCGCGGGGCCCAGGCGTACGGAAAAGTAGCTGCGTTCGGGGTGGTCGGCATCGCTGCGCTGGCCGTAGCCTATCCAGGCGTTGGCGTGGTCGCTGCCCACCTTGGGCACTGCCAGCGCGGCAAAGATGGCGTCGTAGAAGCGCTCGGCGCGTTCCAGGTCGGTAACGGTGAGGGAAACGTGATCGAGCATCGGCACTCCGCGGTAAAAACAAGGACGGCCATAGCATAGCCCGGATCAGGGCGGCTGTGGGCGCGAGTGACCGAGTGACACTGCCGGTGGCCAACTGCCGGTTAAGGACGGCCGGCGCGGGGGCGCTGGAGAGAGGCGGGTGCCGCTCAGCGGGTGCATGAACAGGCGGCCGCCCCCGTGCCCGTCGGCGCGCCGGGCGAGCAGACGGGACAGGCAGGCGCCGGGCGCGTCGTCCTGGCAACGATGGCGCGGCTGATCTGCTGCACGCGGGGCGCGAACAGCATCACGGCGCAAAAGGCCACGGGCCAGGCGGCGAAGAACGCATGGCGCCAGCGGGGCAGGAAGTCCGCCTGCAGGCCGATATTGAGCCAGGTGACCCAGGCGCTCATCAGCAGGGTCATGATCAGCGACATCAGGAAGGCAAATACGCAGCGCAGGCGCAGGGCTTCGGACATGGTGCACTTTCAGGAAAGTTGAGAAGATGGCAGCGTAACGACTTGCAGCAATCTATACTAGCGCCATATTTTTAATTTCAAATTCCATATATGCAATCATACGCGACGACTCATGCTCGATGACCTGGCCCTGTTTGTCGCCATCGTGGAGGCGGGCAGCCTGCATGCGGCAGCCGTCAAGGAGGAATTGCCGGCCGCCACCGTCACGCGCCGGCTGCAAAAGCTGGAAAGCCAGCTGGGCTACCGCTTGCTCAACCGCAGCGCGCGCCGCTTGCAGCCCACGGCGGAAGGCTGGCAATACTACGAGCAGTGCCGCCCCCTCGTGCATGCGCTGCGCCAGGCGACGCAGCAGCTCGACGCCAGCCTGTCGGCCGTCTCGGGCAGCATCCGCGTGCTGGCGCCCGTCAACTTCGCCAGCGGCTTGCTGACGCCTGCCTGGATCAGCTTCATGCAGCGCTATCCCGATATCCGCCTGGAGCTGGAACTGTCGAACCAGCTGCAAGACCTGGTGGGCAGCGGCGCCGACCTGGCCATCCGCGTGGGGGCGCTCGACGATTCCTCGCTGATGCAGCGCCGCCTGGGCAGCGCGTCGCTGGTGATGGTGGCGGCGCCCGCCTACCTGGCGCGCGCCGGCGTGCCGCGCGACTTGCAGGACCTGGCGCAGCATGAACTGATCGTGGCCGAGCCGCTGCGCAGCTGGCGTTTGCGGCGGCCCGGCAACGGCGCCGACATGGCGATCGAGCCGCAGGCGCGCCTGCGCGTCAATGAAATGCGCCTGGCCGTGGAGATGGCCGATGCGGGCATCGGCATCCTGCTGTGCCCGCTACTGCAGTGCCGCGAGGAAGTGGCCCGCGGTTCGCTGGTGCGCGTCTTGCCCGACTGGATGCCGCAGCCGCGCCACGTGTATGCCGTGTGGACGCAGCGGCGCTACCTGCCGGCCCGCGTGCGCGTGCTGCTCGAGCACCTGGCGGCGTTTGCGGCGGACAATCCCCTGTTGAACGAGGAACTGGACGTTTAGCTCGCCTGCTGCTGCGCCAGCCACTGCGTGAACCGGCGCAAAGCCGGCGCAAAGCCGCTGGCCGGCGTGGCGCCGGGCCTGGCCTGGGCAAGAAAATAGGCGGCCTGCGCCTGCATGGCGGGATGGCGGCGCAGCAACAGCGTCACATGCTCGTCCAGGCTGGCGGGCCAGCACGGCTCGCCATCGTGGCGCAGGATATTGGTGGAACGGATCAGCTTGCGCGACGCTTCCCTTTGCAGGCGGACGATGGCGCCAGGCGCGCGCTCCTCATCGAGGCGCCGCGCATAGTCTTCCAGCACGGGAACGAAGTCGCCATTCACGGCCAGGGCGATGGCGCGCGACGGCGCGAAGGGCGCAAAGTGCGGGGCCAGGTCCTCGCCCCACACGCAGCGGCACTGGTGCTTGATCCAGTAGCCCCAGCTGTACAGGTTTTCCGGCGCCAGTACCTGGGCGCGGTGGCCGATATCGAAATCGATTTTCAGTACTTCCCGGTGGCGTGCCTGCAGGGCCAGGCGCAGCGCTTCCAACGTTTCCCGCTGCGGCGGCGTGGGCGGCTGGCGCAGCACCAGGGTCAGGTCCAGGTCGGACACGCCCGGCGTGGCGTCGCCGCGGGCGATGCTGCCGTACAGGTAAATGCCGTCCAGCACGTCGCCGGCATGCGTGGACAGGCTGGCGCACACGTCCTGCAGCAAGGCGCCGAAGATGGCTTGCAGGGGGCCGTGCGGGGCGGCGGGCAGGGTGGCGGGAGCGGTCGCGGGCATGCCTGGCATGAATCCGGTGGGAGAAACGTGCACCATAGCATGCGCCAGCGGGCCGTGCACGGTCATCCTTTCCATTAAGTAATACCGAGCGCTTGTACTTTCCGGCAAGATCGCGTTAAGATAAAGCTGCCTGCTTATCGAGCGGGCAATCTGGTGTTTTTTCGCGCAATTCCGTCCCTATCCATGAGAGTAGCAATGAAATATCTGATCGTTCCCTTTTTGCTGGCCATTACCGGCTGTGAAGTTTTGTATGACGCGAACCGGGACAAGATCGGCGAGTATTGCAACAGCCTCAATAATTTCGACGACCGCAACGCCTGCCGCAAGCGCAACCAGACCAGCTACCAGGAATACGTGCAGCAGCGCGACCAGCTGAAAAAGAGCAAGAGCGACAAATAAGCTCCAGCTCGCCACTGCATACGCCTTATAAAAAAAACGCCGCTGACCAGTCAGCGGCGTTTTGCGTTGAAGGCCCAGGCATGGCTGCCGGGGCTTGCGCCGGATCAATCGTCGGCGTAGATATTGTTATCCTTGGTTTCCTTGACGAACAGGGTGCCGATCACGACGGTCGCCAGGGCCACGACGATCGGATACCACAGGCCGTAATAGATGTCGCCCTTGAAGGCCACCAGCGCGAAAGCCGTGGTGGGCAGCAAGCCGCCGAACCAGCCGTTGCCGATATGGTAGGGCAGGGACATCGACGTGTAACGGATACGCGTCGGGAACATTTCCACCAGCATGGCGGCGATCGGGCCATACACCATGGTCACGTACAGCACTAGGATGAACAGCAGCAGGACGACCATCGGCTTGTTGATCTGGTCCGGATCGGCTTTCGCAGGGTAGCCCGCTTCCTTGATGCCGGCGCCCAGTTCTTTCTTCAGCGCGGCTTCGTGGGCCTTGCTGTCCGCATCGAAGTTCAGGCCATCGGCCGTCATGACGGCGTTAAACGAGGAAAATTCCTTCGTGCCGATGCGTACCTTGGCGATGCTGCCGGCCGGCGCGTCTTCCTTCGTGTAGTTCACCGAGCTGTTCGACAGGAAGCCCGTGGCGATGTCGCACGACGATGGGAACTTCTTGGTGCCGGTCATGTTGAACTGGAAGTGGCAGGAAGCCGGATCGGCCACCACCACCACTGGCGAGTTCTTCAGTGCCGCTTCCAGCTGCGGATTGGCGAAGTGGGTCAGGCCGTTGAAGATGGGGAAGTAGGTGGCCGCGGCGATCAGGCAGCCGCCGAGGATGATGTACTTGCGGCCGATGCGGTCGGACAGGCTGCCGAAGAACAGGAAGAACGGCGTGGCCAGCAGCAGGGCGATGGCGACCAGCACGTTGGCCGTTGCCAGGTCCACTTTCAGGGTCTGGATCATGAAGAACAGGGCGTAGAACTGGCCCGTGTACCAGACGACGGCCTGGCCGGCGGTCAGGCCGATCAGGGCCAGGATGACGATCTTCAGGTTTTTCCACTTGCCGAACGCTTCCGTCAGAGGCGCTTTCGAGGTCTTGCCCTCGGCCTTCATTTTTGCAAATGCCGGCGATTCATTCATGGCCAGGCGGATCCACACGGAAATACCCAGCAGGATGACGGAGACGAGGAAGGGAATGCGCCAGCCCCACGCCTCGAAATCCTTCTCGCCGGTCGCCAGGCGGGTGCCCAGGATGACCATCAGCGACAGGAAGAAGCCCAGGGTTGCCGTCGTCTGTATCCACGCCGTGAACGCGCCGCGCTTGCCTTCAGGCGCATGCTCGGCCACATACGTGGCTGCGCCGCCGTATTCGCCGCCCAGCGCCAGGCCTTGCAGGATGCGCAGGATGACGAGGATGATCGGTGCGGCGATGCCGATGGACGCATGGCCCGGCAGCAAGCCGACGATGAAGGTGGAACCGCCCATGATCAGGATGGTGATCAGGAAGGTGTACTTGCGGCCGATCATGTCGCCCAGGCGGCCGAAGACCAGCGCGCCGAACGGACGCACGATGAAGCCGGCGGCAAAGGCCAGCAGCGCGAAGATGAAGGTGGTGGTGGGGTCGCCGATGAAGAATTGCTTGGCGATGATGGAAGCAAGCGAGCCGTACAGGTAAAAATCGTACCATTCAAAGACGGTGCCCAACGATGACGCAAAGATGACCTTGCGTTCCTCGGGCGTGATCGGCGTTCCCTTGGTGGATACTTTCCGTACGTCGGCCGGGCCGGATGATGATGCCATGGTTTGTCTCCCTATGTTTTATAGTGAACTGGTGCCGAGGTCTTTTTTGACCATTCTTGCAACAGCTTGGAGGCGAGTGTGTTCTCCGAACCTTACGTCATGCTTGCTTGAAACTTACACCAAGCTTACAGTGCGCGTCATTTGCGTCAGGTAAAAAGACGGAGCAACTTTGCGAACGACCGTACTTAAATGTGCTATTCTGATTCCGCAGATCGACCACTGACCACTACTGACCATATAACATTCCCACAAGGAGACACAGCATGAATGAAGCCGTCATCGTATCGACCGCCCGCACGGGTCTGGCCAAGTCCTGGAAGGGCGCGTTCAACATGACGCATGGTGCCACCCTGGGCGGCCATGTACTGGCGGCCGCCGTCGAGCGCGCGCGCATCGAGGCGGACGAAGTGGAAGACGTGCTGGTCGGTTGCGCCTTTCCCGAAGGCGCCACGGGCGGCAATATCGCGCGCCAGGTGGCGCTGCGGGGCGGCTGCCCCGTCACCACGGCCGGCATGACCGTCAACCGTTTCTGCTCGTCGGGCTTGCAGGCCATCGCCCTGGCGGCGCAGCGCATCATTGCCGGCGAAGGCGATATCTATGCGGCGGGCGGTGTGGAATCGATTTCCTGCGTACAAAATGAAATGAACACGCATATGTACCGCGAGGTCTGGCTGCAGCAGCACAAGCCGGAAGTGTACTGGCCCATGCTGCAGACGGCCGAAACGGTGGCCAAGCGCTACCAGATTTCGCGCGAGCGCCAGGACGTGTATGGCGCGCAAAGCCAGCAGCGTGCCGCCGCGGCCCAGGCGGCCGGCCTGTTCGACGCGGAAATCGTGCCGATGACCACCATCATGGGCGTGGCCGACAAGGCCAGCGGCATGCTGGTCTCGCGCGAAGTGACGATCTCAAGCGATGAAGGCATCCGTGCCGACACGACGTACGACGGTGTGGCCAAGATCCGCCCGGCCATCCCGGGCGGCGTCATCAGCGCCGGCAACGCCAGCCAGTTTTCCGATGGCGCCTCGATGGCCATCGTCATGAATGCGAAAGTGGCCGAAGCGAAAGGCTTGCAGCCGCTGGGCATCTTCCGCGGCTTTGCCGTGGCCGGCTGCGAACCCGATGAGATGGGTATCGGCCCCGTGTTTGCCATCCCGAAACTGCTGAAAAAAGCGGGGCTGACGGTGGCCGACATCGGCCTGTGGGAACTGAACGAAGCGTTTGCCGTGCAAGTGCTGTATTGCGCCGACACCCTGGGCATCCCCATGGACCGCCTGAATGTCAACGGCGGCGCGATTGCCGTCGGCCACCCGTACGGCGTGTCGGGCGCGCGCCTGACGGGCCACGCCTTGATCGAAGGCAAGCGCCGCGGCGTCAAATACGTGGTGGTGACCATGTGCATCGGCGGCGGGCAGGGCGCGGCCGGCCTGTTCGAAGTGCTGTGATGTTTGCGTGAACCCAGTCTGCGGGCGGCTTCCAGGGCCGCCCGTTTTACTTTCCGGCCCGCTTCCTGCAAGGCGCGCCGATAGCGGTTACAGTAATGCTTCATTGATAAACAACCAGCCTGCCACCATGATCAAGCACATCGTTTTCTGGAAACTGTTAGACCACGCCGAAGGCGCCGACCGCGCCACGAACGCCTTGAAACTGAAAGCCCTGCTCGATTCCTGTTCCGACCTGGTGCCCGGCATCCTGAAATTCGAGGCGGCCGTGGCCCAGCCCGGCCTGGAAGCCACCTACGACATCGTGCTGTACAGCGAGTTTGCCAGCCGCGAAGCGCTCGACGCCTACCAGAACCACCCCGAGCACGTGAAGATCAAGCCGTTCTTTGGGGCAGTTCGGGAAGCCAGACAATGTATGGATTATGAGATTTAGTCGTTACGCATCAGACACCCGGGGTCAGACCCGGCGGGTCTGACCCCAGCCTTCCGCTGATCCTATCTATTGATAAGGAGCATTCATGACCACCTACCAACGCATCGTCCTCGCCTCGCGCCCCGCCTCCAATGAGGAAGTGCAGCCGGCACATTTTCGCCTGGAAACCAAAGACATTCCCGCCATTGCGGAGGGCCAGTTGCTGGTGCGTAACCAGTATCTGTCGCTCGATCCGTATATGCGGGGGCGCATGAGCGCCAACAAGAGCTATGCGGCGCCGCAGGAGCTCGATGAAACCATGATCGGCGGCACAGTGGGCGTGGTGCTGGAATCGAAGCATCCGAAGTTTGCCGTGGGCGACATGGTGGTGGGCACCCTGGGCTGGACGGAAGTGGCCGTATCGGACGGCACCATGCTGCGCAAGGTCGACACGACGCACATCCCTGCCTCCGCCTACCTGGGTTCCGTGGGCATGCCCGGCATGACGGCGTGGTATGGCTTGAACCAGATCATGGCGCCGAAAGCGGGCGAGACGGTGGTCGTGTCGGCGGCCAGTGGTGCCGTGGGCAGCGTGGTGGGGCAGCTGGCAAAGCTGAAAGGCTGCCGGGTCGTCGGCATCGCGGGCGGCGCGGAAAAATGCGCGTACGTGGTCGATGAACTGGGTTTCGATGCCTGCATCGACTACAAGGCGGGCAATCTGGTGGCTGACCTGGCGGCAGCCACGCCGGACGGTATCGACGCCATCTTTGAAAACGTGGGCGGCGCCATCTTCGATGCGGCGCTGGCGCGCACCAATGCGTTTGGCCGCGTGGCCGTGTGCGGCTGGATCGCCGGCTACAACGGCGAGCCGACGCCGCTCGACAATGCGCGCCTGATCCTCACCAACCGCCTCACCGTGCGCGGTTTCATCGTTTCCGAGCAGCCCGAATTCTGGCCGCAGGGATTGGCGGAACTGGGCAGCCTGGTGGCGACGGGCAAGCTGAAATTCCGCGAATCCGTGGCCGACGGCCTGGCCAGTGCGCCCGAGGCTTTCATCGGCCTGTTGAAAGGCCGTAACTTCGGCAAGCAGCTGGTGAAGCTGACTTGAATCGGCTGGGCAGAGTGTCCTGCTAAAGCAGGGCAGGCCGTGCGACAATAACGGCCTGTCTTTTACTACTGCCTACCATGACCAAGCACACCATCCGCCTCGGCGACTGGGCCACCCTGGGCCCTGACGCCACCGCCATCCGTTTTGAAGTCTTCGTCGATGAACAGAAAGTGCCGGCCGAGATCGAACTCGACGACATGGACGCCGTCTGCCTGCACGCCGTCGCCTATGACGATGCCGGCAATGCCATCGGCACGGGCCGTTTATTGCCCGACGGCCACATCGGCCGCATGGCCGTGCGCCTGCCGGGCCGCGGCACGGGCGTGGGCGGCGCCATCTTGACCTTGCTGATGGAAAAAGCGCGCGAACGGGGCGATGCCGCCGTGGTCCTGAACGCGCAAACCGTGGCCGCGCCATTCTATGCGCGCCACGGTTTCGTGCAGCAGGGGGAACAATTCGAAGAGGCGGGGATTGCGCATGTGGAGATGCGGCTGGTGTTATAGGCCTTGCTTCAGGTGTTGTCGGATTACGGCCTGCGGCCTAATCCGACCTACGCCGACCTGTTACGGCTATGGTAGGTCGGGTTAGCGCGCAGCGCGTAACCCAACACCACCAGCACAATCAGTTTTGTGCGTGCGACTGGCGCCATTTATCCAGAATGACGGCCAGCACGATCACGACACCCTTGGCCACATACTGCCAGAACGACGACAAGCCCAGGATCGTCAAGCCATTGTTCATCACGCCGATGATCAAGGCGCCGATGACGGTGCCCCAGACGGAACCCACGCCGCCCATCAGGCTCGTGCCGCCGAGCACGACGGCTGCAATCGCGTCCAGCTCATAGCCCGTGCCCCAGTTGCCGTTGGCCGCATACAGGCGGCTGGCCGACATGGCGCCGCCCAGGCCTGCGAACAGGCCGCTGATCGTGTAGACAAACATCAGCACGAGGCCGACCTTGATGCCCGTCAGGCGCGCAGCCTGGATGTTGCCGCCGACGGCGTAGATATGCAGGCCCAAGGTGGTCTTGCGCAGGATGAACCACGTCAGCACGACGACGGCCGCGGCCAGCCAGATCAGCCAGGGCACGGCCAGGAAGCTGCCGTTGCCCATCCATTCGAAGCTGGGGATTTCCGTGTTCAGCACGCTGGTGCCGTCCGCCAGCAGGTAGGCCGCGCCGCGCAGAGCCGTCATGGTGCCCAGGGTGACGACGAACGGGTTCAGGCCGACGAGGGCCACCAGCACGCCATTGAGCGCGCCCAGCAGCAGGCCCACGATCAGGAAGGTGGGAATCGAGAAGCCGGCAAACTGGGCCGACAGCGACATCAGCATGCCCGCCACGGCCGAGACGGCCAGCACGGAACCGACGGACAAATCGATGCCGCTGGTCAGGATGACGAAGGTCATGCCGGACGCCAGCACGATGTTGATCGACACCTGGCGGAAGATGTTCATGGTGTTGTTGCTGGTCATGAAGGTGGACGTGCCGTCGGCCGAGAAATACACGGTCAGGCCGTACATGGCCAGGTACAGCACCACCAGCACGGGCAGCATGCCCAGGCGGCGCATCATGTTCGAGGCATTGAAGGGTTCGCCGGCGCGCGCGGCGCCGCGGGTGGTAGTCGTTGTCATGTTAAATCTCCTGAATGATTATTTTTATGCCGCTTCCAGCTGGGTGGCATAGGCGAGGATGTTTTCCTGCGTGATGTCGTCGCCCGTCACTTCGCCCGTCAGGCGTCCCTCGCACATCACCATCACCCTGTCGCAGATGCCGACCAGTTCGGCCAGTTCGCTGGAAATGCACAGCACGGCCGTGCCCGCATCGGCCAGCTGGTGGATGATCTTGTAGATTTCGCTCTTTGCGCCCACGTCCACGCCCCGCGTCGGTTCATCGAGGATGAGGACCTTGGGCGCGATGGCCAGCCAGCGTGCCAGCAAGACTTTCTGCTGGTTGCCGCCCGACAATCCGCCCACGATGCCTTCGGGCCCCGATACCTTGACGTTCAGGTTGCTGATCGCTTCGCGCGTGAGCTGCGTCAGGGCGCCGCGGTTGACCACGCCTGCAGTGGAATGCTTGGAGAGGATATTCATCGACATGTTTTCCATGGCCGACAATTGCATGAACAGGCCCAGGCTCTTGCGGTCCTCGGGCAGATAGCCGATGCCGTGGCGTATCGCCGCCAGCGGCCGCTGGATATGCACTTCCTGGCCATCGAGCCATACTTGCCCCGATTGCTTCTTGTCGGCGCCAAAGATCAGGCGCGCCAGTTCCGTGCGGCCCGCGCCCACGAGACCGGCCAGGCCCGTCACTTCGCCCGCATGCAGGGAGAACGAGGCGGGCTTGACCTTGCCGCCGCCCACGTTTTCCACGCGCAGGCGCTCGGCGCCCCGCGTGGTGCGCCGCTGGTGCGAATAGAAGTCGTCGGCGGGGCGGCCCACCATCATTTGCACGACTTTCTTTTGATCCAGTTCATCCTTGCCCAGCTCGCCTACATAGGCGCCGTCGCGCAGTACCGTGATGCGGCGCGCCAGGCGCTCCACCTCGGCCATGCGGTGGCTGATGTACAGCACGGCCAGGCCCTTGTCGCGCTGCTCTTCGATGATGCGGAACAATTGTTCTGTTTCCCGGTCGGACAGGGCGGCAGTGGGCTCGTCCATGATCAGGATGCGGCTTTCGTGCACGAGGGCGCGGGCGATTTCCACCTGCTGCTGCTCAGCAATCGACAGGGTGGACACCATGGTGTCCGCGTCGAAGCGGGAGCCGAGGTCGGCCAGGATGGCGTTCGTGCGCGCGCGCATCTCGCCGCCCTTGACGGTCCAGAACGGTCCCTGCGGCTCGCTGCCCATGAAGACGTTCTGCGCCACCGTCATGTTCTTGGCCACGCTCAGTTCTTGGTAGATCAGGTTGATGCCCAGCGCGCGTGCCTCGCCCGGGTTGCGGATCCTGATCGGCTTGCCGTCGAGGATGATTTCGCCCGCGTCAGGCGTGTACACGCCCGACAGAATCTTCATCAGGGTACTCTTGCCGGCGCCGTTCTCGCCCATCACGGCATGGATTTCGCCGCTGCGCACCGTCAGGTGCACGCCGCGCAGCGCGCGCGTGGCGCCAAAGCGCTTCTCGATGCCGCGCATTTCAAAAATAATATCGTCGCTCATGACTGTCCTTCCTTGCTGGTGAAACTGGCGCCGCCTGATCGCAGGCGGCGCCACGTGGTTCAGGTCAGGCAGATCAGTTCTTTACCCAGCCCGTGTAGGTGGCGACGTTTTCCTTGGTGATGGCCGGCGTCGGCAGCAGCACCATCGTTTGCTTTGGCGTGCGGCCATTCATGATGTCGTAGCCCATCTGCACGGCGTCCGTGGCCATGCGGTACGGGTTTTGCGCCGAGGTGGCGGCAAACAGGCCGGCCTTGTTTTTCAGGGCGTTCTGGCCATCGGGCGCGCCATCGACGGCCGTGATCAGTTTCACGTCCGTGCGCTTCGATTGCTTGATCGCCAGTTCGGCGCCGATGCCCGTCGGATCGTTGATGGCGAACACGCCGTCGATCTTCGGATGGGCCGTCAGCAGGTTCGACATCACGGTCATGCCGCCGTCGCGGCTGCCGCCCGCGTTCTGGTTGTCGGACAGGATCTTGATATCCTTGAACGCGGCCAGGGTTTTCTTGCAGCCGTTGACGCGGTCGATCACGGACGTGACGGGCGGACCGTTCAGGATCACCACGTTGCCCTTGCCGCCGATCTGCTTGGCCAGGTAGGCGCACGACACGTCGCCCGCCATGGTGTTGTCGGACATCACGGTGGCCGACGCGCCCACGGCGCCCACGTCGACGGCGATCACGACCACGCCCGCATTGCGCGCTTTCTTGATGGCGGGCGCGATGCCCTTGGAATCGACGGCGTTCAGGATGATGATGTCGGTCTTGTTGGCGATGAAGTTCTCGATCTGGTCCACCTGGGTGTTCAGGTCATACTTGCTGGAAACAGTCGTGACTTTCACGCCAGGGCCGCCCAGCTTTTTCGCGCTTTCTTCCGCGCCGCGGCCGATAGCGACAAAAAACGGGTTGGCCAGGTCGCCCACGCTGACGCCGATCGATTTCAGCGGTTTGTCGGCGGCGAAGGCGCCGCAGGCGGCGGACAGCAGCAGGGTGGCGGTAATGACTTTTTTCATGAGGATCTCCAAGGGTTTTTATTGTAAAAACAAACGGTGCTGCGGGTGAAAACCGGGTTGAACTTAGTGACTGCGCAATTTCTCGATCATGGCGTCCAGCTTGCCCGCATCGATGGCAAAGCCGCGGATGCCTTCGGCCAGCTTTTCGGTCGCCATCGCATCGTCGTTCAAGGCGTAGCGGAAAGCCGCTTCGTCGTACGTGACGGCCGGCTGCGCCGCGCCCAGGTCGCCGCCCAGCGCGCGCTCGAATGGCGCATCCGAGGCTTCCAGCTTGGCCAGCAAATCGGGGCTGATGGTCAGCAAGTCACAACCGGACAGGGCCGTGATCTGGCCCACGTTGCGGAAGCTGGCGCCCATCACTTGCGTGGCGATGCCATGTTGCTTGTAGTAATTGAAGATGCGCGTGACCGATTGCACGCCCGGATCGTTGGACAGGCTGCGCGCCGCTTCGTCCCATGCCGGACCTTGCGACTTCTTGTGCCAGTCGTAGATGCGGCCCACAAACGGCGAAATCAGGCGCACTTTCGCGTCGGCGCAGGCGACGGCCTGGCAAAACGCGAACAGCAGGGTCAGGTTGCAAAAGATGCCGTCCGCTTCCAGTTCGCGCGCGGCCTGGATGCCTTCCCAGGTGGCGGCGACCTTGATCAGCACGCGCTCGCGGTTGATACCTGCCGCTTCGTACAGGGCGATCAGACGGCGTCCGCGGGCCACGGTGGCGGCACGGTCAAAGCTCAGGCGGGCATCGACTTCCGTCGACACGCGGCCCGGCACGACCTTCAGGATTTCCAGGCCGAAGCGCACCAGCACCTGGTCGACGATATCGCCGAGCGAGGCGCCTGGATGGGCGGCGACCGTGCTTTCCAGCAAGGGCGCGTAATCGGGCTGCAGCACGGCTTTTAAAATCAGCGACGGGTTGGTGGTGGCGTCTTGCGGCGCGAAACGGGCCAGTTGCAGGAAGTCGCCCGTGTCGGCGACGACGGTGCTGTGTTGCTTCAATTGTTGCAGTTGATTCATTGCTGCTTATCCTTCGCTAAGTTGGTGCAAGGCTTGCACGGCAGGAAACAGGCTACGGTATCGGCCGTAGCGGAGGCTCAAGGCTGCGCTGTGCGCGGCATCGGGCAGGAAAGTGTTTTTGACGGGCAAGCCGGTGGACAGCAGCTGGCGCTGGCCGATGGCGGCAAAGCCCAGCTTGGCCGCGCCCAGGCTGGCTGACAGTTCGCTGTTGTGCAAGGTGCGCATTTCGCAGCCCAGCACATTGGCCAGCAGTTGCGCCCAGTACTGGCTGCGCGCACCGCCGCCCACCAGCATGCAGTGGGGTACGACGGCGCCCGTCGAGGTGACGGCCGCCATGGCGTCGCGCAAGGCAAAGGCCACGCCTTCGAGCACGGCGTAGCCCAGCTGCGCGGGCGTGCTGTCGTGGCCCAGCTGCAGGAAGGCGCCGCGCACTTGCGGGTCGTTGTGCGGCGTGCGCTCGCCCGACAGGTAGGGCAGGAACAGGGGCGCCGATGGCGCGACGGGGACGTCAAACGGCAAGCCCGCTTCCACCAGTGCCAGCAGGGACGCCTCGTCCGGCTGGCCCAGCACGCCAGTCGCCCAGCGCAGGCAGCTGGCGCCCGACAGGATTGCGCCCATCGCGTACCAGCGGCCGGGCAGGGCGTGGCAAAAGCTGTGCACGCCGCCGGCCGGGTTGCCCAGCGGCGCTTCCGTCACGCTGACGATGGCGGCGCTGGTGCCCAGCGAAATGAAACTGTCGCCGCCGTTGACGGCGCCGATGCCCACGGCCGAGACGGGATTGTCGCCGCCGCCGCCTGCCACCACCACGCCAGCGGGCAAGCCCAGCTGGTCGCCGATGGCGGCCAGCACGGTGCCCGTGGCCGCATCGCCTTCGGCCAGGGCCGGCATCTGCGCCAAGGTCAGGCCGCAGGCAGCCAGCATGGGGGCGAACCAGGAACGCTTGGCTTCGTCCAGCCACAGGGTGCCGGCCGCGTCGGACATTTCGGTCACTTTTTTGCCCGTCAAGCGCAGGCGCAGATAGTCTTTCGGCGACAGCACGCAGGCGATGGCAGCAAAGGCGGACGGCTCGTGCGCTTGCAGCCACAGCAGTTTCGGCGCCGTCAATCCCGCCATGGGCAGGCTGCCCGTCACGTCCGCGTAGGCGGGATAATCGCGCGCCAGGGCGGCCGCTTCGGCCTCGGCGCGCGCATCGTTCCACAGGATGGCGGGGCGGATCACGGCCTCGTCCAGGTCGAGCAGCACGGCGCCATGCATCTGGCCCGACAGGCCGATGCAGGCGATCTGCGCATACTCCTGGGGCCAGCCGGCGCGCAGCTGGCCCAGCGCCTTGATGCAGGCGTCCCACCAGTCCTGCGGCGACTGTTCGGACCAGCCTGCCTGCGGGCGGCTGGTGGCGATGCGCACGGAAGCCTGGCCGCGCACGCTGCCTGCGCTGTCCATCAGCACGGTTTTCAGTTCGGAGGTACCGAGGTCGATACCAAGGGAAATTGCTGGATGCATGAGTATGTACGGTAAAAGGTCAGGGGCAGCCGCAGGAATTGCGTACGCGCAAGGCCGGCGACAGGCGCTGCACATGCTGGGCGCGGCCCGGGTTGGCGATACGTTCGATCAACAGGTCGACGGCCATGGCGCCCAGCTCTTCCAGCGGCTGGGCCATCACGGTCAGGCGAGGGCTGAAATAATCGGCCCAGTCGAAATCATCGAAGCCGGCCAGCGCGACGTCTTGAGGTACCGCAATGTGCGCGTCGCGCAAGGCATGCATGGTGCCGATGGTCATCAGGTTATTGCCGGCAACGATGGCCGTAGGGCGCTTGTCCGATGGCAAGGCCAGCAGTTCGCGCGTGGCCGCGCCGCTGCGTTCCAGGTTGGAGTCGCCCGAGCGCAGCAGTTCGGGATCAAAGACGATGCCGGCGCGCTGCAAGGCCAGGCGGTAGCCGTCGATGCGCTCGTCCGTCGTGGACAGGCCCGGTGCGCCCGCGATGAAGCCGATGCGGCGGTGGCCGTGGGCGGCGATCAGATGGCTGACCAGCTGCGCCGTCGCCTCGATGTTTTCCACGCCCACCTGGTCGAACGGCTGGGGCGACATGCGGTCGACCAGCACGGAAGCGATCTTGTTGCCGGTCAAATAGTCGAGGGTGCGGTTGTGCGCGTCGCCCGACGGCGCCAGCACGATGCCGTCGACCCTGCGCTGGTGCAAGTTCTGCACCACTTTCAATTCCTGCGCGGGATCGTCATGCGTATCGGAAAACAGCATCATCAAGCCGTGGCGCGTGCAGGCTGCCTCAATGGCGCGCACGGTTTCGCTGAAGTAATGATTGGTGAAGGCGGAAATGGCCACGCCGATGGTGCCCGACGACGAGCCGGCCAGCGCGCGCGCCAGCATATTGGGTACATAGCCGATCTGCTGCATGGCCGCGTTGACGGCGGCGACGGTTTTCGGGCTGACCTTGCGGGTGCCGTTGAGTACGTGCGAAACGGTCGACAGCGATACGTCCGCCGCCCGCGCTACATCTTCCATGGTGGCCATGGTGTCTCCTGATGGTGTTTTTTTATTCTTATGTGCTGCGATTGGATGCGGCTGTGTCGCCGCGTTGGAATCCATCGTAAACAAAAGAAAGCGCTTGCGCAAGCGCTTTCTTTTTTTGTGCGCATGGATGATGGGTGAATTTTTTAGGGGGCAGGGAAGCTTGCGCAGGCCGGATCGGCGCGCCAACGGCGCGCTGATCCGGCATCGGGACGGCGGTGATGCCGCTGGAGTGGGGTGGGTGGTGTCGGCTTACGCGCTGCGCGCTAACCCGACCTGCCTGACCTTGCCTGGTGCAAGGTGGCGTTACTGAATCACCAGCTCATGCAATTCGCCGGGCGAATCGGGGAAGAGTTTCACGACGGTGGATGTGCGCGTGCCGTAGCCCGGCGTTTCGATGCAGACGGCGGACAGCACGCGCTCGAGGTCGAGCGGCACGCCCGTGTCTGGCAAGCGGAAGTCGGGTGCGCGCGTGGTGTCGGCCAGCATGTCGAAATACGCTTCGTCGGGCGCACCCTGGCACAACAGGCTGGCGAACTGGGCCTTGGTTTTCAGCACCTTCGGCCACGGCGCGTCCAGCAGGGCGTTCGACAGGCCGTAGATGCCCGGCTCCAAAGGCTGGCCATTGCGCGCATCGCCATCGCCCCGGTTGGAAAACCAGATCAGGGTATCCGCATCGCCCAGCACCAGGTTGAAGCCGTTGTAGGCCCCGCTGCCGGGACGGATTTGCGCGATGTAGTCTTGCGGCGACATGTTGCCTGCCAGATAGTCGGCCACCAGGGCGCCGCGCGAGGGAGCGTCCGGATTGCGGTCTTGCGGGCTGCGGATGTTGGTGATGGCGGCAAAGCGCGAACTGCCGCTGCCCGCCTGGGTGATGCCCATCCAGCTGCCGCCCGCCTGCAGGTCGCGGCCCGCATACACTTGCGGGTGCTCGGGCCAGGCACCGGCGGGGGCGCTGGCGCGTTCATAGAATTCGTCGCGGTTGGCGGCGGCAATCAGCGGGATGTGCGGATTGACTTTCCAGGCAAAAACGATCAGGCACATGGAGGCAAATCCATGAACACTTCCGTATGGCGCGCGCCGGCCGTCAGGGCCAGCAAGCCTGCCTCGTCGGCGGCAGCGGCCAGCAAGTCCGCAAAACCTTCGCCCACGACGGGATAGATTTCCATCCACGTCTGCAAGCCATCCTTGCTGTCAGGACGGCGCTTCAGTTGCGGCGCCACGCCGGAAGCGGCTGCCAGCTTCGCCTGCATGGCGCGGACCCTGGCTTCCAGCGCCTGGGCGTGCTCTTCTTTGACTTGATAATAGATGTACAAATCTTTCATGGCATTCTCACAAGTCGAGTGCGTCGAGCACGTAAGGCATGGGCAGGAAATGCACGCTGGCGCCCTGGGCCGAGCCGTAGCGCACGGCGCCGGCGGCGCTTGAACCTTCCGCTATCGCCCCCAGCTTCATCTCGACGAGGGCGTCGATGCCGCCGGCGCCGTTCGGCGCGGCGTTGACGACCATGCCGCAAGGCTGGTCCGGGTCGCTGACGGCAAACAGTTCGCCGCCCGCCACGGCTGCCGCATCAGCGATGCTGACGAGCGTGGTGCGGCGCTTGAGCTTGCCCAGGTACTGGCTGCGGGCGACGATTTCCTGGCCCGGATAGCAGCCTTTCTTGAAATTGACGCCGCCCAGCAGTTCGAAGTTGACCATCTGCGGCACGAATTGTTCTTGCGTGGCGGCCGTGATTTGCGGGATGCCCGCATGGATGTCCGACAATTGCCAGGCGTCATAGCCGCCCTTGGCTAGCTGGGCCGTCAATTGCGGCCACGCGTCGCGCGCCGTGGCGGCCGACGTCAGCCATTCATAGCGGGCGCTGCCGAACGCGTCGGCCACGCGCAGCAGGGTGCCGGATGCGTGCTCGACCTTGTTGAACGGCGCGGCGGGCAGCACGGGGAACCAGGCGGACAGGGCGGCGGTGGCTTGCTTGCCGCCCAGGCCCAGGATGACTTGATTGGCTTCATCGCCGCTCGCATCGTGCAGCTTGGCCTTGGCGCGCAGCACGAACATCTGCAAGCGCTTCTGGATGGCGGGCTGTATGGCGCGCGGCAATTGCAGATAAATGGTGGTGGCATTGCGCCACATCAGGAAACTGGCCAGCAACCGGCCTTTCGGCGTGCAGTAGCCGGCCAGGCGCACTTGCTCCTGGCTCAGGTGCTCCACATCGTTGGTCAGCTGGCCGTGCAGGAAACTGGCCGCATCGTCGCCATGGAGGCCGATCAAGCCCTGGTCCGTGATGGCCGCGACAAAACCGTCTTGCAGCTGGGGCACTGTCAGGGACTGGCCAAAATCATGGATGGGGGCGGCGGCGATGGGAGCGCCGCTGTCAGGCGCGCCATCGGTGGCAACGGGGCGGGCGCCTTGGGCTGTTAAAAATTGATTCCAGTTATTCATAATTTCCATTAGATCAGCGATTAAGCATTATCATTACGGGTTCATTATAGTGATGTCGCGCAGTTTGCGTCGGCAGCGGCAAGATTGCCAGTGTTGGCGCCGCTTTGCGCGCACTTGCTTCACAAATGAACGATCATAACAAGCGGGCGCTGCCCATCAGCGACCGCATCACAAGAATCGGAACAATGGCTTTCTTTAAAAAACTTGTAGTCAGTTCAGTCATCGCCGCCATCGGCGCCGGTGGTACTTTTGTGTACTGGGCGCAGCAGCCCATCACCACGGAAGGCGACGCGATCCCGTTTACGATCAGCCCGGGCAGCGGCGCGCATGCGGCCGGCCAGCAGATCGCCGATGCGGGCGTGCCCATCGTGCCTATCCTGTTCAACCTGCTGGCGCGCATCGAAGGCAAGACGTCGAAGATCAAGGCCGGCTCCTACGAATTGAAGCCCGGCACGACGCCGCAGCGCCTGATCACGCAGCTGGCGCGCGGCGAGTTCGCGCAGGAGTCGCTGACCATCATCGAAGGCTGGACGTTCAAGCAGATGCGCCAGGCGATGGCCAATCATCCCGGCCTCAAGCACGATACCGTGGGCCTGTCCGACAGGGAACTGATGGCGAAGATCAGCCCCGAGTTCGTGCTGCCGGAAGGGCTGTTCTTCCCGGACACGTATCTGTTCGCCAAGGGCGCCAGCGAAATGCAGATCTTCAAGCAGGCGCACACGGCCATGATAGGCCGCTTGTCCGAAGCGTGGTTCAAGCGCGATCCGGCCCTGCCGTATAAAAACCCGTACGAGGCGCTGATCATGGCCTCCATCGTGGAAAAGGAAACGGGACAGAAATCCGAGCGGGCCATGATTGCGGGCGTGTTCGTCAACCGCCTGAAGACGGGCATGCTGCTGCAGACGGACCCGACCGTGATCTATGGCATGGGCGACAGCTACCAGGGCAAGATCCGCAAACGCGACCTGGAAGCGGACACGCCGTACAATACCTACACGCGCGGCGGCTTGCCGCCCACGCCGATCGCTCTGGCCGGCGCGCAATCGCTGACGGCGGCGCTGGCGCCGGCCCGCACGCAGGCCCTGTATTTCGTGGCGCGGGGCGACGGCACCAGCCAGTTCTCGGCCAACTTGCCCGACCATAACCGCGCCGTGAACCAGTATCAGCGCTAATTGCCGGCATTCATCATCACCAGATTAAGAGTTTCATGACACAACACTATCAACCGCGCTTCATCACCTTCGAAGGCATCGATGGCGCGGGCAAGTCGACGCATATCGGCTTTGTTGCCGACTACCTGCAGCAGCGGGGCGTGGCCCTCGTCTCGTCGCGCGAACCGGGCGGCACCAGCCTGGGCGAAAAGCTGCGCGAACTGCTGCTGCACGAAAAGATGCACCTGGAAACGGAAGCCCTGCTGATGTTTGCCAGCCGCCGCGAACACATCGCGCAAGTCATCGCGCCCGCGCTGGAGCGGGGCGAGTGGGTCATTTCCGACCGTTTCACCGATGCCAGCTTCGCCTACCAGGGCGGCGGCCGGGGCATGGACCTGGGCAAGATGGAAGCGCTGGAAGCGTGGGTGCACCCGCACCTGCAGCCGGACCTGACGTTCCTGTTCGACGTCCCCCTGGAAGTGGCCCGTGCCCGCCTGGACGCCACGCGCGCGCTCGACAAGTTCGAGCAGGAGCAGGCGGACTTCTTTGCCGCCACGCGCAACGAGTATCTGCGCCGCGCCGCCCAGTTCCCCGGGCGTTTCCGCATCATCGATTCCACGCAAAGCATTGCTGACATTCAAGTACAACTCGCGCAACTGCTTGATGTGTTACTTGAGAAAAGCGTTACAACATGCTGATTTACAAAGGATAAAATGACCAGTTCTCTCTATCCTTGGCAGCAGGACGCCTGGCAACAATTGCAAGCCTTGCGCCCGCGCATGCCGCACGCCATCCTGTTCCATGGCGCGCAAGGCATCGGCAAGGCCGACTTCATCGAGCACTTTGCGCAGGCGCTGCTGTGCGAAGACGTGCGTCCCGATGGCCATGCCTGCGGTGCATGCGCCTCGTGCGGCTGGTTTAGCCAGGGCAACCATCCCGATTACCGCCGGGTCCGTCCGGAAGCGCTGGAAGACGAGGTGGCCGATGACGGCGAAGAGGGCGAAGGCGCGAAGAAAAGCGCCAAGACCAAGACGCCGTCGAAAGACATCAAGATCGAGCAGATCCGCAACCTGGCCGATTTCATGAACATTTCCACGCACCGGCAAGGCTTGCGCGTGGTGGTGCTGTATCCGGCCGAGGCGCTGAACACGCCCGCCTCGAACGCCTTGCTGAAGACCCTGGAAGAGCCGCCGCCGGGCACCTTGTTCCTGCTGGCCTCAAACAGCCTGGACCGGTTGCTGCCGACCATCCTGTCGCGCTGCCGCAAGTTCGCCCTGCCCATGCCCAGCCACGAGCAGGCCCTGGCCTGGCTCAAGGCCCAGGGCTTGAACGACGCGGACAGCTGGCTGCGCGAGCAGGGCGGCGCGCCGCTGGCCGCGCTGGCCCAGTCCGAGTCGGGCGGGCGCGAAGAAACGGAACAATTGCTGCAGGTGCTGGCCAATCCGGGCGTGGAAGCGGCCCTGAAGGCGGCCGACAAATTACAGAAGTCTCCGCTGGCGCCGCTGGTGGCGTCCCTGCAGCGCTGGCTGTACGACGTGTTCTCCGTCAAGCTGTCGGGCACCATCCGCTACTACCCGCGCCACCGGCGCGAGCTGGAAGCGCTGGCCGGACGCATCAACGTCAGCCGTCTGATGGCGGCCATCAAGGCGGCAAATGAGCGCCGGGCCATTGCCGAGCACCCCTTGTCGCCCAAGCTGTTCCTCGAGGACATGCTGCTCGACTACGCATCCAGCTGTCAATAGAATCAAGCACTTGCATCATCAAGTTGATGTTGATTGTATGATTCTTGGTGCGGGCGAATGACCTAGCCGCAGGCGCGCGTGCAGCTGCGGTACTGCACTTCACACGCTTGCTGGCGTTCGGCGCGCCGGGCGCGCAAGGCCTGGGCTTGCGTGGGCTGCAGCTGCTGCGACTGGGGCCCCGTTTCCCGGCTGGCGGCAGCGTAGGGGTTGCTGCTGGGCTTCATCAGCAGCATGGGGCTGCTGTCGTCTTCCGTGGCGCGCTCCACGTGCGCACGGCAATCCTGGCGCGCCGACGCACACACGGGCGCGCACAAGCCGCTGTCGGGGAGGGCCCTGGGCACGTCGCGCTTGTCTTGTGCGTGCGCGCTGTGGGCCAGGCAGGCCAGCAGTATCAAAGGGCTGGCAATTTTCAGCATGTACACTCTCCATGGTTCCGCGCGCAACCCCATGGCCGCGCACCGGCCGCCAACTATACATCTTGATAACGTTTTTGCCTACCGCGCCATGGCCGATTGCCATGCCCGGAGCCTGGTGTTACAGTCAGCGCACTGGATAACCTCGCGGGCAGCGTCCCGCCACGGAGGCGTGCATGAAACGGGTCACTGGCATCGGCGGCATCTTCTTCCACGCGCAGGATCCGGCCGCATTGCGCGCCTGGTACCAGCGCCATCTGGGCCTGGACGTACAGCCCTGGGGCGGCGCCGCGTTTACCTGGACGGACGCCGACGGCCAGCTCACGGCCGGCACCACCATCTGGTCCGTGGCGGCACAGGACAGCGAGCAATTCGCGCCCGGCAAGGCCGCCTTCATGATCAATTACCGGGTCGATGACCTCGATGCGCTGCTGCAAGCCCTGCGCGACGAAGGCTGCAATGTGCTGGACAAGGCGCCCGATTCGGAATACGGCCAGTTCGGCTGGGTCATTGATCCGGAGGGCAACAAGGTGGAGCTGTGGCAGCCGCCAGAAGGACAATAGGCAGGGCAGGCGCCAGATCAGCGATAATACGGGTTCAGATAACCATCTTATTTATTTATGCGCGACATTATTGCTGGCTTCCTACGCTTCCAAAAAGAGGTTTTTCCCACGCGCCGCGAGTTGTTCAAGACGCTGGCCACGGGACAGACCCCCAAAGCCCTGTTCATTTCATGTTCCGACAGCCGCATGGTGCCGGAACTGGTGACGCAGCGCGAGCCGGGCGAGCTGTTCGTGATCCGCAACGCGGGCAACATCGTGCCGTCGTACGGCCCCGAGCCGGGCGGCGTGAGCGCCACGGTCGAATTTGCCGTGTCCGCCCTGAACGTGACCGACATCGTCATTTGCGGCCATTCCGATTGCGGCGCGATGAAGGCGATTGCCACCTGTGCCTGCCTCGACCACATGCCGGCCGTGCGCAGCTGGCTGCACCATGCCGATGCGGCGCGCATGATCAACGAGTCGATCGACCATCCGACGGAACAGTCGCGCATCGACGGCATGGTGCGTGCCAACGTGGTGGCGCAACTGAATAACCTGCGCACCCATCCTTCGGTGGCCCTGGCCATGGCGCAGGACCGCCTGACCCTGCACGGCTGGGTCTACGACATCGAGAACGGCTCCCTCGATGCGCTCGACGAGTCGACCGGCAATTTCGTGCCGCTCGCCGACCATCCGGCCTCCCAGGTCTAATCGGCTGCCAGCAGTTGAACCGCCTCGGCAGGGGTTGCGCGGCGCAGCCGTTCCCCTGCCGGTTTTTCCCCGCTCCGGTACAATCCCGCCTTATGTATATCGATTCCCATTGCCATATCAATTTCCCCGAGCTGGCTGCTCGCATGCCCGAAATCCTCGCCAAGATGGCCGAGAACAAGGTGACGCACGCGCTGTGCGTGTCCGTCGACTTGCCGGACTTCCCGCAGGTGCTGGCCCTGGCCGAGCAGTATCCGCATATTTTTGCATCGGTCGGCGTGCATCCCGACTATGAAGACACGCCGGAACCGTCCGTGGAAGACCTGGTGCGCCTGGCCGACCATCCGAAGATCATCGCCATCGGCGAGACGGGCCTCGACTATTTCCGCCTGACGGGCGACCTCGAATGGCAGCGCGAGCGCTTCCGTACCCACATCAAAGCTTCAAGAATCACGCGCAAGCCCTTGATTATTCACACAAGAGCGGCCAGCGAAGACACGATACGCATCATGCGCGAAGAGGGCGCGGGCGTGTCCGACGGCGGCGTGGCCGGCGTCATGCATTGCTTTACGGAATCCCTGGAAGTGGCGCGCGCCGCCATCGACATGGGTTTCTATATTTCGTTTTCCGGCATCGTCACGTTCAAGAGCGCGAAAGACTTGCAAGCCGTGGCCCTGGAAGTGCCGCTCGAGCGCATCCTGATCGAGACCGATTCGCCGTATCTGGCACCCGTGCCGTTCCGCGGCCGCATGAACGAGCCGGGCTATGTGGCCCACGTGGCCGAATACCTGTCCACCCTGAAAGGCATCCCGCTGGACCAGGTGGCACGCCAGACGACGGACAATTTCTTCAAGTTATTCAATCAGTTGCCATAACTTCTTAAGGTCAGACATGATGAAAAAACTCGCCGTGGCGATGCTGCTGTGCTGGGCTGGCGCCAGCCACGCGGCGCCGGAACCGGACGCCTTCTTCCGCGCCGTGTCCGTCAACAACGCCAGCGGCGTGCGCGGCATGCTGGATGACGGCATGAATCCGAACCAGCCTGACGCGCAGCGGGGCGACATTCCCCTCGTGCTGGCCCTGCGCGACGATGCGGACCGGGTGTTCAAGGTGCTGCTCGACGCTCCCGGCATCGACCTCGAAGCGCGCTCGGCCAATGGCAACACGGCGCTGATGATGGCTGCCTACAAGCACAAGCAGGATGCCGTGCAAGCCTTGCTGGCCAAGGGCGCCAAGGTCAACCAGGGCGGCTGGACGGCGCTCCACTATGCGGCCTCGGCCGGCGACTTGCCCATCATGAAGATCTTGCTGGACCGCGACGCCGTGGTCGATGCGCGCGCGCCCGCCAACATCACGCCGCTGATGTTTGCCGCCCGCGAAGGGCAGGAGGGCGCCGTCAAGCTGCTGCTGTCCTGGGGCGCGGACGCCAGCCTGAAAAGCGATCACGGCTGGACGGCCGTGCAGTTCGCCCAGGCGGGCGACAAGCCTGGCGTGGTGGCCATCATCACGGCCGCCCAGCAGGCGCGCGCGGCACGCAAGTAAATATCTCTTTAGTAATACTTTCCATGCCAGCGCTCAAACTGGCATGGAATTGCCTCTCACCTCAGCCCTTTGTTCCCGCTCCCGATTCACGATAATGATCGTGTCGCATTAATCAGGAGATATCTCGCATGGGCAATCATCACATCAACGTCAGGCGCCGGCTGTATTGTCGCCGCCCCTCGCGCAGCCCGTGCGATATCACTGCTTTCTGGAATGACAAAACCGATCGGCCATCGGAGCCAGACTCCAAGAGGACAGACATGCTGAATGAACGAGAAATCGAGAGTTGTTACCTGGGGCAATTTATCCCCGTCCATTACCACCACAATATGTTGATGGACCAGAACCGCATGCACGGGTTCAAGTCGGCGATCGATTACGCGGTGAAACCCGGCATGAAGGTGCTGGAGCTGGGCGGCGGCACGGGCGTGCTGTCATGGTTTGCGGCCGCGCGCGCCGACAAGGTGTGGTGCGTGGAATTCAATCCGGACATGGTGAAGGAAGCGCGCAAGATGCTGGCGCTCAATCCCAACGGTGAAAAGGTCGAAGTGGTCCACGCGGATGCCTTCGAATACCTGCCGCCCGAGCCCGTCGACGTGGTCATCTGCGAAATGATCCATGTGGGCATGCTGCGCGAAAAGCAGGTGGAAGTGATCGAATCGTTCAAGCGCCGCTACCTGGCACGCTTTGGCGGCCCGCTGCCCATCTTCCTGCCCGAAGCCGTGATCATGGCCGTGCAGCCGATGCAGCAGGAATACGATTTCGAGGGTTTTTATGCGCCCATCGTGCAATTCCAGGAAACCACGGCCATCCACCCGGGCGTGCAGGAACTGGCGCCGCCGTCCGTCTACAGCATCATCGACTTCAGCCAGCCGACGGACAGCGTGTTCGGTTTCGACGGCAAGTTTGTCGTCGAGCGCAGCGGCACCCTGAACGCCTTGCGCTTCGTCACCAAGAACATCCTGGCCGTGGTGCCCGAACGCTCGACCACCATCGACTGGCTGAACCACTACATGTGTCTGCCGCTGGCCGCGCCCGTCGCCGTGAAGGCGGGCGACGTGCTGCAGGTGAGCTTCCAGTACCGCGCGGGCGGTTCGATCCCTTCGCTGGAAGCGTCGATCCGCGCGCAGGTGATCTATGACGTGAACCTGCAGCCGGTGATACAGAACGCGGTGTATGCTTAAGCATCATTAATGTAAAGGCAACGCCGCAGCGATTTCATCCTGCGGCGTTCGTCCATTCAGGGTATATTTCGTCTTTTACCCACTGGACAGCTTTACTATCATGGAACAGATCGATCAGCGTTACCTCGTGCAACAGAACAAAATCAGCGATGGCGAGACCAGGCCGCCCGTGTTTGCCAAGGTAATGCGCAGCAAGGAAGGCGTGTTTGAAGGCGTGTCCTTCATCAAGTCGAAGGACAAGGCCACCGTCATGACCATCGAAGATGCCAACCAGGCCATCAAATGGGCCACCAGCAAGAAGCCGAACGCGCATGAATACGTCACGAAAGTGATTTGCGTCGGCCAGTAAGCGGGCCGCCAACTACCGTTCATCCCCGTTTTTATCCAGTCCATCCCCCCATCCTGCAGTTCATCGCATGGCCGTTGCCGCCGCGCCGGCGCTTTTATATAGTGCTGTCACGGTAGCGGGGCAAGCACGGCTTGCTCCGCACATTTCATTCTGGGGGAACGCGATGCTGGGATTTGTGCTGTGGCTGCTGCTCTTGCTGGTGTGCTGGCCCCTGGCCTTGCTGGCCCTCGTGCTGTATCCGCTGGCCTGGCTGCTGTTGCTGCCATTCCGCTTGATCGGCATCGGCGTGGAAGGCGTGTTCGAACTGCTGCGCGCCATCGTCATGCTGCCGGCCCGCGTGCTGGGTGGCGGCCGGCGCTGAGATTTACTTTCTCGCAATAAAAAATGGCGCCCATGGCGCCATTTTCATTTCCATCTTTGTGCTGCTTACAGGTCGACCATGAAACCGGCGCCGATCGATTTCTGCGAGTAGTTGTAGTCGATCAGGCTCTGGCCATAGCCGGAGAACAGCTGCAGATAGCCTTTCAGGTTGGCTTTCAAGGGGAAAGCCCAGCTGGCCTGCATGGAGCCATGCTTCTTGCTGAAATTGCGGCGCGCCGTCACCGCGTATTCATGGCCCTTGTTGCGGTAGCTCAGGCGCAAGTCGCCATGGCCCATGTAATCGATGATGTCGATATTGTCATTGTCCTTGGCGCTATTGTCGAGACGGTGCCAGACGCGGGCCGTGATGGCCAGATTGTCCTTTTCCATGCCCAGCTCGGCATACACGCGGTTCCAGCTGCGTGACAGGGTCGAGGTCTGGCCATTCGACTGGTGCACGAGGCCGAAGTTCAGGTAATTGAATTCCAAACCAGCCAGATTCTTGTTGATCGGCATGACCAGCATCAGTTCCGGCTGGTAATTGGTCTCGCGGAACGGGCTCGACGCCTTGCGGTTATACGCCTGCCAGAAACTTTGCTGCGTATAGCCGAACCACATGTCGATGGGCGTGCCGGCGATGTCTTCCAGCATCTTCATTTTAAAGCTGAGCTGGAACGTCAATTCCACGTGCTGGCTCTTGATGCCGCCCGGCGTGAAATCCTGGAACGGTTCGTCGTTCGAGGCATCGCTGTAATTGGCCAGCAACAGATAGGTGTCGCGGTGGGGACGGAAGTTGAACAGGCCCCGCTTCGACGCATCGTTGAGTTCCCAGGATTGTTGCGTACGCGAAATCGGCGCTTCCGGCGGCGCCGCGCCAGCCTGCGCGACGGCGGGAATGGCCGCGTTGACCGCTTCTGGCGTGGCCACGCCAGGCGGGCTGACGGGCGTGAAGGGGGCGACTTCGGCGGCGGCTGCCAGGGTCACGGCGGCCGTGGCCGCATCACCGCCGGCGGCGATGGTGGCTTTTTCTGCCGCCTTGGCCAGTGTATCGAAGCAGCCCAGGCGGGCGCTGGCATCGCCAAGCACGGCGCAGCGCTGCATTTGCTGTTCCAGTTCGCCGGCCATGGCCAGCGCCGGGGACGCCAGCAGGGAAGAGAGGATTATTTTTCTTAGTTGGATAGTCATAGGCTGAGTGGGGCATGTCATTCGGTGCGCACCTGGGCTGGCATGCCGGCGGCGTCGCCTTGCACGATATCTCACCGTGCGTCTTGATTCTGATTAATCTTTGTTGAATTAATAGATATGAAAGTATAGCTGAATCTCCTGTTTATCCTGCGCAACGCACGTGCGCGTTAATGTTAGTGTTGTGCGCACGGTAAAAACTGGTTACCGGCAGCCCTGCAAATCGATGTCTGCTACACTGGAAAACCGGGTACCGGGGCTAGCCATGGAGATTGTGATGACCCGCAAAACACCTATCGAGCGCTACCGCAACATCGGCATCAGCGCCCATATCGACGCCGGCAAGACCACCACCACCGAGCGCATCCTGTTTTACACGGGGGTCAACCACAAGATCGGCGAAGTGCACAATGGCGCCGCCACCATGGACTGGATGGAGCAGGAACAGGAGCGGGGCATCACCATCACCTCGGCCGCCACCACGGCGTTCTGGAAAGGCATGGCCGGCAACTTCCCCGAACACCGCATCAACATCATCGATACGCCGGGCCACGTGGATTTCACGATCGAGGTGGAGCGCTCGATGCGCGTGCTCGACGGCGCCGTGATGGTCTACGACGCCGTGGGCGGCGTGCAGCCGCAATCGGAAACCGTGTGGCGCCAGGCGAACAAATACCATGTGCCGCGCATCGCCTTCATCAACAAGATGGACCGGGTGGGTGCAGATTTTTTACGCGTGCGCAAGCAGATCGCCGACCGCCTGAAGGGCGTGGCCGTGCCCATCCAGCTGCCCATCGGCGCGGAAGAGCATTTCACGGGCGTGATCGACTTGCTGAAAATGCGCGCCATCACGTGGGACGACGCCAGCCAGGGCGTGCAGTTCAGCTATGGCGAGATTCCCGCCGAGTTGCAGGCCCAGGCGCAGGAATGGCACGAGCACCTGGTCGAACATGCGGCCGAGGCCACGCTGGAGATGACGGAGCGCTACCTGAACGGCGACACGTTTACGGAAGCGGAACTCAAGCAAGCCTTGCGCGCGCGCACCATCCGCAACGAGATCGTGCCCATGCTGTGCGGCAGCGCTTTTAAAAACAAGGGCGTGCAGGCCATGCTGGATGCCGTCATCGAATACCTGCCGTCGCCGATGGAAGTGCCGCCCATCATGGGCCATGACGAGCACGACAACGAGGTGGAACGCCACCCGACGGACGACGAGCATTTCTCGGCCCTCGCTTTCAAGATCATGACGGACCCGTTCGTGGGGCAGCTGACCTTCTTCCGCGTGTATTCGGGCGTGGTGAACTCGGGCGACATGGTCTACAACCCCACCAAGAGCGCGCGCGAGCGGCTGGGGCGCATCCTGCAGATGCATGCGAACGAGCGCAAGGAAATCAAGGAAGTGTATGCGGGCGATATTGCCGCCGCCGTGGGCCTGAAAGCCGTCACCACGGGCGACACCCTGTGCGCGCTCGACCACATCATCGTGCTGGAAAAGATGATCTTCCCGGAACCCGTGATTTCGCAGGCGGTCGAACCGAAGACCAAGCCGGACCAGGAAAAGATGGGCATCGCCCTGAACCGCCTGGCGCAGGAAGACCCGTCGTTCAAGGTCCATACGGACGAGGAATCGGGCCAGACCATCATGTCGGGCATGGGAGAATTGCACCTGGAAATCCTGGTGGACCGCATGCGGCGCGAATTCGGCGTGGAAGCGAACGTGGGCAAGCCGCAGGTGGCGTACCGCGAAACCATCACGCGCGCGGTGGAAGATATCGAGGGCAAGTTCGTCAAGCAATCGGGCGGACGGGGCCAGTACGGCCACGTGGTGCTCAAGCTGGAACCCTTGCCGCCCGGCACCGGCTATCAGTTCGTCGACGCCATCAAGGGCGGCGTGGTGCCGCGCGAATTCATTCCTGCCGTCGACAAGGGCATCGTCGAAACCCTGAAGGCGGGCGTGCTGGCCGGCTATCCCGTGGTGGACGTCAAGGCGACCTTGACGTTCGGCTCCTACCACGACGTCGATTCGAATGAGAATGCATTCCGCATGGCCGGTTCCATCGCCTTCAAGGATGGCATGCGCAAGGCCCATCCTGTGCTGCTGGAACCGATGATGCAGGTGGAGGCGGAAACGCCGGAAGAGTTCATGGGCAACGTCATGGGCGACCTGACGGCGCGGCGCGGCATGGTGCAGGGCGTCGACGACATTCCCGGCGGTTCGGGCCGCATCGTCAAGGCTCTGGTGCCGCTGGCCGAGATGTTCGGCTATTCCACCACCCTGCGTTCACTGACCCAGGGCCGCGCCACCTACACGATGGAATTCAAGCACTATGCGGCCGTGCCCAAGCATATCCTCGACCAGGTGGCGGCCGCGGGCAAGACGAAGTAACGTCAAGCAAACCCAGAGGCCAAATGCCGGGGTCGTACCCAGCAGGGTACGACCCCGGATGTTGCTGGGGGTTAGGGCTGGTCTTACTGTGCCAGATTTTGCGCAATGATGGTATCAGCCATCTTCTCCGCCTCATCCACGGGCTGGCCCAGCGCCTTGGTCGTGTAGACGGTTGACGCCACCATCGGCTGGTCCAGGGTCGCGCCTTCGCCATGGCTGGTGTCGACCGTCACCGTGGTCGACAGGCCGATGCGCAGCGGGTGGGCGGCCAGTTCCTTCGGGTCCAGGGTGATGCGCACGGGCACGCGCTGCACCACCTTGATCCAGTTGCCCGTGGCGTTTTGCGCCGGCAGCAGGGAAAACGCGCTGCCCGTGCCGGCCGACATGCCCAGCACCTTGCCGTGGTAGACCACCTTGCTGCCATACAAGTCCGTTTCGATGGTGGCCGCCTGGCCCACGCGGATATTGCGCAATTCGGATTCCTTGAAGTTGGCATCGACCCATAATTGGTCGAGCGGCACGATGGACATCAAGGGCGTGCCCGGCGTCACGTGCGTGCCCAGCTGCACGCTGCGCTTGGCCACGTAGCCGGAGACGGGCGCGAGCACGGCGTTGCGGCGCACGGCCAGCCACGCCTGCACCACGTCGCCTTTGGCGGACAGCACGGCCGGATGGCTGGCCAGGTTCACGCCGGCCACGCCCGATTTGGCGGACTCGGCCTGGCGCTGCGCCACGGCCAGCGCCGCTTTCGCGTCATCGACGGCCTGTTTCGCATGGGCCAGGTCTTCACCGGAAATCGTCTGGTCCGCGGCCAGCGGCGCGCGGCGGGCCAGGTTGCCCTGCGCCGTGGCCAGTGCCAGGCGGCGCTGCTCGATGACGGCGTCGTACTGCGCCACGCTGGCATAGCGCTCGCGCTCCTGGCGCACGACGTTGCCCAGCCGCGCCTGCGCCTGGCTCAGGGCCAGGTCCGCATCGATGCCGTTCAGGGTGATCAGGGGCGCGCCCGCTTTCACCATCTGCGTCTCATCGGCGCGGATTTCATCGACATTGCCCGTCACTTGCGCGGACAGGGTGACCAGGTTGCCGCCCACATAGGCGTTGTCCGTGACTTCTTCCTTGGCCAGCACCAGCTGGTAATAGGCGGCCCAGGCCACGCCGGCCACGACAAAGGCGGCCGTGATGGCGAGGAGGACGGCCTTGCGCTTGCCCGGCTGTTCGGTTGGGGTGGTGCTTGCTGTGGTATCGCTGCTCATGATGTGTTCCGTAGTCAGTGTTATTGTTGGGTGCTGCGTTTGCTGGTGCTTGCGGTATCGGCAAAGTCGCTGCTGCCCCGGTAGCCGCCGCCCAGTGCCACGTTCAGGTTGATTTCCGCGTTCTGGCGCTGGTTTTGCAGCTGCATGCCCAGGTCTACCTGGCCCCGCACGGTCATTTCCGCATTGAGCTGGGTGGCGCGGTCGGCCAGCCCTTGTTTCAAACGGGCATTGGCGTTGCGCAGCTGCGCCTCGCTGGCGCGCAGGTTTTCTTCCTGCAGGCGCAGCTGGTTTTCCACGCCCTGCACCTTGGCCCCCGCTTGCGCCACGTCGCGCACGACATTGAAGACATTCTGGTTGTAGTCGGCGATCAGTTCATTGCGTTCGCTGCGCGCGCCGGCCAGCTGCGCCTGCAAACGGCCGCTGTCGAACAGGGGCAGCGACAAGGCGGGACCGATGAACAGGGTGCGGCTGCCGGACTGCAGCAGCTTGCCCAGCTTGATCGCATCGAGGCCGAACGACGCGCCCAGGTCGATATCGGGGTAGAACGCCGCCTGCGCCGCCTCGATCGTGCTCATGGCCGCCTGCACCCGCCAGCGCGCCGCCTGCAAGTCGGGCCGGCGCGCCAGCAATTCCATGCCCAGCTTGCCGGGCAGGGCGTGCGGCAATGCCTGGGCTTCTTTGGGCTGCAGACTGGCCAGGGCCGAGGAATCCGCACCGAGCAGGGCGCGCAAGGCTTCCCGTTCCGTGACGATCTGCGTTTCCAGCAGGGCGATCTGCTGTTGCAGCAAGCTCAAGCGCGTTTGCGCGGACAGATGGTCGTCGCTGATGCCCAGGCCATTGGCGATGCGCTTTTCCTTGTCCACCACCAGCTGTTGCTGCAGCTTGACCAGCGCATGCAGGTTGTCCATGCGGGCCCAGCCACTTTGCATGCTGAAGTAGTGGCGGGCGATCTCGGCGGCCAGCATCTGTTCCGCCATCGCGTACTCGGCGCGGCGCGCGTTGACTTCGCCCAGGCTGGCGGCGATCTGCGCCTTGTGCTTGCCCCACCAGTCCAGGTCGTAATGGGCTTGCACGCCCACGGTGACTTCATTGTAGTAATTGCCGCCGATGGGGGCGGGCATCAGGCCATTGCCCGAGTAGCGCTGGCGGTTGGCATTCGCGCCCAGGTCTACCCTGGGGCCGCGGTCCGCATGCCGGGCATCGAACGCGGACAGGGCCGAGCCGATGCGGGCATTTGCCACGTCCAGGTTCGGACTGCTGGACAGCGCGTGCTCGATCAGCTGGTCCAGCTGGCTGTCCTGGAACTGGCGCCACCACTGGGCGGCGGGCCAGCCTTCGCTGGCCAGGTGGATGTCGGCCGCCAGCTGGACTTTGGCCAGGTCTTGCTGCGGCAATGGTTGCGTGTCGGGCGGGATGCTGGCGCAGCCGGCCAGGGCCAGGCTCAGCGCCAGGACGCTCAGGGAGAGTTTCATAGGTGTGTGCATGAGGGTTATTCCATGGCCGCGTGGTCGACCACGACAGGCGCATTCTTCTTCGGTGGTTTGATCAGGAGCAAGAGCGGCAGCACGAGGATGGTCAGCCACATCATCAGCCAGAAGTCGTCGAGGTAGGCGATCATCGACGCCTGCCGCGTGATTTCGCCATTCAGGGCCGCCATGCCCGTGCTTGTGCCCAAGTCGAACACCTGGGCAATGCCGGGGTCATGCAGGGCCGGGTTGGCGATGGTGATGTGTTCCGTCAGGGAAGCGTGGGCGATCTGCGTATTGCGCACCAACAAGGTTTGCACGAGGGCGATGCCGATGCTGCTGCCGATGTTGCGCACCAGGCTGTAGATGGCCGTGCCCTCCGCCCGCATCTGCGGCGACAGGGTGGCAAACGTGGCCGCGCTCAGGGGCACGAACACCAGGCCCAGGCCGATGCCCTGGATGATGCCGTTCCACACGACGGTTTTCGGCACCAGGTCCAGGGTGAAATTGGCCATCTGCCACAGCGAAAACGCGGTGATGGAAAAGCCCACGCCCAGCAGGATGCGCGTATCGATCTTGCCCGTCAGCCTGCCGACGATCAGCATGGCCAGCATCGTGCCCAGGCCGCTGGGGGCCGTCACCAGGCCCGCGATGGCCGCCGGGTAATTCATCAAGCCTTGCAGCATCGACGGCGTCAGCGCGCGGGTGGCGAACAGCACCATGCCGACGATGAAGATGAACAGCAGGCCGCTCACATAGTTCGAGTTTTTCAGCAAGCGGTAGTCGAGGAAGGACTTGCCGGCCGGACGCAAGGCTGTGTGGGCGATGAAATAGCACAAGCTCATGGCCAGCACGATGGCTTCGATCCACGTTTCCGTGGAAGAAAACCAGTCGTTCTGCTCGCCCCGGTCCAGCAGCATCTGCAGCGCGCCAATGGACAGGCTCAGGGTGGCAAAGCCGAACATGTCAAAGTTCATGCGCCGGTTCGGCGGGTCCTTGCGGATATAGCGCCAGATGCCATAGAAGGCCATGGCGCCGATGGGGATGTTGATGAAGAAGACCCAGCGCCAACTGTAGCTGTCCGTCAGCCAGCCGCCCAGGGTGGGACCCAGGATGGGGCCGATCATCACGCCCATGCCCCAGATGGCCATGGCCGAGCCGTGCTTTTCGCGTGGATTGATGTCGAGCAAGACCGCCTGCGACAGCGGCACGAGCGCCGCACCGAACACGCCCTGCAGCAGGCGCGCGGCAACGATCTCGGACAGGGTGCCGGACAGGCCGCACAGCACGGAGGCGAGCGTAAAGCCGGCCACGGAAACGAGGAAGGTGTTTTTCTGGCCGAAGCGGTCGCACAGCCAGCCCGTCAGGGGCGTGGCGATGGCGGCGGCGACGATGAACGAGGTCAGCACCCAGGTGATCTGGTCTTGCGAGGCGGACAGGCTGCCCTGCATGTGGGGCAGGGCGACGTTGGCGATGGTGCCGTCGAGCGCCTGGATGATGGTGGCGAGCATGATGGAAATCGTGATCATGCGCCGGTTCAGGGTGGGATCCTGTGAAGCGGGCAGCGCCGGTGCGGCGCTGGCTGTGGCCGAACTCATGCGGATTTCTCCGTGGCCGCCTGTAACGCTTCCAGCAGTTCGGTGGCGGCCCGCAGCTGATCGGGATCAATGCCTTGCAGCAGCTCATTGCGGAAACCGTCCGCTTCCTTGCGCACCGTGTCGTACACCTGCATGCCCGCATCGGTGAGCACCACCAGCTTGACGCGGCGGTCCGTTTCCGATGGCTGGCGCTGCACGAAGCCCGATTTCACGAGCCGGTCCAGCATCGACACCATGGTGGGGTTTTCCACGCCCAGCTGGTGCGCCAGTTCGCTCTGCGAGGGCGGCTGCGGCGACTTGGCGATCATGGCGATGCACATCCAGCTCGCTTGCCCCAGGTCCAGGTCCTTCAGGCGCCGGTCGATCGCATGGCGCCAGCCGCGCGCCGTCTTGTGGAGCGCGGCGGAAAAGCGCTCTTCGATAGAAGTCATAAGGTGAGTCGTCTAATAGTTAGGTATCGAACTAATATTCTAGCATGGCCGTTTGGCAGGCGTACAGGCCTTCCCGTTTATCGGCGCCGCTGGTACATTAACAGGGGGCCCACCACCATCAGGAGACAGCATGACGACGGAAAAACAGAAGCAGGACGGACAGCACCGCGACAGCAGCGACTTTGTCATCACGCAAACCTTCGACGCGCCCCGCGAACTGGTGTTCCAGTCGTGGGTGGAACCGGAACGCCTGGCCCAATGGTGGGGCCCCGTCGGCTTCGAACTGAGCGTGCTGGCGCTCGACCTCAAGCCGGGCGGTGTCTTCCACTACGGCATGCGCGCCGACAATGGCTACGAGATGTGGGGCAAGTTCACCTACCAGGCCATCGAAGCGCCGGAAAAGATCGTCTCTATCCTGTCGTTCGCGGACAAGCAGGGCAACCCCGTGCAGCACCCCGTCAGCGCCACCTGGCCTTTGGAATCGTTCAATGTCATGACCCTGACGGAGGAAAACGGCAAGACGACGATGACCTTGCGCTCGACGCCGCACAAGGCCACCGATGAGCAGCATCGGACTTTCCTGGAAGGGCATGAGTCGATGACGCAGGGGTTCAAGGCGACGTTCGGCCAGCTGGCACAGTATCTGGCGCGGGTGCAGTAATACTCAAGAACAGCGGGCCAGAGCCGCGGGCCTGAGAAAATGCCCATGGCTGCGTTGCTTGGGCTCGCCGTACTAACCGTACTGTCTTCGCCCGCGCGCCTTGCCCTGGCCATTTTTCAGGCCCGCTGGGCCCGGAGAGCCTGGATTGGTGGCGGGGGCGGGTTCTTGCTGTCGTGACAGTTTGCGCTTGAGGACGTCTACTGTGGCGCAGCCGAACTCAGGACTTGCCCTCGATGCTGGCGGCGCCGCTGGCGCGGGCCAAGGTCGAGCGCGCGCCTGCCACCGCGCGCAGGCGCTCTTCAAGGTAGGCGCTCACGCGGGGATGCTGGCTGAAGGCGACGTTGAAGCGGATGTGCTGGTCGGGCGTGTCGTTGGCCGAGAACGCGGCGCCGCGCATCATCAGGATCTTGTTGCGGTAGGCGTCCTGCACCAGCAAGTCCACGTCCAGCCCTTCGGGCATGCTGCCCCACAGGAAAATCCCTGCGTCGCCGGGCTGCTCGAACAGCACGCCGGCCGCGCTCAGTTGCCGCGTGCTGGCGTTGCGCGCCACCATGATCTTGCGTTGCAGCCGCTCCAGGTGCTTGCGCAGGTTGCCAGCCTTGAGTACTTCCAGCAGAACGTATTCGTTCAGCGCAGGCAAGGTCATGATGGCGTGGATCTTGGTCCGCATCAGCAGCTTGAGCAGGGCGGGCGCCGCGGCCAGGTAGCCCATGCGCAGGGCCGGGCTCAGCGCCTTGCACAGGCTGGAGTAATAGATCACGCCGTCCAGTCCGGACAGCGATGCCAGCCGCGTGCTGTGACCCGGCTGGAAATGGCCGTGCACGTCGTCTTCGGCGATCAGGAAGCCATACTGCTGCGCCATGATCAGCACCTTGTGCAGGTTGGCGGCGCTGCTGCTCCACCCGGTGGGATTGTGCAACGCCGTCTGCATGAACAGCAGGCGCGGACGGTGCGCGCGGCAGGCGGCTTCCAGTTCGTCCAGGTCGAGGCCATCGGGGCGGCGCTTGATGGGCATCAGGCGCACACCGTCCTGGCGCAGCCTGCCGAACATCAGGAAGTATCCGGGGTCTTCCACCAGCACCGTATCGCCGGGCTGCAGAAACGTGCGGCAGATCAGGTCGATTGCATGGGTGCCGCCGAAAGTGGTGAGGATATGGCTCGCGTCCGCAGCGATGCCGATGCCGCGCAACAGCAGCGCGATCTGTTCGCGCAGTTCGGCCAACCCTTGCGGCGGACAGCGCGAAGCCATGCCGGCCGCGCTGCGCGCCAGGCCGCGTTGCACGGCTGCCGCCGGCAGCGCATCCTGCAGCCAGGTGGGCGGCAAGGCGCCGCTGCTGGCCAGCAGCACGCCCGGCCGCTGGTCGTTCACTTGCTGGCTCAGCCAAACCGGTTCCTGCTCCTGGCCCGCTTCCAGCGCCACCTCGTCGGGAATGGCGCGGCTGGCGTCCACTGGCGCGCAGACGAAGAAGCCCGTCGTGCCGTGCGTATCGATGACGCCTGCGGCCACCAGCCTGTCATAGGCCACCACCACGGTGTTGGTGCTGACCGCAAGCTGGGCGGCGAGCTGGCGGATCGACGGCAGCCTGGTCCCGCCTGGCAAGACGCGTTGCGCGATCTGCTGGCGCAATGCTGCCTCGATCTGTTTGAACAGGGCGATGGGGGAGGAGCGGTCGATGGAGAACATGGATGGCAGTCTAACGTAAAAACATCACGGCGAGGACCAGCAGGATGGCTCCCATCGCCAGGTTGAATATGCGCTGGTTGCGGGGCGCTTTCAGCACGCTGCGGATCGAGACGCCGAACAGCGCCCACATGGCGTTGCACGGCGTGCCCACCACGGTGCCGATCACGGACACGAGCAGCGCGCTGGCGAGCATGTTGCCCTGCGAAGGCATGAAGACCGACGCCATGGTGACCGCCTTGAGCCAGCTCTTGGGGTTCAGCGCCTGAAACAGCGCCGCCTGCGCAAACGACACGGCCTTCGGTGCGCTGGCTCCCGCCACCGAGGCGCCGGCAAGCTTCCAGGCCAAAAACATCAGGTACAGCGCGCCCGCGATCCGCAGTAGCTGCTGCGCCATCGGATACGCGACGAACACGCTGCCCAGCCCCACGCACATGAGGACGGTCTGCACGAAGATGCCGGCCTGGATGCCGAGGATCACCGGCAGCGCGCCGCGATAGCCGAAATTGGCGCCGGTGGTGGCCAGCATGACGTTGTTCGGTCCGGGCGTGGCGGACATGACAAAGCAATAGCTCATCAGGGGAAGGAGTTCGGTCATGGCAGGCGGTCGCAGCGTGGAAAGGCCCCCAGTCTAGAAGCGCGGCGCGGCAGGGACAAGGCACAAGGCGCCGCGTACAGGCACATGCTGTATCAGTCGAACGACTGCTACAAGCGGCCAGGGATCAATGCGCTCCCATCTTCAATCTGGCGCGCGTCCGCTCGGAAAGTCAGGCATTTTGCGGCAGACTCAGGCCGCTTTGGAACGCCAGCTTGATATCCGTTTCATGCGAGTAGGCGGAATATTCCCAAACTTCCCCTGCTTGCAGCTTGTTGAATGTTGCAATGATATTGCGCCGCCACGGGGATGGTCTGGAAGCAACATAGCCAGTGAAAAAACGCTGCGCCTGTTCCTGGGTCCCGAAGCACAACAAGAATGACAAAGGGGTCGCCGTTGGCTCGCAAATGGCGGGGAAACCGCCCCCATGCGACGCAAGATGTTCCAGCGCCCGCAGACGATCGGCAAACAGGGAGAAAAGCGGCAGGCTACGTTCGGTGAGCAACTGTCCCATCTCCTCAATCGAGGAGCGCGCCGACAAGCCCGCCACCTGCCAGACTATGGCGCTGGCATCCCTGTCGGGCCGACGCAAGCCGCCGAATAGGACGCAGCCAGCGTAGCCTGCGCCGGTTCCCTTCTCCGCAAGCCACCTCTTGAGCGCTTTGCTGGCGATGGAGAGGTCGACCGTCATGCGAACATCGCTGCGGGAATTGTAGCGCTCGGGCTCGAAGGACACCTCGAAAACGGTGTCCTTGTCGGCCGCCGTCTTCTTCCAGACGGTTCCTGCCTTGTTCGGTTTAAAGCCATGCGGCACGAGAAACTTCCCGACTTCCTGGCATGCCTGGAGAAACTGGGCTTTGGGATCGCGCTGACGGTTGGCGGGATCGGCCGACCACGCTTGCCATTGGCTGTAGCGCTGGTCGAGGATGGGTTTCAGCAGATCGAATTTCTCCCAGGTATTCTGGACGTGATAGACGCTGGGATACTCGAAGCCATGTTCGGCGGCGTGACGGTTGAATACGTCACAATAGTCTTGCAGAAAGCTGCCATGCTGTTGGGCGAATGCCGACTTTTTATCGTAATAGTCAACGGTGAAAGCATTGCCCTGATCGTTGAGATCCTCTTCCCATAGCTTGCCATCGCAAGCATCGATCAGAAATTGGAGTCCGGTCATTTCCCGGCGTGCCAGGCGCTTGAGCTCATCGGGGGAATCCGTGCGGTGGAAGGCGCTCGCCATGTCCTGGTTCAGCAGCCAGGCCAGGAACATGCCGATATGGATGCCGCCATTCTCTTCCGGCAAGTCATCGGGATAGTTTTCGTCAGAATGCCAATCAATCCTGTCATACGCCATTGTATATGCCCATAAAAATATCGAAATTATAACTTTGAGTCGCTCCAGCGGTGAATATGCCTCTGCCCCGTCGTCACGACGACATGCAAACACCAGGAACTCGACATCTTTTGGCTTACAGGCGCATTCCCAGCCAGATCACCGATTCCGTGGCGCCGGACACTACGGCGCTCAGCATGCGTCCGAACATGCCGCTGTCTTGCGTGCGGATGGATGCCTGGTCGTGATGTTCCTGTTCGTCCCTGAGTATCGCTGTAATGGCGCCGCTTGCGTCATCGTCGTCGCTCAGCATGGCGAGCTGGTGGCGCAGATGCTGCAGGACCACGCGTTCGACGGCCACGGTCGTCAGCGAGATCGCGCGCGCGCCGCACAGCCCCGTAACGATGCCCAGCACGTAGCCTCCAGTTGCACACAGGTAATAGCTGCGGCAGCGCGGCAAGCCACGGCGCTCGAGAACGTCGTGAAATATCGTCCTGTGTTCCCGTTCATGCATCCTGAAGGCGCGCAGTTCCTGCACGAGATGGCTTGCCGTCCAACGTGCCATGAAGATCTGGCCCGTATAAATGCCGATGGCACCTTGCTCTCCCGCATGGTTCACCTTCATTGCCCGGTTCGAAAACTGCGTCTTCGCATCCATCGATCGCCTGCCTTATCGGCTCTTGCCGTCCGTCATCCCCAGCATCTGCCGAATCACCGGCAAAATCATCGTCCACGCATGCGACGTGGCCGCAATCTCGTCATAATGGCTGGCGCCCGGCAAGATCAGCACTTCCGCATGGTCGCCGGCCTTGATTGCCTTGGCCGCGTAATCGTGCGCCACGCGGGGCGGGGAGATGGTGTCCAATTCTCCTGTGATCAGCACGGTGCGGCTGCCGTTGGGGATCAGCTCGGCCGCGTTGGTGTCGCTGTAGATGTCGGGGCGCTCTGTGCTGGCGCTGCCTGCCAGTTGCGCGATGTCGCGCTCGCAGCTGGTCTTGATCAACTCTTTTTCATGGCGCAGGTCGGCCAGGCCGCCCAGGCTGATAATATTTTTCACGGGCAGGAACTTGTCGCGGTACAGGGGGCTCGTCTTCGGCAGTTTTTCCCTCCCGGCAATCCATTGCACCAGCTGGCCGCCGGCCGAATGGCCCATGGCCACGATGCGGTCCACGTCCAGCTGGTACTGGGGCGCGTGCTGCTGCAGGCTGTCCAGCGCCGCGTGCATGTCTTCGTACGTGCCCGGGTAGCCGCCGCCCGGCTCGTCCACGCGCCGGTATTCCACATTCCACACGGCGATGCCTTGCGCCACCAGGGCACCGGCCACGTTGCGCATCTGCCTGATGCCGCCGAAGGCTACCGTCCAGCAGCCGCCATGCACGAGCACGACGACGGGGAACGGTCCGCTGCCTTCGGGCCGGAACAGCTGCGCATACTGCGACGGCGCGGGACCATAGACGAGCTGCGCCGTGGGGGCGGGGCCGTTCAGGGCCAGGTAGTCGTCCAGGCTCATGGGAGCGGCGACGGCGCCGTGGGTAGCGGCGAGCAGGGCGGTGGCGATCAGGGAGGAGGGCAGGGACGTGGGCATCATAGGTTACGCTTGAGAAGAGAACAACACTGTAGCATAGGGCCGTCCGCCTGCCTGCGTCCGGCCCGGGCATGAAACACTGAGCTGTTTTCCTCCTTCAACAGGGGTGCCCCATGGTATATTCCGGGCATCAGTTTTCCCTTATCGACACGGTGCACGCAAACAACATTCTTTCATTGCTGGACGCCGAGCATGGTGCGCTGGGCAGTATCGCGGCAGGCGCGGACCTGGCCCATGCATTGGAGCATTTGTTGCTGGCGCTGCAAGACCTGGCCGAAGGCGGCGCCCATGCCTGCCTCGTGCTCATCGACGAGGCCGACCGCTTTTGCGGCTTGTCCGCGCCCAGCCTGCCGCAAGACCTGTGCCTCGCCTTGCGCCACGGCGGTGAACTGCCTTCGCCGTTCGGCACGGCGGCCTTTTCCGGCGCGCCCGTGTATTGCGGCGACATCACGCGCGACGTGAACTGGAGCGCGGGACGCAAGGAAGCCATGCTGCACGGCTACCGCGCCTGCTGGGTCGCTCCCGTGTTTGGCGCCAAGGGACATATCCTGGGCGTGCTGGGCCTGTTTTTCCAGGCGCCATGCCATCCCACCCAGCCTGAAATCGAATTGCTGGCGCTGGCCGCGCGCGTGTCTGCGCATGTCATCGAGCGGGGCCAGCTGGAAAGAGCCCTGCACGACAGCCGCGAACATTTTCATTACGCCATCGAACTCAACACGCAGGTGCTGTGGACGGCCGATATCGATGGCAAGCTCGACTACGTGGCCCAGCGCTGGCGCGAATGGACCGGTTGCAGCGGCCTGGGCACCAACTGGCTGGACGCCATCCACCCCGACGACGTGCGCCATTCCCTGGCGGCCTGGAGCGAGGCGGTGGGCAGCGGCCAGCCTTTCGATGCGGAAATGCGGGTGCGCTGGCAGAACGGCCTGTACCGCTGGGTGCATTCGCGCGCCTACTGCCGGCTCGACGAGCGGGGCCAGGCCGTGAAATGGTATGGCTCGTGCGAGGATATCGACGAGCACTGGCAGGCGCGCAATGCCTTGCTCGACAGCGAGGCGCAGTTCCGTTCGCTCGCTTCGACCATGCCCAACCAGGCCTGGCTTGCGCATGGCAGCGGCGCCACCTACTGGGTCAACGAACAGGTGTGCGAGTACACGGGACAATCGATGAAGTCCCTCGTGTCGAGCGGTTTTCGCAACTGCGTGCATCCGGACGACGTGCAGGCCACGCAGAAAAGCTGGGAACGGGCCGTCGCCACGGCCAGCGCCTACGAATACGAATTCCGCATGCGCCGCGCCAGCGACGGCGCCTACCGCTGGTTCCTGGCCCGCGCCTTGCCCCTGTTCGACGAGGCGGGCAAGGTGCTGCGCTGGGTGGGCACGAACACGGACGTGCAGGAACAGAAGAACGTGCTGGAAAAGATGGCCTACCTGAATTCCTCGCTGGAAGTGGAAATGGCCAACCGCACGGCCGACCGCGACCGCATGTGGCGGCTGTCGACCGATATCATGCTGGTGGCGGACCTGGCCGGCATGATCATCGCCGTCAATCCCGCCTGGAGCCAGATCCTGGACCGGCCGGAAATCGAATCGCTGGGCATGGATTTCATCAGCCTCGTGCATCCCGATGACCGCATGGCCGCCTTGAAGGACTTGTCGCGGCTGGCCCATGGCGCGCCCACCTTGCGCATGGAAAACCGCTACCGGCGCCGCGACGGGGGCTACCGCTGGATTTCCTGGACGGCCGTGCCGGCGCAAAAGCTGATCCACGCCATCGGCCGCGACGTCACCGATGAAAAAGAGGCGCGGCTGGCGCTGGTGCGCAGCGAACAGGCGCTGCTGCAGGCGCAGAAGCTGGAATCGATCGGCAAGCTGACGGGCGGCGTGGCCCACGATTTCAATAACGTGCTGCAAATCATTTCCGGCAATTTGCAGTTGCTGAAACTGACGGTGGCCGACAATCCACAGGCGGCCAAGCGCCTCGATTCGGCAGCCTCGGCCGTGGAGCGGGGCGCCAAGCTGTCGTCGCAACTGCTGGCCTTTGCGCGGCGCCAGCCGTTGAAGCCGCTGGTGACGGACCTGGGCCATCTGCTGCGCCGCATGCATGAGCTGATCCGCCGCGCCCTGGGCGAGGCGGTTTCCGAAGAAACTTTCATCAGCGAAGGTTTGTGGCATACCCTGGTCGACCCGAACCAGATGGAAAACGTGTTGCTCAACATGGCCATCAATGCGCGCGACGCAATGGAAGGGGGCGGGCGCCTGACTTTTACCTTGAGCAATGTCACGCTCGATGCCGCCTACGCCAGCCTGCATGCCGACGTGCTGGAGGGGCAATACGTGCTGCTGACCATCACCGACACGGGCCACGGCATGGAGCGCGACGTGATCGACCAGATCTTCGAGCCGTTCTTCACCACCAAGCGCGAAGGCGAGGGCACGGGCCTGGGCCTGTCCATGGCCTACGGCTTCATCCGCCAGAGCGCGGGCCACATCAAGGTGCACAGCGCGCCGGGCGCCGGCACGACCTTCAAGATCTATCTGCCCCGTTCGCTGGAAACGCTGGCCGAGCCGCCACCGGGCCTGTCCGGCCCCGTGCTGGGCGGCAGCGAGACCATTCTCGTGGTGGAAGACGATGCGCCCGTGCAGCATACGGTGGTCGACATGCTGCGCGGCCTCGGCTACGACGTGCTGCATGCGGACGACGGCGCCTCGGCACTGGCCCTGCTGGGCACGGGCGTGGCCATCGACCTGCTGTTTACGGACGTGGTGATGCCCGGTCCCGTCAGCAGCAAGGAGCTGGCGCAGCAGGCCCGGCTGCTGCTGCCGGAACTGGCCGTCTTGTTTACTTCGGGCTATACGCACAACGCCATCATGCAGGGCGGGCGGCTGGACCCGGGCGTGGAACTGCTGAGCAAGCCGTACCGGCGCGAAGACCTGGCGCGGCGCGTGCGCCATTTGCTGGCCGACCGCCGCCTGGTGGGCGCGCCCGACCCGTCCGGGCGGCGCATCCTGCTGGTGGAAGACAATGACGACGCGCGCGAAATGACGACGGAAATGCTCAATATGCTGGGGCACACGGTGCACGGCGTGGCCAGCGCCGAGGAAGCGTTGCCATTGCTGGCCATGCCGGGCCTGGACGTGCTGGTGACGGACATCAGCCTGCCCACCATGTCGGGCCTGGAACTGGCGCGCCATGCGCGCGCGCACTGGCCCCAGCTGGACGTGGTGTTTGCTTCCGGGCATGACTGGGGTTCCAGCCTGATGCAGGACCCCAGCGCGCGCTTCCTGCGCAAGCCGTTTGGACTGGAAGAGCTGGCCGGCGCACTGAAGGCGCGCCGGCTGGAAGTCTATTAGGCAGCTTGGGCAGCTTTGGCCGGTTACGCAGGCGGGACGGCGGGCGCCAGCAGCGCTTGCTGCAGTTGCTCGACGGTAAATGGCTTGACGAGGAAGCGCGCGGCCGGGTCCAGCACGCCGGAATTGGCGGGCGCATGGCCGGTGGAAAACACCACTTCCAGCTGCGGCCGCTCGCGGGCCGCCAGTTCGGCCAGCTCGACGCCGGACATGTGCGGCAGGCTGATATCGGTGAGCAGCAGTTCCAGTCCGGGCGTGCCCAGCAGGGGCAATGCTTCCTCGGCCGTGCCGACGGCCAGCACCGTGTGTCCCAGCATGGACAGCAGTTCGCTGGTCATGGCGCGCGCGTCCGCATTGTCTTCCACCAGCAGGATGTGGCGCATGCCGGGCTGCAGCCCCGGCGCGGGCGGCTGCGGCGCCAGCTGCGCGCGGTACTGGTGCAGAGCCGTCACGTGGCGGCCATTGGCCAGCAGGTGGCGGATGCGCCGCGCCAGATCTTCGCGCCGGTAAGGCTTGCTGAGCAGCTCCACGCCCGGTTCCAGTCGCCCGCCCTGCATGATGGCGTCCTGCGTGTAGCCCGAGGTAAACAAGACGGCCAGCTGCGGCAGCAGCATGCGGGCCTGGCGCGCCAGCGCCGTGCTGGCCACCTTGCCCGGCATCACCACGTCCGTGAACAGCAGGTCGATGGCCACGCCGCTGCCCACGATGGCCAGCGCGCTTTCGCCATCGCTGGCGCGCAGCACGGCGTAGCCGAGGCCGCGCAGCATGTCCACCACCGTCGTCTGCACCTGCACGTCGTCTTCCACGACGAGGATGGTTTCCTTGCCGCCCAGCACGGGGCCGCCCAGTTGCAGCGGCAGTTCCGTCTCCGCTTCGAGCGAGCGCGGCAGGTAGATGCGGAAGGTGCTGCCGTGGCCGGGCACGCTGTCCACCGTCAGGTGGCCGCCGCTCTGGCGCAGGAAGCCGTACGCCATGCTCAAGCCGAGGCCCGTGCCTTCGCCTTCCTTCTTCGTCGTGAAGAACGGTTCGAAAATCTTGTCCAGCAGGTCGGCGGGAATGCCCGTACCCGTATCCGACACGGCCAGCTGCACGTAGTCGCCGGGCGTCACGTCCGCATGGCGCGCCGCGTAGTCGCTGCCCAGCACGCTGTTACTGAGCTCGATGGTCAGCTGGCCCTGGCCATCCATGGCGTCGCGCGCATTGATGGCCAGGTTGAGGATGACGTTTTCCAGCTGGTGCGGGTCGACCAGGGCGCGCCAGCAGTCGTCGGCCAGCAGCAAGCGCGTCTCGATGGTTTCGCCCGTGGCCCGCCGCAGCAGTTCTTCCGTCGAGCGCAGCAGGTGGGCCAGGTCCGTCACCAGCGGTTTCAACGGTTGGCGCCGGGCAAACGCCAGCAGTTGGGCCGACAGCTTGGCGCCCCGTTCCACGGCGGCCGAGGCGCTGGCGATGCGCTTGGCGGCCAGCGGGTCGTCGTTCAGGTTCAGCTGCAGCAGCTGCAGATTGCCCGAGATAATTTGCAGGACGTTATTGAAATCATGGGCCACGCCGCCCGTCAGCTTGCCCAGCGCTTCGAGCTTTTGCGATTGCAGCAGGGCCATCTCGCTGTGGCGCAGCGATTCCTGCATGCGGCGCAAGGTGCTTTCCGCTTCCTTTTCCAGGGTGACGTGGCGTCCCGTGGCGAACACCAGGTCGCCTTCGGGCGCTGCCGACCACGACAGCCAGCGATGGCCGCCCTCGCGGTGGCGATAGCGGTTTTCAAAGCTGGGCATGGCTTCGTGCGTCACTTGCGCCAGCGCCTGGCGCGTGGCGGCGGCATCTTCGGGCAGCACGAAGTCGAAGATGCTGCGGCCCAGCATTTCCTCGGGCAGCCAGCCCAGGATGGCGCTGGCGGCCGGGTTGACGGCGGCAAAGCAGCCGTCGGCATCGATGGCCACCATCAGGTCTTGCGCGCTGCGCCACAGGCGCTCGCGCTCGCTGTTGCGCGCGGCCAGGTCCGCTTCCAGTTTCTTTTCCACGGTGATGTCGCGCGCACTGCAATACACCTTGTCGCCCTCGGGCACGGCCACCCACGACAGCCAGTGCCAGCCGCCCAGCTTGTGGCGGTAGCGGTTTTCAAAGCGCAGCGCGGGCTGGCCCTGGTTGGCCGCGTCCCAGGCCGCATAGGTGCGCGGCAAGTCTTCCGGGTGGACCAGCTCGAGGAATTTCGTCGTGCGGATTTCCTCCGCCGACCAGCCCAGGGTGGCTTGCCAGGCGGGGTTCGAGTGTTCGAAATAGCCGTCGAGGTTGAGCACGCCCAGCAAATCGGGGCTGACGTTCCAGGTGCGGCCGAATTCGCGCGTGCGTTCGGCCACTTGCGTTTCCATGCTGGCACTGAGGGCGCGCAGGCGCGATTCCGCCTGGGCCCGCAAAATGGTCGACCAGACCCGTTCCGACACTTGCACGGCCAGTTCGATCTCGTCCGCATGCCACAGGCGCGCGGCGCGGCTGTGCACGACGAACAGGGCCGCCAGTTGGCCATCCTTGGCGATGGGAATGTTCAGGAAGGCGCGGATATCCAGGCGCGCAAACGTGGCCAGCGCGGCCGGCATGGCCGTGCGCGGGTCGTTCATCACGTCGCTGACGGCCAGTGCCTGGCCAGCAGACAGCGTATCGGCCAGGCGGGCGGCATAATCGCCGAGGAAATATTCGCCGGCGGCGCCCGGCGCCAGGCCGTCGCTCCACGCATGCTGGAGGGTGGGGCATTGCAGGGCCTGGGCAATGTCGAAGCAGGCCACTTGCTGGGCGCCCAGGCGCTGCCCCAGCAGCTGCGCCGACAGGGACAGGATCTCGCCCGTGTCTTGCAGCAGGCGCAGCCGCCGTTCCAGTTGCAGCAGAAAGGCCACGCCGCTGGTGCCGGCCTGGCTGCGGGAGACAGGAGTGCTGGTCATGGCGGCCTCAGCTGCCGGCCAGCGGCAGGGTGACGCTGAACAGGGCGCCATTGCCGGGCTGGCTTTGCAGGGTGATGGCGCCGCCATGCGCATCGACCAGTTGCTTGGTGATGAACAGGCCCAGGCCCAGGCCGCCCGTGCGGTCCTGGTGCATGACGCGCTCGAAGGCATCGAAGATGCGCTCCTGGTCGCGCGCGTTGATGCCGATGCCATGGTCGCGCACTTCGATGACGGCGCTGTTCTGCGTGTGCGCCAGGCTGATTTCCACGGGCTGGCCCTGGCCGTAGCGCACGGCATTGCTGATCAGGTTGACGACGATCTGCTCGACGCGGAAGGCATCCCAGTAGCCCTGGATGGGCTCGAAGGCCAGCACTTCCAGCACGCTGCCCGTGGCGGCCGCGTACGGCCCCAGGTCGTCGGCCACGCGGCGCACCAGGCACGTCAGGTCGACGGCTTCGCGGCGGATCGACAGCTTGCCGCTGGTGATGCGCGAGACGTCGAGCATATCGTCGATCAGGCGCACCATGCTGCGGATTTGCCGCCCGTCGCGCGCCACCATCTTGTTCAGCTTATCCGGCTCGAAAGCGGCCAGGTTGCCCCGTTCGAGGTTGACGGTGCGCATCTGCGTTTCCAGGAACAGCGTATTGAGGGGCGTGCGCAGCTCGTGCGCCACCATGGACATGAATTCGTCGCGCAGGCGCAGCGAACGCTGCAGTTCCGCCTGGGTGGCGCGCAACTCTTTCAATAGCGCTTCCTGCTGCTGGCGGCTGTGTTCCAGCGCCTGCACCTGGCGCCGCGTCTCGCTGCGCTGCTGGTACAGGGCCACGAAGACGTTGACCTTGCTTTGCACGGCATTGATGTCGAGCGGCTTGTGCAGGAAGTCGACGGCGCCGCTTTCGTAACCCTGGAAGGCAAAATTCATTTCCTTGCCGGCCGCCGTGACGAAGACGATGGGGATGTGGCGCGTTTTTTCCGTGCCGCGCATTAATTGTGCCAATTCAAAGCCATCCATCTCCGGCATTTGCACGTCGAGGATGGCCAGCGCGAAATCGTGTTCCAGCAGCAGGGCCAGCGCTTCTTCGCCCGACGACGCCTGGTAGACGCTGCGGTCGCTTTCGCGTATCAGCGCATTGAGCGCGCGCAGGTTTTCCGGCAAATCGTCGACGATCAGCAGTTTGGTGCTTGTTTCATTCATCATGTTTCATTCCTGGCATGGCTTTGCCGTCCAGCGTAGTGGGAAGCGGCGTGCGACGGCGCACGCTTGCGGTAGAGCTTTTCGGGACCCGGCAATGGCTCGAAGTCGGCGGCAAAGCGGGTAAAGTGCGTGCTTTCCTTGCTGCCCAAACCCAGGAAACCCCGGTGGCACAGCGAGTCGTGGAACAGGCCCAGGGCCCGCTCCTGCAAGGTTTTATTGAAGTAAATCAGGACATTGCGACAGCAAATCAATTGCGTTTCAATAAAAACGCTGTCCGTGGACAGGCTGTGGTCGGCAAAGTTGATCCTGTCGAGCAATCGCTGCTGGAAACGCGCCGTCGCATGCTCGACCGTGTAATAGTCGGCCAGCTGGCCCAGGCCGCCCGCGGCCAGGTAGCTGTCGCCGTAATCGGCCATGCGGTGCAGCGGATACACGCCGCGCGCGGCCGTGGCCAGCGCTTGCGGATTGATGTCGGTGGCATAAATCGTGCTGCGCTCGAGCACGCCTTCCTCGTGCAGCACGATGGCCAGCGACAGCGCTTCTTCGCCCGTGCAGCAGCCGGCCACCCAGATCGTCGGCGATGGGTAGGTCTTCAGTACGGGCACCACGTGGTCGCGCAGGGCGAGAAAAAAAGCGGGGTCGCGGAACATTTGCGTGACGGGCACGGTCAAAATCTGCAGCAGCCCGCCGAAGGCGGCGGCATCGGCCAGCACCAGCTGCTGCAGCGCTGCCAGGTCCGCGCAGTGGAAACGATCGAGCGCGTGATTGAGGCGGCGTCGCTGCGAGGGCAGCGAATAGTCGCGAAAATCATAGCTGTAGCGCTGATACAGCGCTTCCATCAGCGCGTGCAGCTGCGCGTCCGTATAGCGCTGGGACATCAGCGCCGCTCCCTGACATGGCGTGCCATCACATGCGTTCCATCTTCGGCATCCACACGCGCAGCAGCGAATACAAGCGGTCCAGGTCGATCGGCTTGGCCAGGTAGTCGGACGCGCCCGCCTGCAGGCATTCTTCCTGGTCATTCTTCATGGCCTTGGCCGTGATGGCGATGATGGGCAGCTTGTTGTAGCGGCCGTCTGCGCGGATCAGGCGCGTCGCTTCCAGGCCATCCATGCCCGGCATCATGACATCCATCAATACGAGGTCGATATCGTCCACGCTGTTGAGCTTGCTGATGGCCTCGAAGCCGTTGCGGCCGATTTCCACCACCACGCCTTTTTGTTCCAGCGCATTCGTCAGGGCAAAGATATTGCGCACGTCGTCGTCCACCAGCAAAATCTTGCGGCCTTCGAACACGCGCTCGCGGCTGCGCACCTGCTGCAGCATGCCCTGGCGCTCGCTCGACAGTTCCGATTCCACCTTGTGCAGGAAGAGGGTGACTTCGTCCAGCAGGCGCTCGGGCGAGCGGGCGCCCTTGATGATGATGGAGCGCGAATACTTCATCAGGTCCGCTTCTTCCTCGCGGCTCAGGTTGCGGCCCGTGTAGACGATGACGGGCGGGAACGAGCACAGCTCTTCATGTTCCATGCGTTCGAGCAATTCGTTGCCCTGGATGTCGGGCAGCTTGAGGTCGATGATCATGCAGTCGAAAATCTGCGTCTTGAGCAATTCCAGCGCCTGCTCGCCCAGTGCCACGGCCGTGATTTCCACGTCGTCGTCGCTGATCAGGTGCACCACGCTTTCGCGCTGGCGTTCGTCGTCCTCGACCAGCAGGATGCGCTTCATTTTTTGCGTGAACTTCGATTCGAGCTTGCGGAACACTTCCTTCAGCTGCTCGCGCGTGCGCGGCTTGGTGGCGTAGCCGATGGCGCCCAGCTGCATGGCTTCCTGCATCTGGTCATTGCCGGACACGATGTGCACGGGAATGTGGCGCGTCAGCGGGTTTTCCTTGAGCTGCTGCAAGACCAGCAAGCCCGGGCGGTCCGGCAAGCCCATGTCGAGCAGGATGGCGTCGGGCAGGAACTCTTCCGCCAGGCGCAGGCCTTCGTCGGCGCCATGCGCCACCAGGCAGCGGTATTGCATTTCATGCGCGAGGTCGAACAGGATGCCCGCGAACGACGGTTCATCCTCGATCACCAGCACGGAACGCTGGCCCGTCTTGCCCGCTGTCGCGCTGTCGCGGTCGTCCTGGAAGGTGGGCAGGGGCACGGGCTTGACGGCGGGCGCCGCCTTGGGTGCGGCTGCGGCGGCCGGCTTTGCGGACGGCTGCGGCGTGGATGACGCTGCCACGGCTGCCGGCGCGGCTTCCGGCGCGCGCTCGGGCATGCTGTGCGGCAGCACCAGGGTGAAGGTGCTGCCCTGGCCGGCCGTGCTGGCCAGTTCGATGCTGCCGCCCAGCAAGGCCGCCAGGTCGCGCGAGATCGACAGGCCCAGGCCCGTGCCGCCATAGCGGCGGCTGGTGGTGCCGTCGGCCTGGTGGAAGGCGTCGAAAATCTTTTGCTGCTGGTCGTCGGCGATGCCGATGCCCGAATCCTGCACCTGGAAACGTACCTGGCCGGCCGCATCGGTGCTCACGTGCAGCGATACCGTGCCCGCATCCGTAAACTTGATGGCGTTCGACAGCAGGTTCTTCAGGATCTGCTCGAGGCGCTGGCGGTCGCTGACGAAGGATGGCGCGGTATCGGGCGCCACCTTGACGTCAAAGCCCAGTTTCTTTTGCTGCGCCTGGGCGCCGAACAGCATCTTCATGCTGCTGAGCAGCTCGTCGAAGGGCACGGCTTCCGGGTTCAATTCCAGCTTGCCCGCCTCGACCTTGGAAATGTCGAGGATATCGTTGATCAGGGTCAGTAGATCGTTGCCGGCCGAATAAATGGTTTGCGCAAACGTCACTTGCTCCGGCGTCAGGTTGCCGCTGGAGTTGTCCGACAGCAGCTTGGAAAGGATCAGCGAGCTGTTCAGCGGCGTGCGCAGCTCGTGCGACATATTCGCCAGGAATTCGGACTTGTAGCGGCTGGCCCGCTGCAGCTCTTCGGCGCGCGCTTCCAGCTGGGCGTGGGCCTGGCCGATGGCCATGTTTTTCTGGTCCAGCGACAGCGCTTGCACGGCCAGTTGCTCGTTCGATTGCTCCAGCGCCGCCTTTTGCTCTTCCAGGTGGGCTTGCGACTGTTCCAGCACGCGCGACTGTTCGCCCAGTTCTTCATTGGCCGTGCGCAGCTCTTCCTGCTGCACTTCCAGTTCCTCGTTCAGTTGCTGCGTTTCTTCCAGCACGTTTTGCAGGCGCTGGCGGTACAGGGCCGCTTCCAGCGAGGTGCCGACATTTGCCGCAATCAGATTCAGCCATTCCTTGGCGCGTTCGCTGACGGGATGCGTGAAGCCCAGCTCGATGACGCCGTTGACGACGCCTTCATTGTTGACGGGCGCCAGGACCAGTTCCAGCGGCGCGCCATGGCCCAGGCCGGACGTCACGGTCAGATAATCCTGCGGCAACTGCTTGATGTGCTTGAGGCGCTTCTCGCGCGCCGTCTCGCCCACCAGGCCTTCGCCCAGCTTGAAGACCTGCTTGTCCTTCACGCCCTGTTCGTTGAAACCGTACACGGCCGTGCGGCGCAGGCTGCCATCGTCGTCGACGACGTACAGGGTGGCCACGGCCACTTCCAGCCGGTGGGCGAGGAAGTCCAGCACATGCCGTCCCAGTTGCGGCAAGCCCAGCTGGCCGCTCGTGTGGGCCGCCAGTTCCGTCTGGCCCGTGCGCAGCCACGCCTGCTCCTGCAGCACGTCGTTGTCCTTGCCGCGCTGCTCGAGCGCATCGCTGTAGATATCGGACAGGCGCAGCAGCTCGCGCCGGCCCAGGTAGGCCAGCAGGCCCGACAATCCCAGGCTGAGGACGAGGAATACCACCACGGCCAGCATGGTGCGGCTCTCTGCCGTATCGGCCCGCTCCTGGCGCAGCCGCTGTTCCATGGACAGGAAGGTAAGGAATTCGCGGCGGATTTCGTCAAACTCCAGCTTGCCTTCACCCTGGCGCACGCGCGCGAGGAATTCCTGGTTGCTGCGGCGCTGGGCGATCACGGCTTCGGCGTATTCCATCCACTGGCCTTGCAGGGCGCGGATGCGGCGCAGGCGGTCCACCTGGATGGGGCTGTCGGAGATCAGTTCCAGCAGGGTATTCATTTCCACGGCGATCTTTGCCTTGCCCGATTTATACGGCGCCAAAAACGTTTCGTCGCCCGTCAGCAAGTAGCCGCGCATGCCCGTCTCCAGGTCGACGGACAATTTCATGACTTCATTCGCATTGCCGATCACCCGTTCGGAATGCTCGACCGAGCGCAGGGCCGAGAGCAGGTAGGCGATCAGGCCGACGAAGACGAGGGCGGTGACGACCCCGATGACCAGTGGCAAGGTAACGTTGCGGGCCAGGATGCGGCGAAAGCTGAAGGAGTCGATCGGGGTCTTGGTATTCATCATGTCCGTGTAAGGCTGTCGCGAAAAAGTCAATTTTAATTGAAATGCAAGCTTTCTAGTGGTCAAGCATAGCGTGCGCTAGCATAACAGCCTTGGGGGGGAATTGCGGACCCGCACGCCGATGCAATGCGTGACAGCGCACGGAATGCCCATCCAGGAAAATCAAGCGGGTCACGATTGAGGCAGATCAAAGAGATTGGCCGTTCGCGCCCTAAGATGCAGGAGGTGGTGGCGTCCGTGCGCCAAGCGCAAGATGCTGGGGCAGGGAGGCTACCGTGTGCAAGCCAGCCCATGCAGGAGGACACATCATGGCCAACCATCTGATCCGCCGCGATCCGCAGCACCCGCTGGGGCGTTTCGACCCCTTCAGCGACATGGAAGAATTCATGCACGATTTTTTCGCGCCCGTATTGCACGTGCGCGATGTAGGCAATGGACGCATGCGTGTCGATATTTCCGAGACCGAGCAAGCCTATCTGGTCCAGGCGGAAATTCCCGGTGTCAGCAAAGGCGACATCAAGGTGTCGATCGACGGCAACCGGGTCTCCATCAGTGCGGAACGCAAGAATGAGAGAGAGACGCGTGACGCGGGCGGCAAGGTCGTGCGCAGCGAGCGCGAGTACGGGCAACAGTACCGCAGTTTCGTGCTGCCGCAGGAAGTGGACGATGCGGGTGCCCAGGCGCGCTACCAGGATGGCGTCCTGCTGCTGGACTTGCCGAAGAAAGAGGGCACGGGCGGGCGGCAGCTGGCGATACAGTGAGCGTGGCGTCAGGTTGCACCGGCCCATGAAAAAACGCCGGACGATGCCGGCGTTTTTCAGTACTGCGCGCGCTGCACACTATATATATGTCAGTCGCGGATTTCCAGTGCCCGGTTCAGGCTCAGCGCGGCCAGCGAGGCGACGGCACCCGACAGCAGGTAGAAGCTGACGTAGGCGAGGCCGAAGTTGGCCGACAGGCCCAGCGCCACCAGCGGGGCGAAGCCGGCACCGACCAGCCAGGCCAGGTCGGACGTCAGGGCTGCGCCCGTGTAGCGGAAGCGGGCAGGGAAGTTGGCCGTCACGGCGCCGGCTGCCTGGCCGTAGGACAAGCCCAGCAGGCTGAAACCCACGAGGATGAACACGTCCTGGCCCGTATTGCCGCCGCCCATCAGGGTCGGCACGAAGGCGCTGAAGATGGCGATCAGCACGGCCAGCACGCCCAGGGTGGTGCGGCGGCCCACTTTATCGGCCAGCAAGCCGGAAATCACCACGCCGATGGCGGCCAGCACGGCACCGAGCATCTGGATCTGCAGGAAGTCCGGCGCGGAACGGGTCTGGTAGACGGAAATCCACGACAGCGGGAACACGGTCACCAAGTGGAACAGCGCGTAGCTGGCCAGCGCGGCCAGGGCGCCGATCAGCACATTGCGGCCCTGGCCGCGGCTCATTTCAAACACGCTCACGGGCTGCAGTTCGCGTTCGTCGAGCAGGCGCGCATATTCATTCGTCGACACCAGGCGCAGACGGGCAAACAGGGCCACCACGTTGATGGCGAACGCCACATAGAACGGATAGCGCCAGCCCCAGTCGAGGAAGTCTTCATCCGTAAGGGTGGTCAGCATGAACCAGAACAGGCCGGCGGCGATCAGGAAGCCGACGGGCGCGCCCAGCTGGCCCAGCATGGCGTACCAGCCCCGCTTGTTTTCCGGCGCGTTCAGGGCCAGCAGCGATGGCAGGCCATCCCATGAGCCGCCCAGCGCCACGCCCTGGCCGATGCGCAGCACGGACAGCCAGATGATGGCGGCAAAGCCCAGGTGGGAATAGGTGGGCAGGAAGGCGATGCCGGCCGTGGACACGCCCAGCAGGAAGAGGGCGAACGTCAGCTTGGCGCTGCGTCCCATGCGGCGCTGGATCTCCATGAAGATCACGGTGCCGAACGGACGGGCGATGAAGGCGAACGAGAAAATCAGGAAGGCATATAAAGTGCCTTCCAGGCGTTCTTCGAATGGGAAGAAGACGCGCGGAAACACCAGCACCGAAGCGATGGCGTAGACAAAGAAGTCAAAGTATTCGGAAGCGCGGCCGATGATCACGCCGACGGCGATCTCACCGGGGTCGATATGCGATTCGACCGTGCCGGCCCCGCTTGCGTCGCGCAGGGAATGGGGGGAAAAGTCAGCGGGTACATCCCCGCTGTGTATGCGCGTGCTGGACATGATGATCGTCTCCAATATAGTTTCGAGTTCGGCCAACGCGTAACATACCCCGGGTGTCTCACGCCCGGAGTAGGACTATTCAATAGGTAGTTGTAGGAAAACTCCGCAACCACCGAGTGAAAATCCGAGCAAGGGGTAGGACAAAACGTCCAATTGCCAACGCGCTCCAGTGAGAATACAGTACCATATCTTCATCCCCTGTACTGGACTTTCCTGTATGTTTTCATTAAAAGTTCGTCGCGGACTGCTTCTTTTACCTCTCGCATTGTTGGCTGGTTGCAATACGGTGGTACTGAATCCGTCCGGAGACATCGCAGTTCAGCAAGGCAATCTGATTGTCATCTCGACATTGCTGATGCTGTTGATTATCGTTCCGGTAATCGCCCTGACCCTGCTTTTCGCATGGCGCTATAGAAAAAACAACACCGCGGCCAAATACGAGCCGGACTGGGACCACTCGACTCGCCTCGAGCTGATCATCTGGGGCGCGCCCCTGCTGATCATCATCGTGCTGGGCCTGCTGACCTGGATCAGCACCCACACCCTCGATCCTTATCGTCCGCTGAGCCGTATCGACGCCAACCGTCCGATTCCTGCCAGCCACAAACCGATGATCGTCGAAGTCGTGGCCCTGGACTGGAAATGGCTGTTCATCTACCCGGAGCAAGGCATCGCTTCCGTGAATGAGCTGTACGCGCCCGTCGACCGTCCGATCCGCTTCAAGATCACCGCTTCGTCCGTCATGAACTCGTTCTTCATCCCCGCACTGGCAGGTCAGATCTACGCCATGCCGGGCATGGAAACCCAGTTGAATGCCGTCATCAACAAGCCTGGCGAATACAAGGGCTTTTCCGCCAACTACAGCGGTGCCGGTTTCTCGGGCATGCGCTTCAAGTTCCACGGCGTGAACGATGCGGACTTCGATAAATGGGTGGCATCGGCACGTGCCGGTGGCGGCGCGCTGAACCGCGACGACTACCTGGAACTGGCCAAGCCGAGCGAACGCGACCCGGTCCGCCGCTACAGCGCCGTACCTAGCGATCTGTACAAGGCAATCCTGAACCGCACCATCGTTTCCGACGCCCTGTGCGTGACGCCGGTCGAGCCATACAAATTGACGATGGCAAATAGCCCGGTAGCGGCCGTAACGGCAGTAGTCGCTAGCGATGCAGTAGTTGAAAAGGGCGTTCAAGCCAAGTAACGACTGCATGAATCCCGCAGCGCAATGCGCTGCAGATACTGGCGCCGCTTGCCTGGCGCCTCCCTTTTTTCTCTGAGAGTAACAATGCTAGACCATATTGATCTGACGAAGCTTATATTCGGCCGTCTGACTTGGGATGCAATTCCATTTCACGAACCTATCCTGCTGGCGACCTTTGCAATGGTCGCCCTGGGCGGTATCGCACTCGTTGCGGCACTGACGTATTTCCGCGTCTGGGGTACCCTGTGGCGCGACTGGATCACCAGTATCGACCATAAAAAAATCGGTATCATGTACATGATCCTGGGCCTCGTCATGCTGTTGCGCGGCTTTGCCGACGCGCTCATGATGCGCACCCAGCAGGCAATCGCCTTTGGCGACAATGCCGGCTTCCTGCCACCGCATCACTACGACCAGATCTTCACCGCCCACGGCGTGATCATGATCTTCTTCGTCGCGATGCCTTTCGTGACGGGTCTGATGAACTACGTGGTGCCGCTGCAAATCGGCGCGCGCGACGTGGCTTTCCCTTTCCTTAACAACTTCAGCTTCTGGATGACCTCCATGGGCGCCGTCCTGGTGATGGCTTCGCTGTTCGTCGGCGAATTCGCCCGCACGGGCTGGCTGGCGTATCCGCCGCTGTCTGGCATCGTCGGCAGTCCGGATGTGGGGGTAGACTATTACATATGGTCCCTGCAGATTGCCGGGGTCGGGACGCTATTGTCCGGTGTCAACCTGATCGCCACCATCGTCAAGATGCGCGCGCCAGGCATGACCTGGATGAAAATGCCAGTCTTCACCTGGACCGCACTGTGCACCAACATCCTGATCGTCGCCGCCTTCCCGGTGCTGACGGCTGTATTGGCCATGCTGTCGCTGGACCGCGTTGCCGGCTTTAACTTCTTCACGACGGAACTGGGCGGCAACGCCATGATGTACGTCAACCTGATCTGGATCTGGGGTCACCCGGAAGTGTACATTCTGATACTGCCGCTGTTCGGCGTGTTCTCGGAAGTGGTCGCCACGTTCAGCAGCAAGCGCCTGTTCGGCTACGCCTCGATGGTGTACGCCACCTGCGTCATCATGATCCTGTCGTACCTGGTATGGCTGCATCACTTCTTCACCATGGGTTCGGGCGCCAGCGTCAACTCCTTCTTCGGCATCACGACGATGATCATTTCGATCCCGACGGGCGCGAAGATCTTCAACTGGCTGTTTACCATGTACCGCGGCCGTATCCGTTTTGAGTTGCCCATGCTGTGGACGATTGGCTTCATGGTCACCTTCACCATCGGCGGCATGACCGGCGTGTTGCTGGCCGTACCACCAGCGGACTTCGTGCTGCACAACAGCCTGTTCCTGATCGCCCACTTCCATAACGTGATTATCGGCGGCGTGGTGTTCGGTGTCTTCGCTGCGATCAACTACTGGTACCCGAAAGCCTTCGGCTACAAGCTCGACGCGTTCTGGGGCAAGTGCTCGTTCTGGTTCTGGTTCGTCGGCTTCTACCTGGCCTTCATGCCGCTGTACGTACTGGGCCTGATGGGCGTGACCCGTCGTGTCAACCACTTTGAAGATCCATCGCTGCAAATCTGGACCATCATCGCCTGGTTTGGCGCCGTCTCGATCGCACTGGGCATCGCTTCCATGCTGATCCAGTTCTTCGTCAGCTACCGCAATCGTCACGCCCTGCGCGACGTGACCGGCGACCCATGGGGCGGCCGTACGCTGGAATGGTCGACGTCGTCGCCACCGCCAGACTATAATTTCGCCTTCACGCCACAAGTGCACGAACTCGATGCATGGACTGACATGAAGAAACACGGTTACCAGCGTCCGATGTCCGGTTTCACGAAGATCCACATGCCGAAGAACACCTGGGCTGGTTTCGTGATCGCCGCACTGTCCGCACTGGTCGGTTTTGGCCTGATCTGGCAAATGTGGCTCGTCGCCAGCATTGGCTTCGTGATCATGATGGTCACCATCATCGTCCATACCTTTAACTACAAGCGCGATTACTACATTCCTGCGGAAGAAGTGGTCCGTACCGAAGACGCTTATACTAAATTGCTGAGCAGCCATGTCTGATACCATCGCCCATAACACCGGCGCCGCTGGCGCCGCACCAAGCACGCGCAGCTACTTTGTGCGCGAGCACCACCCGGAAAACGGCAGCCTGCTGGGTTTCTGGCTCTACCTGATGAGCGATTGCCTGATCTTCGCCTGTCTGTTCGCCACGTACGCCGTGGTCGGCCGCAGCTACGCGGACGGCCCGACGGGCGCCGCGCTGTTCGACCTGCCGCTGGTGGCCGTCAACACGGCCATGCTGCTGCTGTCGTCGATCACCTACGGCTTCGCCATGCTGACAATGCAGCGCAAGCAATTGCGCAGCACCCTGGTCTGGCTGGGCATCACGGGCCTGTTCGGCCTGGCCTTCCTGTCGCTGGAAATGTATGAATTCATTCATCTGATCCACGAAGGCGCCGGTCCGCAGCGCAGCGCGTTCCTGTCGTCGTTCTTCGCCCTGGTCGGTACCCACGGCTTGCACGTGACGTTCGGCGTGATCTGGCTCGTGACCCTGATGTTCCAGTTGAACAAGCATGGTCTGACCCCGGAAAACGGCCGTCGCATGATGTGCCTGTCGCTGTTCTGGCATTTCCTGGACGTCATCTGGATCGGCGTCTTCACCTTTGTCTACCTGATGGGAGTGCTGCCATGAGCGACCACCACACACACGGCGATAGCCACCACCATGACGATCACGATCATGGCAGCCTGAAAAGCTATACCATCGGCTTCATCCTGTCGGTGATCCTGACGGCCATTCCTTTCTGGCTGGTGATGACGAAAGCCATCACCAACTCGGGCACCATGGGCCTGGTCCTGCTGGCGTTCGCGGCGGTTCAAGTGGTGGTACACATGGTGTACTTCCTGCACATGAACACCAAGTCCGAAGGCGGCTGGAACATGATGGCGCTGATCTTCACGATCATGATCGTGGGTATTGCCATGGCTGGTTCCCTGTGGGTCATGTACCACATGAACCACAACATGATGCCGGATCTGATGCCTGAGTACATGCATACGAAAACGGCTCCATGATGAGTCAACCGCGCCCAAGCAACACCGGGCGCGCCCCTGGCGCCGCATCGCAAGATGCCGCGCCAGGCCCACGCGGCATGGCTGTGCGGTATGCACTGGCCTTGCTGGCGGGGATCTTGTTTGCCGGTTTCTGTGCCCTGGGCACCTGGCAAGTCAAGCGCCTGTTCTGGAAGCTTGACCTGATCGAGCGCGTCGAACAACGCGTACATGCGCCCGCAACGGACGCACCTGGACCCGCAGCCTGGGCCAGTGTCACGCAGCAAACGGATGAATACCGCCATGTGCGACTCTCCGGTACGTATCTCCCCATTTTCAATACCCTGGTGCAAGCAACGACGGCACTGGGCAGCGGCTATTGGCTGGTGACGCCCTTGCGCCTGGCCGATGGCAGCACCGTGCTGATCAACCGCGGCTTCGTGCCCAAGCGCGAAAGCATTGGCGCCAGCACGCCGGCCGGCATTGTCGAGGTCGATGGCTTGCTGCGCATCAGCGAGACGGGCGGCGGTTTCTTGCGCGAAAACAGTCCTGCCACGCAGCACTGGTATTCGCGCGACGTGGCCGCCATCGGCGCCTCGCACATGCTGAGCAATGTGGCGCCATATTTTGTCGACGCCAAGGCAAAGTCGGAAACGGCTGCCGACGCCCCCGTCGGCGGCCTGACCGTGATTTCCTTCCATAACAGCCACCTCGTGTACGCGCTGACGTGGTTCGCGCTGGCCTTGATGGTCGCCGGCATCACGTGGTGGATCGTGCGCGAAGACAAGCGCCGCCGCGCGCGCCGTGCCGGCGGCAACAGTACCCAAGAAAGTGATCATGCCGGGCAGGATTGAGATCCTGCCCAACCGCGAAGTGCTGGAGCGCGGTGCGGTGGCGGCCGAAATGGAACATCCGGCCGGCCACCAGAACATGAAGCTGCTGATTCAGCTGCGCTGGCTGGCCGTGATCGGCCAGATCAGCACGATCTTCGGCGTGGGCGTGGGACTGGGCATCGCCTTGCCCGTGCCCTACATGCTGGAAGTGCTGTCTTGCCTGATCGCCTTTAATTTGGCCAGCCTGCTGCGCTGGCACGAGCGCCAGCCCGTGTCCAACACGGCCCTGTTCCTCGCCCTGCTGGTCGACGTCACCGTACTGACGGCCCAGCTCTACCTGAGCGGCGGCATCAGCAACCCGTTTGCCTTCCTGTACTTGTTGCAAGTCATCCTCAGCGCCGTGCTGCTGGAAGTGTGGTCGACCTGGATCATGGTGGCCATCACCAGCCTGTGCCTGGCCGGCCTGGCCTTGCTGCCCGGCCCCCTGATCCTGCCCATCGACCCGGAACGGGGCTTTTCCAGCCTGTACGTGCAGGGCTTGCTGATCTGTTTCATCCTCAACGCGGCCTTGCTGGTGGTCTTTATTACGCGCATCAACCGCAACCAGCGCGCCGGCGACGCCAAGGTGGCCGACTTGCGCCAGCGCGCGGCGGAAGAGGAGCACATCATCCGCATGGGTTTGCTCGCTTCGGGCGCTGCGCACGAGCTGGGCACGCCGCTGGCGACCTTGTCCGTCATCCTCGGCGACTGGCGCCGCATGCCGGAATTGAGCAAGAACAGCGAATTGCTGGAAGAAATCACGGAAATGCAGGCGCAATTGCAGCGCTGCAAGAGCATCGTCAGCGGCATCTTGCTGTCGGCAGGCGAGGCGCGCGGCGAATCGTCCGTGAAGACGACGATCAACACCTTCCTCAACGACCTGGTCGACGAGTGGCGCAGCAGCCGGCCCATCCATGATTTCGAGTACGATAACCGCATCGAGCACGACGTGCCCGTCGTCTTTGATTCGACCCTGAAACAAACCATTTGCAATGTGCTCGACAATGCGCTGGAAGCGTCGCCCGACTGGCTGCGCTTCGAAGCCACGCGCGAAGCGGACGCCTTGCACCTGGTCATTACCGATGCGGGCCCCGGCTTCGAGCCATCGATGCTGACGCACCTGGGCAAACCGTATCAAAGCAGCAAGGGCAAGCCCGGCGGCGGCCTCGGTCTGTTCCTGGTGGTCAACGTTGCGCGCACCCTGGGCGGTACGGTGACGGCGCGCAACCGGGTGCAGGGCGGGGCGGTGGTGCACCTGGCCCTGCCGCTGGCGGCCATCAAACTGGAAAGAGAAAGCGACCACCATGCAGGATGACCGTCTGTTACTGATCGTGGAAGACGACGCCGCGTTCGCCCGCACCCTGGGCCGCTCGTTCGAGCGGCGCGGCTACCAGGTCATCCTGGCCACGAATTTCGACGAAGCGAGCGCCTTGCTCGAGCAGCATTGCCCCGACTACGCCGTCGTCGACTTAAAACTTAACGGCAATACCTCGGGCCTGGCCTGCGTGCAGATGCTGCACCAGCACGACCCGGAGATGCTGATCGTCGTGCTGACGGGCTATGCCAGCATCGGCACGGCCGTCGAAGCGATCAAGCTGGGCGCCTGCCAGTACCTGGCGAAACCGTCGAACACGGACGATATCGAAGCGGCCTTCGGCCACGTGGCCGGCAACGCCGACATCGAACTGACGAACCGCGCCACCAACATCAAGACCCTGGAATGGGAACGCATCCACGAAATGCTGGCCGAGACGGATTTCAATATCTCGGAAACGGCGAGAAGGCTGGGCATGCACCGGCGCACCCTGGCGCGCAAATTGGAAAAGCAGCGGGTGAAATAGGCGCCGCGCCGGCTAGTCGTCGGCGAACGTCAGTTCGAGCACGCTGTCGTCGCTCCAATCCTGTTCCCGCAGCGGCGGCGTGAACGATGAGCCGCTGAAGGGCACGGGCGCGCTCTTGCCGTTGAAACTGATCGTCGCCGCCGCGATGCGCCGCGGTTCGGCAAAGCTGTAGGTACCCTTTTGCGACACGAAATTGCACGGCCCGCCCAGCGCGCCCATCGCCGTGCGCATCGCAAACGGCAAGGTTTCCTTGTCGATGGCCCAATGGACTTCGCACGCCAGCCGCAGGTCGCCCAGGCGGCGGATCGTGTCGCTGGTGGCCGCACTCCTGACGTAGGGTATCCACCTGACGGACCCCGCCTTGCGGTTCAAGGTCAGCTCGGCCTTGTCATACAGGGGACCCTGCTCGACGGGCAAGCTGAAGATATTGCGTTCCCCCAGCGGTATCGCCATGCCCGCGTCGTCGCTTTCCAGCCGCAGCGCGATGGCGTGCATGTCGACATCGGCACGGCGCGGCTCCAGGATGAAACGCAGCTCGGCGCCGGGCGCCAGCGCATGCTTTTCTTCAAACCGTTTGACGCCCTAGAGCATGGCGCTGTAGGGTTTCCAGTCCGGATCCCGGATGCCTTTGACATTGACGGATGCGGCCGCCTCCTGGGCGGTTTGCTCCGTGGTTTGTTCCGTATCAGCATAAGCCTGCACCACGGCGCCATATAAACACAGCAGAAGACCGGCTTTTTTGATTGCATGCATATTCATCCTGTTCATTTGAATCTCAAATCATTGCTTGTCAAGTTAACCTTGGCATGAGTGTAGAAAGAAATGAAGGTGCATGGCGGTTTTTAAGACAGAGTGTCAATTGGGATGAATGGAATGCTGGAAACCGCTGTTTTCCGGATTCGCCATCGGTGAGATGGCTGTCACGGTATTTCCCGAAATGACCAATACCTCGCGCTCATAGGCGCCCAGATGGCCATAATGACCTTTGGGACTGAGATAGCCGACAATATGCACGCGCGGATGGTCATATATTGAATCGGGCGGCACCAGGCCCACGTCCCGCCACGCAACGCCGCCAAAGGAGTCAAGCCACCATGCGCCGGCGTCAGTACCAAGGTCAACATGGGCAGCTTGAAAAGTGCTCTTTTCAAAGCCCCGCGACCAGATGCCTTCGCGCTCGATGGCAAGGTAGCCATAGCCTGCCATGATATTGGCGCGTTCGGACGGATGATCGCGCCAATAGCGCTGGCCATTCGTGTAGGCATCGCGCATGGGGGCCGATTGCGTCACGATTCCGCCCGATGGGTGGATCAAGCCTTGAAAGAACCATTGCGCGTATTCGGCTGGCAGCGCGGGCGATTGTTTGTCCGCTGCCTGCGTTTGCGCGAAAGCGCTGGCGTAGTCAAGAACGATGGCTGGAATATTGCCAGCGTTCGCCTTGCCGGCAAGGGCAGTTATTAATAGCAGGAGTGTTGCAATAGATCGTCGCATCGCGTTTTTTATCTTTCCACTGTTAATGCCTATGCATGTTCCTGCCACTCCATCTTTTGCACTTGGATATGGGGATGGCTTTCCAGCGGCTCCCATTCCGGCAAAAAGACAAAGCCCTGTTTCTGGTAGAACGCGGCCGCGCGGGTGTTGTCCGGCGCCACGTCGAGCACCAGCCGAGGATGGCCATTGTCGACGGCGCATTGTTTTACGGCATCGACCAGCTTGCGCGCCACGTCCAGGCCCCGATATTCGGGATGCACCCACATGGCGATCAGATGGCACTCGCCATTGGCGCCCACCACTTGCGCGGCGAGGCCGATGGCTTGCTCTCCATCAAAGGCGAGAAAAAACGTGCGCTGCGGCGTGCTGACGGCGCGTTGCTGCCAGTCCGCATCGGAAAAACGGGCCGCGCTGGCGTGGCTGGCGCCGAAGGCCGTGGGGGCGTCGAGCAGGGCGGCCAGGCGCGTGGACTTTAGCGCCGGCCAGTCGGCGGCGCTGGTGGGACGGATGACGATGTGATTCAAGTCGGTAACATTCCTTAACTGGTGGGCGCGTCCGTGGACGAGGAAATCTTTCTGTACGCTTCCGCCAGCATCGTGACGGTCGCCACGTCGTTCACGCTGCGCGCTTCGATGACCGTCTCGCCCGCGGCGATGGTCACGTCGCCGTCCGCATAGCTGGCGGGAAAGCGCCGCTCGACGATCTTGCTGGTGAGGACATTGCGCGAGTAGCGCAGGGCCACGAGCCGGTCGCCATCGTGCTTGATGACGACATAGTTCGGCACGGTGGTGCGTTCCAGTTTCCAGGTGCCGATAAAGTCTTCGACAGGGGCGGCGCTGGCGTTGGTGAACAGCCCACAGCAGGCGGTGGTAATACCAAAAAACAATTTTTTCATGGTGCCGGCAATTCCATGCAAGGGTGGCCCGCATAGGCGGGAAAGACGTCCGTCATGCTTGAATGGCGTGGCGCGCGTCCATGGATGGCGCCAGTCATTTAAGTATTTGGCAATATTAACAGCATCACCGCCTTGTCGGTACCCGTGCATGCTGCGGTGTTGTATGCGCGTAAGACTTTGCCTAGCTGTTGACCTCAAACGCGCGGTGGTAGGTCACGTTACCTGTTGGTAAGGGCCCCGCCAGATGCAGTGCCTGGAAATACTCGGCTGGCACGCCCGGCAGGACCAAGGCAGCGTCCGCACGGAAGCCGAAACGCCCGTAATACCGTGGATCGCCCAGCACCACGCAGCCGGCCGCGCCCAGCTGGCGCAAGTCGTCCAGCAATCGCCCGATGAGCTGGCTGCCCACGCCCTGTTGCTGATGGTCAGGGGCAACGGAAACGGGACCCAGTCCATACCAGCGCGGCGTGCCGTCGCTGATGCTGACGGGGGAGGCGGCCACGTGGCCGATGATGGCGCCTTCCCGTTCGGCCACCAGCGACACGCTCAAGGCGCCCGCGGCACGCAGCGCGTGCACGATGAACTGTTCCGTGTGGTCCGTGTGTTCGGCATTCAGGAACGCCTCGCGCGTGAGCTGGTCGATGGCTGTGATGTCGGCCGCGGTTTCCTTGCGAATGATCAACGCTTGCGTCATGACTGGTCCCACACTTCGATGGTCAGCAATTGCCCGGGCGTGCAGGCGGCGATGCGTTCGCCGTGCACGGTGATGGTGCCGGGCCAGCCCGTGGGCCGGTCCTGTGGAAATTCGTCATCGTGCGTTTCGGCAATGCCTGCCTGCAGCAGGGGCGCGATGACGTCCGCCGTGGCCGTGTAGCGGTTGGGGAAGCCGTTGAAGGCCAGCTGGGTGGCCTTGCCTTGCGTACACAGTTGCGCGATCCAGTCCGCGCCGGACAGGCCCGCTTCCCAGGTGGCGAGAAACGCCTGCTTGCCGACTTTCGTCATATCTGCCATCTGTTCGGGCGTTTCTGTCGAGATAATGGTCCACCAGCCGGACATGGGGTTTCCTTGTGAAAAATTATACGGATCAGCGGGTCATGGCGCGCCGCAGCAGGTAGCTGAGGCCATCGACGGCGGCCACCATCAGCAGCATGGCGACGATGACGGTGGCGGCGCTCGGCATCTGGAACAGCGACAGGTGATACTTGAGCATCTGCCCCAGGCCGCCCGCGCCGACGACGCCGAGGATGGCGGCGGCGCGGATATTGTTTTCCCAGCGGTACAGGGTGTACGACATCATTTGCGGGCTGCACTGCGGCAAGGTGGCGTACAGGAAGGCCACGGCGGGGCGCGCGCCATTGATGCGCAAGGTGGCGGCCGGCAAGGGCGGGCAATTCTCGAACGCGTCGGCAAACAAGCGGCCCAGCACGCCCACCGTGTGCAGGGCCAGCGCCAGGGTGCCCGCGAACGGACCCAGGCCGGCGGCGATCAGCAGGATCGAGGCCCAGACCAGTTCGGGAATCGAGCGCAGCACATTCAACACGCCCCGCGTCGCGTTGCGCGCCACATTGCCAAAACGGCCGCTGGCGGGCAGGGCCAGCAGCGCGCCCAGCACGGCGGCAATCACCGTGCCGATGGCGGACATGGCCAGGGTCTCGAAGGTGGCCACGCCTACTTTCATGAGGAAGTTCGGCGCCAGCTCGGGCGGCGCGAAGCCGTGCAGAAAGTCGGCGCTCGTGCGCACGGCGTCGGCGCTGAAGAACTCGCCCCATTTCAGGGGCAGGGTGGCAAAGCTGGCGATGACCAGCAGCAGCAAGCAGGCCAGCAGGGCCCAGGTGGACCAGCGCACGGGCTCGGCAACAGGCAGCATGGACGTATCGCTCTTCATGCCAGCCTCCGGCGCAGCATGGCCGAGACGGCATCGGCGCCCGCCACCAGCAGCACGAAGACCATTAGCATGGTGGCCAGCTCGCTGCCCGCCATCATCTTCATCGATTCATCCATGCGCTGGCCCAGGCCGCCCGCACCGACAAAACCCATGACGACGGAGCCGCGGATCGCGCATTCCCAGCGGTAGATCGTGTAGGACACCAGTTCGGCGGCCGATTCGGGCAGGGCGCCATACAGCAGGGCTTTCAGTCTGCCGCTGCCGTTGTGCAATAAAGCGTTGCAGGCGGCTGCGTCCGACGATTCGAGGATTTCCGCATAGACCTTGCCCAGCATGCCGCAATAGGTGAGGGCGATGGCGATCACGCCCGCCGTCGGCCCCAGTCCCACGATGCGCACCAATAACAAGGCCCACACCAGTTCCGGCACGCTGCGCAGCAGCACCAGCAGGGCACGGATTGCGTGGCGCAGGGCGGCGGCCAGCGGCGATACCCGGCCGGAGCCGATGCGCGAAATGGACAGGCGCTCCGTCACCAGCAAGGTCAGGGGGATGGCGCCCAGCATCGCCAGCGCCATGCCGGCCGTGGCCATGGCAATGGTTTCCCAGCTGGAAATGGCCACCAGTTGCAGGAATTCCAGCGAGTGGGCGGGCGGCACGAAACTGGCTAGGAATTGCCAGGTGGCGGCCAGGCTTTGCGCATCCCATAATATCCAGGGCTTGAATTCCGCTTGCACCAGCATCGGCCACAGCACGAGCAGCACGACGGCGGCGCCGGTCAGGCGGCCGCGCCAGGCGGGGTCGCGCGGAATGGCGGTGCTGGTCAGCAAAGGGGCCTCGCGGCGTCCAGCTGCGTTTCCACGGCTTCGAACTGCGGGGCCGTATCGGCCTTGTTGCGGTACAGCGCTTCGATCATGGCGTCGCTGACTTCTGCGCCAGGCAAGTCGAAAACGATCCTGCCGTCGCGCAGGGCGACGATGCGGGGAAAACAGGCGCGGGCGATGTCCACCTGGTGCAGGCTGCAGATCAGGGTGGCGTGGCGCGCCGTCGCTTCCGCCTGCAGTACATGGATGGTCTGCAAGGCCAGCGTGGGGTCGAGCGCGGACAGCGGTTCGTCGACGAGGAACACGTGCGCATCCGACACGAGCGCGCGGGCCATGCCGCAGCGCTGGCGTTCGCCGCCGGACAGGCGGTCGACCCGCGCATACAGCTTATCCTGCAGGTTGAATTTAGCTAAGGCGTCCCAGGCGGCGCGCGGGTCGACGGGCGCCAGCAGCGAACGGATGGCCGTCCACAAGCTCCATTGGGGCAAGCGGCCCGCCAGCACGGCGTTGACGACCCGCTGGCGCGGCGGCAAGGGCGGCGTCTGCGGCGCCAGGAACAGGCGCGCGCGCAAGGCGTGGCGTTCGCCGCTACCGATTTGCCACGGAGAAGTGCCAAGGATGGTCAAGGTACCGGACTCGGGGCGCAGCGCGCAGGCCAGGGTATGCAGCAGGCTGGTCTTGCCGGCGCCGGAAGGGCCGATCAGGGCGATCTGTTCACCTTGGGCCACGTCCAGGCTCAGCTCGCGCAGGGCCAGCGCATTGCCGGCGGCGCCCGCGTGGTGGACGCTGACCTTGTGAAGTTGGAATGTCATGCGTTTGTTGGCTACGATTGCTGGAGAGTTGTTACATCTATTGAAGTCCGGGGCAAAGAGCCGGGGTCAGACCCGACGGGTCTGACCCCAGATTTCTGCCGCGTGTCGGAAATTACTTCAGCAAACCCGCATTGCGCGCAGCCGCTTCGATATCCTTGTAGTTCTCCGCCTTGGTGGGGATGAACTTGGTGGCGCGCTGCAGTTCGAGGATTTCCTTGCCTTCAGGCGTGGATGGGTCGAGCGCCAGGAAGGCGTCCGTCAGCTTCTTGCGCACGGCGGGGTTCATGTCGGCGCGCACGCTCCAGTTATAGTCGTAGTAGCCGGGGGTCGTGTAGAACACGCGCACCTTGGCGGGATCGACCTTTTTCGCTTCCACCAGCTTTTCCCACACGGAGATATTCAAGGTGCCCGCATCGACCTTGCCGCCGGCCACGGCCGCCACGGTGGCGTCATGCGCGCCCGAAAACGCGATACGCTTCATGTCCGTGTCCGGGTTGATCTTGGCGGCCAGCAAGTAGTAGCGCGGCATCAAGTGGCCCGACGTCGACGATTCCGAGCCGAACGTGAAGTTCTTGCCTTTCAGGTCGGACAACTGGTTGATGTCCTTGCTGGTGGTAACAAATACGGAGCGGAACTTCGTGTCTTCCTCGCGCTGCACCAGGGGCACGATCTTGCCGCCGCTGCGCACGTTCGCTTGCACGAAGGTAAAGCCGCCGAACCAGACCATGTCGAGCTTGTTATTGATCAAGCCTTCCACGGATGCCGCGTAGTCGGTCACGGGCGTAAATTCCACCTTCATGCCCAGTTTTTTTTCCAGGTAGCTGCCCAGCGGCTTGAACTTGCGCTGCAATTCCGTCGGCGCTTCGTCGGGGATGGCGGAGACGCGCAGCACTTGCTGTGCCTGCGCCAGGCCGCTGTGGATGGCCAGGGTGGCGGCGACGGTGGCCAGGATGGCGGGGAACTTGGAAAATGAGTTGGAGAATGTGGTCATGGGACTGCCTTTGCAAAAAATATTCATTAGATTACGGAAACCCCGGTACTGCCTTCCTGCATCTCGCCGATGACGACGGCGTCGCCAAAGCCTTCGGCGCGGAAAATCGCCAGCACTTGCTCGACGGCTTCCGGCGCGCACGCCACCAGCAGGGGGCCGGCCGTCTGCGGGTCCGTCAAGATCGCCTTGTCGATGGCGCTCAAGCCGTCATCGAGCTGCACTTGCGCGCCATAGCCCTGCCAGTTGCGGCCCGAGGCACCCGTGATGTTGCCGTTCTGCGCCAGTTGCTGCACTTGCGGCAGCAGGGGCACGTCTTGCATGGCGATACGCGCCTGCAACCTGGCGCCGCGCGCCAGTTCCAGGGTGTGGCCCAGCAAGCCGAAGCCCGTCACGTCCGTCAGCGCATGCACGCCGTCCAGCAGGGCCAGTTTCTTGCCCGGGGTATTCAATTTGGTGGTGTTGGCTATCAGGGAAGCGTAGCCCTGCGCGTCCAGCGCATTTTTCTTCAGCGCCGCCGACAGGATGCCCACGCCGATCGGCTTGCCCAATACCAGCTTGTCGCCGGCGCGCGCGCCCGCGTTGCGTTTCACTTGCGACGGGTGGACCAGGCCCAGCACGACCAGGCCGTAGATCGGTTCGACGGAATCGATGGTGTGGCCGCCCGCGATGGGGATGCCGGCCTGGGCGCAGATGGTTTCGCCGCCTTTCAAGATGAGACCGATGGTTTCCACGGGCAGCTTGTTGATCGGCATGCCGACCAGGGCCAGCGCCATGATGGGCGTGCCGCCCATGGCGTACACGTCGGAAATGGCGTTGGTGGCGGCGATGCGGCCAAAGTCGAACGGATCGTCGACGATGGGCATGAAGAAATCCGTGGTGGCGATCAGCGCCTGCTCGTCGTTGAGCTGGTAGACGGCCGCGTCATCCGAGGTTTCTATGCCGACCAGCAATTCCTTCGGCAGGGGAAAGCCGCCGCTGCCTTTTAAAATGTCGGCCAGCACGCCCGGCGCAATTTTGCAGCCGCAGCCGCCGCCATGGGCAAATTCGGTCAACCGGATGGGAGTATTTGGTGTTGCTGCGCTATCGGACATGGTCGTCATCCTGCTCAAAAAGGTCATTGAAAGCTGCGCCGGCTTACGCGGCGCTGGCGGTACGGTTGTCGCCGACGATAGCACATAATGCGCGCGCGGCTTGCTCAAAGGCATGTTCTGAAATGTCGGGCAAGTGCAGCGGCGTCGCCTGGGCGTAGCGGCTGAAGTTGCGGGCGATCGATTGCCGGTAGACGGGGTCGTAATGCTGCACCAGTAATTCTTCCACCAGCTCGGCCATGCGGCCCGCCGTCGCCAACTGCTGCCAATGGGCAATTTTCTCCTTGCCATGCAGCTGCGTCAACAGGGCCAGCTGCACGTTCAGGCGCGCCGCATCGGCCACGTAATGTTCGTAATCCTGCATCAGCAGCTGCACGCGCTGCTCCGTGGCCAGCTGCACGTCCGTGCAGGCCGCCGCGCGCATCTTGTCCATCAGCGCGTCGGGCACGCGCAAGCGGCCCACTTTCTTGCTTTCGGACTCGATGAACACGGGCAACGCAGGGTCGAAATGGCGCAGCTGCTGCCACAGCGCGCTTTCAAACGCCTTTTGCGCAGGCTGCTCGGCCTCGGGCAAGCCGCCCAGCACGGAGCCGCGGTGGGCCGCCAGTTGCTCCAGGTCGATCACTTGCGCGCCTTGCCGGTCCAGCACTTGCAGCAAACGGCTCTTGCCGCTGCCCGTGGGGCCGCACAGCACGTTGATGAAATCGAATCGGGCGGGCAGGGTGGCCAGCTCCGCGTTCACGTGGCGCCGGTATTCCTTGTAGCCGCCGTCGAGCTGCGTGACGGGCCAGCCGATGCGCGCCAGGATGTGCGCCATGGCGCCGCTGCGGTTGCCGCCGCGCCAGCAGTAGACGAGCGGTTTCCAGTGCTGCGGGTGGCGGAGAAAGCCTTCCTCGATATGCCGCGCGATATTTTTCGCGATCAGCGCCGCGCCCAGCTTCTTTGCCTCGAAGGCGCTCGTCTGCTTGTACAGGGTGCCCACGCGCACGCGTTCTTCATCGTCCAGCACGGGCAGGTTGATGGCGCCCGGCAAGTGGTCTTCCGCGAACTCGGACGGGCTGCGCACATCGATGATGGCATCGAACTCGCTCAGGCGGGGCAGGATGTCGCTGAAAGGCAGGACTGCAGGGTATTTCATCGTGGCGCGGCTGCTTGGAATGGGGAAAGACGTATTATCCCCGATAAAGGCCGCCGGCGTGGGGGCAAACGCCGCCCCTTACGCTTCCCGCGCCTGGCCGCCGTCCTGCATGGCCGTGAAGAACCGGACCAGGCTGTGCGGTGCATCGTCGTCCAGGCACAGGCGCAACACGCGTTCCGATTCCGCCGCGGCCGCGCTGCTGCGCGCAAACAGCACCGTTTCATACGCCAGCAGGGCCGCTTCCGCGTCGCCCCGGTGCGCGGCCAGCGCCTGCGCCAGCTCGGCGCCGTCCAGCATGGCCAGGTTGGCGCCTTCGCCGGCCGGCGCCATCAGGTGGGCCGCATCGCCCAGCAAGGTCGCGCCCCCCACGCGCTGCCAGCGGTGGTCAACGGGCAGCATGTGCACGGGACGGGGGACGGGCGGCGTGTCGGCGTCCGTGATCAGGGCCGTGAGCGCGGGCGCCCAGCCGGAAAATTCCGCGGCGATGCAGGCCCGGGCGGCGGCGGGATCGGCAAAGTCGATGCCGGCCAGCCAGCTTTCGGGCTTGCGCAAGGCCACGTATGCATGCAGCACGCCATCGGCTTCGCGGTGGGCCTGGATGCCCTTGCCAGGCGCCAGCGCGAACAGGGCGCCGGCGCCCACGGCTTGCGCGCTGGCCCCGTGGCGGCGGTCGCTGTCGAGCAGATACGTCTCGATGAAGGTGATGCCGCTGTACGCGGGCTGCGCGCTGGAGAGCAGGGGCCGCACCCTGGACCAGGCGCCGTCCGCGCCCACCAGCAGCTCGCTCGTCACGGTGGCGCCATTTGCAAAGCCCAGCATGTGCCGGCCGCCGCCCAACGTTGCGACGCTGGCCAGCTTGTGGCCCCAGCGCACGGTACCGGCCGGCAGCGCGTCCAGCAGCAGGCGGCGCAGCTCGCCGCGCGGCACTTCGGGACGGCCGCCCGTGCCATCGTCCCCTTCGTCGAGCAGCACCGTGCCGTGCCGGTCGAGCACGCGGCTCGCTTCGCCGCCCGCATGGATAAGGGCGCGGAACGCGTCATGCAGGCCCGCCGCCTTGAGCGCGCGCTGGCCGCTGTCCGCATGAATGTCGAGCATGCCGCCCTGGCTGCGGGCCTGCGGCGACGCATCCGCTTCATACACGGTGGCGGCGATGCCGTGGACGTGCAGCACGCGGGCGAGCATCAGCCCGCCCAGGCCTGCGCCGATGATGGCGATATGCATGGTGATCCTTTAAGGTGGTTTTAAAATGGAACTGGAACGACGTTCCACAAGAATTTTGCGGCACGCCGGCATCTGTGTCAAGATAAGCGATGCCCGATACCGTAGCGACCCCACCACGACGCGCTGACTCGCTGACGCGCGACACCATCATCGACGCCGCCATTGCCCTGCTCGACACGGCCGGCGAGGGCGGCCTGACCTTCCGCGCCCTGGCCGCGCGCCTGGCCACGGGGGCGGGCGCCATCTACTGGCACGTGGCCGACAAGGACGATTTGTTTACAGCCGCCAGCGACGCCATCGTGGCCCGCGCCATGGATGGGGCGCCGCACGGCGATACGCCGCAGGCTGGCATCCGCGCCGTGGCGCTGGCCATGTTCGAGGCCATGGATGCGCATCCGTGGCTGGGCTCGGCCCTGTCGCGCGCGCCGGGCCAGCTGCCCACCGTGCGCATCCTCGAGCGCCTGGGCCGGCAGGTGGACGCGCTGGGCGTGCCGCCGGAAGGGCAATGGCTGGCGGCATGCACCCTGTTGAATTATTTGCTGGGCGTGAGCGGACAGAATGCAGCCAATGCCGCCATCGCGCGGGAAAAGGGGCTGGAGCGCGCGCATTTCCTCGACACCATGGCGGGCGTATGGTCGCGCCTCGACGCGCAGGCGTTTCCATTTGCCCGCAAGGTGGCAGGGCAGTTGCGCGCGCACGACGACCGCGAGGATTTCCTCGCGGGCATCGACCTGATCGTGCATGGCATGCAGGCGCTGCAAGCGGACCGCTAGCCCAGCAGATGCCCCAGCAGCGGCGCCAGCAGCACCGTCACGACGCCGGAAAAGATCATCGTCAGGCTGGCCACGGCGCCTTCTTCCGTGCCCACCCGGCGCGCCACGGACAGGCCGAAACCGTGCGCGGCCGCGCCATACGGGGCGCCGCGGGCGATGCGCATGCGCAGGGGCAGCAGTTTCAGCAGCGGCTTGCCCAGCATCAAGCCAAACAAACCCGTCATTACCACGAAGATGCCCGTCAGCTGGGCCGAGCCGCCCATGTGGCGCGACGCTTCCAGTGCGAACGGCGTGGACACGGAGCGGGCCAGCAGGCTGCGCGCCATGTCGCCGTGCACGCCCAGCAGCCGGTCCAGCAGCAGGGTGGCGGCGACCGAGGCCACGATGCCGGCGCAGCTGCCCAGGCTCAGGGCCAGCCAGTGCTTGCGGATCAGCTTGCGCTCCTGGAAGATGGGCAGCGCGAACGCGACCGTCGCCGGGCCCAGCAGCCACGGCAGCCAGCGCGTCTCGCCGAAATACGTGGCGAACGGCGTCGAGGTCGCCTGCACGATGACGATCAGGATGGCCGAGGTGCAGATGGCGGGCGTGAGCAGGAAATGCGGGTGGCGCTTGTGCAGCGCCTGGTTGGCATAGAACAGCACCAGGGTCAGCAGCAAAAACAGCAGCGACAGGACCAGGGTATTCATGCGGCCGTCCTCGCCGCGCGCTGGCGCCGCAGTCTTTGCAGGCGCAGCTTGCGTTCATAGCGGCACACCCATTCCACGGTCAAGGCCGTGGCCAGCATCACACTGGCAAAGCCCAGGCCGATATTGAAGAACAGCATCAACCCCTGCGCCTTCAGCAGTTGCGTAAATTGCACCACGGACACCACCAGCGGAATGAAGAACAGCAGCATATTGGCCAGCAGCCAGTTCGCGCCCAGTTCGATGGCGGCGGGCCGTACCCAGTCCGCCAGCAGCAGGGCCACCAGCGCGAACAGGCCCACCACGCCGCCGGAAAACGGCAGGTGCAGGGCGGCGGCGGCTGCGTCGGCCAGCCACCAGGCAGCGATCAGCACGCCCACCTGCCACAAGGTCTGCGCCGGCTGGCGCCAGGCGGGGGCAGGCATCCGGGAGACGGCGGCGGGGTGGTGCAGGACGGGGGCTTTCACGGCGGACTCTCAAACGGCTGGGGGAAGGCTTCATTGTAGGGACCCGACATCAAAAGATAAAATGACTTAAACTCATGATCATCATTCGATATTGGAATGCATCATGGATATCCGCTCCCTGCGCTACTTCGTCGAAGTGGTCGAGCAAAACAGTTTTACGCGCGCGGCCGCCAAGCTGCACGTGACGCAGCCGACCGTGAGCAAGATGATTGCCCAGCTGGAACAGTCGCTGGACCTGGCCTTGCTGGACCGCGCGGGCAAGCGCTTTACCCTGACGGACGCGGGCAAGGTGGTGCTGTCGCGCGCGCATGAATTGCTGGCCCTGCACGGGGAACTGAAGGTGGAATTGCGCGACCTGCAGCAGATGGAGCGGGGCGAGCTGCGCGTGGGCGTGTCGCCGCAGACCCATTCCACCCTGGCGCCATGGCTGGCCGAATACCACCAGCGCTATCCGGGCATCGAGCTGAAAATGTACGAGAGCGGCACGCAGGCCATCGAGCGCGACTTGCGCACGGGCACGGTGGAGCTGGGCACCATGCTCGACTATCCGGGCAATGCGGCCACCTGGCAGGATTTCGAAGCCTTGCCCCTCTTGCGTTCGCCCCTGTGCCTGCTGGCCGCGCCCGGCTCGCCGTGGCAGGGCCGTTCCTCCGTGGCCCTGGCCGAGCTGGCCGATAGCCCCTTCATTTTCTATGGCGCCGCGTTTGCCCTGAACGACATCGTGCAGGATGCCTGCCAGCGGGCCGGCTTTGCGCCGCGCATCACGGGCCGCAGCGGCCAGTGGGACTTCATTGCCTCGCTGGTGCGCTTGGGCGTGGGCATCTGCCTGCTGCCGAAGATGTATTGCGACACCCTGGAACAATCGCAGTTTGCCGTCATTCCCCTGGCGGGACCGACCGTGGAGTGGAATCTGATGCTGGCCTGGCGCCGCGGCGGGCGGCTGTCGTTCGCGGGGCGCGCGTGGCTGGACCTCGTCAGGGCACGCATGGCGGACGCGGCACGTTTACAATAGGCGCTCGCCAACTTCCGCCCGACCAGATGAACATCAACGTCAATGCCAAGGTTACAGCCAAAATCAAACGTACCGCCGGCTCGCTGCTGCTGGGATTGTTATGCACCGTGGGCCTGATGAGCGAAATGGGCTACGCCCAGGCCGCGCTTCCCGTATATGGCTATTTCGTCAAGAATACCTATCCGCACGATCCCCAGGCCTTCACGCAGGGCTTGCTGTTCAAGGATGGCCATCTGTATGAAAGCACGGGCCAGAACGGCCAGTCCTCCTTGCGCAAGGTGGAATTGACGACGGGCAAGGTGCTGCAGAAAAGCATGCTGGACAAGAATGTGTTCGGCGAAGGCATCACGGACGTGGGCGACGAAATCCTGGGCCTGACGTGGATTTCGCAGACCGGTTATGTGTTCGACCTGAAGACGTTCAAGCTCAAGCGCAAATTCAGCTACCAGGGCGAAGGCTGGGGCCTGGCCAGCGATGGTCATTTCGTCTACATGAGCGATGGCACGTCCGCCATCCGCGTGCTCAATCCGAAAACCATGGCCGAGGTGCGCCGCATCGAGGTGAAGGCCGAGGGCCGTGCCATCGACCGCCTGAATGAGCTGGAAATGGTCGACGGCGAACTGTTTGCCAACGTGTGGGGCGCGGACGTGATCGCCCGCATCGACCCGGCCAGCGGCAAGGTCGTGGGCTGGATCGACCTGACGGGCTTGCTGCCGCCCGAGCAGCGGGGCACGGCCAATCCCGACGCCGTGCTCAACGGCATCGCCTGGGATGCGCGCGGCAAGCGTTTGTTTGTCACGGGCAAACTGTGGCCCAAGCTGTTCGAGATCGAACTGATCGAAATCCAGCGTCACTGATGTTTCCTATCGGACAGTGTTGCTGACGAGGAATCGTCTATGATGCGGTTCCTTCGCCTTGCGCGACCCTTGCAGGATGCCATGCTGTCTCTTCCTTTATGCCGTTTGGCGGCCGCCGCCGGCTTGCTTGCCGCCGTCTTGCCCGCCGCACAGGCGCAAACACCATACGTGCCCGTGATGAAGCAATACGGCGACTTTGTCGTCACGCGCGACCGCCACGACCCGCTCGTCAACTTGTCTTTCCGCAAGCACGGCTATTGGCCCGGCGGCGCACGCGAAGTGGTGGAAGTGCGGCCCCTCAAGGCCACGCGCGATGGCCAGCCCATGCTGCTGGCCTTTACCAAGGGCTATACGGGGCAGGGGACCATCCTGATCGGCGTGCAGAACGGCGAACCGTTGATGCGCCCCGTCAGTCCTTTGCGGCGCGACGACATGGTGCGCACGGAGCGCGACCCCGAATGGGGCGTGCCGCAGCCGGGCCGCAGCGAAATACTGCTGTTTGCCCGCGACGGCCGCGCGCTCGACACGGACTCGGGCGAACTGCTGTGGTTTGACATGCCGGGCATCGTCACGGGCGATTACGCGCCCGCCATGCTGGTCTCCGTCTCGCCCGACAGCCGGCGCGGCGCCTATCTGGTCCGCAGGGCGACCAGCGTGGAGGTCGTCGTCGCCACGCGCGACGACGGCGTGGCAGGCGTGCTGGCCTTGCCGCCCGACACCTATCAACGGTGGCTGAAGCCCTTGTCGCAGGCCGCTGCCGAGCAGGCGGGCGCCGCCATCAAGGCGCGCCAGGGCCGCACGGATTCGAACCGCATCCAGCGCGAGCTGGAACTGGCCTGGTTCGGCCAGCAATTTCAATGGAAACAGGGCAAGAACGGCTTGCAGGTGACGGGGCTGGGCCTCAGTTCCGTGCCGCCCGAGGGGGAACAGCCATGAGCATACCGAGACTGATCGCCGGCTGCCTCGCCGCCTCTGTGCTGGCCGGCTGCGTGCACGGGGAAATATTCGCCCAGGATTATCTGGCGCAAGACATCGACAAGCAGCAAGCCTTGCTGGAACTGGACGTGGTCTTCGGGCAAGCGCCCGATGACAAGCTGACGTCGCGCGTGACGGCCCGCAATACCGTGGAATACACGGGCGCGCCGCATATCGTCGTGCCGTTTTACCAGAAGGGACTCGGCTTCGACCAGGGTTTTGCCGGCACCTACATGTTTGCCGTGCCCTATCCGATCGCCAAGGTCGAGACGGCCACGGCCAGCAGCCGCGTCTTCGGCCAGAAACTTGACGGCCAGCAGCAGGGCAGCCCCCGCTACCGCTTCCGCGTGCCGGGCAAGGCGCAGTGGAACAGCAATGAGACCTTCATGCTGGGCTTTGAGCGCAAGGGCCGCCGCGAAGAAATCACTTTCCGCTTCAGCAACGAGCAAAGCTGCCCGTCCGCCTTCCTGGCCACCACGCCTATCTACGGCTTTGCCATCAAGGTGGTCGCCACGTTCAAGGATAACAAAGGCTGCCTGAAAGTATGCGACAGCCGCGACCAGTGGCCCGGTTTCTGCGCGTTCCTGCCGCCGCCGGGCACCTGACTTGCATCATGCAAGCCACGGGCCGGCGCTTGCCGGCGCCGTGCTTATACACGCGCGCGTTTTGCCGATTCTATTCAATTGTCATCGAATGGCCGCGTACAACGGCTATTTTCATGGCGAAAGGCAGGCTGGACTGACGCACAACCATGCCTGGGCCAGCGCATAAATCTTGCCGCAAAAATATCTTTCTCAAGCGTATGATTTCCTTGCCGTGAGCAGCGCACGCAGATGGCGCGTCCCGGCCCGATATCCGAAACGCATCCTTCCTGTGGAGAGACAGAATGAAAATGCCCGTTCTAGGCAGCACCCAGCCAGCCATCACCAGGCGCCCCCTCGACATGCTGGACACGGACAAGGCCGCCGTGCGCGCCATCGCCCAGGCGGCCGTCAGCGTCGAACTGTTCACCATTCCCCTGTACATGGCCACCATGTACTCGATCCATGGCACGCACCAGATCAACTCGAAAGGCATCACCTATTATGAGGGGCGCCAGTGGCCGGGCATGGGCACCACTGCCCGCCCTGAACTGAAGGAGCAAAAGGCGTTCAACGTCATCTTCAGCGTCTTCATCCAGGAAATGCTGCATTTGCAGATGGCGGCCAACCTGGCCACGGCCATCGGCACGGCGCCGTGCTTCACGGGGTCGGAGCTGCAGTCGCAGGACCACGGCTGGACCTGCTATGGCACGCAGTGCACGGTGATCCCGCACATCGTCGACTTGCAGGACACCTCGGGCTACCGCCACGTGCGCGTCAACCTGGAAGAATTGAACAGTAACCAGTGCGACCTGTTCCTCGCCATCGAACAGCCCGAAGAGCAGGCACGGGCCCAGCTGGCCGAGTTCGACAAGCACAACCACACCAAATATTTCCCCGAAGTGCCGTTCGTGGGCTGGACGCCGGGCAAGCACGTGCAGGACCTGCCCCTGTTCGGCACCATCGGCTACATGTATGAATGCTATGCGCGCTACATCAGCATCGAATACGCGGATGGCCAGACCCTGTGGCAAAAGCTGTTCGTCAACGGCTCGGTGCAGCAGGATATGTTCAACAGCCAGGTGCAGGGCCATGCGCGCGCGGAATTTCCCAAGTTCGACACCTGCTTCGGCCCGCAAGACCAGGATGGCGGCCAGACGGGCTCGTTCAACAAGGCCATCGACATGATGGCGGCCATTACGGACCAGGGCGAGGGCAGCGAAGCGGCCATCCGGCGCTACCGGCGCGACGCGGCGCAGCGCCTGATGGCCGTGCAGCCCGACTACCGCGAAGACCTGGCCGCCTTGAAATGCGATTATCCGTCGTACGCGAACAATGGCAAGGATGCGGAATCGCGCGACGCGCAAGCGCGCCACGACAGCGCGCCGTTCGACCATTACGAGCGTTTCGGCCAGGTCAAGGCCATGCTGCCGGTAAAAACCTGGGCCAGTTGGCACGGCGAGGGCCAGCGCTGGACCGAGGCCATGCTGACCAACGAGCGCTATAACCCGGCCACCGCGCCAAAGAACATCCCTGCGCCCGCCGCCGTGGCAGGCGCCCTGAACCGCCTGAAGGACGCCAGCGGTACCCTGCAGATGCTGAGCACGGTCGCCACGGGTGCCATCTACGGCATCACTTCCGTGCTGGACAAGTACTGGCTGAACCAGGACCTGGACTTCCCGTATCCGTCGATGGTGGGCGCGGGCGACCGCATGGCCATCTGCTGGGCCGTGCTGGGCCAGGCGCCGAACCTGGCGACGGGCGTGCCGCTGGCCGAGAAAAGCGTGCTGTACCACGCCTGCCAGGGCATGCACCTGGAGGGCGAGGCCTCGTCCACCTGCGCCGCGCTGGCCGTCTACCACACTTGCCGCGGCTCGAACGGCTGCCATGCCCAGGGCGGCTGCGGCTTTGCCCAGGCCGACACGGGCGGCTCGTCCTGCGGCCACTCGGTCAAACTTGCCGCGTCGCCCGGCACGCCGTGCTACGTGCCGCCACCGCCGCCGCAGCCCGACAAGGTCTACAGCGCGCCCAGCGACAACAAATGCGGCGGCTTCGGCGGCTGCGCCGTGCCGATTTCGGCCTCGCAGCTGTATCCGAACACGACGGGCAAGGAACCGCCCGAGCCTGCCACCATGACCCTGTACGATTTCGGTCCCGCGCCCGACCACCGCAGCATTGCGCTGGGCCAGACCATGAGCTTTGCGCTGGGCGACAATGTCTACGACAAGGCCTGGGAAGCCTACGGCAAGGTGATGGCGGCGCGCGGCACGCCGGTGGGGGCACCGCCGCCGCCCACCGACCTGCGCCTGGCCTTGCCGCCATCGACCTGATGCCGCGCGCCATGCATGACGTGCCGCCGCGCCTGGGCCTGCCGAACCTGGGCCTGGGCGTGGGGCTGCGTCCGCCGCACTATGCGGACATCCTGCGCCACGGGCCGCAGGTGGACTGGTTCGAGATCATCAGCGAGAACTTCATCGACAACCATGGCTATGCGCGCCATGTGCTGGAGCAGGTGGCGGCGCAGGTGCCCATCGTCATGCATGGCGTCTCGCTGTCGATCGGCAGCAGCGATCCGCTCAATCTTGCCTACCTGCGTCAGCTGCGCCAACTGGCCGGGGAGATACGCCCCGCGTGGATTTCCGACCACCTGTGCTGGACGGGCGCCGCCTCGCTGAACAGCCACGACTTGCTGCCGCTGCCGCTGGACGAGGCCAGCCTGCGCCACGTGGCGGGCAGGGTGCGCCAGGTGCAGGAGTTCCTGGGCCGTCCCCTGGTCCTGGAAAACCCCAGCAGCTACGTGGAATTTACCCAGTCCAGCATGCCGGAGTGGGAGTTCCTGGGCCGCCTGGCCGAAGACACGGGTTGCGGACTTTTACTGGACGTCAACAATGTCCACGTTTGCGCGCATAACCATGGCTATGACGCGGCCCACTACATCCGCCAGCTGCCGCACGCGCACATCGTGCAGATCCACCTGGCCGGCCCCACCGTCTGCGGCGCCGTGCTGATCGACACCCACGACGCCCCCGTGCCGACCGCCGTGTGGCGCCTGTACGCGCTGGCGCAGCAGTTGACGGGCGGCGTGTCGGCGCTGCTGGAATGGGATGCCGACATCCCCCCGTACCCGCAGATGCTGGCCGAACTGGGCAAGGCGCGCGCGGCAGAACGGGGAGAATTCGCCGATGCGGCGCCCGCCATGGCCGGCGCTGCGGGCGCCGTATCGGCGCCGCTGGGATTTCACCTGGAGGCTGCCCATGCACCGTAGCGCCGCCGGCAGCGAGGTTGACGTAGCTGAAGACGGCGCTGGCGACGCCCCCGTGCCGCTGGCGCAACTGCAGGCGTGGTTCCTGACGGCGATGACGGCGCCGGGCGGCGCGGCGCGGGGCGCCCAGCTGGCCGGCGAACGCCATGGATTGACGCAGGAGCAAGTGCTGAAACGGGCCAGGGGCGGGCCGGCGCCGCTGCATATCCATGCGGACGGCTATGTGCAGCGCCTGCTCGAATGCCTGCAAGCCGACTATCCCGTCTTGCGCAAGGTCATGGGCGACGAGCTGTTTGCGTTCTTTGCCCGCGCCTATGTCTGGCGCTACCCGTCCGCCTCCGCGACCTTGCATGACCTGGGCGGCGGCTTTGCCGATTTTCTCGCCGCCAGCCAGCGTGACGCCGGCGAACGGCAGGAGGCCTTGCGTTTCCCCGTGGAACTGGCGCGGCTGGAACGGGCGCGCAGCGAGGCGGGCAGGGCGCCCGGCCTGGAAAAGCTGGCGCCGCCCATGCTGCCTTCCGGCCTGGAGTTGCTGCTGGGACCGTTGCAGCAATGGCGTCTGGCGCCGTGCGCGCGGCTGCTGGCCTTGTCGTTCCCCTTGTGCGACTACTGGCAGCAGGCGCAGGCCGCGTCCGGCGACGCCGTGCCGGCCCAGCCGCAGGCCAGTCCCGCTTTTGTTGCCATTTCACGCATGCATTACCGGATCGTCATGCAGGAGCTGCAGCCATGGCAGTTTTACTGGCTGCAGGCGCTGGACGGCGGCGCGCCGCTGGCGCAGTGCGCGCGGCAGGCGGCGCACGCGGGCGGCAGGACGCTGGACGAGGTGCAGGCGGACGCCATGCTGTGGCTGCCCATGGCGGCCGCGGCAGGGCTCGTCAGCAGCCACGCCTGAGCGAAAAGCGGCGGACGCAAAAAAGGCCGATGAAAATCGGCCCCGATGACGGCTGAATGTGTTGCTTAGCGGTAAAACGCTTCGACTTTGCCCTTCAGCTTGATCTGCAGCGGACGGCCACGGCGGTCCAGCGACTTGGTGGAAGCGACCTTGATCCAGCGTTCGCTGATGCAATATTCTTCCACGTCAAGACGTTCCTTGTCGTTGAAGCGGATGCCGACGTCGTTCTCGAACACGGCTGCAACGTGGTAAGGGCTGCTGGGGTCGATCGACAGGCGATCGGGCAATGGGGGTAAGGTGGTGGTATCGTTCATGGGCGTAATTATCGCCCAGAATGCCGATCCAGACAACGGGGTGCGCATGCTTATCTGGCGGCCCGCGGCGCGGCGCCCCGCATTTCCTATATCCGCCGTCGTTCCGCCCCTACAGATGCCGTGTTTCCTGCGGCGGCACATTCCACTCGTCATGCATGCCATCGACAAAGGTGACGGGTACCTGGGCCAGTGTGGCCGCCGACACGTCGTCCAGGCAGTTGACGCCGATGCCGACAAACGCTCCGCTGCGGGCGGAGTCGCCGCGGCCGAACAGGCGCACGCCGCAGTGGCGGCAAAAATAGTGGCGTTCGCGGCCGGCACCGAAGCGGTATTCGCTCAAGTCCGCCTCGCCGGCCAGCAGGCGGAAGGCCGTGGCCGGCACCTGGCTGGCCCAGCAGCGGATTTTCAGGCAATAGGAGCAGTTGCAGCGCAGGCTGGGCGCCGCGAGGTCGATCTCGGCCGCGAAGCGCACGGCGCCGCAGTGGCAACTGCCATGACAGGTTCTTTTCATCGTGTCCTACTTTACAGCGTTGCCGTACTGTCATGCAACTGCTGGAATTGCGACAGCTGCTGCTGCATCAGCCGCGCATACTGGCCGCCCGCGCGCAGCAGCTGGGCGTGCGTGCCTTGCTGGCAGATCCTGCCATTGTCCAGCACGATGATGCGGTCCGCTTTCACGATGGTGGAAAAGCGGTGGGCGATGATGATGGTGGTGCGCCCCTGCATCAGGGTATCGAGGGCGCGCTGCACCAGCTGTTCGCTGGCCGCATCGAGCGCGCTGGTGGCTTCATCGAGGATCAGGATCTTCGGCGCGCGCAGGATGGCGCGGGCAATGGCGATGCGCTGCTTCTGTCCGCCCGACAATTGCACGCCCCGTTCGCCCACCAGGGTCTCGTAGCCGTCCGGGAAGGCCGTGATGAAATCGTGCGCATGCGCCAGGCGCGCCGCCGCCAGCATCTCTTCGCGCGTCACCTGGCGGTCCGGCACGGCAAACGCGATATTGTCGGCGATACTGCCGGAAAACAGGGCCGGTTCCTGCTCCACCACGGCCATCTGGCGGCGCAGCTGCGCCACGCCCAGCACGCGCGCATCGATGCCGTCGAACTGCAGGCTGCCCGCGTCGGGCTGGTAGTGGCCCAGCACCAGGCTGGCGATGGTGGACTTGCCCGCGCCCGAGGCGCCCACAAGGGCGATCTTTTCGCCCGCGCGGATGGCCAGGCTGACGCCGTCGAGCGCCGTGACCTGCGTGCGCTCGGGGTAGGCGAAACGCACTTCGCGCAGCGCGATATGGCCCGCCAGCGGCGGCTGCGGCGCCGATTCGGGCACGGGACGGTGGCTGCGCAGGATGTCGAAGATGCGGTCGGTCGACCCCATGGTGCGCATCCAGGTGTTCCAGAATTCGCTGATGGAGCCGGCCGTATCCGTCACCATGCTGGCATAGATGACGAAGGCCGTCAGCTCGCCCACGCTCAGGCGCCCCTGGCCGATCAGGTGCGCGCCGAAACACAGGGTGGTCAGCAGGGCAACGAAGGCGAGCAGCCCCTGCGCTCCCTGGAACACGGCCAGCAGCCGCGTGCCGGCCAGGGACACGTCCAGCAGTTGCCGCATGGCTTGCGCATAGCGGGCCATGGCGCCGCCCTGCTGGTTGAACGCTTGCACCAGGCGCGCATGGGCAAAATACTCCTGCGCCACCTTGCCGCTGGCGGCCAGGCTGGCGGAAATGGCCCGTGCGCGCAGCCGGTAATTGCTGCCAGACAGCTTGCCCAGATACAGGCTGATGGGAATGAACAGGGCCAGCGGCAGGCTCAGCATGGGCGACAGCTGCAGCAGCATGGCGATGCCGCCCACAAACACGCACAGCGAGCGCAGGGCATTGGCCGCGCCGATGGTCAGGCTTTCATGCAGGGCCGACACGTCGGACGTGAGCCGGCTGTTCAGCTCGCCGCCATGGTGCTTGTCGAAAAAGGCGATGGGCTGGTTGATCACCACGTCGAACAGGCGCCGGCGCACCCCCATGACGATCATGTGGCCGCCCGATTGCAGCAGGTAGAAGCGCGCGGCCGAAGCCAGCGCATACAGCACGCTGAAGGCCAGCATGGCGGCCACCATGCCCGGCGTGACGCCGCGCTTGGTGAGGGCGGCCACGTTGTCGATGAAATAGGCGATGGCTTGCGGGAAGGCCAGCTGCGCGCCCACGGTGAGGGCCATGCACAGCAGGCCGGCGGCGATGCGCCAGCGCACGGGATACAGCAGGCGCAGGCGTTCCAGGTGGGGAGCGATGTTCAGATGGCTCATGCGGCGCGCTCCTGTGCCGGTTCGGCGTTTAATTGCCCGACGAGGGCCAGCCAGTCTTCGTCGCCGATCAGGCCGGCCGCTTCCACCTGTCCCTGGTAATTGACAAAGACATACGAGGGCGAACTCATCAGGGGATTGACGCGCCGGTAGTCGCGCAGCGCAAGGCGCGCCGTGGCCGCCCGCAGGCTGTTGCTGGGCAAGAAGGCGCGCAAGCGGCGGGGCGGCTCTTCGCTGAGCAGCCACAGGGCCAGGCCCGCTTCGCGCGCCAGCGGCATCAGCTGTTCGACGCCGGCCAGCTTTTCCCCGCATTTCGGGCAGCGGCTGGCCAGGAACAGCAGCACGGTGGCCTGGCCGGCCGCGCCCGGCTGAAATGGGGGGCTGCCGTCCAGCGGACGGGCTTGCACGGCAGGCAGGGGCTCACCCGGCACCAGCGTCGCCGGCGTGATACGTTCGCGGCGGCTGGCGCGCAGCACGGCCAGGGTCAGCCAGATATTGCCGGCGACGGCAAACGCCAGCGCCGCCAGTACCCATTGCAATGTGGTGGAATCCATCAGTCGGCCTTTGCCAGGGTGGCGATGTCGTGCAGGGAAATGGTGGCCACGCACACGATGGCCGCCAGGCCGGCGGCCAGTACGCTGGTGGCCATGGACAGAGCCGCCCCTGGCGCAAAGGCAAAGTAGGCGCCGTTGATGCCGACCACCAGCACGTTGCGCAGCAGGTCGTACTGCGAGACGGGCCGCGCCGCTTCGCCGAAGCAGCTGCAGCGCACCACGCTGTGCGTGAAATAGCGGTAGGCGAGCACGGCGGTGAGCGTGCCGAGCAGCAAGAACGACAGCAGCATGGGCAGATCCGCGCCGCCGGCCAGCAGCCAGCCGGCAAGCAGCAGCTCGGCTGCCACCAGGGCCGGTGCCGCCACCGTGGCGGCGGCAGGCGGCACGCCGAACGAGGTGGCCAGGTTGTTGCGGAAGGCGCCATAGCTGCGCAGCTTGCCCACGCCCGCCGCCAGCAGCAGCCAGGCGATGCAGCAGCGCGCCACCTGGGGCAGCAAGGCAGTCAAGGACGGGGCCAAAAGCGGCGTCAGCATGCGCACTCCGCTGGCGTGCTCCATACGGGCGCGTAGCCGCCCGGACGCTGGTGCCGCAGCTGCACGCCGTCGCGCGAGGCCAGCAGGGCGTCCGTCCATGGTTCGTCGGGCGCGCTGCGCAGGGCGCCTCCTATGCTTGCCTGCAATTGCGTCGAAATGGCCCAGCCCAGCCGTTCGGCGTGGGCATCGCGCGCCATGTTCAGGCCCAGCCGGGCCAGTTCCTCGCGCGTCAGCGCATAGTTATGCGAGTGGTAGCCCGTCACCAGCTGGGCGACGATGGCGCGCCGCGCCTCGGGTGTGGCATCGGGCAATTGCCAGGCCAGCAATTCCTCGCCGATCTGCGCCAGCTCCAGTGTGGTGCGGTAAAAGGCCGTCAGGGAAGGGGGGAAGATGCTGCCGCACAGCAGGGACAGCGATTGCTGGCGCGCGTCGGCTGCATCCACGCCGAACCATTGCTGCGCCATGTCGCCGAAGACCTTGATGTCGAGGCTGGAAAAGGCGCCGCCGTCCGCGCCTTCGAGCTGCGGGTCGATGGGCGAGAACAGGGCCAGGTCGCCGGCGATGATGTCATCCGCGCCCAGGGCCAGCAGGGTGGCCGCCGACTGGCAGTGGAAGGGTACGATAAAGCTCAGGTGGCGCGCATGCTGGCGCAGCAGAATGGCGATGCGGCGCGCCGCGTTGACGATGCCGCCCCGTCCGTGCAGCACCACGTCGAGCCGTGCCACGGGACCGATTCCCTGGCACAGCTCGTACAGGGCGGGCAGCAGCTCCATGTCCAGGTGCGAGGCGGCCAGCACGATGGCCCGGCTGTCGCGCTGCTGTTCCAGTTCGCGCAGCCGCAGCGGGAGCAGGCTCAGGTCTGGCTGTGGCATAGCGCTCCTTCGATCAGGGTGTCGGCCACGCATTCCAGCATGGGCAAGGCGGGCACCAGTTGTTGTACATATAAAAATTGACCGACAGGATTGTTTTCCAGGAAAACGTATTCGCCCTGGGGCGTGACGATCAGGTCCAGCGCGCCGTATTCGAGGCCATAGCTGTGCACGAAATCGAGGCAGCGCTGCCGTATTTCCTCGGGCAAGGCCGCCGCTTCATAGCGGATGGGGGCCGACATGTCGCGCGAATCGATGGCCGTGCGGGCATCGTCCTGGGAATACAGGCAGGCGGCAAACAGCTGCTTGCCGATGACGGTGATCCGCAGCTCGTATTGCTTGGCGATGTATTCCTGGAACTGGCAGCTCAGTTCGCCGACGGCGTCGAGGTTTTCCAGCATGGCGTCGTCGACGATGGTGGTGCCGATGCCGCCGCTGATGCGCTCGGCCGCATCGACGGTCTCGGCGGCCAGGCTGGGCGTGGACATGCTCTTGAAAATGATGGGGCCGCCAACGGCGCTGCGGAAGGCGCGCACGTCGTCGGCCACGTTGCTGATCACGGTGGCGGGTACGCGAAAGCCCATGCGCGCAGCCCGTTCCAGCTGTTCGCCCTTCCATTGCGCGCCGCGCAGGGCCAGAGGATGGCTGAGCCAGTAGCAATCGAGTGTGTACAGCACGCTGAAGATGGCTTGCTCCGTTTCCAGCTGTGCATAGGCGCGTTCCTGCGGCGTCAGGTTGGCGCTGGCATAGGCATAGTCGGCGGCCTTGCGCAGCCAGACGGCGCCTACTGCGCGCAGGTCCAGCCAGTCGCCGTCGGGCAGGCGGCGCAGCCGGGAGCGGGCCTGGCCGTCCAGCAGGCGCTGGCACAGCTGGTAATCGCGGGGAAAGGCGTCGAGATCGATACGGAAAGGGGCATGGCCGCGCTCGGCGAGGATGGCTTCGACCAGGTCGGCGTGCAGGTCGCCGCTATGGCTGATAATCAAAACCTTTTTGTGCATGTAGGGAGCCTGCGTAAGGGAAGATGAAAAAGCCTTGCCGTGGCAAGGCTTTCAGCTGGCGCAAAGGTCAGCAAAGATCAGCAAAACTCTCCGCCGTCGCTCGAACCGATGCGCGAATAGCGGTATTGCTCTTCGCTGTCGACTGCCGTGCAGCCGGCCACGGCGACACCATCGCGCACCTTCCAGGGCGCAGGAAGGACCGGTTTTTCCTGTTCTTTCTTTTCTGCCAGCTTGAATGCGAACAATTTTGTTTGATTTTGCTTCTGCATGTTTTTATCCTCTTGTGATGGTTAACAGCCGCTGCCGGAAAATGGCGTGCATTTCAAATGCCTATTTCAGGCCAATATTGCATCAGCGAATGGCCGGCCATTTTGGAAATACGATATCCCGCATATGAATCCGGCACGCACGCAATAGCCGCGCCGCAATTCGCGCCAGTTTTAATGGATGGGATGGTATGCAACCCCGCGCCAGGCGGGGTGAATGCGCCGCGAGTATCAGCAATACTGGCCGCGGTCGTTTGGCTGGAAGCGCGAAGAATCGCGGTACTGGTCATTGGTACCGACTGCGGTGCAGCCGGCCACGGCGACGCCGTCGCGCACTTTCCAGGCGGTGGCGGGCACTGCCGGTTTTTGTTCCTGTTTCTCAGCCAGTTTGAATGCGAACAATTTTGGTTGGTTTTGCATTGTACTATCCTCTTGTGATGGTTAAGTACTGCTTGCGTTGTATGCCATGGTATATGGCCATTCGATATTAGCGCCGGAATAAATAGGCGTCAACTTGAAAATGAATCGTATTTACGATTATCTTCCGCAGATACTCACCAAATGTCACGTGGAATAAAAAGTTATTGCGGTGCGATAAATAATCATGGTGCGGTTTTAAATGAGCGGAAGGCCGATTGATTATTGCGCTGCACTATCGCGGTGCATGTGGGCGATTATCATGGCAAACGCAGCGCCAATGCCAGCCGGCACGCACTATAATGGCGCCTGTTGAATGGATAAGGCAGGAGTGAGCTATGGAAATGGCCTTGACGGACAGCCTGCGGCAGCAGGCATATGCGCAGGCCGCCGCCTTCGTGCGGACGCTGGACCGGCGCGATCCTGTTGCGCTGCAACGCGACTGGGGCCTGTCGCCGGGCGTGGCCGACGAGATCGTCGACATGCTCGACAGCTATTTTGCGGCCAACGAAGCGCTGTCCCTGGCGCCGCTGGAGCAGGCCTTCGTGCCGGGCAAGGGCGGTCGTCCCGCCGTCGACGTGTACGCCACCGATGCCGGACCGCTGGGCCTGGAATGCCTGCTGCTGGCCGATGGCAAGCGGGGCGAAGCGACCTTGCACCTGGAAATGTCCAATCACGATGGCGCGCTGCGCCTCCACTACCACTACATCGGATCCTGAAAGCGATATGACTGCATCGATCAGCGCAACACAGCAACGTATCTGCGACAAGTTCGGCTTGCCGGCACAGGCGCCCGAGCCCATGGTGGCCCTGGCCATCGGCAGCCTCGATCAATCGCCCATCTACGGCACGCGCATCGAGCTACCGGAAAACGGCACCATCAGCTGGTTCATCCACTGCGGCCAGCACGACGACGCCAGCGGCTTTTACCAGCCCCTGCACGCGGAGCACCTGCAGGAGATGCTGCCGCAGGTGCTCGACTACCTGGCCTTGCCCAGCGGCGCCAAGTTCATCCTCGACCGGGAAGGGTATGAGGACGTGTGGCTGGAAGGGCAAGAGTAGGCCGCCGATGTAAGTTTTGCTCAGTTTTAAATATTGCCCGTGGCATAGACTTTCATTTCCTTAATCTCCCTGGAAACGGAGCCGAGATGAAAACGTCTACCGCAGAATACGGATTGAAATGGCAGTTCCACAAGCGTAACGGTGTCGACACGATCGTGTTGCTGAACACCAGCCAGCAGGAGCTCGCTATTGCCAAGCTGGAAATTACCATGAATATCGCCGTCGGTACCGTCACGGGCAAAAACAGCCTCGACGCCATCATGACGGCGAAAAAGATCGACGAGAGGGATTGGCCGCAGAAGAAGGAAGAGTATTTCCTGGCCGAGATGAACAAGCACGAAGGCATGCTGGACGAACAGGCGCTGTTCGCCACGGACGAGTTCTTTGCGCCATGGGGCGCGCTGGCCTCGTCGGAAGAGCATCCGGCGGAATATACGCGCATGGCGATCAGCAAGGCGGGCGGCTATGCGGCCGTGGTCAGCGTCGGCACGGAACAGGCGGGCCGCCTGGCAATGAGCGGCATGCCGGAATTTGTCTACCAGGTGCGCTACCTGCGCAAGCCGGCCGTGATTCCTGCCAACCTGGGCCGCGACCTGTCGTATGTCAGCAGTTTCAAATACCTGGTGTGCCGCTCCTCGATCGATGGCTTGACCCGATTGCCTGGGATCCGCGTGCAGTTTGACGGCAGCAACGACTGGCTGGACGTGCCGCTCGACCTGCTGCAGGCCAGCATGGGCGACAAGCGCAGCCGCGTGATCGACCAATCCTGCCGCGACCTCGTGACGGCCGCCGCCTTTTCGCGCCGCTCGCTCGGCTATTACGCGAACTATTTCGGCTACCAGCGCGACGTCTTCATCCGCGACGTGCCGTTCCAGAACATCAATGAATTGTCGTACGGCATGTTCACGATCAATCAGGATGGCACGCCCGCCAGTTCCGACCACTGGGGCGACGATTGGCAGCTGTCCTCGCTGCAATTCATGAAGCAGCTCAATCCCGACCTGAAAGTGCACCTGATCGTGGGCGGCTGGCCCAAGGTGCTGGAATTCGAGGTGTGCGACTGCTTCAGCGTGCGCGAAATGCTGGAATCGGCGTCGCGGACCGAGCCGCTGAACAAGGATGCCACGATCAGCGTGTACCGCATCCGGCAAGGGCAGGCCGTGGTCGAAATGTACTATCGCCTGTGGGCGCCGCTGACGATGAACGGCAGCGTGGTGCAGCCCAGTGCGACGCCCACCCGCTTTGCCTGGTCCACGGTCCTCGTGCCCACCTACCTCAATAACCTCTGGGCCAATGTGGGGGGCGCCATCGGCAGCGAGACCTTCGGTTCGGGCGCGCGCAGCGCCTATCGGCCGGACGACAGCGTGCGCATCCAGTTTGCGCTGGCGGCCGCGCTGCAGCAGAAGATCCAGCCTGCCGCCGAGCTGTTCAGCATGGTCGGCAACGACCCCGTCAAGGCGCAGCGCTTTGCCGAGGCCATGGTGCAAACCGTGGTGTTGATGGGCTTTGACGGCATCGAGATCGACTGGGAGTATCCGGGCAAGGACGACGGTCCCGCCTACGTGCGCATCCTCGAGGCGCTGCGCGCCGCCGAGGCCAACGCCAGTTTCAATCCCGACAAGCGCAGGATTTACCTGGGCATCGCTTCGCCGGCCGCGGCGGCCAAGATCCGCCTGATCGACAGCGGAGATGTGCCGTCCGGCAGCGACACCTACTGGCGCCCCATCGGACGCCTGGTCGACACCATCCACATGATGACGTATGACTACGGCGGGCCCTGGCTTACCTATTCGGACTTCAACGCGCCCATGCTGCCAGCTTCGGACGCGGGCGCGGGCGAACAGCCGAGCGGCGTGCGCGAGACGCTCGCCACCATGCTGGACTACGCCGACCGCCTGTGCTTCACGCGCCAGCAGCTGTCGCTGGGCTTGCCCATCTACGGGCGCGGCGTGAAAGTGGTGCCGGAAGCGGGCGCCCAGCGCGATCCGGACGCGCGCCTGGGCATCAATTGCCGCACGGACGGCCCAGCCGAAGGGCAGTTTTCCGACCAGCCCGGCACCTATCTGTACAGCCATATCGCCGGGCAGATGAAGCTGGGCAGCCGCTCCGACAAGTTTCCCAATTTCGTGGCGCCCGGCCTGCACCCGAAGGCGCGCGCACCGTATCTGTACGTGCCGGCGCGCGATGGCCAGCCGGCCATTTCCGTGACGTATGACGACCCCGCGTCGATACGCGAGAAGATCCGCTATGCCAAGACGGAATCGCTGGGCGGCGTCATGGCCTGGGATCTGTCCGGCGACTTGCCGGCCAGCGACCCGCGCTCGCTGCTGCGCGCCATCGGCGACGAACTGCGCCAGGAACGCCCGGCTGCGCAGCCTGAACTGCTGGCCTTGCCCGATTCCAGCCTGTACCGGCGCGCGGCCAGGGAAGGCACGGCACTGCCGGCCCGGCCCCTGTGGAGCGCGGGCCGCGACTATGGCGCGCCGCTGGCCAGCCGCGACATGGCGGTGAGCGCCGAGGTGCTGGCGATGGCGGCCCTGCCGGGCGGACGCCTGGCGCTGGCCCTGGCGGACGGCGCCGTGCAGATCATGGCGCCCAACCGCGCCGTCGCGCCGTGGGAGTGGGAAGCGCGCGCCGTCTGGCACCTGGCCGCTCCCGTGGTCGCGCTGCTGGCCTTGCCTTCGGGCCGCCTGCTCGCATTGCAGCAAAATGGCGAGCTGGCGCGCATCGATGCGCAAGACGGCACGACGCCCGTGCAGCGCATCGCCACGGGGCTGGCGCCGCAGGCGGGCAGTTTGCTGGCCGGCTGGGGCGAACAGGCGCTGTGCTTTGACGGCGCGGCGCTGCGCACCGTCACGGCGCCGGCCCTGCGCGAGCAGGCTTGGCAGGTGTCGCCGCCCATGCCGCTGGCGGCAACGGCGCTCGTCGCGCTGCCGGGCGGTTTGCTGCTGAGCGGTGCGGCGCGCAGCGCGGAGCTGCCATCGGTGGCCTTGTGGAAGATCGATGGGGGCAAGCTGGCCTTGCAGGCGGCCGTGCCCCGTTCCGGCAGGGAAGACTGGGGCGCCATCGCCTTCTTGAGCGCCTTGTCCGACGGTTCCGTGGCGGCCCTGACGGCAAATGGCAATTACCAGGCCTACGGCCCGGCGGCGTTGCAGCCGGAACGGCCGCAGGCGGCCACCTGGGCCGCGCTCAGCGACGGCGAGCAGGTGGGACGCGCGCTGCTGCCGCTGCCGCAGGGCGGCTTTGTCAGCATCAGCGACGGCGCCTACATGTTCTGGGGCCGGCGCGGCAGTGGTTATGTGATGCTGCAGCGCCTCAGTTCCAGTCGTTCGGCCGACGCGGCCGCCGTGCTGGACAACGGCGACGTGGTGATCGCCAAGGGCCGCGCACTGCGCTACCTGGCGGCGCGCGGCTGGCCCCGTGCGCAGGCGGGCCTGCAGTCCAGCTGGAATTGGCGCGACGGCGACGACGGCCGTTCCTGGCTGCATCATCTGGCTGCCGCCGGCAACCAGGCCGGCATGGCGCAGGCACTGGCGCAAGGCGCGCCGCCCGAATTGCAGGCCACCGATGGGGCCAGCGGCGCCCAGGAAAGCCTGGCCGAAACGGCCTTGCGCGCGCAGCACTGCGCCATCGTGCCCCAGCTGACGGCCGCCGGTGCGCCCTTGTGGAGCGGCGGCAACGCCGAACGCACGAGCGCCTTGCTGAACGAACCCGTGCTGGCCGCCTTGCTGCCGCCGGAACTGCTGGCCAGCACGCCGTATCTGCTGCCCGACCTGCCGCTGGCGGGCGCGCCGATCGCGCCCGCGACGGCGGCCTTCCTCAGCGACAATCCGCGCATCGCCACCCTGATCGCTACGGCGCTGGCGCCCGTGCTGCCGGAGACGGCGCGGCAAGTGCAGCACCTGGTGCAGGATTACGCCATCGATGACGCCTTGCTGGCGGCCGCACGCGGGGAGGGCGATACCTGCCTGATGCATGTGCTGGTGCCCGACGGCGCCCGGGCCGACGATTGCAAGCAGGCCGAGGGCGTGGGCGAGGATTTGCGGCAGGTGCTGGTGCAGCTGCTGGGCCAGCGCCATGCGGACCCTGACGCCTTCATTGCCGCCATCGATGCCATCTGGACGGCGGCGGACAAGGTGCGGCCGTGGCGCCGCCAGGAATGCCGCCAGCTGGTGGCCGCCGCCGCGCGGCCCAAGCGCCCCGACGCCTACCGCGTCGTCAGCGAACCGGCCGTCTACGAGCAGGCGCTGCTGCATTACGCCGCGCTGGTGGAGCTGGGCTGGCCGGCGCCTGCCGGTGAACCGCAGGCAAGCCTGGCCCAGCGCGCGCCGGCCCACTATCGCATGCTGATGCAGGCAGGCCGCGATGCCCTGACGCCGAACGGCTGGGACGATCCCGTGCTGCGCACCGACCTTGCCAAGCGGGCCTTGCCGAACGAAGTGACGGCCTTGCTGGTGATGGCGCCGTGGATGGCCGCGCCCATGGGAGCGGCTGCCGATGCGCTGATCGGCGGCATGGGGACGGCCGTGCGCGCCTATCACCAGCAGGAACTGGACGCGGGCCGCCTGGTCGTGTCCGACCTGGCGGCCGTGCAGGACCCGTACACGGCCCTGGGCGAATTTTCCGGCGGTCCGGCCATGGCCGGCCTGGCCATGCAGCAATTGCTGCTGTGGTCTTGCACGACGCCGCAGGGAGCCGTCCTGGCCTTGCCCGCCGCGGCCGCCTTTCTGGCCCTGCGCGCGCCCGCGCCGTGGATACCGCAAGGCGATGTGAATGCCTATGCGCAACAGTGGTTCAGCTGGGCGGAAGATCCGCCGTATCTGGCGCAGGACCCGGTGGCGCTGCCGGAACAGACGGACGCCGTCACGCCGCTGCCCGCGCGCAGCAGCAATGCCCCCGTGCGCCGCGTGCTCGACCCGGCCGACACGTCTCCCGTGCCCGGCATCGACGAGGAAGCCAGCCGCCGGCGGCGCCTGGAACAGAGCGTGCGCGCCACGCAGATGAAATTCATGGTGCAGACGTGGCAAAACAATATGCTGGTCGACAGCAAGCTGCAGGCGCAGGAAGATGAGCGCCTGCTGAAGAGCCCATACACGGCGCGCATCGACGAGCTGACCCGCAACGCGGCCCAGGCCGATGCGACCCTGAACAATACGCGGGCGCGCCGCGAGCTGGTCAGGGACCTGGAAAACAAGCCGTTCAGCTTGTCGGCGGCCGAGCTGCGCAAGGCGGGCATCGACGTCAAGCTGCCGGCGGGCATGAGCGAAGACCAGCGCTTGCCCGACGACCTGTACGACGACGCGCTCGAGCACGAGCATGTGCGGCTCGACGGCGTGGAAAAGGACGCGGTGGCCGCGCGCAGCAAGGCGATCGGCGAAGTCGACAGCCTGCGCCGCAAGCGCGACATGGACCCGCAGCGCCTGCGCCAGCTGGAGCAGCAGGCCAAGCTCAAGGGGCAGCTGGAGGCGGCCCAGCGCAAGATCAGCAAGATGCAGGATTATGCGCTGCTGGCCGACAGCATCGCCCATTACGGCGCTTCGGCGCTCGACTGGCTGCACGACAAGGGCGTGATTTCGGGCAAGTTTGCGGAAGTGGCCAAGACCATACTGACGTGGGCAAACCGCATCGTGCAGATCGGCATCGCCGTGGCCACCATCGCCTATGGCTGGAAACAGATGCGCGCCATGCAGGGGCTGGGCTCGATCGGCAAGGGCGGCGACAGCATTTCCATGATGTTTTCCATCGGCATGGCTGCCTTCAATATCGTGCAGTGCGCCATTTTCGGCCCGCCGCCCGATCCGATGGAGGAAATGTACAAGGCCTTGAGCAAGCAGATCGAAGCGGTGGGCAAGGCCTTGCAGGAAAGCCTGGCCGCCATGTCGCAGCAGCTGGCGTCGATGCAGGCCGGCATCTACAACCGCCTGGACGGCATCGAGGACAAGATCGACGGCCTGGGCCGCGAACTGGGGCGCCAGATGGCGGAACTGTCGGCGCAGATGGACGAAGGCTTCGCCGCCGGCCGCGCCGAGACGCGGCAAGCCACGGGCCAGGTGCTGCTGGCCATGCAGCGGGGCTTCGACAGCGTCGAGCGCCGTTTCGACCTGATCGAGGACAGGCTGGGCAGCGATTTGCATTACCTGCAAGAAATGATGACCGTGAGCCTGATGGACGACTATGCGACGATGGACATCGCCATCGCCAATGCCGAGACGGAAAACCTGCACGCGGCGACGGCAGCGGCGGCCGACGGCCCCCGCCTGGCCGACGACCCCGCGCGCCTGGCCGATTACCGCAACCGCCTGGTGAACGGCGTGCGCAACAAGCTGCTGGGCTTGCCGCGCCGCCGGCTCGAGGACACGCTCGACAGCAGCTGGCTGCAGACCTGGCCGCTGCCGGCCGGCGTGGCGACGCGACAGGCGGGGCAGGTGAGCATCAACCGCATCGGCGACTGCCATGATTTCTATGTGCGCCGCAGTACGGGGGCGGAGGAAGCGAGCCAGCGCGTGTATTTTTCTGCCGCCTATGGCAAGACGGTGGCCAGCCGGCTGCTGTGGGTGTCCGAACACCTGATGCAGTTCTCGGACCATCCGCAGGGCATGATTGCCGACCTGGATGAACTGATCGTGGCACCGTCGGAAACGCTGCAGGGCTTTCTCAGTGACTTTGCCGACAACCAGCCGTTCCTCGACGGCTTGATCGATGACTACGTGCAGGCGCTGGCCGGCCTGGCAGCGCGCTGCCGCGCCATCATTCCCGTGCAGGGCAGCCAGGATTGGCGGCTGCCGCCGGGCCGGCTGGGCGACGCGGCCTTGCTGCATGGCTTGATGTTCGACGCCGTGCCCGTGCTGGACCTGGCCGAGCTGGAAATGGAAAGCGTGGCCGCAACGCAACTGGCCGAGCGCGCCAGCCACCTGGGCAGCCTGTCGCGTTTCCTGACCAGCCCCAGCCTGGGCTGGCGCGCCGTCAAGCTGCAGCGCGTGCTGGCCGTGGCCCACGTCCTGCGCGTGGCCGACCTGTCGCTCGTCAGCGACGAGGGGCAAGTCACGCTGTGGGTGGCTTTCCGCGGCGCGCGCCAGCCAGTGGCGCAGCTGCGCCTGGTGGCGGGGCAGGTGGTCGACAGCCAGTTGCTGATCATCGGCAATAGCCTGCTGGTGCAGATCCAGCGCGCCATGCACCCCGTGCAGCAGCGCTGGATCGCGCAGTACAACGGCCGCATCGGGGCCGATGCGAAGGCGGAACTGGCGGCGCTCGACGGCAGCGTGGCGCGCCTGATCCAGTTCATGGCGCTGGCGGGCCTGGCCGAAACGGCCATGTCGGAAACGCTGAGCCTGATCTGGACCTCGGGCCGCCTGGCCGCCTATCTGTCCAGCCAGGCCAGCCTGGCCAGCAGTGGGCAAGGCAACCAGTTCAGTCCGCCCGTGGCCGCCATGCTGCAGGCAGGCCAGCTCAGTGCCGATGCGGCGCGCGCCCGCTTGCGCGCCACCCTGGCGGCGCGTGCCGGCCGCCAGGCGGACGACGTGGGACGCGATCCCCTGGTCGACCGCTTGCGCCAGGAAACGCATGCCTTGCTGGAACGCGCGCTGGCGCACCGCGCCATGCTGCAGCGCTGCGTACTGCCGCCGCTGCTGGGCGCGCTGGACCCTGAACCGGCGCCCAGGCGGCAAGGGGAGGGCGCCCTGACCTAGGCAGGCAGCTTGCTGCGCGTATATACATTTATTTGCAATAGTGCTATTTTGCAATAGTGGCCCGTCGGGGCCGCCATGCGCCGCATGTCCGGCTTGGCTGGATATGCGGCGCTTTGTCGTCCGGGCGCCGCCAGCGCGGCAGACCCGCTTGCCCAGCATGATCCAGATTACGAGAGAGAGCCGTACGATGCGTGTTCATTTTTCATCCGTTGCCCTGGCTGTGGCGCTCGCCGCGGCGTTTCCGGCAGCCGCCATGGGCGCCGGCGCCTTGCCGGCCGTGCAGCAGCAAGACCAGGCCCAGCGCGACATTGCCGCCTTCGTGCGCAGCGAAATGCAGGAGCGCCAGATTCCTGGCTTGCAACTGGCAGTGATTCAGCGTGGCAAGGTTGTGCTATCGCGCAATTTCGGCCTGGCCAGCCTGCAATACCAGGTGCCCGTGACGGATGCCAGCCTGTTTTCCATCAATTCGGCCACGAAAGCGTTTGCGGGTGTGGCCGTGATGCAACTGGTGCAACAGGGCAAGATCGACCTGGCTGCGCCCGTCAGCCAATACCTGACGGGCTTGCCGCCAGCCTGGCAGGCCGTGACAGTGACCCAGCTGCTCAACCATACATCGGGCTTGCCCGATGTGCTGGACCAGCGCAGCGGCAAGCTGGTGGGGCCGCAGCCGGACGACGCCGATGCAGCGTGGAAAGCCGTGCAGGCGCTGCCAGTGGAAGCCAGGCCTGGCGAGCGCTACCGCTACAACCAGACCAATTATGTGTTGCTGGCGCAATTGATCGAGCGGCAAGGCGGCCAGCCGTTTACCGAATTCGTCCAGCGCCGGCAGTTCGACGTGGCGGGCATGCGGCACAGCGGCTTCGGCGACGCGAAGGATGTGGTCGCCAACAAGGCCAGTTCCTATGTGCTGAACCGGGGCGGCAAGGGCTACCGCAATGTGATCGAGGATTTCCCTGTGTTCATGCGGGCCGGGGCCGGCATCAACAGCAATGCGGGCGAGCTGGCCAACTGGCTGATCGCGCTGCAGTCGGGCCGCTTGCTGGCACCCGCCAGCCTGGAACGGCTGTGGCAGCCGACCAGCTTGAATGATGGCAAGCCGGGAGCGTGGGCGCTGGGCTGGCCCACCATCGGCCGCGATGGCCACCGGGCCGTGGCCGGTATCGGCGGCGCCCGCTCGGCCTTTTATGTGTATCCGAACGATGAGCTGGCCGTCATTATCCTGAGCAACCTGGCCGGCGGCCAGCCGGAACAGCTGATCGATACTGTCGCCGGCTTTTACGTTCCTGCCCTGCGCCAGCAGCGCGGCGGCGCGTATGCCGCGCACTTGCTGCGCCAGCAAGCGGCCAGCGCGGGTTTCGACGGGCTGGACAAGAAACTGGCGGCCATCCGGCGCCAGCACGGGCTGTCAGCGCCCGGCGAAGACGACTTGAATGCCTGGGGCTACCGCCTGCTGGGCCGGCAGCAGCCGACACAGGCGGTTGCCGTCTTCGCGCTGGGCGTGCAACTGTATCCGCAAGGGGCGAACGGCCACGACAGCCTGGCCGAAGCGTACGAGGCGGGCGGCGCGAAGGCGCTGGCCGTCACGCATTACCGGCGGTCGCTGGAGCTGGACCCCGGCAATACGCACGCCACCGAGCGCCTGCGCGTGCTGGCCGCCGATTAGCGGCCAGCCGGGTGGACGCCTTACCTGGCAGCCTGGCCGTGTTCGGCCCCATGCAGGGCCAGGTAGGCGGCCAGGTTCTCGTCATCGATGCCCAGGGCGCGCAAGACTTCGGCCGTGAAGGTGACGGGCGCCGTGCCGGGCGCCGTGATGACGCGCTGGTCGGCCACGGCCCAGGGCACGTCCTGGTACAGGGCGGCGCCCCCATAGCCGGCATCGATCAGGTTGTCGGCGCTGTTGGAGGTGTGGCGCACGGTGTCGAGCACGCCAGCCTGCGCCAGCACGCGCGTGCCGTCGCAGATGCCGGCCAGCACCACGCCCTTGTCGCGGGCGGCGCGCAGCAAGGGACCCAGGTCGGGCGCCTTGCCGCTTTGCCAGTGGCTGCCGCCGCACACCATCAGCAAGTCGAGCTCATCGAGCGAAATGGCTTCCAGCGCCAGTTGCGGCGTGACCAGCATGCCGCCGGACGACGTGACGGGCAAGCCGCCCGGCGTGGCGAACTGCGTGTAGAAGCCGTAATACAGGCGCGCCGTGGAGTTGATCAGGGCGGTTTCCCAGTCGGCAAAGTTCTCGGTCAGAATGGTGATGGCACGTGTCATGAAAAGTCCTGTCGCAGGTGGTGATATCAATAGTACAGGCTGGCTAGCCTGTTGGTGCCGAAAGCATAATAAAAAGTACTGACAATTTCTGTCAGGAGCGCGCGCGAAAGTCCTGCCGTGCCGGCACGGTGCGCAGCGCAGAAATGGGGCACATATTGCCGGCGACTGCGCTACAATCGCTGGCCCGTCCGCGCGGGCCTGCCCCTGTTCAATACCTACTCTTTGCCGCCTCCATGCTGATTCTGTTTTGCCGTGTCCTGTTGAGCATTGCCGGCCTGCTGCTTTTCTTTCTTTTCGATCAATTAAGCGCGAACGAATACCTGAAACTGAGCGTCTTGCTGGCCGCGTTCCTGCTGGGCGCGGGCAGCGTGCTGCATGCGTGGCGCTGCCGTGCCGGCGCATTCACCGTGCTGCTGCGCGTCGTGGTGCCCGTGTTTTACCTCGACGCCGCCGTCAAGGGCTTCTTGCGCGGCTATTTTGGCATGCGGCCGAATCCCAATGCAGTTTTGCAAGCCATGTTTGCGACAGATCAAGCCGAAACGGGAGAGTTTTTCCTGCACAACAGCGTCGCGCTGGCGCAAGCGGCCGCCTGGTTCGTGCTCGTGACGGCGGCGGTGCTGCTGGCCGACCGCCGGTTGCAGCGCTGGCAGATGGGGCGCGACAGTGCGGCGCCGGGCTTGGCGCAAAAGGGCTTTGCCGTCTTCATGGCCGCGTTTCTCGTGTCCCTGCACGTCAATACCACCATGCGGCGCGAAAATCCTGCCCTGTTCTGGCCGCTGCGCTACCAGCAGTACAGCGCGCAGCTCGAGGCGATGAAATCCATGCAGCATGCGCTGACGGCGGCCATGGCCGCGCCGCGCGACTGGAATGTGCAGTACGCGGGCGAAGATGCGCGCACCGTCATCCTCGTGATCGGCGAGAGCACCAACCGCGCCTCGATGTCGCTGTACGGCTATCCGCGCGACACCACGCCCCAGCTCGACGCCATGCGCTCGAAGCTGCTGGTATTCAATGACGTGATTTCGCCCGCGTCCAGCACGGTGGAATCGATGATGACCATGCTCACGCCGGCCGACATCGGCAACCCCGATGCGTGGATGGCCAAGCCGAATTTGCTGATGCTGGCCGAGGCGGCCGGCTACAAGACGTTCTGGGTGTCGAACCAGACGCGCAACGACGGCTGGATCGGGCTGCTGGCGGGCGAGGCGGATGAAAGCGACTTCATCAACTATGGCACTGGCCGCGGCGAAAACAATTTCGACGGCAACCTGTTCCAGCCGTTTTCCCACGCGCTGGCCGATACGGCGCCCAAAAAGCTGATCGTCGTGCACTTGCTGGGCGCGCATCCCAGCTACGACATGCGCTATCCCAGCCGCTTTTCGCATTTCGACCAGGCGCATGACGCCGTCAGCGCGCAAATGGCCAGCCAGGGCCGGTCCAGCTGGATACGCAACCAGCGCGACGAGTACGATAACGCCATCCGCTATGGCGACTACGTGCTGGGTACCCTGATCGGCATGGCGGAGAAAGCCAAGTCCGGCCGCGCCGCCTCGCTGCTGTTTGTCTCCGACCATGGGCAGGAAGTCGGCTACAGCCGCAACCATGCGGGCCATTCCGCCTCGGACAAGAGCGGCTATGAAATTCCCATGCTGATCTGGAATAACCAGCAAGCGCCGCAATCGACGGCCGCGCGCGCCGCGCTGGAAAGCCGGCCGTATCAGACCGACAAGCTCGATGCGACCGTGCTGGGCTTGCTGAAGATCGAGACGCGCTATTACGCAGCGCACGACGATATCCTCAGCAGCGCGTTTCAGCCCGTGCAGCGCTTCATGAACGGCTTGCAGTACCAGCGGGGCACACCGGCTGCGGCCCGCGGACCTGGCGCCAGCTGACATGCAAAAGGCCCGGCGCCGCCGCAGGTAGCGGCGGGGCCGGGCCCCGGGAGCGATGTCGCTTACTTCTCGGCGAACGCGCGCTCGACGACGAAGTCGCCAGGCGTCGAGGTATTGCCTTCCTTGAAGCCACGCGCTTCCAGCATTTCCTTCAGGTCGCGCAGCATGTCCGAGCTGCCGCAGATCATCACGCGGTCTTCGGCCGGATTCAGTTCTGGCAAGCCCAGGTCTTCGGCCAGCTTGCCGTTCTCGATCAGTGCCGTGATGCGGCCCATGTTGCGGAAGTCTTCGCGCGTCACGGTCGGGTAGTAGCGCAGCTTGTCGCTGACCATTTCGCCCAGGAATTCATGCTGCGGCAGATGCTCTTCCAGCAGCTCGCGGTAAGCCAGCTCGTCGACCTGGCGCACGCCGTGCACGAGGATCAATTGGTCGAAGCGCTCGTAGATGTCCGGATCGCGCACGATGCTGAGGAAAGGCGCCAGGCCCGTGCCCGTCGACAGCATGTACAGGCGCTTGCCTGGCAGCAGGTAGTCGGATACCAGGGTGCCCGTCGGCTTGCGGCCCACGATGACGGTGTCGCCCACTTGCAAGTGCTGCAGGCGCGACGTCAATGGACCGCCCGGCACCTTGATGCTGAAAAATTCCAGGTGGTCTTCGTAATTGGCGCTGGCGATACTGTAGGCGCGCAGCAGAGGCTTGCCATCGACGCGCAGGCCGATCATGGTGAAATGGCCATTCGAGAAACGCAGCGACGGATCGCGCGTGGTGGTAAAGGAGAACAGGGTATCCGTCCAGTGGTGCACGCTTAATACGCGCTCTTCATTCATCGAACTCATAGTGTTTGTTGGCTGGTCAAAAAAATGGTTAGTTGCTGGCAACTGCTGGCAAAAGTGAAACCCTGTGTAGGCCCAGACGCTATTGTACTGGCCTCCACACGAAATTGTTACCGTCTATCGCCGCCATTGCTGCCGCACGCGGTGCCGACATTATAGTGCGAATGGCAAGGCGGGGCTGAAATTCGCCCGGAAACGGGCGCCGGGCATGCGGACTCTTGACCTGGCTCACTTTTTCGCCGGGGGTGCCAGGATGGGGGCCGGGACGCAGGCGTCCCGGACTTGCCGCAGCGGCAAGACTAGGCCTGCAGGCCTGCGGCGGCGCCATGCCGGCCGGCCCGGCGCTGCCAGAACGGCGCATCGGGCCAGCGCTGCTCGGCGCCGTAAAAGCCGCGCCGCATCTGCAGATAGGTTTCAAACGAGGCGAAGACGCTGCGCCGGTAGCCCGACGCCATGCCATGGTCGCCCGCCAGGTAGGCTTCCGCCACGCGCGCCGCATGGATGCCCGACGCCATGGCCTGGCCGATGCCCAGCGAAGAGATCGGGTCGAAGCAGGCGGCCGCATCGCCAGCCGCCGTCCAGTTCTCGTCCGCAGGCAGCGACGCCACCCGGCTGTGGATGGCGTAGTGGCGCAGGGCGTCCGGCGCGGGCAGGCGCGCCAGGATATCGCGCACGTGGCGCGTGTCCATGCCCACGTCGCGCCACGGCGCCGATTCCTTGAGCCGCAGGCGCTTGAGGATATCGGCATCCGTGATGAAGGCCAGCGCCACGCGGTCGCCGGGCAGGGGCGCGGCGTAATACCAGCCGTGCGGCGTCGTTTCCACCAGGGTGCGGTGCGGCAGGAATTGCGCTTCTGCCAGCTGATAATAGGCGTACAGCGCCACCAGCGAGTCTTCCGTGTGGATGGGACGCTTGCGCTGGCGCACGATGGCCGCCTGCTTGCCGCTGCAATCGATCAGGTAGCGGGCCGTCAGCGCCGTTTCCTGGCCATCGGCCAGGACGCGCAGCCGCCATGGCTCGCCGTGTTCGAGCTGCACGAGCTGCACGAGTTGCGCCGGGCGCAACAACGTCACGCCCGCCTGGCGCGCCTGTTCGAGCAGGATGGCGTCATACTGCCTGCGGTCCAGGTGCAAGCCGTGGCCGTGGCTGCTGAACACGGCGTCGCGCGACATCAGTTCGGCGCTGCCCCAGGCGGCCGCGTGGGAAAACGCGGGCAGCTGGGCGCCGTCCAGCAAGTCGCGTCCCACGCCCAGGAAGTCCAGCATGGAAAAGATGGACGACGATACCGTTTCGCCAGCCCGGTAATCGTCGAACAGCTGTTTTTCCAGCAAGGCGATGCGCAAGCCCGTGTACCGGGCCAGGGTCAGGGCGGCGGCAGTGCCGGCGGCCCCGCCGCCGACTATGACGACGTCGTAGCCGCGTGCTGCGGCCGCGCTCGTTGGCAAACCCGTTGGCACGCTCAATGGGAAAACCGGCGCCGGTTGGCTGGCATGATTTTCTTCGGCGTATCCTGCAGGGCCACATGCGCGCCGCCGCTGGCAAACAGCTGCGATGCTTTCTCGCGCGCCGTCTGCGGATCCTCATCCTTGAGGAACCACGCGGGCAGGTAGTTGGCATCGTCGCCCGTGACGAAGCTGCTGGCATTGCCGACCCCGACGCTGGCGGCCACGAATTTGGCGTGATTGCGTTCCTTTTCGACAAAGTACGGGTACTGGCGGCCCGATTCGGCATCCTGGTTCTGGTTCACGATGAAACCCAGGTAATGCCAGGAGCTGATCATTTGCGAAAAACTGTTCATGCCGCGGCTGTACATCACTTGCATGCCGGCCGGCACGCCGGCGAGCGCCTGTTCTTCCTTGGTGGTGGCGCCGTTGATCACGTTCCACGGGCTTTGCGGCGGCCACCAGTAGGCGTAGTAGGTGGGCGGCACGGGGATCAGCGAATCGGGATTCTTCACCAGGTCCGGATTGTCGAAGTTGATCATCTGTACGGAGCAGTCATAGAAGTCCGCCTGCCACGGGATGGCCATGCGCTTGGTCAGGTCGCCCGGTTCGCAGCCGGTGCCGACGGTCGGGTCGTTCCAGTCCAGCGGTTCGCATTCGTCGCGGCCAGCCGACAGGCCGTTCTTTTCGTAGTCGGCATCCACGCGGTGCAGGATGGCGTACGGTTTCGCATAGATGACGGGATTGCGCACGCTCCACGTCACTTCGATGCCGGGGCACATGGGTTCGCCGACGCAATTGCCGATGGTCGCGTGGTCGAGCGGGTCGATGCCCGGCAGGGCCAGGCCCGGCGCGGTGGGCGAGAATTTGCCCGCCGCCCATTGTTGCAAGGCAAAGTATTGCGTATCCGTCAGGACCGAAAACTTGCTGATGACGTTGTTGCGCACGGAATTGCTGCCCGAATTCAAGGGCACGAGGGGAATGCCCGCGCCGGGGTTCTCCGTGGTGGCGGCGCTGAACAATTGTCCGCCCTGGCCGCCCGTGAATCCCGGCACCTGTTCTGCCGTGCCGGGCCGGATGGCCGACGGCTTGCGGAAGTAGCTGAGGAACTTTTCACGCTGCGGCCGGTTCGCTTCCGAGGCATCGGCCACGTCGAAGGCAGGGCGGATGAAGGCCGTCATCGACGGCACCGTCGCCACCCACTGGTAATCGCCTATCCTGGCGAGGAAGGGGCGGATATCCTGCTCGTAATTGACGACATACTCGGGGTTCCAGCCATCGCTGCTGCTCCAGCGGGCCGCGTCGTAGGCTTCGGGCAGCGCGTTCTTGTATTTGATGGCCATGTCGGCCACGACATCGTCCCAGGTGGAAATATTTACCAGCTCGGGCGCGAACTTCGGCGAGCCGATGACCACCCACGCTTTCAATTCCACGCAGGGGCTGCCATCCTTGAAATGGATGGTTGCGCTGACGGGGCCGTCGCCCACATCGTCATTCCACGTATCGCCGCCGCCAAAGCCCGTGATGCTTTCGGAGCCGCCGGCGCGGCCAAAGGCGCCGATCACCAGCAGGTTGCCGCGCGAGTCCGTGCGCATTTCGCCCAGGGTGCGTACCGGATAGCCTTGCGTGATGGCTTGCGGATCGGGAAAGGACACATATTTATACGCGCCGGCGCCATCCTTGTCGAAATGGGCCTTGCGCAGCGGCGCGTCGAGCGTGCGCGGTCCCGGATCGACGATCAGTGCCTGCCGTGCCGCCGCACCGGTGACGTCGCCGTTGCGCAGATTGGTCCAGGAGTTGGGCGTCAGCTTCCAGGCGGGCGGCGTATTTTCCCACGTTTCATAGCTGTTGTACGGGCCAAACATCAGGTCGCCCAGCAGGGGAATGAAGTTCCACCAGGCCGCCTTCTTGTTTGCCACGTGCACTTTCCACTCGATGCGGGCAATGCTGGGGTCTTGCATGTCGACCACGGTCTTTTCGCCCGGGCGAGCCGGGTCGGACTTGTAAATCTTGAAGCTGGCTGCCTGGCGCCGCACGCGGCCGGCCGCATCCTTGAACTGGGCAACGTGAACGGGCTTGCCATTGGCCAGCTGCGGATCGTTGTTACTGTCCACTTCCAGCGGCAGCCCGCCTATCGTTTCCGGCGCCAGGTAAAACGAATCATGGCTGTTGCCCACGCGGGCAATGCCGATCGATGGGTGGATCGAATACTGTTCTGTGCTAGTCATCAAGTTTTCCCTTAAAAGGTTGTCATCCCTGGTGGCGTATCTGGCGGCAGCTACGGGGGACGATACAGAGAAAAATTGCCAAAAAAGTCACCTATTGTCACTTGCCGTCAATATTTTCCGTCCTTGTGATAGCGCTCAAGTCAACGATTCGGCAATTTGCCCGCACGTGCAGGCGTAATGGAGCAGGGTACTTGCGCCTGAACTTGTATGATGTTGCTAAAAAGAATTATCACCAGTCTGCGCGGGCGCGACTGCCCGCCTGGATGCCTGTCCCAGTAAAGGAAATCATGATGTATAAAACAGTGCGCGACCTGTTCCTGCATTTCAAGGAAGCCGTCCCATTCCGCCTCGTCCCGGCCCTGATCTGCACTGCCTTGCTTGTGAGCATGCTATTGCTGCCGGCGCCGGACGGCTTGACGCCCAAGGCCTGGGGCCTGGTGGCGATTTTCCTGACCACCATCCTGGCGATCATCCTGAAAGTCATGCCCATCGGCGTGATGGCGATGATGGCCATCGTGATTGTGTCCTTGTCGCAAGTGACGTCGACCTCGTCCAAGGGCGCCATCACGGATGCGCTCAGCAGTTTTTCCAATCCCCTGATCTGGCTGATCGTCGTGGCCATCCTGATTTCGCGGGGCTTGAAGAAGACGGGGCTGGGCAGCCGCATCGGCCTGCTGTTCATCTCGCTGCTGGGCAAGCGCACCATGGGCATCGGCTATGGCCTGGCCATTTGCGAACTGGTGCTGGCGCCATTTACGCCAAGTAACACGGCAAGGGGTGGCGGCATCGTCCACCCCGTCATGAAATCGATCGCCAATGCCTTCGATTCGGACCCGGCCAAGGGCACGGAAAAGAAAGTCGGCACCTATCTGGCCCTCGTCAACTATCACGCCAATCCCATCACGTCGGCCATGTTCCTGACGGCCACGGCGCCGAACCCGCTGGTGGTCGATTTCGTGGCCAAGGCCAGCGGCCAAAGTTTCCATCTGACGTGGACCACCTGGGCCCTGTGCATGCTGCTGCCGGGCCTGGTCTGCCTGCTGGTGATGCCGCTGATTATCTACTGGCTGTCGCCGCCGGAACTGAAGGCCACGCCGGACGCCGTCACTTACGCGAAAGCCGAGCTGAAAGGCATGGGGTCCCTGTCGCCGTCGGAAAAAGTCATGCTGGGCACCTTCGCCTTGCTGCTGTTGCTGTGGGCGAACGTGCCCGCCATGCTGTTCGGCCCTGCGTTTTCGCTCGATGCGACGGTGGTGGCCTTTGTCGGCTTGTTCGTGCTGATCATTACCGGCACCATCGACTGGGACGACGTGCTGTCGGAAAAGAGCGCCTGGGACACTTTGGTGTGGTTCGGCGCGCTGGTCATGATGGCCGAGCAATTGAACAAGACGGGCGTGATCGCCTGGTTCTCGGCCGGCATGAAGGCGGCCATCGTCGCCAGCGGCATGGACTGGCTGCCCATCGCCGCCGTCCTCGTGCTGGTATTCGTGTTCTCGCATTACTTCTTTGCCAGCACGACGGCCCACATCAGCGCCATGCTGCTGGCCTTCCTGACAGTGGGCCTGCACCTGATTCCGGCCGCATACCACGTGCCGTTCATGCTGATGATGACGGCCGGCTCGGCCATCATGATGACCCTGACCCACTATGCGACGGGCACCTCGCCCATCATCTTCGGCAGTGGCTTTGTGACCATGGGCAACTGGTGGCGGGTCGGCTTCATCATGTGCGTGGTGGAACTGCTGATCTTTGCCATCGTCGGCACGACCTGGTGGAAGGTGCTTGGCTACTGGTAACGCAGGCTATCACCGCCGCTACAGCTGGCGCGCCAGCTGCTGCACCGTGGCCAGGCACTGCTTGAGTTCGCCGCCGGTGGCGCGTTTCCACGCGACGGCCGCCTGCGACCACGCCTGTTGCGCCAGCAAGTCCTTGATTTCTCCCTGCAATTCGTCCGGCAAGCCGCCGAACTGGCGCAGCTCCAGTGTACGGGGCTGGCCATGGCGGCCGGCCGGGTCCAGTTCTTCCAGCGCCGCATGCAGGCTGCCGGGCCGGTGCGGCGCGCCGGTCTCATCCACATATGCCAGTTGCACGTCGGGAGCATCCGCGACGTCGTAACCGAGGTCGCCGCAAGGTTCGTCGATCAGCTGGGCGATGTTATAGATAGTTAAGACCTGCGCGGAACGCACCACGTCCGTCAGGTCGTGCACGTCGACGCCCGCGTCCAGCAGGCGCTGCAGGGCAGGGGCGTTGATGAACGGGAAGTCGGACTCGCCCAAGGTGCGCCAGCGGTCCAGCCATTGCGGCTGCGGCATGCTTTCATCGACCACATCGGACCACAGGCCCCGCAACAGCAAGTGCTGCAGCACGGGGGCCAGGTCCTTGCGTTGCGCCGCGTCCGCCAAGCCCTGCGCCTGGCTGTCCGTCAAGCCCAGTTCCTGCAAGCGTCGAGAGATCAATGTCATTGTCCAGTCTTCCTTTCACGATATGCGGCATGATAACCGCTGCGGGCCGATCAGCCATGCCCGGGTGGAGGGCCGGCGCGCCGTCATCATCGTGACCTATGTCAATGCCGTCACGCGGGGCCAGAGGCACGGGCAGGTGCACAATTGACCTGTGCCACGGCACTGGTGAATAATGACATTGATGTATTCGAGGCAGGCAAACAAGGCAGAACGACAAGGAGCGGCAATGGCAACTCTTCCAGCGGAAGCGGCAGAACACCTGTTTTCCTACGGCACCCTGCAACAGGCCGACGTGCAGCTGGCCACCTTCGGGCGATTGCTCGACAGCCGGCCCGACCAGTTGCCCGGTTACCGCCTGGCGCTGCTGGCGATAGCCGATGCGCAGGTGGTGGCGACCAGCGGCAAGACGCATCACCCGATCGCCTCGCGCAGTGGCGAGCCGGCAGATTGCGTGCCGGGCGCCGTGCTGGCCGTTTCGATGGAGGAATTGCGCCAGGCGGATGGCTACGAGGTGGCCGACTACCGGCGCGAGCGCGTCACGCTGGCGTCGGGCATGCAAGCCTGGGCCTACGTGGATGCGCGCGATGCGCTGCAGTGACGGCGGCGCGCTGCGTTCAGCATGGCCCGTAACGGCTTGCAAACGCCAGCAACGGCTATAGTGCCAATCGCGCAGGATTGCGCATTGGGCGGATCAATGCAGCGAGAATTTGTCGCAGATCAAAGTCTGTTTCGCACGCATGCGCTAAGATCCGTTATTAGATTAGATGAATTTAAATATTCAAGCTATATTCAATTTTATGCATGGATATTTCAAGCGGCGCCTGGAGTTTCCCCGGCGCCGTTTTAATGCAATAAAGAACGTCTAATTCTTGAGGCTGCAGAAAGACGTATAGTGGTCTTGCGTGTAATAGCGTTCCACTAATTTGCGTTTCCCTGCCGGAGTCTGCACGAGCAATACCGCGCGATGCGATCCCGCACCGCCATCGCCGCCAATACCCAGATAGTATTCATAATAAACCTCGTCCTTGCCGGCGGCAGGGAGGCGCTTTTCATTATTATTGAATACGGTATTGCCAGCACCGCCGGCCACCGCGCTTGTTTTCGCATTGCGGTATGCGTCATATTCGCTATTTTGCGGGCTGGGCAGGGTCTTGCTCGGCTCTCTTTTGCCGCAATCGGGGATTTTTGCCGCATAGGCATGGGAAGAGAACAGGGCGCCTGCCACAATCAGACCCAGCGACCAGCTTGTTGTGCGTTGAGCTTTCATTGCTAATCTTTCGTTGATGTTGCGGTTAATGGAATATTTCCTTGGATACGGCCAGTATTGGTCGGCCGGCGCAATCTCTGCAGTACTGAATATAATTAAATATTTAAAAGGTTTACTCTCCAATTGTCACGCAACTATGGGTGGCCATATGCTTTCGTCAGAAACTGTCAGACGAAATATTCCGGAAAATAAATGCAAGGCGGATTTTTGAATAGATCGCGCCGTCATTTTGATTGACGTGACAATGTTTGAGTTTTTTTGATCGCTAATTCGTTATGCTTCGAGGCAGTTGCTGGCAATAAGCAAGCCAGTGCAAACGTGCCGTTCTCCCGATATTCTGCTGTTGGGTATATTCGAGCCAGAACAAGGGATGAATTCATCAATTTAAATCATCAACCTCTGATAGGAATCTGCATGAGCCATGACCATCTCGGTTGCGCCTGCTGCAACCTGCCTCACCTGCCTACGCTGACTAGCGGCCTGTTGACGGGAACCGCACTCAGCGCTGAACTGGACGCCGCGTTCCAGCACGCATATTCCCAGCAAGCCCAGAAACTGACGCCGCAAGCGACGATTTTCCATAACGGTCACATCCACACCATGGCTGCGGACGGCAGCGACCAGGTAGAGGCGCTGGGCATCGCCGGCGGCACCATCATTGCCACCGGCACGCTGCACGCGGTGCGCCAGGCCATGCAGCCGCACCAGCCAAGCGAGGTGGACCTGGACGGCCGCACCTTGCTGCCAGGCTTTGTCGAGCCCCATATGCACATCCTGCCCAGCGCGCTGTACAAGAGCTGGCTGTCGCTCACGCCGTTCCTGGCAATACCCCGGCAGCAGGAACTGGATACGGAATACAGTTTCCAGAGCATCAGCCGGAGGATCAGCGCGGCGCTGGAGCAGCCGGACCAGCTGCCGAAAGATAAAAAAGGCAACCCTTGGGTGCTGGGCTTCGGCGTCGATCCTTCGCTGATGCAGTCTTGGGAAGACATCGGCGCCAGCCAACTGGATAAGCTAAGCAGCACGGTGCCTATCCTGCTGATGAACTCGTCTGGCCACCTTGCCTATCTCAATACCGCTGCACTGAAGGCGGCGAACATCGAGGACAGCCCGTCCGGCGTGCTGACCGAAATCCGGATCGCCAAGGCGCTGCTGGTTGCGCCGCTGCCCAAGCTGCCGGAATTTATCGCTTGCCTGAAGCAGGTGCTGGACAACGCTTCGGCCATGGGCTTTACCAGCGTATTCGACGCCGGCGTGGGCGCCACCGATACGCCGCTGGTGGAAATCGGCCTGCTCAAGCTGGCAGCGCACCTCGGTCCCGTGCGCATCGGCGCCGCGCTGTTTACCAAACCGGAAGAAAAAGCACTGGACAATTGGCTCGATCATTACAAGCCGGACCTGGACAACCACGGCGACCAGCGTTTCAGCATCAAGGCGATCAAGCTGATCGCGGATGGCTCGAACCAGGGGTTGACGGGATACCAGAGCCAGCCCTATGCGTGCTCGCACGAGCATTCGATACCGGAGGTGCCGCCCACCGGCTTGAGCAACTACCCCGACACGTCCGTGTTTTCCCGCATGCTGGACAAGGCGGTGGGGCGCGGCTGGCCCGTGCTGGTCCACGCCAACGGCGACAAGGCAGTGGAATATGTGCTGCACAGCTACGATCAGGTACTGACGCCACGGCCAGGCGGCATCAGCGAAGAAGAGGCGAAAAAGCGGCGCCAGCTGCGCCTGCGGGTGGAGCACGCATCGCTGCTGAATGATGAGGCCATCACGAAAATGGCGGAACTGCAATTAAATCCCAGTTTCCTCATCGGCCACGTCGGCTATTGGGGACACACGTTCCAGCAGACCATTTTTGGCCAGGAGCGGGCCCAGTTGCTGGATCGTTGCTACTCGGCATTGAATGCGGGTATGCCCATCAGCTTGCATTCGGACCATTTCGTCTCGCCGCTGGGTCCTTTGCGCATGATGGAGCAGGCCGTGTTCCGCACCATGGAAGGTGCGCCAGGGAAAGAGGTGCTGAATCCGGGCGAGCGGATCAGCCGCATGGCGGGATTGCGTGCCGTCACGCTGGATGCCGCCTGGCATTGCCACATGGATCATCTGGTGGGCTCGCTGGAAGCCGGCAAGCGGGCTGACCTGGTGATTCTTGCGCAAGACCCGCTGGACGAGACGGTGCGCAAGCTGCGCGACATCGTGGTGGAGGAAACCTGGCTGGCAGGGGTGCAAGTGCACAGCGCGGCCAAGTCTTCAGGGAAAGTTGCGCGCTAAGCGGCTGTCAACGTCACCGCCCCCGACCGCTGCAGGCAGCGATCGGGGGCGGTCAGCCATTTCAGGCAGAAACGCCCGTGCCGGCGCGTTTCCTGGGCGTTTGACGGTCAGGCGGGCTTGCGCTTGCCTGCGGAAACGCGGTTCCAGCCATAGCCGGCAACGATGATGGCCAGGATGGCCGCCTGCGCCAGCAAGGTTTCCGCCGTAGGCAGGATGCCCAGCAAGTCGATGCGCATGAAGTCGACGGGGGTCACGCCCACCCAGCCCGCTTCCTGCAGCGCGGCCACGCCTTTGCCCATCAGTATCACGGCCAGCACGGCCACGAAGGCGGACGTCCACGAGAAGAATTTGCCGATTGGCATGCGAGCGCTGGTGCGCAGCAAGGCCCAGGCGATGACAACCAGCAGCACGATGGCCACCGCGAAGCCGCCCAGCAGGGCGCCGCCATTGCCGTCCGCCGCCAGGGCGGAGTAGAACAGCACGGTTTCAAAGACTTCGCGGTAGACGGCGATGAAGGCCAGGGCGAACAGGCCCCAGGCCGAGCGCCGGCTCATCGCTGCCGTGAGTTTCTCGTGCAGGTACTCCTGCCAGCGCCCGGCGCTGCTCTTCTGGTGCATCCACAGGCCCACGCTGAGCAAGACCAGGGCCGCAAACACGGAACCGAGCCCTTCGCTTACTTCGCGGCTCGCACCGCTGATGGTCACCAGATACGTTGCCGCCACCCACGTCAGGCCGCCTGCCACCAGCGCGCTGGCCCAGCCCGCATGCACATAGGGCAGCACATCGTTGCGCTTGGCCTTGCGCAGGAAGGCGATGATGCCGATCACGATCAGCAGCGCTTCCACACCTTCGCGCAGCAGGATCGTCAGGGCGCCGATAAAGGTCGTCATCGGGTCCGCCTTGGCATCGCCCAGTTCCGCTTCCACGTGGGTAAACAGTTGCTGCAGCTTTTCACCCGCCGCCTCGGCGTCGGCCACCGTGCCCTTGGCCACGGCGGAACGGTAGGCCAGCATGGCGTTTTCCACGGCCAGCAGCAGGGATTTGTTGCGCGCGCCGACCATCGGCTCGATGGGCTCGAAACCGTCCAGATACGCGGACAGGCCCAGGCGCGTGGCGCCCGCGCGGTCGCCCGCGTGCATGGCGGCCAGGCTTTCCGCCAGGCGCAGGCGCGACAGGGCCAGGCCGGCCGGCTTGTGCGCCTCAGCCTTGTCCGGATGGCTGCGCAGGAAGGCCGTCAGCGCCTGGGCTTCGTCCGCGCCCAGCTTGGCGGCCACGGCTTCCTGCGTCAGGGTCGTCACGGCAGCCAGGTCTGCGTACAGTTTTTTGCTGCGCGGATCGTCCTGCCACAGTTTTTCACCGTGCGCGCTTGCCGCCGCATCGTGCGACATGCCGCCGATATAGAAGGCCAGGTCCCAGCGCTCGTTTTCGGACAGCTGGCCGAAACTGGCCATCGAGGTGCCGACCACGCCTTGCGAGATGACCTGGTACAGCGCCATCAGGCTGCGCGACTGCGCCCGTTCGCCATCCGTGAAGGCGATCGGTTTCGGCTCCAGACTGGCCGCCAGCGGACCGTCGCCGCCGCCGGCCACGCCGTGGCAAGACGCGCACTGGGCCGCATACAGGGCCGCGCCGCGCGCCAGGTTGGGCAGCACCTTGGGCGCCACGGGGATCGGGTAGGCGGCAATCAGCAAGCCATTCGCATGGTGCGCCAGGCGCTTGACTTCCACGCCGTCCGCCTTCGCGACGACGGCCGCGCGCAAGTCGGCGATGGCGGCGGCAATGGTTGCCTTGGAAGCGTGGGCGGGCAGGGCGGCGATCTGCGTCGTCGCGTTGTCCGTGAAGTCGAGCATTTCCGCATATTCGGCCTCGCTGACCACCTTGCCATGCTCGACGGCGCCGCTGTAATCGACGGCAACATAGTCAATCAATTGCCACAACTGTTTGGCGCCGGCGCCAGGATCCGTCGCTTGCGCCTGCGCGCCGCCGGCCAGCAGCAAGCTGGCGGCCACGAGCGGATAGCATACGAGCCATTTCTTGATAGAGCTGAACATGATTCTCATTCTCATTTGTCGTTAACCCGGCGACTATAGGACAGACCGTGCGGGGTGTCAACGGCGCACGGGCGTGCGCGGGCGCAAACAGCGTCGTCCAGGTCAATGTTCTTGACCGGGACAAACTGCCTGGAGAATGGAACAAGGGGGAAAGGTTATTGCTTCGATGCCGGTTTCGCGTACAGGCCCCTGGCCAGTCCGTTGTCCGCATCGTCGACCTTCAGGCCGCCCTTGACGACGCGCAAGGCCAGCTTCTGGAAGGCCTGGCCCCGCAACCATTGGGGATCGGTGACGGCGAACGCGGCGATGCGCTCCTGCGCGCGCTCGGGCGGCACGGCCAGCCATTGATAGTCGGCCTTCGAGCCCTGGCGGCGCAAGCCGGCGCGCACCCAGCGCTCCGACGCGGGCATGGAGACGATGGCGTCGCCGTTCGCTACGCTGACGGCCGTGGCCGTCTTGCCGCTTTGCGCCTCGAACTTCACTTCCACGCCGGGCATCGGCCCCACTTTGGGGTAGCCGACGATGGCCACCCACACGCCCGCTTCGGCGGGTTTCTGGATGTTCATTTCCGTTTCGTCGAACACGCGAAACTGCGGTTCCTTGCCGCCGTTGCCCGCCACCAGGGTCACCAGGTCCCCGGCAACGCGCCACTCGCCGCTGGCCTGTTCGTCGGTATTGCCATAACTAAGCATCCATTCGAAGGTGCCGTCCTTTTTCAGCAGCAGTTCGGAGCCCGTTTCCATGACGCCTTGCAGGTAATAGTGTCCGGGCAGCGTAGCCGCAGCCGAGTCTGCTGCGCTGGCCGAAAACGACCAGGCGAGGGCGGCGCAGGCCAGCAGGCGGGAGAGGGATTTCTTCATCGGTGTATCCTCGGTGTGTCTTTTATAAAATGCCATCATAGCAACATCAATCGTATTGCCGTCGCACGACACACCGCGCAGCCTGCCGTCGGCGCGCCGCTCAGCTGCCGCTGAAATCGAGCACCACGCGCGCGGCAACCTTGCCATGTTCCAGGCGGTTGAAGATCTCGTTGATGGCCGACAGCGGCTGCAATTCCACGTCGGCCTTGACCTTGCCTGTGGCGGCGAAGGCGAGCGCTTCGGCCATGTCCTGGCGTGTGCCCACAAAAGAGCCGCGTATCGTCACGCAATTGGCGACCACGTCGAACAGGGGTGTCGGGAAGTCGCCCGGCGGCAAGCCCACCAGCACGCAGGTGCCGCGCTTGCGCGTCATCGCCACGCCCTGCTGGAAGGCGTCGATCGACGGCGCCGTGATCAGCACGCCCTGCGCGCCGCCGCCCGTCGCTTCGCGCAGGGCCGCAACGGGATCGCCCTGGCGGGCATTGATGGTCACTTCGGCGCCCAGGGCGCGCGCGTGTTCCAGCTTGCCTTCATCGATGTCGACGGCCGCCACGCGCAAGCCCATGGCCAGCGCATACTCGATGGCCAGGTGGCCCAGTCCGCCGATGCCGGACACGGCCAGCCATTCGCCCGGCCGCGCGCCCGTTTCCTTGATGCCCTTGTAACTGGTGACGCCCGCGCAGATGATGGGCGCCGCCTGCACGGCGGACAGACCCGCCGGAATATGCGCGACATAGCGCGGGTCGGCCAGGATGTATTCGGCAAAGCCGCCATTCCTGGTGTAGCCGCCAAACTGCGCTTCGGCGCACACGGTTTCCCAGGCCGCCAAGCAATGTTCGCAATGGCCGCAGGCCGAATAAAGCCAGGGCACGCCGACCCGGTCGCCCAGCTGCACCTCGGTCACGCCCGTGCCCATGGCCACCACCAGGCCGATGCCTTCGTGGCCGGGAATGAACGGCGGCGTGGGCTTGACGGGCCAGTCGCCGCGCGCCGCATGCAAGTCAGTGTGACAGACGCCGCACGCTTCCGTCTTGACCAGGATCTGGCCAGGGCCGGGAACCGGCACGGGTACGTCGCGCAGCACCAGGGGCTGGCCCAGTTGCTCGACAACGGCGGCTTTCATGGTAGTGGGTGTCATGTTATTCCTTGTGAAGTGGGTAGGGCATCGTGCAGGGCGCGAAACGTTCTGCCGTGGTTTGCAGTACAGGCGTTTGCGCATGCTCATATTCTGCTGCAGGGAGCGTGAAATTTGAATGACCTACATCAACGTATTGCAGCAGCAGTGGCAGGCGCATCCGATATAAAAAAAGCACCCGGACGGGTGCTTTTAACTTCTCGCGGCGCGATCTGGCGCTTCTTCTTCACCCATCACTTTTCGGCGCCGAGGGCGGCGAGCGGCTTCGGCGCATACAGCGCGCTTTGGAATTCCGGCACGTATTCATATTTCATCATCTTCCCCAGCTTTAATGACTTGATATAGCGGGAGAAGCTGCCGTCGCCCAGTTTCAGGCCGACGGCGTCCGCGCTCGTACTCGATGCGTAGCTCAGCTGGCGGGAAACGGCATAGCCATATGTCAGCTTGCCGGCCAGGTCCTTGTTGGTGAAGCTGTTGGTCACCAAATCGGCCTTGTGCGACAAGTCGCCCAGTTTTTTTCCTTCAAAAACAAAATCGAGCTTTCCCGTTTCTCTATCCGTGACTTCGAAGGAAATGCCTGATTCGGTTTCCTTCAGATCGATACCCGTCAGCCACTTGGGCAGGTTGTACCCGACGACACCGCGCACCCTGGCCAGTTCCGTATTCACGGGCAGCTTGAGCACATAGCCCCAGAAGTCCTTGGACAGCGATTGGCCCAGCAAGGTGAAAGGGCCAAAGCTGCTTGTGCCGGGTTGATTGGTCACAATCGCCAATGAGATTTCATTGTAGCTGTCGTTGTCGCAATAATCATAGGCGTAGGCCGTCAATGCCACGGCGCCCCGGCCTGGCCATACCTGCAGCGGCTGCACCTGCTTGCGTATGTCTTCCGGCATCAGTTCCTTCAGCCTTTCCAGGTCCGCCGTAAAGACGGCCGTGATCTTGCGGTTCTTGTAATAGAAGTTCGGCGAATACGATTCAAAGCCGATGGCCACCTTTTCTTTCTTGATTCCCTTGAACCAGCTCAGGTCGACGTCTGGCGCTTCCGCCGCAATGACCGACAAAGGAGGATTCGAGCGAAACCGGTCGTACAGGCCGCCAGCCTTCACGGGAACGTCATGGCCCGCGATATTCATGACGACCTGCGTATTTTCCACGCCAGTGTCAGCCCAGGAAACGCTTGCTGCCGTACTCAAGATCAATCCAGTGGCTGCCGCGGCAATTTTCATCTTCATTTCTCGTACCTCTAATGGTTGATTTGGAAAAGTTAATTTAAGACCCACTACGGCCATTACGCGGCAAGCGCATGCCTGTTCATCCGGCGGCGATACTGGCGATTCCTGACGATGGTTTCCAATTGCTGAATCAATAAGGCCAGGGCAGGGGCCACATTCGGCTTGGTATGCTTGCCCTGGCTCAGGCGCCGCAGCTGATACTTCACCATTGCCATATAGGCGATGGACGACAGCACCTTGTTTTTCCAGGTGATGGCCCGGAGCGACGGGCTGGCCAATCGATTGGAACGCCATGCCATGGGCAGCTGGGGATCGAGCGCCAGCGCCGTACCCATGCCGGCCATGGCGATGCCGCTGCCGCTGTCCAGCACTTGCTCGACCACCTGGTAGCGGCGTATGCCGCCTGTTACCATGAGCGGCATGCTGGCCACCGTGGCGATGTCCTTGGCGAATTCGAGGAAATAGGCTTCGCGGGCCAGCGTGCGGCCATCGCGGGTCTGGCCGTGCATGGCCGGCGCTTCATAACTGCCGCCAGACAATTCAATCAAGTCCACGCCCAGCGTGTTGAGCATGGATACGACCTGCCTGGCATCTTCCGAGCTGAATCCGCCCTTCTGGAAATCCGCCGAGTTGAGCTTCACCGCGACGGCAAAGCCTTTGCCGACAGCCTGGCGCACCTCGTTGACGACGTCGACGAGCAGCCGCGCCCGGTTTGTTATCGATCCGCCCCAGCGGTCGCTGCGTTTGTTGGTAATCGGGGACAGGAACTGGCTGATCAGGTAACCGTGCGCCGCATGGATCTGCACGCCCGTAAAGCCAAACTGTTCCGCCAGCTGCGCCGCCCGGACAAAGCGCTGCTTCACGTCGGCAATATCGGCCTCCGTCATTGCGCGCGGCGCCGCAAACTGCCTGGAGAAGTTGCCCAGGTCCATGGATACGGCGGACGGCGCCAGGGTTTCCTGTCCCATGGCGGCTGGCATCTGGCGTCCTGGGTGGTTGATCTGCATCCAGATGTGCGCCCCCCGTGAACGGGCCGTACGGGACCAGTTCTCGAAGCGGGCGCCAAATTGCTCGGACTCAAGCACCACTCCGCCGGGGCCCGTCATGGCGCGACGGTCGATCATCACGTTGCCAGTGATCATCAGGCCAACGCCGCCGTCAGCCCACGACTGGTATAAACGGATCAGCTCATCCGACGGGGCGTGGCCCTGGTCAGCCATGTTCTCTTCCATGGCGGCTTTGGCGAGGCGGTTGGGAATGACTGCCCCATTGGGCAATGTCAGGGGGGTGAAGGGTTTCATGCTTATCTCCAAGGTTGCAATAGCCTCACGATAAGCTTTAAGCTAACTTGAAGGTCAAGCCCTAAAATGAAAAAAATCGCACTGTCGCGTTCGGGACACTGGTTTGCAGCGAGGCCGCTCCCTTTGGGCCAGAAAAATCGCGCGATTGCCCATCGGCCGCTTGACATTCAAGTTGGCTTTAAGCTTATAGTCGATCACGCTGTGTTCGGACAACATGGCCCAGACCACTCAACTATTCGGAGGACGATCCCATGTCTGTTATCAAGAAGCTGTTCCTGGCTGTCATGCCTTTGCTGTTCATGCAGATGGTTGCTGCTGAACCTGCGTCCCCCATGCGCGGTCCGGGCATGGAAAAAGTGCTGGTCGTCATGACCAATCATTCCCAATATCCAAGCAGAAACGACCATACGGGGCTCTGGCTCACGGAACTGACGCACGTGTACGACGCGCTGCAGGAAGCCGGCTATGGCGTGGACTTCGTCAGCCCAGGCGGCGGGGCCGTGCCGCTCGATGAACGCAGCCAAGGATGGCTGTACATGGATGAGGCGGCAAGAGAGCACCTGAAAGATCCTGTTTTCATGGCATCATTACAATCGACAAAGGCCGCGGCCGACATCGATCCCGCTGCCTATGCGGCTGTTTTCTACACGGGCGGCCATGGAACGATGTGGGATTTCAAGGGCAACAAGGACCTCAAGCGCATCGCCGAGGCGATCTACCGCAACGGCGGCATCGTTTCCTCCGTGTGCCATGGCGCCGCTGGCTTGCTCGACCTCGAGGACGACAAGGGCGAGCCGCTGATCAAAGGGCGCCGTGTGACGGGTTTTTCAAACCTAGAAGAATCGCTTGCCGGCATCAGGGACCAGGTTCCCTACCTTTTGCAAAGCGAGGTAGAGAAGAGAGGAGCGCGGTATGAAAAAGGCTTGATCCCGTTTGGCAGCTTCGTCATGACGGACGGCCGCCTCGTCACTGGCCAGAACCCCGGGTCCAGCAAGGAGGTGGCACAAGCGCTACTGAAAGCCCTCCGGGATAACAAACCACAATAACTTAGCGGGAAACACCATGAAAATTGGCGAATTGGCCAAGCGCAGCGGCTTGGCCGCCTCCACGATACGCTTCTACGAATCCAAGGGCTTGCTGAAAGCCGTGAGCCGGCAATCGAACGGCTACCGCGACTATCCGCTGGAAGCGGTGGCAGTCCTGTCCATTATCAGCGACGCGCAGCAGGCAGGCTTTTCCCTCGACGAAATCAAGCAAGTCTTGCCCGAGGATATATCGTCATGGCGGCACGACGAGCTGATGGCCGCGCTCAAGAAGAAGATAGCCGATATCGAATCGCTGGAAGTGCGCCTGGCGCAAAACAAGGCCCATCTTTTATCGCTGATTCAACTGATCGATGCAAAACCGGAGGATGTGGACTGCAAGGACAATGCTGCCAGGGTCATGGAAAGCTTGGGTATAGTCGGTAAAGACTAAATACGGGACTGGTTTTACAGCAGGTTTGCATCGGGGAGAAATGAATCGCTATGCTGCGATTTATTTACCTTTGCACGATTACCTCACATTTGATCATGGCATTGGCAGGCAGCATGCTTATTCTTTGCTCCGCCCCCATCCGTCACCCAGTGCCAAGAACAGGTTCACATGGTCAAGCACCAACTGGGTATCTCCGAGTTCGCCACACTGGCTCCATCGCCGACGGGATTCTGTTCTGGCAGTATCTTCACATAATTTGTTGCTTTCACGTCATTGTGAAGATGTGTGAGACTTTGACATTGAATAACCGTATAGAGTGATTATTGTTTTTTATATAATAATTAAATGAAAATTTCTATGACTTAGGGTCGTGTTCTCGCGTTGACCTTGCGGTCGGCAGATGAGCCCAATGCTGCGAAAAAACAATGGGAGCAGGGTGCTGGAATCGCGTTCAACTCTGTCGACGGCAAGGAGACTTGGAAAACCGATGCGGTGTTGAAGATTATTGCGAGCAGCTTAATCGTCTTTTAAATACTCAAATGAAAAACCTAGACTAACCATTCAGGAATTTGATAAATATTACATGGAAAATACTGATTATTATAAATCGTTTGAAGAGGGCTATTTGCCAACGCCAAATAAGATATCAATTATGAAAGCTGATAAAATTAACAAGGATAATCTTCGATGATGGCTACCAATTTATTAAAAGCCATAATTATTTTTGGCGTACTTATCTCGCCTCCCACATGGGGTTTCCAAATAAAAGATCAGTATGAATATATTTTTGTCGGAGAGATTCATGGGACTGTGCATTCACCAAGAATTTTTTACTATCTTGTAGAAAGTTTATCTATGCAGAAAAGAAATATTGCGGTCGCATTGGAAATTCCAAAATCCGAGGAAGTTATTTTAAATAATTTCATTCATGTCAACGAAAAAGAAGCGAGAAATATCAGAGAATCAATGTTAGAGCGGGAATTTTGGAAGCCTGCTAGCGGGATATATGATGGACGTTCAAGTATAGCAATGCTCGATCTAATTGATTCACTCAGATCGCTCAGCCTTCTTGAGGATGTAGATATTAAAATTCTTTGCTTCAGTGATGCTACCGAAGAGAAAATGGCGAATAACTTAATCAGCAAATTGGCTGAACATCCAGGCTATCGCCTGCTCGTGCTAACTGGAAACATACATGCGATGTATAATAATCCGTTCGACAAATTAAATAAAACTATTCCATCTTATTTCCCTAAAGATAAAACTTTTTCTATAGATATTCGCGCTAACTCAGGGAGCGCGTGGATATGTCAATCCAGGAATCAATGCGGAATTGTCCAAATTGAAGATAATTATAGCTCTCATCCCTGTAAAAATATATGCGCAGTGCCTTTGGAAGAAAATGAAAAATTCGACTTGAGTATTGTATTGGCGCACACAGAAGCCTCACCTCCCGCCACCTCGGAAAATAAAAATAAGTAGGAAGCAGTTAAAAATACTGATTAAACGTAAAAACCTACGTACAAAGATCGGCGAGCAATCGGTTCGCTTAGCTGATTGATTTTAACCTCTCGGCATCCCCGGTAATTCCATTTATTAGTTATTAATATGGAGGATAGATTATCTTGCGTGATCAAACCAGCACTTCAGCAGCCATCCCCGCTGCTATTCGCACGCCACCTCTGTTCCGCCACGAAGTTCTTGACCATCTGGGGCACAAGCAGTAGGCACGGTACTGTTAGCGCGGCCTGTTAGGCATTTTGTCGAAAACTTGGTAAGCATAAACAATTTCATTATGTAGCGGTCATTGAAGAACAGGCCCGTGGCGCCTTGCATTTCCATGTGGCGGTCGCCGGGCGGCAAATGTATGCACTGCTGCGCTCCATCTGGCAAGGCATCCTGGGGCGCGGTCCGAACGGTGAACAGATGGGCCAAGTTCACGTTCGCGACCCGCACCGTTTCGGCTTCGGCGTGGCCGGGGCGCACAAGATCGCCAACTATATAGCGAAATACTGCGGCAAGGAAATGCAGTGCAGGGCGCTTGACCAGAAACGCTACTTCCGTTCCAGGGGCATCGTGGTGCCGGAAGTCGATGTGTGGCGGGTGCCGTTTTGTACAAACATGCTGCGCGCTGCGCAGGTCGCATTCCAGGCGCTATCAGGTCATTGCATGGACGGCTTGCAGACCTGGTGCAACAACAATCTCGGCGTCGTGTACCTGGCGACGGCTCCGGGACTGCCACAGGTGGTGGACGATTGTCCGTTCTGACAGTTACTCCACCTTGATTGACGGGGAGGAGGGACGTGACATGGCAAATTTTGACGCTAATTCGCTGCGGATACTTGAGCAAATTGAGGATGAATTCCGCAATCAGTACTGGATTATCCGTAACTCCAGGCGAACCAACTGGCGAGCGGTAAACCGTACCCGAATGCTCGGTGATTTCATGTACATGCTTGGGGTGCCGAAATGGGCGGTGCAGCAAGCGCGATACTGCTTGCGCTTACGTGTTTGTAAGAGATGCTTCAAAAACGAATTTCGCTGCCACGGCATCGGTGCGCGAGCCAAGCGTGGCGATTATCAATAGCTAGAATCTAACGTAAAGAAAGTATACTATTTCAAAATGAATTATTTATCTATGCAACCCATAAAACTTGAATATTTTTTAATAGTTCAAATCGAAATTTAATGCAACAATTATTTGCAATTTTTCTTGAAAGCTGTGGATGTGTTGCTTTAATATTTGCTGCATAGCATCAAAAGATCATAATTTGCTTGATTCATCTGAATTCGCTTAAGATATTGTGTGGTTTTACGATTTTTAAAAAAAAGAGGAATTTAGATATGTCTTGGCATATAAGCAGTTCAAGTCTCACGGAAAGTGGTGGTGGTGAATGGTGGACTAAGAGGCACGGCCCCGCAGACATTGTCCCTATGTCAGGAATTTATAAATATCTCGGTTGCAAAAAGGAAGTGACCTGTAATAAAGGAGATAAATTTCCGCTACAAAACCATCATCAGCACCCCTCTACACAAGGTGCAATTGAATGGCAATTAAATGTGCGAACCAATACGGATGGCGACTAGTATTTTAATATTTTTGCAATCAATTATATTTATTTGAGTGCCGCCCCAGATTTTTGCCGTTATGCGCGATATTAAAAGGATATGCTAATGCGTTTAAAGTCTATAAAACTAAGTCACTTTCGCGGATATCGTGATGCTATTGCTATTTCAATCGATGAGGCAATGACTGGCATCGTAGGTCGCAATGATTTCGGGAAATCTACTATTTTTGAAGCGCTTTCCATATTTTTTGAGGTTGATGGCGCTAAAGCAGATAAAAATGACATGAACTGTTTTAGTCTAAAAGCAGGCGCTGAGCAGTTTGAAATTACTTGCATATTTGATGACCTACCTGAAGCGCTGATACTAGATGAAAAAGTACAAACTTCCCTCGCGCAAGAGTACTTAATTAATATCGACGGCGATTTCGAAATAGTCAAGACTTTTAAGGCAACGACTGGAAAGTTGGAGCGTACATCGATTCGTTGCAATCATCCAGCTGATGAATTATTGAGTACATTATTGAGTATGAAAATTGCCGATCTTAAGAAATTAGGTGAGCAACGGGGTGTAGCTGATGTTGTGGCGGATAAGCGCGTGGCATCGTTTTGGCGGCAGGCTATTCGAGCTGGGGTTCCGCATCTGGCATGTAAAGAAACACTTTTAGATGTAGATAAAGAACTTTCAACTGATAGCAAATCTATTTGGGGGAAGATTCAGGATCAACTGCCAACATTTGCACTTTTCAAGGCTGATCGAGAAAGCAATGATGGCGATGCCGAAGCAAAAAATCCCTTACAGCAAGCAGTAAAGGACGCGCAGAGTGCGCTTCAGGCAGAGATAAATAAGCTTGAGCTACAGATCGAAGCAAGTGTATTAGATGTCGCTTCTCGGACACTTGATAAGTTACGAGAGATGGCACCAGAGTTGGCTAATGAGCTTACTCCGCGCTTCAAAGAAAAGCCTAAATGGACGTTCAGCTTTACATTGGATGGTGAAAATGGCATTCCTATTAACAAGCGCGGCAGCGGCGTGCGTCGCTTGATTTTGCTTAATTTTTTCCGAGCTGAGGCGGCGAAAGTGGTAGTTGGTTCACAGCGTAATGTGATCTATGCCATTGAGGAGCCAGAGACTTCGCAGCACCCCAACTATCAAATTATGTTGATGAAGGCGCTTTTAGCTCTTTCCCTTCAACCTAACCGACAGATTATTGTAACAACTCATGTGCCTGCATTGGCAGGCTTGATGCCGATTGAGGGGATTAGGTATGTAACTAAGGATGATGAAGGCACTCCTGTAGTCAAGATGCCGCACCCAGATGTCCTCAAAGAAGCTTCCGAAAGTCTCGGCATCCTTCCTGAAACAGGTATGGAGCGCGCGAGAGCGGTGATACTAGTTGAAGGTAAGTCTGACGTAATATTTCTACGTCATGCAGCTAAGGCACTAAAACATGGAGGTCACTTAGATTCCGATTTGGAGGATTTGGGTATCGTTCCTATTCTGATTGGCGGATGTGGCAGTGTGAAGCACTGGGTTACATTAAATCTGGCAGATGATTTGGGCTTGCCATGGTGTGTGTTCCTCGATTCCGATATAGGTGGCGATCCTGGGCAAGTGAAATCTATAAAGAAGAGGCAGCAGGAGGTTGAGGGGCAAGGACGAAAGTTCTACTCGACAAAGAAACGCGAAGTGGAAAATTACCTCTGTCCAGATATGATTTTTGCCCAAACCGGTCAACGTGTCATATTCACCGATATTTGTGACGCTAAGAAAATCATTGGCAACGCGGTTGGCATGAAGCCCGACGACGTTATAGATAGGTTTTGGCCAAGTATGACGGCAGAACAAATTATCAACTGCTCGCTATACAACGACGGTGAGGCTGATCGATGTGAGTTGACGGAGCTTTTTACTCGATTGAGGGGACTTGCTGTTTGATCGTTGGGAACTGAGTATCGTCTGGTAGATTCTCAACTGGGGGAGAGTCTGCCAGCTTTTGAGTGGATACGATTAATTTGGCTAGACAGGCGGACCAAAAGTAGTTCCCGCCTCAACTTGTAATTTGACATAATATAAATTATGCGAAGTTATGGATGAATTTGAGGATTCCCCCATTTTGCCAACTCCCCAATCGCAAATGCGATTTTCCCCATCTGCGCGCAGCTGTCGCCGCCGCTGCGAGCCTTCACGTGAACAAGCTACATGAAATACGGCTTGTCCCCGTCCGTGTTCGGCTTGTTCACGCCCAGGTTGGCGTGCAGGTGCAGGTCTGGCGCTGCGATGATGCTGGCGATCAGGTCGGCCACGCTCTTGCGCGACACTACGGTGCCTTTGAATGGCGCGTGGCGCGTGGTCAGTTCGTAGTCGACTTCGTCTTCGTTCGTCATCCAGGCTGGGCGCACGATCGTGTATGCCAGGCCGGACGCTTCGATGGCGTCGGCGGCGCGCCGGAATGGTTTCAGGTCTTCGGCCAGCATGGCGTTGTTCCATGCGCCGAATTTGCCGGGAACTTCGTCGTAGATGCCCATCGACAGCACGAAAACCAGGCGCTCGACACCAGAGGCCAGCATGGCGGCGATGATGCTGTTGGCCTGCTTGTCCATGTCGTCGCCCACGAGATTCGCATAGACCAGGTCGTGACCCGGCATCGTTTGCCGCAGCAAGGCCTGGTCCAGCACATCGCCGGCCAGCACGGTGCCGTTAGGCGGGACTGGTGTGGGCAGCTTGGCGGGATTGCGCAGCAACAGCGTCAAGGCGATGTCGTCACGGCCCGCCAAGGCGCGGATGACCCACTGCGCCACTTGTCCGCCTGCGCCCAATATCAATATCTTTTTCATCATTTCCGCTTTCATCATGGCACGGTGCCATGCAGGAAGTTACAGGCTTTCTTTGGCGAAAGGAATACGGTGCGCTTGAAAACAGGATATCGCCTGGTGATGCGTGCCGGCCAATCGCCTGGTCTCGTGGTAAATTGCCGCCCGTGACAAGCTTGTCATGGTCTGCAACGTCTATCAAATTCACCATGAAATCAATCCTTTATCGGCTATTTCGAATGAAAAACCTTAACATCAAATCCCGATGATCGCAGCGCCTCCACGCACCGCGTTTTTGCCGCCGCGCCGTCGCTGCCTGTCCCCTGCCAGCGCGCTGGCCATCGCGGCCGCCTTGTCCGCCTGCGCCAGCAAGCCCGGCCCCTGGCCTGCACGCGCCCTGCCGCCGTCGGCTGCCATGACGGTCGATGCTACGCAATTTCTGTCCAGAAAACAGCTGGTGGACTGGCAAGTCGACCTCGACGAGCGTCGCCTGCGCGCCACGGGATCGCCGCGGCATGAAGCGTATATCGACGTCCTGCAGGAACGCCTGGCGCGCGCCGGTGTCAAACAGCTGCGCTTCGAGCCTTTCAGCTTCCGGCAATGGTCGGTGGAAGCGGAAAACTGGGGTTTGGACGTGGTCGATGACGACAGATCCGGCGTACTGCCCACGGCTGGCTACATTCCGTATTCGGGCGTGACGCCGCCGTCCGGCATTACAGGACGCATCGTCTATCTGGCGCCAAATGGCCCGCCCGATGCCAGCCTGGCGGGCAAGCTGGTGCTTGTCGAGATGCCCAAGGTGGCGTGGACAGGCCAGGTTTTCCACCAATCCGCCGTCCACATCCACGATCCGGACCATGCCATGGGGCCGGACACGCCGTATGCGCGCCCGTCCCAGAGGCTGCAGCCATTCATCGCCCTGCTGGACAGCCTGCAGGCGGCCGGTGCGGCAGGTGTAATCGTCATTCTCGATACGCCGTCCATGGCGGCGGATGGCTTATATGCGCCCCACGACGGCGTAGTGCGCCAGTTGCCCGGCGTGTTTATCGACCGCGATCGGGGCCAGCGCCTGCGCGACCGAGTGTTGGCGGGCAAGGCGCCCGTCCTGCGGTTGACCATGGCTGCCACCGTGCGGCAGGTGCAGACGCGCAATTTGATCGGCATCATCCCCGGCAAGTCCGAGGAATTGATGGTGCTGGCTAGCCACACGGATGGCCCGAACGGGCTGGACGACAATGGGGCGAACGCCATCGTCGACATGGCCCAGTACCTGGCGCGCCTGCCGCAGGACAGCCTGCCGCGCAGCGTCATGCTGCTGTTGACGAGCGGCCATTTCGCGGGTGGCGTGGGCATCACGCAGTTTTTCAAGCGCCACCAGGACGATGGATTGACGCAGCGCATGGCTGCGATGCTGGCCGTCGGGCACCTGGGTGCGCTGGAAGTGCTGCCCGACAGCAATGGTTATTTGCATCCCACGGGCAGGTTCGAGCCGGCCGCCCTGTTTTCGCCGCGCACGCCCGCCCTGATGGATGCGTCTTACGTCATGCTGAAACAGGCCGACGCAGCACCCGCGTTCGTGCTGCCGTCGAGCAAATCCGGCCCGCAGCACGCCGGCTGGCCTGACGAAGGCCGGTATTTCCAGGCCGCGCAGTCCATTCCCACGCTGCATTACATGGCGCAACCGTATTATTTGCTCGACTATGGCATCGACACCGTGACCCAGCTCGACTACCGCCTCATGCAGCGCCAGACGGTGGCCTTGACGCAACTGCTGCTGGACTTGTCGCGCGTGTCCCATGCCGATTTGCGCAAGGAAACCGCGCCGTAGCGGCCGTGCGCCGCCGCACGGCGTCCTCCTCCCTTCCCCGCCCTGCCCCTGGCGCTAATCCGGACACCATACCAGCGCGCCAGAAAACAGCCACTGGTATGGCCCGCGCCGCCCTTCTGATGGGACCAGATGGCAACTGGTATTGTGATTTCGCGCAAAGAATAAAACCAGTTGACTACCACCTGCAATGCTTGCACTCTGAAACAGCGGACGGTGTCCAGCCGTCTGGCCATATAAAAACACACAAGGAGATGCAATGAACCGGACAGTCATGAATACCATGATCATTACCCTTTTCGGCGGAACGTTGGCCGCCTGCGGCGGCGGCAGCGACGGGTCCAGCGCAGGTGCAAGCCAGCTGCTGGCGGGAGCGACCGCAGCGGTGGCTTGCTACACGCCATGGAATAGCGCCACTGCCTACAACGGCGGCGGCCAGGCCAGCTACAACAACGTCAATTACACGGCCAACTGGTGGACACAAGGAAATAACCCATCGACCAGCAGCGGCGGCGCCGGCAGCGGCCAGCCCTGGACGGCGGTGGGAGACTGCGGCACGCCGACACCTACGCCAACTCCGACCCCAACACCTACGCCAACCCCAACTCCAACTCCAACTCCGACACCTACGCCAACTCCGACACCGACACCAACTCCTACACCAACGCCGACGCCTACCCCCACGGGCCTGGCCAAGCACGCGCTGATCGGCTACTGGCACAACTTCACCAACCCCAGCGGCGCCACCTATCCGATCAGCCAGGTCAGCGATGACTGGGACGTGATCGTCGTCTCGTTTGGCGACAACGCGGGCGGCGGCAATGTCAGCCTGACCATCGATCCGGGTGCGGGTACGGAAGCGCAGTTCATCGCCGACGTGGCGGCCAAGCGGGCCAAGGGCAAGAAAGTGATCCTGTCGCTGGGCGGACAAAACGGTTCCGTTTCCGTCGGCAACACGGCCGAAGCGACGAATTTCACCAACAGCCTGTACGCCATCATCACCAAGTATGGCTTCGACGGCATCGACCTCGACCTGGAAAACGGCGTGGCGCAAGGCGCGGCCATCCAGACCTATCTGCCGATCGCCGTGAAAAACCTGAAAGCCAAGGTCGGCAACAGTTTCTACCTGTCGATGGCGCCGGAATGGGTGTACGTGGAGGGCGGATATACGAGCTACGGCAGCATCTGGGGCGCCTACATTCCCATCATCAACGCCTTGCGCAGCGAGCTGACGGTGCTGCATCCGCAGTACTACAACAATGGCGACATCTACACGCCGTACGCCACGGGCGCCATCAAGGCGGGCTCGGCCGACCAACTGGTGGCCACGGCGCGCATGCTGATCGAAGGGTTCAACTATGGCGGCAATACCTTTGCAGGCTTGCGTCCGGACCAGGTGGGCTTTGGCGTACCGTCGGGCCGCAGCTCGGCCGGGTCGGGTTTCACGACGAATGCCGACGTGAGCAATGCCCTCAATTGCCTGACGCGCCTGCTCAATTGCGGCACCATCAAGCCGCTGCAGGCGTATCCGGACTTCCGCGGCGTGATGACGTGGTCGATCAACTGGGACCGCCACGATGGCTATAACTTCTCCGTGCCGACGAAGAATGTGCTGAAAACCCTGCCGTAACAGCCTTGGCCCCGCTGCGCATGGGAGCCACGCGGTTCACATGCGCAGCAGCGCCGCGCCCAGCAGGCGCGTGTGCAGCGCCATGCCTTGGCGCAACGCCTCCCCTCCCCCTTGCGTGTGCTTGATACCCTCCATGGCGGCGACCAGCAGGGCGGCCACCTGCGCGGCAGTCGCGTCCACCCGGCGCAGCGCGATATCGCCCGCCGCTTCCGCTTGTTCCAGTGCGCCGGCCAGCGATGCCGCCAGCGTTGCCCGCGCGTGCAAGGTGATGTCGGCGGCCAGGGTCATGTTGGCGTCAAACAATTCCTGCCCATGGGCGCTGGCGGAAATTTCCGCCATCAAGCCTTGCTGGAATGCCAGCAGCGCCGTTTCGATGCGCGTGAAGACGGGACCGGCTTCGGCCAGCGCCGCTGCCACCTGCGCCATGACGGTGGCATGGGCCCGTTCTGAGCCGGCGCGGAACACGTCTTCCTTGTTCTTGAAGTGCAGGTACAGCGCCGCGCGCGACATGCCGGCCGCCTGTGCGATGTCGAGCATCGAGGTCTTGCGGTAGCCGTAGCGGCAAAACACGGCCAGCGCCGCATCGAGTATCCGCTGGGTTTTCAGGGTGTGGAGTGACATGCGGGCATGTTGACACTTAGAGTATATAGTGTCAACATGGCTTTTGGACAAATTGCGTCAAAGTGTCAATTTCCCTCAGGAAGGATGGATGATGATGGAGCAGAACTCTTGCCGCCACACGGCCTTGCAGCAGACGGAGCATTTGCGCGAGATCGAACGGTGCCGCCTGCGGGCGCTGGTCGATGGCGACCTGGCGCTGGCGCGCACCCTGCATGCCGATGATTTCCAGCTGGTCACGCCGATCGGCAGCATGCTGTCCCGGGAGGAATACCTGGGCGCCATCGCGGCAGGCCACATGCGCTATCTGAGCTGGGAGCCGGGCGAGATCGCCGTGCGCCTGCATGGCGATGCAGCCGTCCTGCGCTATCAGGCCCAGCTTGAAATCCATTTCGCCGGCCAGGCCGTGCCACGGGCACGCTACTGGCATATCGATAGCTATGAGCGGCGCGATGGATGCTGGCAAGCCGTCTGGTCGCAGGCGACGGCGATACGCTGACGGCGATGGCGGCGGCAAGAGGTGCCCGCAGCAGGGGCAATTGATATTTCTCAAACCATAGCCTCAATCTATGGGGTCAGTTGAAATATTTTACTTCCTTTTGTAAATGAGAATCGTTACTATCTACTTCAAGGATAAGCGATTTCAACAGAAAGGAGCATCCCTTGTTTACAGCGATCAAAACATTCAGCCAGGTCTGCACGCACATGTCGATTGCCTTTGGCCTCGCCTATTTGCTGACGGGGTCCCTGGCGCTCGGTGGCTTGGCCGCAATCATCGAACCGATCATCAACGTTGCACTGCTGCCCGGGCATGAAAAAGCCTGGCACGCGATCCGCCGCCGCCATGCGGCCAGCCGCCTGGGCTTTGCCGCCGTGGCCGGCGAAAAGCTCAGCCAGACGGCCCTGCACATGGGCGTGGCTTTCGGCGTCATGTACTGGGCCACGGGCTCCATGGCCTTCGGCGGCTTGCTGGCCGTGGTCGAGCCGATCTGCAACGTGATCGTCCTGCCCTTCCACGACCGGCTGTGGGAAAAAGCCCGCTTTCGCCTGGCAAGCCGCGGCGCGGCCCGCCTCGCCTCCCTGTAAGCGCCGTTCTTAATTTCCCGCCCAGACGGGCGGGCGCCGCTGCCCCCACGGCGCCGCCCGCTCCAGTTGTCCCGCCAGGCGCAGCAAGGCGCCATCGTTTCCATAGCCCGCCATAAATTGCATGCCGATCGGCATGCCATCGGGCGACTGCGCCAGCGGCACGGACATGGCCGGCAATCCCGCCACGTTGGCCAGCGGCGTGTACGGCGAGTGTTCGAACAGGCGCGCCGTCCAGCCAACACCGTCAAGCTGTTCCTCCTTTTCGCCATAGCGCCCCAGCTGCCACGGCAAGTCCGGCAAGGTGGGCGTCAGCAGCACGTCGTACTGGCCAAACATGGCGCCGGCGTGGCGCGTGACCGTGTTGCGCACGTCGAGGGCGGCCACGAAATCGACGGCCGACACCGTCTGTCCATGGCGGTAGCAAGCCAGGGTTGCCGGTTCCAGGGTCGCGAGCGACACCGCGCGCCCGCTTTCGCGCGCCAGGCCATCGATCCACGGCACCAGGTTGGCGCACCAGATGCTGGCATTGGCCTGCACGAACGCTGCCCACGACACGCCCAGCGCGGCGGGCACTTCTTCCACGTGGTGGCCCAGGCTTTCCAGCAGGCGCACGGTGTCGTTCAGCGCGGCGTCGATGGCGGGCACGGGCCGGGCGCCGTTGCAGGCGGCCCGTTGCACGGCAATGCGCAGCTTGCCGGGCGCCACGCCCACCTGCGACAGCCAGCTGTGGCCGGGCGCACCGGTCACATACGGCTCGCCCGGCAAGATGCCTTGCACGGCATCGAGCAAGGCGGCGCTGTCGCGCACCGTGCGGCTCACGCCCAGCTGCACGCCCAGGCCGCTGAAGATTTCGTCCATGGCGGGGCCGTTCGACACCCGTCCCCGGCTCGGTTTGAAGCCGAACAAGCCCGTCGACGCGGCCGGCACGCGGATGGAACCGGCCGCATCCGTCGCATGGGCCAGCGGCACGATGCCGGCCGCCACGGCCGCCGCCGCGCCGCCGCTGGAGCCGCCCGCGCTCAAAGCCAGGTTCCACGGATTGCGCGTGGCGCCGTACAGCACGGGTTCCGTGGTGGTGGCGAATGCCATTTCCGGCGTGCTCGTGCGGCCCAAGGTCGCCAGTCCCGCCCGGCGGAACTGCGTCATCAGATGGGAGTCAAAGGTGGCCACATGGCCGGCGCCCAGGCGGCTGCCCGCTTCGCTGCGCTTGCCCGCCATCGTGACGGCCACATCCTTGATCAGGAACGGCACGCCCGCGAACGGCGCAGTGCTGACTGTGCGGTCGATGGCTGAAACATCCGCCGGCCACAGCTCGACCACGGCATTGAGTTGCGGGTTGACGGCGGCGCAGGCGCGCACGGCCGCGTCCTGCAATTCGGCTGCCGAGACGCTGCCATCGCGCAGCAGCTGGGCCAGGCCCAGGCCATCAAAGCTTGTATATTCATGGAGTTGCATCAGTTAGTTCCTGTAAAAGGTGAAGAATGGAAAGTACAGGAACCACTGTAGGGCTTGCGCTATCATAGTGGAAATGAATAGTTGATATACAAGGTATAGCCATGAACAATTTGCACAAGCTGGACTTGAACCTGCTGCTGACCCTGAATGCCTTGCTGATCGAGCGCAACGTCACGCGGGCGGCCGCGCGGCTGCACCTGAGCCAGCCTTCCGTCAGCGTGCAGCTGGGCAAGCTGCGCGCCGCCTTCGACGATCCGCTGCTGCTGCCCGGTCCGCGCGGCATGCTGCCCACGGCGCGCGCGCTGTCCCTGTTCGCACCGTTGCAAGCCGCGCTGGCCCAGCTCGAGCAAGTCTTGCAGCCGGAACAGGCGTTCGATCCGGCCACATCCGACGTGCGCTGGAACCTGGCCGCGGCCGACGCCGCCGAATATGCGATCCTGCGGCCCATGCTGCCATCGTTGCGCGCGCAGGCGCCGCTGTCGCGTATGGCCGTGTTTGAAGCCGTGCCGGCGCGCATGGCGCAAGAGCTGGAAAGCGGCCAGGTCGACCTTGGTTTTCTGGCCCAGGAAGAAGCGCCGCCCGGCTTGCGCCACCGCACCCTGTTCACCGAGCATTACGTGCTGGCGGGCCGCCACGGCCACCCGCTGCTGCAGACAGCGCCCGATCTCGATCAATTTTGCGCGCTGGAATTTATCGTCGTCTCGCCCAATGGAGGCGGTTTCCGCAGCAGCGTCGATACGGCGCTGGAACAGCTGGGGCGCACGCGCAAGGTGGTGCTGTCCGTGCCCCATTTCCTCATCGTGCCGCCCCTGCTGGCAGAGTCCGACATGGTGGCCTTGCTGCCGTCGCGCCTGCTGAAGAACGCGCTGGGCGCGCTGCGCACTTGGGAGCCGCCCGTCGCCCTGCCCGATTACGACATGGCCATGGTCTGGCACGAGCGCATGCACCTGGACCCGGCGCACCGCTGGCTGCGCGAGCGCATCATGGAGTGGAACGGCAAGCCCGTTTGACGCGCGGGCCCGCCGCCCCGCCGCATTGACAGCGATCAAAAATCCGTATACTGTCTCGCTTTATCACTAACTAAGTTAGCTATTAATTCGAGATGAATACTGCTGCACTGCCTCGCTGGCCCATTTTACTTGTCATGATCGTTTCCGAAATCATGGACCTTGCCGCCTCCACCATCGTCAACGTCGGTGGTCCGGCCTTGATCGAGACGCTGGGCGCCAGCGCCGCCCAGATGCAATGGGTGATCGGCGGCTATGCGCTTGCGCTGGGCGCCGGCCTGGTGCTCGGCGGCCGGCTGGGCGACCGTTTCGGCCGGCGCGCCATGTTCCTGCTGGGCCTGGCCGCGTTTTCCATCGCCTCGCTGCTATGCGCCGTGGCGCCGACCATTGCATTCCTGATTGCCTTTCGTCTGCTGCAGGGGCTGGCCGGTGCCATGCTGTTGCCGCAAGGTTTGGGACTGCTGCGTGAAAACTACAGCGGTCCGGACCTGGCCAAGGTGTTCGGCATCTTTGGCCCCATCCTGGGCCTGGCGGGCATACTGGGCCCCGTGTTGGGCGGCATGCTGCTCGAATCGAATTTGTTCGGCCTCGGCTGGCGGACCATGTTCCTGATTAATATTCCGATCGGCATCGCGTGTTTCCTCGTGGCGTGGCGCTACCTGCCCCGGCGTGCGGGCGACCCGTCTGTCAAGATCGACACCATCGGCGCCAGCCTGCTGGTATTGTCTTCCATCCTCCTGGTCTTGCCGCTGGGCGAGGCGCAAGCATGGCCAGCCTGGGGATGGCCCGCCATCGCGATGGCCGTGCTGGGCTTGGGCCTGTTCGGCCTGCGCCAGTCGGCGGTAGTGCGCGCGGGGCAGACGCCGCTCATCATGACGTCGATCTTCGGGCGCCCCGCCTACACGGCGGGACTGGCCGGCATCGCCCTGTTCTTTTGCTCGCTGGTCGGCATGCAGCTGGTGCTGACGCTGTTCTTGCAGATCGGCCATGGATTGACGGCAGGCGAAGCCAGTATCGCCAACCTGCCGTTCGCTGTGGGCACCGCGTGCGGGGCCACCCTGAGCGGCGCTTTCCTGGCGGCCCGCTTCGGCCGCAAGGTGCTGCAACTGGGGGCCGGCATCCAGCTGGCCGGCGTGGCACTGCTGCAATTTGAACTGGGCAAGACGGCGGCATTTTCTGCATGGCAGATAGTTCCAGGCATGCTGGTCTGCGGTATCGGCGCCGGTCTCGTGATCGCTGCCCTGTTCAGTATCATTCTGGCGTCGCTGGACGACAGGCAGATCGGTTCCGGCTCGGGCGTGCTGTCTGCCGTGCAATCGATTGCCGCGTCGATAGGCGTGGCCCTGTTCAGCGGCGCATTTTTTGCCGCCCATCCCGCCATGACGCCGGACCTGGCCTTGGGCGCCGCATTGACGATCCAGGCCTTCATACTCATCGCCTTCATGGGCGTGACCTTCTTTTTTCCCACTGCTGCAAAATCCGACCTCGAGGTAAACCATGCATGACCAGCCTTCACACACTGAATCATTTTCCGCGGAAGATCCGCGCGGCATGCACATCGCCGGGGACATCATCGGCCGCCAGCTGCAGGATATCGCGATCCTGACGCGCGAAACGGCCCAGCAACTGGGCACCGCGATGGGCATCAACCAGACGGACCTGGCCCTGATGGAGCAGTTGATCACGCATGGTCCCCTGTCGCCCAATGAGCTGGCCGCGCGCCTTGCCGTGACGACGGCGGGCGTAACGCTCGTCATCGACCGCCTGGAACGGGCCGGCCACGTGACGCGCGTACGCCAGCAGGATGACAAGCGCCGCGTTCTCGTCCATCCCGTGCCGGCCTCCGTGGCCCAGACGTACCGGCATATCGCACCCATGCTCGATGGGCTGGATGCGGTGCTGGGCGCCCTGTCGGCGGACGAACGCACGACGATCGAACATTTTCTCCAGCAAGTGATCACGGTTTACCGGACCACGTTGCCAACCCCATCAGAAAAGAAAACAAAATGAAAAACAAACGAAAAATCCTCGTAACGGGCGCCAGTGTCGCCGGCCCCACCCTGGCTTTCTGGCTGGCGCGCCAGGGCATGGACGTCACCGTGGTCGAGCGGGCGCCCGAATTTCGCGATGGGGGACAAACGATCGACGTGCGGGGCGCAGGCAAGATCGTGGCCCAGCGCATGGGGCTCGAAAGCGCCATCCGTTCCAAAAGCACGCATGAGGACGGCATCAAGTTTGTCGACGAACATGACCGCACCCAGGCGGAAATCGGCATCGGGGCGTTCGGCGGCAACGGTCCCGTGGCCGAGCTGGAAATTTTACGCGGGGAACTGGCCAAGTTGCTGATCGAGCATGGCCGCAGCACGGTGAACTACCGCTTTGGCGACAGCATCGCCGCGCTCGAGGAATTGCCCCATGGCGTCAAGGTGCGCTTCGAGCAAGGCGGCGAACAGGTCTTCGATCTCGTCATCGGCGCCGAAGGCGTGGGTTCGCACACGCGCAAGCTGGTGTTCGGCAACGAAGTCAGGCGCCGCTCGTTCGATCTCTACACGGCCTATTTCACCATCCCCCGCGCAGCCGGCGATGCGCGCCAGATGCGCTGGTTCAATGCCCCTGGCGGCCTGAGCGTATGTTTGCGTCCCGATAACCTGGGCACCACGCGCGCCCTGCTGTCGTTCCAGGAAGCACCCAGCGCCTACGAAAAGCTGTCGCCTGCCGAGCAGAAGACCCTGCTGAAGCAGAAATTTGGCGGCCTCAAATGGGAGACGCCGCGCATCCTGGCGGCCCTGGATGACACTCCCGACCTGTATTTCGACCAGATTTCCCAGGTAAAAATGGCGCGCTGGTCGAAAGGCCGCATTGCGCTCGTGGGCGACGCCGCCTATTGCGCTTCGCCCATCAGCGGCATGGGGACGAGCCTGGGCATGTGCGGCGCCTACGTGCTGGCGGGGGAGCTGGGACGCCACGACGATCACGCGCAGGCATTTGCCGCGTATGAAGCGATCATGCGCCCGTATGTGGACCAGGCGCAGAACGTGCCCAAGTTCGCGCCGCGCCTCGCTTCCCCGCACTCGCGCGCCGGGATCGCCGTTGGCCATGCCTTGCTGCGCATGAGCAATGTGCCGGTTGTGAAGTCCATCCTGGCGAAGTTCCTGACGCCCAAGGCCGATGCCATCTCGCTGCCCGAGTATGCGCACATGGCGTGAAGCAGGCCGGCGGTGACGGGCAGGCGTGCACGGTGTCTGCCATGCGCGCCTGCCGGTGCGCCGCGCGCAGGCATACACGAATTTTTGCCGTGATGCACTAGGCAAAATTACCTAGTCGATCGAAAGAAACTCCCAATTTTCGCCATGGCGGCGAATGCGTAAGCTTGGCCCCAATAATAAAGGGTCACCATGAACGCCATTTCCATCCCCCCTCGCGGTTCGCACCGCCATCGCGTCACTTTCTTCCTGACAACTACCTGGTTCGCGCTTATCTTGCTGGTCCTGGGCTTGCTGGCCTGCTGCGCCAGCGCCCGGGCCGCGCCTGCCGCCACGCCCGCCGCCTCGGCCGAACTGATCAAGCGCGGCGAATACGTCGCCCGCCTGGGCGACTGCGTGGCTTGCCACACGAGCCCGAACGGCGCGCCCATGGCGGGCGGCCTGGAGCTGAAAACGCCTTTCGGCACCATTTACAGCACGAATATCACGCCCGACGCGAAGACGGGCCTGGGCAGCTACTCGTTCGCGCAATTCGACCGCGCCATGCGCAAGGGCGTGGCGGCCGACGGCCACAACCTGTATCCGGCCATGCCCTACCCTTCCTACGCGAAGATCACACCCGACGACATGCAGGCCCTGTACGCCTACCTGCAGCGGGGCGTGGCGCCCGTGGCGCAGCAAAACCGCGAAACGGACATGAAATGGCCGTTCAGCATGCGCTGGGGTTTGTCCTTGTGGAATGCGGTCTTCCTCGACGATGCGCCGTTCAAGCCCGACAGCGCCAAGTCGGCCGTCTGGAACCGGGGCAGCTATCTCGCCCAGGGCCTCGGCCATTGCGGCTCCTGCCACACGCCGCGCGGCGTGGCTTTCCAGGAAAAGACCATGGGCCAGGATGGCAGCAGCGGCAAGCATTACCTGTCCGGCTTCACTTTCGACGGCTGGCATGCGGTCAACCTGCGCAAGCTGTGGACGCCGGCCGACATCGTGCAATTGCTCAAGACGGGCCGCAACAGCTTCGGCACTGCGGCCGGCAGCATGACGGAAGTCATCACGCACAGCACGCAGTATTTCACTGACGGCGACCTCGATGCGCTGGCGCACTACCTGCACAGCTTGCCAGCCAAACCGGGCGCGCCAGTGCCGCAGGCTAAACCGGCGCCTGCTGTCGCGGCCAGCAACGATGCGCTGTACAACACGCGCGGCGGCCTGGGCTACCTGCAGTTTTGCGCCACCTGCCACCGCCGCGACGGCCGCGGCGTGGAAAACATCTTCCCGCCGCTGGCGCAGAACGATTCCGTGCAGTCGAAGGACGCCACTACCGTCATCCATATCGCGCTGACGGGCTGGCAGTCGGCCGTCACGCAGCATTCGCCCCGCTCGTTCGGCATGCCGTCGTATGACCGCCTGTCGGACGCGGAACTGGCGGAAATCCTCACCTTCGTGCGCGGCAAATGGGGCAACCACGGCGCGCCCGTCACGCCAGCGCAGATCGCCAGGGTGCGCAAGGAGCTCAAGCTCAAGGCGCCGGATGCTGGCGGTTTCGTCACGCCCCGCTTTGCGGCTTTGTCGGCCGATCCGAATGCCAGCCAGTTGATCCACGGCATGCAGCTGATGACGGAAACGCGCGCGCGCCTGCCGAACAACGTGGGCAACGACCTCAATTGCAGCAGTTGCCACCTGAACGGCGGCACCGTGGCCAACGGTTCGCCCTTCCTCGGCATTTCCGCCTTCTTCCCGTCGGAAGCGCCCCGTGCCGGCAAGGTCATCAGCCTGGGCGAGCGCATCAACGGCTGCTTCCGCCGCTCCATGCACGGCAAGCCGCTGCCCGTGGACGGTCCCGACCTGCAAGCCATGGTCGCCTACATCGACTGGATGAAGGGCGCCACGCAAGCGAACGACAAGGTGCCGGGACGGGGCGTGGCCAAGATCGACCGCGCGCTGCTGCCCGACCCCGTGCGTGGCAAGAAGGTGTATGTGGAGCAATGCGCCGTCTGCCATGGCGCGAATGGCGACGGCATCCGGGGCGCCAACGGCGAAGTGGCCTTCCCGCCGCTGTGGGGCGAGCGTTCGTTCAACATCGGCGCCGGCATGGCCCGCACCTACACGGCGGCCGGCTTCGTCAAGGCCAATATGGTGATGGGCCACGGCCAGAAATTCCCGCTGGGCCAGGGCAACCTGTCCGACCAGGATGCCGTCGACGTGGCCGAGTATTTCACCCACATGCCGCGCCCCGACTTCCCCGACAAGGTCAAGGACTGGCCGAAGGGCGGCAAACCCACGGATGCGCGCTACTGACACCCTGTTCCCTGCGTAATCTGCTACGCTCATGCCACGACCACGCCTGGGAGTCATGCATGAGCAGCAATATCCATCACGCGGCAGCCGACGGCTACGCCACGGCGGCCGCCACCTACGTCAAGGGCCGGCCCGATTATCCACCCGCCGTGTCGGCCTGGCTGCAGGACAGCCTGGGCCTGGCGCCGGGCGCCAGCGTGCTGGACCTGGGCGCCGGCACGGGCAAGTTCACGCCGCGCCTGCTGGACACGGGCGCCACCGTCATCGCCGTGGAACCCGTGCCCGCCATGCTGGCGACCCTGTCCGCAGCCTTGCCGCAAGTACAGGCCCTGTCCGGCACGGCAACGGCCATTCCCTTGCCCGACGCATCCGTCGACGCCGTTGTCTGCGCGCAAGCCTTTCACTGGTTCGCCACCCCGGCGGCGCTCGATGAGATCTTGCGCGTGCTCAAGCCGGGCGGCAGGCTGGGCCTGGTGTGGAACTTGCGCGACGCCAGCGTGCCCTGGGTAGCCAGGCTCGACGCCATCGTCAACCGGGCCGAAGGCGACACGCCCCGCTACTACACGGGCGCCTGGCGCCAGGCCTTCCCCCACGCGGGCTTTGCGCCCTTGCAGGAAACACAATTTTCCCAGGAGCATACGGGCACGGCCGAAGACGTGCTGTTCAACCGCGTGCGCTCGACCAGTTTTATCGCCGCCCTGCCGCCGCAGGAGCGCCAGCGCATCGACGAGGAGATCCGCCAGCTGGTCGCCTCGGAACCGGCCTTGCGGGACCGGGACAGCATCAGCGTGCCCTACCGGACGGCCGCCTTCGTGGCGCAAAAACAGGCGGCCTAGATGCCAACCGGGAAAAATGGCGAACAGCCCGCAGCCCCGTCCGACACCTGGCTGGGCAAGCTGGGCCCTGGCCTGATCACGGGCGCGGCCGACGACGACCCCAGCGGCATCGCCACGTATTCGCAGGCGGGCGCCCAGTTCGGCTTCGGCATGCTGTGGACCGTGTGCCTGACCTTCCCTTTGATGCTGGGCATCCAGGTCATCAGCGCCAAGATAGGCCGCGTCAGCGGCCATGGGCTGGCGACGAATATCCGCCGCCACTATCCCCGCTCCTTGCTGTACGCCATCGTCGGCTTGCTGCTGCTGGCCAATGTCATCAACATCGCCGCCGACGTGGCCGCCATGGGCGATGCGTTGACCCTGATCATCGGCGGCCCGCCCCACGCGTACGCCGTGGGCTTCGGCCTGCTGTCCCTGCTGCTGCAAGTGTTCATTCCCTATCAACAGTACGTGCGCATCCTGAAATGGCTGACCCTGGGCTTGCTTGCCTATGTGGCCACCGTGCTGACCGTGCATATTCCTTGGGGCGAAGTGGCGCTGCGCACCGTCTGGCCCCAGCTGGCCTGGTCCGCCGCGTCGGTGACCATGATCGTAGCCGTGTTCGGCACCACGATCAGCCCCTATCTGTTTTTCTGGCAGGCATCGCAGGAAGTGGAAGACTTGCAGGCCGATTCCAGTGCACAAGCCTTGCGCCGCACGCCCGAGCAGGCGCCACGGCAGTTCCAGCGCATCAAGATGGACACGGCCATCGGCATGGGCTTTTCCAATCTGGTGGCGTTCTTCATCATGCTGACGACGGCCGTGACCCTGGGCGCGCAAGGCATCACGCATATCGACACATCGGCCCAGGCCGCTTCCGCCCTGCGTCCCATTGCGGGCGAGTTCGCGTTTGCCCTGTTCAGCCTGGGCATCATCGGCACGGGCTTGCTGGCCATACCCGTGCTGGCCGGCTCTGCCGCCTATGCCATGGCCGGCGCCTTTCACTGGAAAAGCAGCCTGGAACTGGCGCCCCGGGCCGCCAAGAAGTTCTACGGCATCATCGTCACGTCCACCGTGATCGGCGCGGCCCTGTGCTTCACGCCGCTCGACCCCATCAAGGCCCTGTACTGGAGCGCCGTCATCAACGGCGTCATTTCCGTGCCCATCATGGCCCTGATGATGGTGATGGCGTCGCGCCCCGCCATCATGGGCTCGCTCACCATTTCGCGCCGCCTGCGGGCGCTGGGCTGGCTGTCCACCGCCGTCATGGCGACGGCCGTGCTGGCCATGTTTGCCACCATGGCGTTCTGATGCCTACGCCGTTTTCGGCTTGAGCATGCCTTCCACGATGCCCAGCACGGTCTGGCGGGGCAGCAGGCGCGGCAGCCAGGCCAGCAGCCGGTTGGGCCTGCCCGCCACGTGGCTGCTGCGGCCCCGGTCGAGCGCCCGCAGCGCTGCATCGACGACGGCTTGCGGCGCCATGCGCTTGCCCACGGCCGCTTCGGGCGCGGTCACCACGTCGAAGAAGGGCGTGTCCGTCGCGCCCGGGCACAGGGCCAGCACGCGCACGCCGCGGCGGCGGTTTTCCGCCCACAGCGCTTCCGAAAACGACAGCACGAACGCCTTGCTGGCGCCGTAAACCGCCATGTAGGGATCGGGCTGCAGGGCTGCCGTGGATGCCACGTTGATGATGGCGCCCCGCCCTTGGGCCAGCATGTGCGGCAAGGCGCAGTGCGTCAATTCCATCAGGGCCGTGCAATTGACGGTGACCTCCAGCCCCTGGCGCGCCAGATCGGTGTTTTCGAAACGGCCATGCGTGGCGAAACCCGCGTTGTTGATCAGCACATCGGGCGGCATGCCCAGCGCGCACGCCTGCGCATGGGCGTCCTGCGCGGCGCCGGGCAAGCCCAGGTCGGCCACCAGCGCATGGGCGCGGATGCCGTGGCGCCGGGAAAGGTCGGCCGCCAGCGCATCAAGTACGGCGCCGGAGCGGGCCAGCAGCAGCAAGTGGGCGCCGCGCGCGGCCAGGGTTTCCGCAAAGACGCGGCCGATGCCGGACGAGGCGCCCGTGATCAGCACGGTTTGATTGGTATAGTTGAAGGCGGTCATGGCAATTGAATCGTAGTGAAGAGGATTTCACTGTAAACTGTGGTCTTTAGTCCACGGTCAAGCGTGGAACGTAAAAAAGTGCGCATGCCTGCGTTGCACATGCCTTGCCCTGCACATTTTTCGCGTTCCACAAATGAATAGAAAGTCAAAAAACATGCGCATCGGTGAAATCACCCGCCTGACGGGCGTCAGCAAGGACACGGTGCGCTTCTACGAGCGCCAGGGCTTATTGGACGAAGCGCCGCAGCCAGGCATGACGAATAACTACAAGGAATATTCGGCGCAAGCCTTGCGGCGCATCGAGCTGATCGGCCACGCCAAGGCCCTGGGGTTTACCTTGAAGGAAATCGCTGAAGTGATCGCCGTCTGGCAGGAAAATGCCCTCGATGCGGCCACCAAGCGGAGCATGCTGGAAATTAAAATTGCCCAGATCGACGACAAGGCCCGCTCGATGGCCGTGCTGCGCGCCGGCCTCGTCGATGCGCTGGCCAAGGTGGAGACAGGCTGCGACGATACGGCGCCAGTGCATATACAAGGATAATCAATGAACCATTCAATCGCTAACTACTACACGCAATACCGCCACCTGGCCATCGAGGGCGCCAAGCCGCCGCCCACGGCGCAGCAGATCGCCGCCATCGAAACCCTGCTGGAAGCCCCGCTGCCGCCCGCCTTCCTGGCTTTCCTGCAGGCGGCCAACGGCGCCTGGTTCGATTACACCTGCGATGTGCCGGACGGTAATGGCGGCGTGGAAAAGATGGGCTTCAATACCTTCTTCAGCGCCGACGAAGGCGATTTCTGCGATGAAACCCTGGTGGGCGAAATCCGCGCGGCGCGCCAGCACACGGCCATGCCCCCGAAAATCCTGCCCTTCGCCCGCGATGGCGGCAATTCCATGGTCTACCTGGACCTGACGGAAGACGGCGGCGGCCGCGTGCTGGCCTATGTGCAGGAGTTGCCGGAGTGGACGGGCAAGCGCGCCCACGGTTTCATCGAACTGGCGCCCTCGTTCGACGCGTGGCTGGACAGCCTGTATATCGACCGGGAAACGGTACTCGACGAGCTCGAGCACAGCGTGTCGGAACCCTCCCACCTGGAAGCGATGGCGCAATGGCTCGATATCGGCATGCCCGCCTGGCGCCGCGATGCGGGCATCGCTGCCTTGTTTGCCCTGAAACAGGTCGAATTGTGCGCTAACGAACAGGACTAGTCCTACGGGCATGGCCGCGACGGTCCTATTCGTGTGCGCAGGCCGGTGGCTTAACATTGTCATCAGCTTACAGAAAAAACCACACTTGAAAGGATTTCCCATGCCCATCTCCACCACCAGCTCCCGTACGCCTTCCCTGAAAAGCGTGGCCATCGGCGCCGCCGTGGCGCTGCTGAGCGGCATCGCCATCAGCAGCATTGCCGCCGCCGTACCCGCCGCTTACGACAGGCAATTCCTCAGCAAGGCCGCCGATGCTGGCAGCACGGAAATTGCTGCCAGCAAAGTGGCGCAAAGCAAGAGCAGCAATGAGGAGGTGAAGAAATTCGCCGACGCCATGGTGAGCGGCCACACGACAGTGGCGGAGGAATTGAAACAGCTGGCCAGCAGCAAGCAGATCGAGGTCAGCGACCAGCCGGCCGCGAAACACAAGGCGCAAATCGACAAGCTGGGCCGCCTGGAAGGCCCGCAATTCGACAAGGAATATGCGGCCAGCATCGGCGTGGCCGCGCACAAGGACGCTGTAAAACTGTTTACGGATGCCAGCCAGAAGGCCAGCGACCCTGACATCAAGGCTTTTGCCGCCAAGACCTTACCGGCATTGCAACATCACCTGGAAATGGCAAACGCCTTGCACGCGGCGCTGGCGAAATAGACTGCAGTAAGACAGCAGTACGCAGGGAAATACTTGCCGTACGTGCTGTACGGCAAGTATTTCTGCTCTTGACATACAATGCGGCAACTTCGTTTTCGGCCATGCCATGACCTCATGCAGCTACTCAAGAAAACCGGCCTGATCGCCGCCGCCATCCTGTTCGCCATCGTGCTGGCAGGCTGGCTGTTCATCAAGGTAAGCGCGGCGCGCAATGCCACCGTGTATGCCCAGAAGTGGAACGACCAGGGCACGTGCGTGATCAAGACCTATGTGCCCCACTACGGCGATGGCGTACCACAAAACATCGTGCGCGCGCTGAGCACGACAACCTTCTTCCGCGTCTACCACAAGGATGGAACCTTGCTGGAAAGCACAGAATGGGTGCTGGACATGCACGAAGACGGCATCCTCGACTATGCGCGCTGGGGCCAGAACCGTGCCATCTATCCCACCGACCTGGGCTACGAAGGCTGGACCTTGCCCGAGTGCGCGTAAAAGGAACGTCACCATGCAACAGCAAAAAGGACTGCGCGGCCCCTGGAGCGATGCCCTCTACGTTCCCACCTTGCACCATTTCCTCGGTCCTTTCGACGTGTATGACCGTGAAGAAACTCTGGGCGTGGAGCTCGATGGCTGGGACATGAACGACCCTGCCCAGCGCGCGGCGCTGATACGGCGCGACATCACGTCGCAATACAAGGAACTCGGCTACCGCCACCGCCACGCGCTGGTGGCCGTGCTGGCGCAGGCGCTGCAAGACCCCGCCTACGATTTCCAGGCCATCCTCGAACATGACCCCGAAAGCACGCATGCCCTGCCCTGTCGATGGGATGAAATGGCCGACCCGCGCGCCTTCTTTGCCGATATCTACCGGCTGGTACAGCAGGACTGGCGCGACGATCTGGCCCGCGCGGCGGCGGAAGACCCGGCCGACTGGTAGCGCGGCGCCCGCGCCACACTAGCTTGTCGATAGCCTGCAGCGCGCTTTTCCCTCTGAAAACCGCGTTGCGGCATGGCGCGCGCGACGTTGCAAAAACGCCCCATTCAAAAAAAGTCTGTTGCACCAGTGTATGCCCGCTGGCATCGCGCTACCATGACCCGTCGGCACTCCGATAGGCACCGCATGCGGCGCCGCTTCCTTGCCGGCTCCCCCAGCCGCCATTTGAAGGAGACTCTCATGCCCCAGTTCGCCCCCGCCCTTTACCTGTCGATCGCCGTGGCCGCCCTGCCCCTGGGCGCGGCCAGCGCCGCGGAAGGCGGCGCCACGCGCGCCGACGCCGAAGCCATGGTCAAGAAAGGCGTGGCCTACATCAAGAGCGCCGGCGACGCCAAGGCGTATGGCGAGATCACGGCCAAGTCGCCGCAATTCATCCTGCACGACCTGTACCTGGTCGTCTACAAGCTCGATGGAAGCGTCGTCGCGCATGGCGCCAACCCGAAAATGGTGGGCAAGAACTTGATCGACCTGAAGGATATCGATGGCAAGGCCTTCGTCAAGGAAAGAGTCGACCTGGCCAGGAGCAAGGGCACGTTCTGGCAGGAATACAAATTCACGAATCCGGAAAACAAGAAGATCGAGCCCAAGGTGATGTATTGCGAAAAGCTGGCCGAGACCGTCGTCTGCGGCGGCATCTACCTGTAGCCAGCCTTCGCGCCGCCGGCGCCGGGATGGTTTTCCGCTCTCTTGACGATAGGGGCTCCGATGAAAATCGCGCAGAAGATGTTGATCGTCCCGGTGGTCGCGCTGGCTTGCCTGCTGGCCATGGGGGCCTTGTCGTATTTCGCCATGCAGCAAAACGAACAGCGCATGCGCGAATTGAAAGACGTCACCTTGACGGCCGAGCGGCTTGCCAACCAGCAAGCCATTGCCCTGGGACAGGTGCATGCCGATGTGTATGCGAAGATCGCCATCGCCGCCAGCCTGTCGGACGAGCAGTTCAAGCAATTCGGCACGCAAACGGATAGCCAGCTGAACGCCATCGCGCAAGGCTTGACGGAACTCAAGAAGTTCTCGGGCGCCGCCACGGAAGCGGGCCAGGCGTTGCCGGGGCTCGAACGCTACCGCAGCAGCGTGGCGCAGGCGCTGGACCTGGCCTCGATGGATGCGAACACGGGCGTGGCCGCGATGCAGAATGCCGCCACGCATTACCAGCAAGTGCGCGGGCAGCTGCGCCAGGTGCTGTTCAACCTCGACCGCCACACTGCCGATGCATTGCAGGACACCAAGAATGCGGGCCAGCGCGCCGGCTGGCTGTCGCTGGGCACCATGGCCATCGGCTTTGCCCTGCTGGCCCTGATCGCCACTTGGGTGGCGCGCTCCGTGCTGGGCCCCATCGACGAGGCTTGCCGCGCCGCCGAAAGCCTGGCCGCGGGCGACTTGACCACGCGCATCGATGCACGGGACGACGACGAGGTGGGCAAGCTGTCGCGGGCCCTGGCCACCGTGCTGAAAAACTGGAACACCTTATTGGGCGACATACGCCAGGCAGGCTCCACCATCACGGTGGAAGCGAGCGAAATCGCGCTGGGCAATGCGGATTTGTCGGCCCGCACGGAGTCGCAAGCCCATTCCTTGCAGGAAACGGCATCGTCCATGCATGCCTTGACGGATACCGTGCGCGAGAACGCCAGCCATGCGCACCAGGCCAACCAGATGGTGCTGTCGACGTCGCACGTGGCGCTGGAAGGCGGCCGCGTGGTGGGCCAGGTGGTCGAGACGATGGGCTCGATCAAGGCCAGTTCCGGGCGCATCGTCGACATCATTGCCGTCATTGACGGCATTGCGTTCCAGACCAATATCCTGGCCTTGAACGCGGCCGTGGAAGCGGCGCGCGCGGGCGAACAGGGACGCGGCTTTGCCGTCGTCGCCACGGAAGTGCGGGGCCTGGCGCAGCGCTCGGCCACGGCGGCGCGCGAAATCAAGCAATTGATCGAGGATTCCGTGGCCAGGATAGAAACGGGCAGCGAGCTGGCCGACAGCGCCGGGCGCACCATGGGCAACATCGTCGCGTCCGTCCAGCAAGTGACGGAGATCATGAACGACATCACGGCGGCCAGCGAGCGTCAGAGCAAGGGTATCGAGGAAGTCAACAATGCCATCACGCAAATGGATGAATTGACCCAGCGTAATGCCGCCCTCGTCGAACAGTCGGCCGCCGCCGCGCAAAGCATGCAGGACCAGGCGCACGATCTATTGCGCGTGGTCGACGCTTTCCGGCTGGGCGATGGCGGCCCGCCATTGCTATCCCGCTAGCGCCGGTGCGGCATGGCGGCCTGGGCGCAGACTTGCATGGCCTTGCCTGCCGCCACCAGCGCGGGATCCGCATCCCGCTGCAAGACATTGCCCATGCGGTATTGCTGATGGTAATCGCCCAGCAGGGCTGAATACAGGAAAACCTGGTCTTGCCTGCGCCAGGCGGCATTGTGGTTGCTGCCCGGCTCTGCCGGGATCGCGGCGCTGAAGTAGCTGTACAGGCCGCCGACCCTGTTCTTGTGCAGCCATTCCATCAATTGCACGATGCGGTACTGTTCCAGCAGGCTCAATTCGCTGACCTTGCCGTTGGACAAGGCATAATACAGTTCCAGGCGCGCCATCCAGTTGCCTTTTCCGCCGGCCGCCACCAGCGCATCCCAGGCAGGGCCGGTACGCAAGGTGCGCGCGTCGCCCGGCAAGGCCATCCACGCTTCAACCAAGGCCTGCTCCGGCACGGGGCCGTAATAGGCGGGGGCGCGGCACACGAACTGGCGCGCATCGGGCCCGTCCTGCGGGACTGCGTCGGCGATGTGCCGGGCGATCTTGTCACCGATGCCCAGCAGGCGCTTGCCGTAGCCGTCCAGGGTCCAGCTCGGCGGCAGCCGGCCCAGCCAGGCCAGTTCATCGTCGTTGGCCCGGGCCGCCACCGCGTAGGCGGCAATCCTGGCCTGCATCCTCACCTCTTTCTGCTGCTCCGCCAGCTTGAGCATTTCTTGCTCTTCGTCATAGCGGCTCGTGGTTTTGCCCAGTTGCACGCATCCGAGGAAGGCGTCGGGCGCGCCCTGCCAGCACTGGGCGGCTACCTTCAGTTGCCAGCGCATGCTGACGGTTTTCAGCACATAGTGTTCTTCGCCCTCCTCTCCCTTGAGATAGGCGCGCCCGTCCGCCTTCGTCACCCCTTGCGCCAGCTGCTTGCCGCCGGCCGTGCTCCAGGTGTACGGGTCATCGTCCTGCGGCACGCCGGGAGCGGCGTACAGGATCAGGTAGTGGCCGGCTGCAGCAGGCGCATCGGCGGCATGGCTCAGGGGCGACAGCAGCGACAACAACGACAAGGTCAGTAAAGTGCTCTTGGAAAACAGTTTCGGCATGAAGCAATCGTCAATGCAGTTCGGTATGGCAAGCGCAGTCGTGGCCGCTGGCCGCCTCGGACAGGTTTTGCAGGATGGCGCAGTCTTGCGACGGCTTGGGCTGGTCGCACTGGTGGCGCAAGGTCACCAGTTGCTGCTGCAAGGTTTGCAGATTGGCCATCTGCTCGGCGATGCGCAGAATATGGTGATCGAGCAATTCATTGACGCTCTGGCAGCCTTCTGCCGGGTTGTTCTTAAATTCCAGCAAGGCGCGGATATCCGTCAAGCCGATCTGCAGCGAGCGGCAATGGCGGATGAATTGCAGCCGTTCCTGGTGCTCTTCCCGGTATTCGCGGTAGCCGGCGCTGTTGCGGCCCGGTTCCTGCAGCAAGCCCGCCTTTTCATAGTAACGCACGGTTTCCACGTCACAATCTGTCCGTTTGGCCAGTTCTCCGATACGCATGGCATCTCCTTTTTCATTCCAACTTGCAAATTCCGCTTGACCCTGTAGCGGCTACAGGGTTTCTAATGGAAGCATACACGAATCCTGAAGGATGATGCGATGCCGCACGATAGCCATAACCACGCGCAGGACCACAAGCATGACCACGAGCACGTGCACGAGCCCAGCCCTGCGCCCAAGGCGGCCAGCTGCTGTTCCAGCCAGCATGCGTGCTCGTCCGCGCCTGCCGCCCCGTCCGCGCCCGCCCTGCCCAGCGCGCCCATCGACGGCGCCAGCACGGCCAAATACCGCATCGCCAACATGGATTGCCCCACGGAAGAACGGCTGATCCGCAACAAGCTGGCCAATATGGCCGGCGTCGTGGGCCTCGATTTCAACCTGATGAACCGCGTGCTGGACGTGCACCACACCCTGCCCTCGCTGGCCACGGTGGAAGCGGCCCTGCACGGCATCGGCATGCAGGCCATTCCCATGGAAGCGGACGCGGTCGTCGCGCGCGATCCGGCCGAAGGCAGCCTGAGCAGCCTGCAAAAGGCTTTGCTGGTCGTGTCCGGCCTGGCGGCGGCGGGTGCCGAAGCGCTGGCGTGGACCACGCACGAAGACAGTTCGCCCCTCGTCATCGCCCTGGCTCTGCTGTCGATCGCTACGGGCGGCTGGCCGACCCTGAAAAAGGGCTGGATTGCCCTGAAAACATTCACCCTGAATATCAATTTCCTGATGAGCCTGGCGGTGTTCGGCGCCATCGCCATTGGCCAGTGGCCGGAAGCGGCCATGGTCATCTTCCTGTTCGCCATTGCCGAGCTGATCGAAGGCCTGTCCCTGAACCGCGCGCGCAATGCCGTGCAAAGCCTGATGCAACTGGCGCCCGATACGGCAACCGTTGCCGACGCCAGCGGCGCCTGGGGGCCAGTGAGCGTTTCCACGGTAGCCATCGGCACGGTGATGCGTGTCAAACCGGGCGAACGCATCGCCCTCGACGGCATCGTGCAAAGCGGCGAGTCGTCCGTCAACCAGGCGCCGATCACGGGTGAAAGCATGCCGGTGGACAAGGCCGTGGGCGACGTCGTGTATGCGGGTACCATCAATGAGCGGGGCTTGCTCGACGTCACCGTGACGGCCAACAGCGGCAACAGCACCCTGGCGAAAATCGTCAAGGTGATCGAGGAAACCCAGGGCAAGCAGGCGCCCACGCAGCGCTTTGTCGACAACTTCGCCCGCTACTACACGCCGGCCGTCGTCGTGTTCGCCATCCTCGTGGCCGTGCTGCCGCCCCTGCTTTTCGGCGCCCCGTTCATGGCCTGGGTATATAAGGCGCTGGTGATGCTGGTGATAGCCTGCCCGTGCGCGCTCGTCATTTCCACACCGGTCACGGTGGTCAGCGGCCTGACGGCGGCCGCGCGGCGCGGCATCCTGGTGAAAGGCGGGCAATTCCTGGAAACGGGCTACCGCATCAAGGCCATCGCTGTCGACAAGACGGGCACCTTGACCATGGGTAAGCCGGCCGTCACGGACGTGGTGGCCCTGGAAGGCAGCGACCGCGATACCATCCTGCTGCTGGCCGCCAGCCTGGACGCCAATTCGGCCCATCCGCTGGCCGCCGCCATCGTCAAGGCGGGCCCGCCCGCCAGCAGCCACTTGCCGGTGACCCAGTTTGCCGCCCTGCATGGGCGCGGCGTGCGCGGCAGCATCGATGGACAGACGTATTACCTGGGCAATGCCCGCCTGATGGCGGAATTGAATGCGCTGACGCCGGAATTGCAAGCCATCCTGGCGCGGCTGGAGCAGCAAGCCTACACGGCCATGGTGCTGGCCACCTCGGCGGGCGCGCTGGGCGTGATCGCCGTGGCCGACGTGCTGCGCCCGACGGCGGCGTCTGCCATTGCCCGCCTGAATGCGTTGGGCGTGACCACCGTGATGCTGACGGGAGATAACTTGCTGACGGCGCAGCGCATCGCCGCCGAGGTGGGCGTGGGCCTGGTCAAGGCGGAATTGCTGCCGGAAAACAAACTGGACGAAATCAAGGCCCTGCAGCAGCAGTTCGGCGTGGTCGCCATGCTGGGTGACGGCGTCAACGACGCGCCGGCCCTGGCCCAGGCGGACATCGGCTTTGCCATGGGTGCGGCCGGCAGCGACACGGCCATCGAAACGGCGGATGTGGCCCTGATGGACGATGAGCTGGGAAAATTGCCCGAGTTCATCAGCCTGAGCCAGCGCACGCGCAGCATCCTCGTGCAAAACATCAGCTTTGCCATCGGCATCAAGGCCGTGTTCTTCGGCCTGGCGCTGGCCGGCATGGCCACCCTGTGGATGGCCGTGTTTGCGGACGTGGGCGCCAGCCTGCTGGTGGTGGCGAACGGCCTCAGGCTGCTGCGCGGCAGCAAGCCCAATTAAGTTCCTATAGAAATATTTCAATCTGGACAATTGGTGTAAAAAACGCTACTTTGGCGGCTGTTCCCCACCGCCGCCAAAGTAGCCGATGACCTTTCTGCCCCGCTTGACCCTGCTGGCCGCCTCGCTTGCCGCCCTTCTTGCCAGTGCCGGCCTGCATGCCGAACCCCTGTTGTTTACCCCCTGCTCCGATACGGCCGTTCCCGGCAGCCTGTGCTCGGGCTTGAACGTGCCGGGCAGCTACGATGCCCAGGGCCGCGCCGTGGGCGACAGCGATGCCATGCACGTCTTCGTGCGCAAGATTGCCGCCGACGTGCCTGCCGGCAAAGCCGCCAAGGGCAGCTTGTGGCTGGTGGCGGGCGGCCCCGGCGAATCGGGGGCCTCGTTCTACAGCCTGCTGCCCACCCTGCGCCGCAGCTTTCCCGGTTTTGAATTACTGATCCCCGACCACCGCGGCACGGGCCACTCGTCGCGCCTGTGCAAGGTGGAAGAGTCCGAACAAAGCCCCGGCGGCCGCGCCCTGGCCGGTGCCGAATGGGGCAGCTGCTTTGCCGGCATCAACCTGATGCCAGAGTACGTGACGCAGTTTTCCATCACCACGGCCGCGCGCGACTTGAAAGCCTTGATAGACGGCGAACAGGGCAAGAACAAACCACCTGTGTATGTATACAGTGTGTCGTATGGCACGCAGCTGGTCTTGCGCACCTTGCAGCTGGGGCCGCTGCCCGTCAAGGGCGTCATTTTCGATTCGCTGGTGCCGCCGCAGACGGATGCGCGCTGGGACTTGAGCCAGCGCTCGCACGTGGTGAACGCGGTCGGCCTGCAGGTGCTGGCCCGCTGCGATGCAGATGCGGCTTGCCACGCGGCACTGGGCGAGCCGGCCGCCAGCGTGTACCGGCGCGTGCTGGACAAGGTGCAAGCGGACCCTGCCTTGCTGGCGAAAATCCCCGGCAAGAACCTGAAACACTTTATGGGGGGCATGCTCGACGTGCCGGCCGCGCGCGACCGCATCCCCTACCTGCTGCACGAGCTGGACCAGGGCAAGGATGACGAGTTGACGGCCGTGCGCGCCACCCTGAGCCAGGCGGCGGCCAGCCTGGGCAGCTATCCCCAGTCCCCGCTGTCGATTCCATTGGTCAATATCATCAGCAATTCGGAAAACAATCTGCAGCCCTCGCTGCGCCCCGGCTGGACGGCGACCGATATCGACCGCGACGAGGCCAGTTTGCTGTTTACCAGTCCCCTGCCCCGCATCCTGCTGGGCGGCGGCTTGCCCACCTACGCGCGCGATGGATACTTTGGCGCCTTGCCCGCGAAAGTGCCGCCTGCCCTGGTATTGCAAGGCACGCTGGACCCGAAGACGCCGTATGCAGGCGCGCAGGCACAAGTGCAGGCTTTGACGCAGAACAAGGCTGGCAAGGTGGCGCTGGCCACCGTGCACAACGCCCCGCATTTCATCCTGTGGACGGCGCCCGCCTGTTTTGAACAGGCCAGCACCCGCTTTATTGCCGGCAAGCGGGCGCAGGATTGCACGCTGCAGTTCTCTCCTTCTATCTGAAAAGGACCATATGCGCATTACAGGCCCGGCATTGCTGCTGTTATCGTGTTTCGGTGCGGCCCATGCGGCGGCGCCCGCCACGCAGTCCATCTGCGCCTCGCCCGCACAAACCGTCCGCGAGCAAGGCTATGTGCCCATCAATGGCATCGAGCAATGGATCACGGTCACGGGCGCCGCCTGCGGCAATCCCGTGATCCTGTTCATCCACGGCGGCCCCGGCAATGCGCTCAGTCCCTACGCGGATGCCATCTATGCCGGCTGGGAACGCCACTACACGCTGGTGCAGTGGGACCAGCGCGGTGCGGGCATGACGTATGCGAAGCAGCGGCCGGCGGACGATGTGCCATTGACCGTGGAGCAGATGCGCGACGACGGCATCGCCGTGGCCCGCTATATCGGCCAGCATCTGGGCCAGCAGAAGGTCATCCTGATGGGCAGTTCCTGGGGCTCCATCCTGGGTGTGCACATGGCCAAGGCACAGCCGGAACTGTTTCACGCGTATATCGGCACGGCGCAGGTGGTCAATGCGCGGGCCAACGAGGCCGGCATGTACCGGGAAGTGCTTGCGCTGGCGCAAGCGGCCGGCGATACCGCCACGGTGGACAAGCTGACGGCGCTCGGCGCGCCGCCCTGGCGCGATCCGCGCAACTTCGGCATCCTGCGCCGCTTCGACCGCAAATATGAAGGATTGGCAACGGATGCGCCGCCCAGGCACTGGTGGCAGCCGGCACCGTTCTACGCCACGCCGCAGGCGCTGGCCGACGCCGAGGCGGCCGACGACTATTCGTACCTCCAGTTCATCGGCATGCAGGGCGACGGCATGTTCGCCCAGGTCGACCTGCCCGCGCTGGGCACGCGCTTTACATTGCCCGTGTTTTTCCTCATGGGCGAAGCGGACCTGCTGACCTCGCCCGCCATCGCGCGCAGCTACTTCGACAGCATCACGGCGCCGGGCAAAGGTTTTACCGTGGTGAAACGGGCCGGACACGACCCCAACCAGGCCGTGCTCGACGCACAATGGACGGTCTTGCGCGACCAGGTGGCGCCGCTGCTGAAATAAAGCGCGCGGCGCGGCGCATTCACGGCAAACTTTCCTTGTCGATCTGCACCGTGAGCTGGCGCTGGAAATCCGTCAGTTCCGCCACATTCAGGTCCGAGATGAGCTGATAATGCATGCCGGACCGGCTCCAGCGCAGCAAATGATAGCCTTGCCTGACAGTCAGGCGTGGCGGCGCATCGCGCTGTGCCCCGTCGGGCCAGACATACAGGTTCAGCACATGCTGATGCCGGCGATACGCGAGAGCGGCGACGGGACGCTGCTTGATGTAGTCGAGGCGCCCGCCGATCAAGGGAAAACCTTCTTGCGCCAGGTCAACCACGGGCGGAGAAAAATCGAGCTTGCCGCTGAACCATGGCTTGACCGTGTGCTGGTCCGATGACGCCACGTCGGCCAGGTGACTGGGCATCAGCGAACGGAAATGACTGGCAACGATCTCCTGGTCGAGCCGTTCTGCATCCGATGGCACGGACAGGTACAGCGCCAAAGTGACGGCCAGGGCCGCCGTGCTGGCGCTGGCCACGCCAAAATTGATCCATGCCCACGGTAATTTTCCCCATTTGCGGGCGCGCGCAGTTTTCTTTGCCTGCTTTGTCTCCTTCATTTCGTCCTGCAGCGCCTGGCGCAGGCGCTGCTGCAGGAAAGCGGGTGCGGCCTGGCCGACGGCGTGCTGTTTCACCGCCGCGCGCAGGGCAAACAGCTGTTCGCTGGCCCTGGCGCACTCCGGGCACAGGGCCAGATGCTGCGCCAGTTGCGCCATGGCCGGGGCATCGAGTTCGCCATCGGCATAGGCTGACAGCTTGCTGTGGGATTCCGTGCACTCCATTTCAGTTCTCACCGGTAGCTTGTTTCAGGCACGCCAGCAGCAGCTTGCGTCCGCGCGCCAGGCGCGACATCACCGTGCCGATCGGGATGCCGACGATGTCCGCAATCTCTTTATAGGACAGATCGTCGATCTCCTTCAGGACCAGCACTTCCCTGAAAGGCCGCGGCAATGCCTGCAGGGCATGGTCGATCGCGTCCTTCGCGTCGGACCGCGCCAGGATCTCTTCAGGATTGCCGCATCCTTCCTCATCGTATCCATGGACTTCCTCGTCAAAGCCGATGTCATCGTGTTCCGCGCGACCATCGCGCAGGGACGTGTAATAAGTGTTGCGCACGATCGTCAGCAGCCAGGCGCGTGCGCCATCGCCATGGTAGCCATCCATGAAGCGGTAGGCGCGCAGGAAGGCTGTCTGTACCAGATCCTGGGCATCCTGATCATTGCGCGTGAGCCATCGTGCCAGCTTGTAGGCAGAGTCCAGATGAGGCAAGGCCATTTTTTCAAAGAACCTGGTTTTATCGATGTCATTCAAATCAACACCCATCCGCCTGTCTGGCGTCTCAACTCCTGAGACTCGGTTTGCCTGCCGTTTATTCCCGAAATGACGGCTTTTTTGCGTAAAAAAAAACCGGCACAGGCGGGAATATTTGCTGCGCCTTCGCAGTTATAGCATGTGCAGGCCCCGATTGCAGCGGGCCGGCGCCACGCAACTGCCCAGCGAAAGGAGCTCGACATGCCATACCCGTACTTCATCCCTGGCCTGGCCGCGGCCATGCTGATGGTTTCCAGCGGCGCCGCCACGGCCGGCGGCGATGCCATGCGCGGCCAGGTGCTCTACAAGAGCATGTGCATGTCCTGCCACTCGATCGACTACAACGGCGTGGGACCTGCGCACAAGGGCGTGTTCGGCAGGAAAGCCGGCACCGCTGCCGACTACAACTACTCGCCCGCCGTGAAATCGTCCGCCATCGTGTGGAACGGAAAAACGCTGGACCAGTGGCTGTCGAATCCGGAAAAACTGATTCCCGGCCAGAAAATGGGCTACATGGTGCCGTCCGCGCAGGACCGCGCCGACCTGATCGCGTACTTGCAGAAGGAAGCCGGACGGGCTGGCCCGCCGCCGGCCGCCGCCACCAAATAGCTGCCGTGCCGCCAACGCCTGCTGGCCAAGCCAGGCATTCAAGAAATAAGGAGAAAGATCATGATGGACCGCAGAAGTTTCATGAAACTGACCGCCATCGGCGGCGGCGCCGTGTTCATGTCCGGACTGTACGGGCATGCGCCGGCGGCAGCGGCCGGCAGCAAGGCCGCCGCCTACGAGGATTTCTATTTCGTCCAGTTGTCCGACGTGCACTGGGGATTCAGCGGTGCCGCCAATCCCGATGCCCTCAACACTTTCAGGAAGGCCGTCGCCACAGTGAATGCGCTCGAGGTACAGCCCGATTTCATCATCTTTACGGGCGACCTCACGCATACGACGGACGACCCGAAGGAACGCCGCCAGCGCATGGCCCAGTTCAAGGACATTGCGGCGGGTTTAATAGTGAAAAACGTGCGCTTCATCCCCGGCGAGCACGACGCTTCGCTCGACAACGGCGCCGCCTACAAGGAAAACTTCGGCCCGTCCAACTATGCGTTCGAGCACAAGGGCGTACATTTCATTGCCCTCGATAACGTGTCCGACCCCGGCGCGCGCATCGGCGACACCCAGCTGGCATGGCTCAAAAACGACCTCGACCAGCAGGCAAACGATGCCCGCATCGTCGTCTTCACCCACCGGCCCCTGTTCGACCTCGTGCCCAAATGGGACTGGGCCACGCGCGACGGCGACAAGGCGCTTGCGCTGCTGGCGCCCTACAGCAATGTGACGGTGTTCTATGGCCATATCCACCAGGAACACCACCACATGACGGGCCAGATCGCGCACCACGCCGCCAAGTCGCTGATCTTTCCCTTGCCGGCACCGGGATCGCAGGAAAAGCGCACGCCCTTGCCGTGGGACCCGGCCGCGCCGAACAAGGGCCTGGGCTTGCGCGAGGTGGAGGCGGAAGCGAACAAGGACTACAAGCTCACGGAATTTCCCGTGACAAGGAGCTGAACCATGGACCGTGCAAGAAGACAGCTATGTGCAAGGCTGGCCTGCGGGATCGGCGCGCTGCTGACGGTGGCCGCCATCGACGCCCAGGGCCTGAAGAAAATTATCGCAAAGGAAAAGGTCATCGCCATCGAGGCGAAGAAATTCATCTACACGCCGAACGAGATCAGTTTGAAGAAAGGCGAGCCGGTCGTGCTGGCATTCACGGCCATCGATTTCATCCATGGTTTTTTCATCCCGGACATGAAAATCCGCGCCGACCTGACGCCGGGCCAGGTCACGCAAGTGCGGCTGACACCGGACAAGGCTGGCGAATACGCCTTCCTGTGCGACAATTTTTGCGGCAGTGGCCATGAGGAGATGAGTGGGAAGATCATCGTCACGGACTAGGCCTGCCTGCACGCGCAGCGCGGGGCGCCCGTCAGTTCCTTGGGCGGCGCGCCGCTTGCTGCGCCGCTGCCAGCGACGCGACGAAGGCGTCGTCGCCGTCGGCACAGGTGCTGGCTGTGCAGCTGCCCACGTCCTCGGCGATGCGGAAGCCTTCGCCCAGGCTGCTGGCGTTGCCGCGTCCGCCATGCCCGCGCGCGGCGCTGCGCAGCACCTGGCGCGAGGCAGAATAACTGCCGCCCCGCGTGATGAAGTAATCGCCCTCCGCCTCGCAGCCCTGGCTCCAGGTCGTGCCATCGGCGGGTGCGCCCCGGTAATCGGGGTGCTGGCAATCGGCCACCCACTCGGCCACATTGCCCATCATGTCATGTAAACCATGGCCGTTGGGCGCATACATGCCCACGACGGCCGTGTACTCGGCGCCGTCGTCGCAATCGGTGACGAGCATGTCGAGGCCGAAGTCGCGCCGGGCGGCACTCTTGAAGCGCAGGTCCTTCATGTTGGCGTAGGCACATAATTGATCTGGCGCATCGCCGGACGGGTATTTCGTGGTCGTGCCCGCGCGCGCCGCGTATTCCCATTCCGCCTCGCTGGGCAGGCGGAAGGCCCGGCTCGTCTGCTGCGACAGCCATTGCACGTAGGCATGGGCATCGTTCCAGCTGACACACATGACGGGGTGGTAGTCCGTCGGCGCATGCGCGGGCGCATTCCAGCCCGTTTCCTTGAGCGCAATGCCGTCGTTGCGGTCGAATTCCCAGCATTCGCCGGCCGTCCGGTAGCCGGTGGCGGCCACGAATTGCCGGAACTGCGCCACCGTCGTCTCGTATTTCGCCAGGCGGAAGGCTGCCACGCGCACGGCGCGGGGCGGTCCCTCGGCCGGATTGTGGCTGCCGTCGCCGATGGGCGGTTCCGTGCTGCCCATGATGAACACGCCGGCGGGAATGCTGGCCATGGGCGGGAGAATGGGCGGCTGCGGTATCGCCGGTGCGGCCTGGACGCTGCCAAGGAGCGCGCTGGCGAGGCAAAGCAGGCCGTGTTTCAGGTGGTTCATGGGCTTCCTGGTCATGGGTGGGGGGGGGAAGCACAGATTGCCAGCCGGGCCAGTCCCTTGCCCTGCCCATGCGACGAATCGACAGCAGGGCCGACGAACGGCAAGCCATGTTCTGGTCAATCAGGCAAGGGGCAGCTACACTATGCCCATGATGCAAAAAACAAGCTTGCTGCAGGGCTGGCGCTCGCTATGGGAGCTGCGCCCCCGAAATGCCGTCCCCCTATTGACTCGCCTGCTGCTCATTTCGCTGATCGGCGTCGCCCTGGCACTGGGCCTCATGGCCATCGTCGCCATCTTCGGGCAAGTCGACCGGCCGCGCTGGTGGTGGGCCTCGCTGCTGCCGAACATCGGCATCTGCCTGTGCATCGTGCATACCCTGTTCGGCGTGCTGCGCCTGGCCGGGCGCTGGCTGCCGGCGGCGCTCGTCGAGCGCATGTCGGACGTGCGGGACCTGCGCGCGGGCATGGCGCTGGGCGCGCTGGCCCTCGCTGCCATCATCCTGGGCATGAGCATCGGCTTTACCATCGTCCCCATCCTCGTTGGCTTCAAACTGTGGGGCATGTTCGTCTCCCTGCCTGCTGCGCTGACCAAGTTTGCCGTCTTCATCCTGTTCATCATGGCCGCCAACTGGGCCTGGTGGCGTTCGCGCCTGCGCCAGCAGCAGCTGCAAACCGAGGTGACGGATGCGCGCCTGCGCCTGCTGCAGGGCCAGATCGAGCCGCACCTGCTGTTCAACACCCTGGCCAATATCCAGAGCCTGATGGACTACGACCCGCCCCGCGCCAAGCGCATGCTGGAAACGTTTTCCGGCTACCTGCGCGCCAGCCTGGCGCAGCTGCGCCAGGGCGACAGCACCGTGGACGCGGAACTGGACATGGCGCACCAGTATCTTTCTTTGCTGCAGATTCGCATGGAGGAGCGCCTGCGCTTCCGCATCGACGCCAGCGCGGAAGCGCGCCTGGCCCGCATGCCCGCGCTGATGCTGCAGCCGCTGGTGGAAAACGCCATCGAGCACGGACTGGCGCCCACGCTGGACGGTGGCAGCATCGTCGTGCAGGCCGTGGTGCGCGCGGGCCGCCTGGAAGTGCGCGTGCTGGACGACGGCGCAGGCCTGGCGGCGCCCGGCAAGCCGACGCGCCCGGGCAGCGGCATGGCGCTGGCCAATCTGCGCTCGCGCCTGCAAGCCCAGTTCGGCGCCAACGCCAGCCTGAGCCTGCGTGAGCGCGAAGGCGGGCCTGGTACCGAAGCCGTGCTGGAGCTGCCTTTCCAGCGCGGCGCCGGCGCCCCCGTCATGCAGGCGGCGGCATGATGCGCGCCCTGATCGCGGACGACGAGCCGCATCTGGCGCTGTATCTGCGCGACCAGCTGCTGGCCCTGTGGCCGGACTTGCAAGTCATCCACCTGGCGCGCAACGGCATCGATGCCGCCGCCCGGATCGCCGAACTGGAACCCGATATCGCCTTCCTCGACATCCAGATGCCGGGCTTGACGGGACTGGAGGTAGCGCAAGGCATCGAGGGGGCGACGCGCGTGGTCTTCGTCACGGCCTACGATGCATTCGCCCTGCAGGCATTCGAGCATGCGGCCCTCGATTACGTGCTCAAGCCCGTCACCGCCGAACGGCTGGCCCGCACCGTGGCGCGTTTGCGCTCCGCGCCGCCCCAGCCGCCCGCCAGCGCGGCCATGGCGCAGGCCATGCTGCAGTTGGCGCCCGCGCCCGTCCCTGCCCGTCCCAGGCTGCGCTACATCCTTGCGTCCCAGGGCGAGCGCGCGCACCACCTCGACGTGGCCCTGGTGCGCTTTTTTCATGCCGACGACAAGTACACGGTGGTGGCCAGCGTGGACGGCGAATTCCTGATCCGCACGCCCATCATCGACCTGGCCGCCCAGCTTGATCCGGAACAATTCTGGCAGGTGCACCGGTCCACCCTGATCAACCTGGCCTGGCTGGACGGCACGCGCCGCGACGAAGCGAGCCGATTGTTCCTGCGCATGCGCGGCCACGCGGGCGAGCTGCCCGTGAGCCGCGCCTTCGTGCACCTGTTCAAGGCCATGTAGCGGCTGGCTCGCCAGCCGTCGCGCCGGCTGTCGATTCGTCGTGCGGCCAGTGCGGCGAACCTGGCCATCGGCCATGCTGGCGTTTTCCTTGCCGGAGACGTCCATGCTCATCCAGTTCCTGCTTTCCCTCTGCGCCGCCGCCACCGCCCTGCCCGCCCCCGCCATCGACAGCGTCGGCGGGCGCCAGCTGGAGTCGCTGACCCTGCGCCACGCCACCTCGCGCGACGTGGTGGTGTTCGAGAACGGCTCGCGCGCCACGATCGATAAATGGGGCACGGTGCCGGAGCGGCTGGCGCAGCAGGCAAGCGTGTTTGCCTACAACAGGCCTGGCTATGGCAACAGCGAGGCGGCCACCACGCCGCGCGACGGGCGCACCATCGTCGAGGAGTTGCGTGCCGCGCTGCGCTTCAAGGGCCTGGCGCCGCCCTACGTGCTGGTCGGCCATTCGCTGGGCGGCCTGTACCTGCAGCTGTACGCGCGCGCCTATCCGCAAGAAGTCAAGGCGCTGGTGCTGGTCGACGCCCTGTATCCGCGCATGGTCAGGCCGGTACAGGAGTTTCCGTGGCTCACGCGCATCGCGGGCCAGCTGGCCTTTTCCCGCACGGTCTGGCGCGAAATCGAGCACATCGACGGGACGGGCGAGATGGTGCTGAACCTGCCGGACGCCGGCAAACCCATGGTGCGCCTGGAGAACCGGCCCGTCTCCAGCACGGCGATCGCCGTAGATTTTGGTGCGTTCAGGATGGACCAGGCAAGCCGCGACGCCGTCAAGGCGCTGTATCCGCAGGCCGTCAACATGGTGGCGGACTCCAGCCACCAGATGGCGCTGACGTCGCCGGACGTCGTCGTGGCCGCGATCCGGCAGGTACTGCCGCTGGCGACCGAGAAAGTTGCTTCGGGAGATTGATTTCCGGGCTGAAAACGCGACTGGCCCGCCGTTTGCGCGGCGGGCCAGTCTTCAGTGCGGTATTGCCGGGCGCGTGGCCCATGCATCAGGCGGCGCGGCGTGCCCGCAGATGCAGGTGGCGGATGGTGGCGGCGGCGGCCATCAGGATGGCGGACGCCGTGGCCAGCACGACAATGAACGCCTTGTCGAAGGCCGAGCGGGCCAGTTCCGACACTTGCAGGCCCAGTTCGGCCGGCAACTGTTCTGCGGCCAGCAGCGCCGCGTCGAGCGTGTCATGGGCATTCGGCAACAGGCCCGCGCTTTCCGGGATCACCAGGGTAGCGCTGTAGACGGCCGACAAGATGGTGCCCAGCACGGTCACGCCGATCACGGCGCCCAGTTCATACGACACTTCCTCGATCGAGGCGGCCATGCCCGCTTGTTGCGGCGCCACGTTCAGCATCACGGCGCTGGACGCGGCCGTCATGACGGCGCCCAGGCCCAGACCCAGGATCACCAGGCTGGCCACTTGCGCCGGGACGGTGGCGTCATGCAGCAGCAGGTAAGACGCCATGCCGATGCCGGACAGCAGCAAGGAACCCCACAAGACCATGGCCTTGTCGGCGCGCGGCAGCATGAAACCCGTCAGCGGTCCCGCAAAGACGGACGCCAGCGGCAGCGGCAACAGCAGCAAGCCCGCTTCCAGCGGCGACAGTTCACGCACCAGCTGCATATGCTGGCTCAGCGCCAGTTCCATGCCGATCAGGGCGGCGGAAGCCACCATGGCGGCGGCCACGGCGCTGGAAAACGGCAGTTCGCGGAACAGGGCGAAGTCGATCAGCGGCTTGGCCTGGCGCTTCTGGCGGCGCACGAAGGCCAGCATGAAGACGGCGCCCACGGCAAAGGCAAACGCGGCGATCGCATACGACGGCTGCGGCTTGCCCAGTTCCTTGATCGCATACACGCCACCAAGCAGGCCCATCATGATTTGCAGCGAGCCTTTCAGATCCCACGGCTTGTCGCGGTTACCGGCCCGTTTCGGCAGGACGACGGTGGCCAGCACCAGGGTCAGCAGCACGATGGGCACGTTGATCAGGAAGACGGAGCCCCACCAGTAATGTTCCATCAGGAAACCACCGAGCACGGGGCCAAATGCGGCGCCGCCCGAGGCGATGGCTGCCCACACGCCGATGGCGAACGAACGCTCGCGGTTATCGGTAAATGTCAGGCGGATGATGGACAAGGTGGCCGGCATCATCAGCGCGGCGCCCAGGGCCAGCAGCACGCGGGCAAAGATCAGCCATTCCGGCGCGGGCGAAAACGCGGCGCACAGCGAGGCGATGCCGAACACGGCCAGGCCGGCGAGGAAAACGGGTTTGTGGCCCAGGCGGTCACCGAGGGTGCCGAGGCCGGGCAGCAAGCCGGAGACGACCAGCGCGTAGACGTTGATGATCCACAGTTTTTCGGAAGCGGAAGCTTGCAGGTCGCGCGTCAGCGCGGGCAAGGCGGTGTAGAGCACGGTCATGTCGACCACGATCAGGAACAGGGCGCTGGAGACGATGGCTAGCGTCAGCCATTTTTTCATTGGATGCATAAATAACTCATGGATTTTAGTGTAACTTTTAACAACTATCGGTATGGATAAATTTAGTGCTGCGCAAGTATTTGCGTTCCAGGCTGCTGCGGGCCTGGGCTGGTCGGGGGCGGCGGGCGTCAGCCACGGTCGCCATCCTTGTCATCCACGGCAGCCGTTACTTCCGGCACGTCGAGTTCGCGCAGCATGACGACGGACACTTGCTTGAAGCCGCGCCCCTTGAAGAAGGCCTGCGCCGTCAGGTTGTGCACGCCGCATTCGAGAAACAGGCGGGCGATGCCGTGGCTGCGCAATTCGCTGGCTACCCATTCCACCAGCAGGCTGCCGATACCGCTACCGCGCACGGATGGCAGCAAGACCAGGTCGTCCAGCGCGGCAAACGATTTCGAGGCGCGCTGGCGCGTGTCGATGGAAACGAAGGCCATGCCGACGATGGCGTCGCCCGAGGTAGCCACCGCCAGCAGGGTCGAATCACCATGCTCCCAGTCATGCGACAAGGCGGCGCGGATTTCGCTGCGGATGACCTCAGGCAAGTCCGCGCGCCAGTTGCCGGGCGCATCGGCGCGTTCGCCCTGCAGCTCCGAATGGGAGATGTAGTCGGCGCTGACGTTGTCGAGGTAGAGCTTGCACAGCGCATCTTCGGCGGTGGCGTCGTGGCACCAGCTGAAGCTGATGGCGGGGGTACTGGCTTGAGCGTTTTTCATGGCGGATCTCGTGTTGTTGAAAATGTAAATGCATTTTATGTCGCCCCTGAATGGCATTCAAGTTAAAATCCATCTGTAAAACAGATAGGTGTATGCCATGCAATGGACTTTGGAACAAATGCGCTACTTCGAAGCGGCCGTCGCGGCCGGTTCTTTCTCGGGCGCCGCGCGCCGGCTGGGCCGGGCGCAATCGGTGGTCAGCACCTCGATCGGCTTGCTGGAAGCGGAATTCGGCGTGGAACTGTTCGACCGCTCGCGCCGCAGCGCCGTGCTGACGGAAGCGGGCAAGGTGATGCACCTGGAAGCATGCGAACTGCTGCGCCAGGCCGAGCGGCTGCAGCTGCGGGCGCAGCTCTTGAGCGAGGCGCCGGAAGCGCAGCTGACCCTGGCGCTGGACGAAGCCCTGCCCTACCTGGCCATCAGCACCCTGGTGAAGGAACTGGCGGCGCGCTACCCGGCGCTGGAACTGGTGATGCTCAACGCCACGGCGTCGGAAGTGGCGCAATACGTGGAGCAGCAGCAAGCCGACGTGGCCTTCCACTTCGACCGCGGCCCGATTTCTCCCGTGCTGGAACAGCAGCACATCGGCAGCGTGGCGCAAGGCGTGTTCGTGGCCAAGGGCCACGCCATGGCGCACGGCCAGGAAGTGAGCCGCAACGAGCTGACCCGCTACCGCCAGCTGATCATGGATTCCGAGCTCAACCGCGAACACGCGTTCAGCCCCGCCGTCTGGTTTTCCGACAGTTTTTACAGCATCGCGGAAATGGTCGCGGACGAGCTGGGCTGGGCGATCCTGCCCCTGAACATCGCCAATTACGACAACTACAAAGGGTATTTGCAGGAAGTGCCCTGCCCTGCACTGGCCTTGTCGCGCCTGCCGGTTCGGCGCTTATCGATACATGGGAAGAAGCTGAGCGAGACGAGTTTGTGGCTGACGACCAGGCTGGCAGAGTTGCTATTGGATGGGCCGAGGGGGTGAGTGCATGCAAGTCAGTGCAGGAATGTTGAGGCTTTTATGATAAATAGAAGCCAGTTCCTGGGTGCTGATCCGGTGCGACAAGGAACCGGAGTTAAATGCCGAGGTATGGCACAATCCGGAATGGGCTGTACTTGAATGACTGAAAACAGCTGCATGAAATGACAAACGGTGGCGTCTTTGTTGAGACTGGCCGTATTTTCAAGTCAAGGGACATGATTGGTTAATATTGAAAATTCATTCAATAATTTTATTCTGACAATGAATGCCTGGGAGCTTCATTACTACCGCGAGGTGCGAGAGGAAGGACTGATTCCTCTCAAAGAAAAAATGAAACGGCATATTGATGCCATTTTTTTATTTTTTACAGAAAAAAGAAAAGAAAGCAGGGCCGCCAGATATCATTGCTCTGCAGTGACCCACCTGAATACGCGCCCGCCGAAATATTCTTAAATTCAGTGATTTGCGTGAACGCGAGCCATACCGCAGTTCCCGCTTCCGGTAGTCACCAGTAACCATAACGAGCGCGGTATCGTCCGCACCAGGAAAAGAATGAGTATTAACACCAAACTGAAAAAACTCGAAGATAAGGCCATGGCCAAAGGCGAGTATGCGGTCGCCGCAGCCGCAGCCCATCTGTTGCACGATATTGGCTGCGTGGACAAGCAGATTAACCTGGTCGGGGCGCTGCACGAAGTTGGCTACCTGCAAAATTCGTTTTCTCCATACTGGAAAGAATTCAGAACTGATGAATCGGCATGGATAGAACGCTGTTTGGCCAGGCTTGTCACTGCTGATCATGATTATTGGGCGCTTGCCGCGCTTCTGGGCTGCAATGGTCCAACGACTATCAGCATCGCCATTGGCCAGGGTTTCAAATCCGCTGCAACAAGGCTTTACGAACGTTTTGACAAACCCAAGGTCCATGTCGATACTTTATATTTGACAGCTAATGAAGAAGTGCTGCATCCCGTTTTGGAAATCGGCTATGACATCAAAGACATGAAAACTGTCGACATGGGAAGAGCACGGGCACTTAGTCTGAAGAATAAACAATGGAAGCCAGGCGATCGTATGGGCGACGGCGGACTGTCACTTTCCATGCAGGCCAAACTTCCGCATGGCGCATGGCGCTCGGTATGGACGGCTTTTAAAACATGGGATGCATGACGACATGATGAATTGCAGGACAGTCCATGCATGGCTGGAAATGGCGCAAGACGATGAGGTGTTCATTGATGCCGACGACATCAACCGCGAGGCGATGGAGAACATGTGGAGTTTTTCGCCCACGGACAATGAAACACCGCACATAGAAGCCACTGATATCGTTGAATTCATCGGCCAGGTGATCGCGGCACGCAGCAGCGCGCTCGTTGGCGAGCAGATGCTGTTCTATTGCTGGCACGATGCACAATGCCGCCAGTTGCGGTTCAGCCTGGTATCGCGCTCGCATGGGCGGCTGCCGTTCCGCAGCGAGGTGCGCGAAACGCAGGATCTGGCGCTGATTGCCGAGCGCGTGGTGAACGGGGACTGGCGCAACGAGGATTTCATGCAGGCCCCGTCGGAGGAAGGCGATGCGCAAGAGCCGCGGCCGTTCATCCTGCCCGTGTTTGTCGCGCCTGTGCCGTAGGAGTCGGCGCGGCGCCGGGCCTTTACGTCAATTACGCCAGGAAACGCGCGGGCCGGCAAGCCTCGAGGGCTGACGCTGGCTGGCCGTCGACGATTTCCCCGCTGACCCGCTGCCCCACGACACCTGCCAGCACGACGCCCGGATGCATGGCGCACACGTACGCGCCGTCCACCTGCGGCAAATAGCCGATGACGGGCACGCCATCAAAGGGCATGGGGCGCAGGCCCACACAGGCAAATTCCGGCGTGATCGTATCGGCACCTTCCAGTTCACGCCGGATCGCGCTGGCCGTGCGTTGCGCCATGGCGGCGGGCTGGTTTTCCGGCGCGTCGTCCACATAATCTTCCGCCGCCAGCATGGTGCCGTCGTCGGTTTGCCGCACTTCCATTGCGTGGCTGGAAATGATGCCGCGCACGAGGCCGGGCAGCGCCTGGTAGCGCAGGAAGATGGCGGGTGACGCGTGGATGGGCAGGCTGGCGCCCAGTTGCGCGGCCAGCGCGGCAGTGCCCGTCCCCGCTGCCAGCACGACCGTGTCCGCCTCGATGACGCCGGCGGCCGTTTCCACGCCCGTCACCGTCGCGTTGTGGACGGCAAAACCCCGCACGGGCGTGTGCGTGCGGACGGTCGCACCGAGCGCCCGGGCTGCTGCCAGCAAGGCGTGGGTCGCGGAAACGGCATTGAGGGCGCCCTGCTCCGGCTCGTACAGCGCTTGTTCCGGCGGCTGCTTCAGGCGTGGTTCAAGCTGGGCGATCCGGGTCCGGTCTATCACCATGCACGAGGGGGACATCCGCCCGTCCTGCGTGCCGTACGACAAGGCGCCATCCCAGCGCACCGTCAATCCCGGTACCTGCGTTTCCAGCTGGCGCCAGGCGGCGATGGCGCCGCCGCGCAGGGCCGCAATGGGGTCGATCCCCGCGCAGGATGCGTTAATCCAGGCAAACGAGGTGCCCGTCACGCCGGAAGCGATGCCGCCCGCCTCGACGACGGTGACTTGCGCGCCCTTGCTGGCCAGGTGATACGCGAGTGAGGCGCCGACGATGCCGGCGCCGATGACGACGATACGTTTTGAGGATTCCTGATTCATATCTGGCAACTTTGCATATTTATCATAGGACAGAGTCTACCCCAGCCGCCCGCAAATCCAGCGCATACGCATGACCATCGACGACGTTGCCTTTCACGATGGCAATATCGGGCACGGCCGTACCCTGCGCGAAACGGCAGCGTTCCAGCACGCGGATCGAAGCCCCGTTGCCATCGATGGCGTAGGCGCACAGGCTTTGCAACTGCCATTCCTCTTGCGCCAGGGCGATCAGGTACTGTAGCGCGGCCGTCGCCAGGCCCTTGCCCGCCTGCCGTTCGCCGATGCGGTAGCCGACTTCGGCCGTGCCCTGCTGCCGGTCGATGTCCTTGAGGTTGGCGCGCCCGATCAATTCACCGCGTTCGTCCACGATGACGCATGGGTGCATGCGCCCCTGTGCGTGCTCGTCCAGGAATTGCGTGACGTGCGCGTGGATGCCGTCGATGCTGTAAAAAGCGTCCGGGCGCGGGTCGATATGGTGCTCGAACCAGGCCCGGTTGGCTTGCTCGAAGGCCAGCAGTGGCGCGGCGTCGTCGGGGCGCAAGGTGCGTATCGTGTGTGTGTTCATGGAGACTCCTGGAAAGGCATGAGTCTAGTGAGGCGCCACCCGGGCCGTCAATCTTGATTCCATCAATCAATATAAAGTGACAAACGCTACAATGGCCGCCATGAACAACGACCTGTCCGCTCTCGACGCGGCGCGCCTGCTGGGCGTCAGCCTGCCCACCCTGTATTCCTATGTGAGCCGGGGCCTGCTGGCTTCCGTCAGCAATGGAGAGTCGCGCCGCAAGCGCTATCCGCAGGAAGACGTGCTGCGCCTGGCGGCACGCAAGAATGACGCCAAGCGGGGCGGCCAGACGGCCGTGGCCGCCATGCACTGGGGCTTGCCCGTGCTGGAGACGCAGATCTCCCACATTCTCGATGGCCGGCTGCTGTACCGCGGCTGCGATGCAACGGTGCTGGCGCGGCACGCGACCCTGGAAACGGCCGCCGGCCTGCTGTGGGACGACAATGCGAGCGCATATTTTCAGCAAGACGCGCCTGCCTTGCCGCCAGGGCTGCCCAGCGCGCCCGACGCGCCGCAGCTGGCACGCGCCATGCTTGCCATGGCCATGCTGACGACAGCGGACATGCCCCACCCGCTGCAGTCGGGCCCCGCGCTGATGCGCATCCTGGCCGCCGCGCTGCTGCAGACGGCACCATCCGCCTTGCCCCTGCACCAGCACCTGGCCCAGGCGTGGCAAGCGGACGCGGAGCAAGCGCAATTGCTGCGCGCCACGCTCGTACTGCTGGCCGACCATGAGTTGAACGCGTCGACCTTTGCCGTGCGCTGCGTCGCTTCGACGGGCGCCAGCCTGCCTGCCGCGCTGGGCGCGGGCTTGGCGGCCTTGTCCGGTGACAAGCACGGCGGCGGCAGCGCGGCGGCCCGGCGCATGTTGACGGCCGCGCTGGCCGCGCCCGATGCCAGGACCGCCATCGCCACTTTTTACACGGCCATCGCGCCGGAATTCGCCGGCTTTGGCCACCCCCTGTATCCAAACGGTGACCCGCGCGCCGCGTATCTGCTGGGAATCCTGTCTGCGATGTCGCAGGGCTACCCGCAGCTGGGCGCCATCCTGGCCGCGTGCACCACGGCAAGCGACTTACTCAAAGTAAAACCGAACGCCGACCTGGCGCTGGCCGCCATGGAACTGGCGTTCGGCTGGCCCGAGGGCGCGGGCATGAGCGTGTTTGCCCTGGCCCGCTCGGCCGGCTGGATCGCTCATGCGGCCGAACAGGCGGCCAGTGGAGCCCTGATACGGCCCCGCGCCCGCTATATCGGGCGCCACCAGCGCACCTAGAAACCTGGCGGTTGCCGGACGTTCAAAATGCTGCTTTTAATGTCAGCATCTGTGCCCTTTTCGACTTGGTAATTTGTTACTATACGTAACGCTGTCGACACGAAACCTTCATTCAATGCATACGGCGATATAAGTATATGGAAGCTTATGAATTTATCGAAAACCATGAGCTAGTACTTGCCGCTTTCGGTCGTTGGCCTGGTTTTCATGATGGCGAGGTGCATAAGATGCTACTTGACCGGACACGTCAACTACCGAACGGAAAATACTATGCCAGTGTGGAATTGTTTATACGCGGCTGGAATATGGTTGGCCCTGCCACTAATGAGTATCTGTATCGACTGGAAAATGACTCCTTAGTTCACTTCCTGTTTGAACATGTTAGCGACTTGGAGCTGGACGGATTGAACACACAAAACGTTATCTCGGGGCTGGACTTCAATTTATCAGAAAACCCAGGTGAAAATGCACCCACTCTTATTATCGAGGTAAACCACTGCTACGGCCTTTCTGGCGGATTCAAGGCATTGCGCGCCAGCGTCATTTCGGTAACGCCAATTGTGGCTAGCTGCGGTTAGCTCGGCTATCCGGCACTGCCAGATAAGCTCCGTCGCGTCACCAGTATCGGCCTGCATGAGGTGCATGCCCAGCAATATATCCACTCTCCTCCCGCACGCGTTTGAGAAGCGATGCTTGATTTATTACGCATACGTAGTAGTATACTCCGCATGCGTACCAATACCTCCTCCCAATCCGACCTCCCCGATGCCGCAGCCTGCCCGCTGGGCGAGCGTTCGCCGCGGCTGTTCAATCTGCTCAACCTGGCGCGCCAGAATCTGTTCCGTTCGGCCGATGCCGTCTTCACCAGCGAACTGGGGTTTTCAGGCACGCAAGTTGTCGCCCTGTTTGCCCTGAAGGGCGAGGAAGGTTGCCAACTGAAGGATCTGGGGCGGGCGCTGCAATTGAAAAACTCGGCCGTCACGGGCCTGGTGGCGCGCATGGAAGAAAACGGCTTGATCGTGCGCGGCCAGTCGGCGTTTGACGCGCGCGCGGGCACGCTGCACATGTCGCCCAAGGGTGGCGAGGTGCTGGCCGCTGCCCTGCCCCTGCTCGACAGCCTGAATGAACAACTGAAGCAAGGTTTCAGCGAGGAGGAACTGGCCGTCGTCGCCCGCTTCCTGCTGCACGCCTCGCGCCTGCGTTTCCAGCAAGACGTTTAATCTCACCTTCATCCCACAGGAGTTACCATGCACCCCAATGACATGACCGGCTTGCAACTGATGCAAGCTTTCGCGCAAGGCCTGTTTCCCCGGCCCGGCATTTCCAAGACCATGCCCATGGACGCTCACACGATCGAGCATGGCAGGGTCATCTTCACGGCGACGGCAAATGAAAACCACACCAACCCCATGGGCGGTGTGCACGGCGGTTTTGCCGCCACCGTGCTGGACACGGTCACGGGCTGCGCCACGCACACGGTCTTGCCTGCCGGCGAAAGCTACGGCACGACAGACCTGAACATCAAGATGTGCCGCCCCCTGCCCTTCAACGTGACGGTGTATGCCGAAGGCAAAGTCATCAATGCGGGACGCAACCTGGTCATTTCCGAAGGCACGATCCGCGACGAAGCCGGTAAGGTGTACGCGCACGCGACCGCCACCTGCATGATCATCCGCCCGGCCCAGCGGGAACAAGCGGCCGCATGATCCGTATTGGCAACATCGAGGAAGCCTGGCAGGTGCTGCAGGCGATACCCGAATTCGACCAGCGGCGCAGCCTGGCGCAGTTGCAGGAGCGCCTGCCGGCCGGCGCGCTGGTGCTGATCGCGGAAGTGGACGGCCAGCCCGTCGGCTGCAAGCTGGGATATGCCGCCGAGGATGGCTCTTTGTACAGCTGGCTCGGCGGCGTGCTGCCCGCGCACCGCAAGACAGGCCTGGCGCAGCGCCTGCTGGAGCGTCAGGAAGGCTGGGCACGCGAGCAAGGCTATGTGGCCGTCACCGTGAAATCGATGAACCGCTATCCGGCCATGCTGCGCTTGCTGATCCGCAATGGCTATCAAATAAGAGCCGTGGAGCACTTTGGCGACCCAGCCAGGGAGCGCATTCATTTCGTCAAGCCGCTGTTTTAGCATGCGCGGTAGAGACACTAGTTTGTTTCTTGCTTGCCAAAGAAGTAACAGCGCCATACACTGCGCTATTCTGGCTGGGCGCTGTCACTGAACCATAGGTAATGTCATGTCCATCGTAAAAAAGGGAAGTCGTCAAATTGTTGTTGACTCTACGTTTTACCGATGGTCGGTCAGACGGCAACCGACATATATACAAGCACTGGCAAGCACTGGTTTGTCTTTTGCAGTTGACGCTGCAAGCGATGGCCGAAGCACGCTGGTAGTGAGAACACACGTAACACGTCCGGATAATTGGCTGGGCATGGAAGCGCGCGCGATTACGCCATCAGTCGTGGAATATGCTATTCGGCAAGCATTGACGCAGGGTTGGCATCCCGGCAAATGCGGAAGCGCCTTTGAACTGACAATGAGAGTCGCCTGAACCTCATTTGCAATTCATCAAGAAATATTTCCTCCCAAGGCTTTCAGGCCTCTCGGCAATACTCAAAATAGCACAATGACACTGAACTCTTTTTTCAAACGTACGATTTTCAATTTCAAAAAAGAAACCGCATTGAAGCAAGGCTCAAGTGGGCAACGTTACGCACTAACGATCATACGATACACACCAGAGCCGACCTCGGTGATGGGGACATTTGACACAGGAACGGCAGCCGTTACCTGGCTTGGCGTTCCGACTGACTCTGATTGTTTGGTGGAAGCTTCTGTCTGGCGAGACAATGTCAGCCTCGGCGATTTTTGTTTGTGGTGTTCCGAAGCGTATGCCGTTGCCCGAATAGGCGAGCATCGCGATCACAATGCCAGCAATCTCACTGGCCTAATACCGATTAACGACGTCATCTCGTTCAAAGATGATGACGGATCTCTTTACACGCCATCAAGCGAGTTGGTATTGCCTCGCGAAGCGGGCATTCGCGCCATTCACGCATGGCTCATCGATTTGGAACACCCAGGTTTTCTGCATTGGAGCTAAGTTTGCGCCTTCTAAAAAATCGTCAAGAGAACTCGCATGCAAACATAAGCTGGCGGACAGTCGATGAAGATGTCTCTCAATGGCGGCTGCGCGTCCAGCCAAATGCACAAAGCCATGCCCCATCACTCCCGTTCGCTGCCAGACGGGTACCAGCAAGGTGCTGCGCGCTCTCAGGCCGCCGCCTTTTTCTTCCCTTTCAATAAACTTCCCGCCGCATTCTCTTCAAAACGCCCCGCCTCTTCTATATAGCCATGCACGGTGCCGTCGTGGCGCCAGCCGCCCTGGCGCTTGATGGCCTGGAAATCGGCGCCGGCCCGGTGCGCGCTGGTGGCCATGCCGCGGCGCAGGCTGTGACTCGACAATTCCGGCACGTAATCGAGCGCCGCCAGCCGGGCGCAGCTTTCCAGTATGGTATTGATGCTGCTCGCGTGCAGCGCCCTGGCGCTCACATGGCCCCACTGATTGACGGGGCGCAATAGCGGCCCCGTGCGGATGTGCGCCGCGGCCAGCCAGGCGCGCAAGGCCGTGGCGGGGCAACAGACGCCGTCGCCGAACGGAATCGCCTTGACGATGCCCTCCCCCAGCTGATCCGTTTTCGAGCGGGGCAAGGTGATCACCATGCCCTGCGGCTCCCAGCTCACGTCTTCCAGCATCAATCCCGCCAGTTCGCTGCGGCGGAAACCGCCAAAAAATCCCAGCTGCAGCAAGGCGCTATCGCGCAAGGCCTTGATGCTGCCCAGCGCGGCCAGGCTGGTGACGATCGTTTCCAAATCTTCCAAAGGCAGGGCCTTGGCCTTCTTTTTCGGCTTGCCGTGCAGGCGGGCGATGCCGGCCAGGGTCTTGCGCACGGTGGGCGTGGACGCGGGGTCCGCAAAGCCCTGGTACACATGCCATTGCGACAGGGCCGTCAGGCGCAGGGCCAGGGTGCGGGCGTTCAGGCTGTCCGCGTACGCCATCAGGTAGCGGGTGACGGTGGACTCGTCGGCGGGCAGCGCCCCGCCCCACGCCTGGAAGTGGCGGATGGCGGAACGGTAGGTGCGGCGCGTGTTGTCCGAGGTAGCAGCAGCGAGAAACGACTGGTGGCGCGCGGCCAGCTCGGCATCGATCAGGGCACCGTGTAACGGTGCAACGGTGATGGCGCCGGTTTTCGGCACGGCGACACGGCGTTTCGGGAGGGGCAAATCGGGCATGGCGGCAGCGAAATCGCGGTTGTGTACTGGGAGAATCGCAGAATACCATGCAAACCACCCCCATAATACGCGATAAGCGATCTTATCGCAGTTTATATTTTTCAAAAATCCTCAAAATTTATATCGTAATATTATGCGATATTACGTATCATGTAATACGTTACTAAATTTCGCTCATAGGTGATTTTATGGCCCGCACCGGCATTCTGTACTCTGATGTTATGAAAGCAGCCCAAATCGTCGCTGCCGATGGGCGCAATCCCACGGTCGACAGCGTGCGCGAAGCGCTGGGCAGCACGGGCAGCAAGAGCACCATCGCGCCCCTGCTCAAGCGCTGGAAAGAAGAATTCCAGGGCGCGGGCGCCGTGAAGACGGAATCCGGCTTGCCGGCCGAGTTGATGGAAGCGATGCGCGGCGTGTACGACAAGCAGCAGCGCGACGTGGCACAGCAGCTGGAAACGGGCATGCAGCAACACCGCGCCGAACGCGATGCGGCTTTGGCCCAACTGAAGAAAACGGAAAATGAGCGGTTGAAACTGACGGAGGCACGCGCCGCCCTCACCCAGGAATTGCGCGCCACGCAGCATGCGCTGGCGCAACTGAAGGAAGAGCACCATTTCCGCGCCGTCACCCTGGCCACCCTGCACAGCGACAATGCGGGCCTGACGCAGCGCCTGGCCGACCGGGGCGAGGAAATCGCCGCCCTGAACCGCCAGCTGGCGCAGGTGCGCTCGCAGTTCGACCACTACCAGGAAGCGGCGGCCGCCCAGCGCAGCGAGGAACGGGCCCAGTCGCAGCAACGGATCAGCCGGCTGGAACAGGACAATGCGCAGCTGCAGCAGCGCTTGCAAGGCCAGCAAGCGACGCTGGTGCAGCAGGACATGCGCCTGGCGCAGCTGCAGGCGGAGCAAACGGCGCTGGCGGCCCAGGCCGCAGCGGACCGCGAAGCCCTCGCTACCGTGCGCCCCGAGCGCGACCAGTTCGAATTTCAGTATCTGCAGGCGGCAGCGTCGGCCGACGCCCTGCTGGCCAAGCTGGAGACGGCTCTGCTGGCACTGAACGACGCCAAGGTGGCGCTGGCCGCGCAAGACCGCCAGCTCGACATGCTGGCGGAAAACGGACAACTATCGCAGCAGAAAATGGACGCCTTGGCGCAGGAGCGCGACGGCTTGCTGCGCGAGAATGCCGGCATGGCGGCCAGGCTGGGGCTGCTAACCGGGAGCAAGGAGCAACGCCGTATTTGAACCCGTGCTGATGGCCTGGGGTATCTGCGCGCCCCCACGACGGGCATCGCCCACCGTCAAGGCTTGCTCCATGATTTCGCCTGCCCCATGACGGCCGACGGCGACGAATATGCGCAGCATTTCACGCTGACGCCGGACGGCGCGCCGCTTGAGCAAGACTACGACCGCGCAGCCATGGATGCCACGTCCGGCAAGGCAGACTTCGCTGGCGGCGCCTGCTTGCGCGCTTCCGATACGCCCAGCACGAACAGCAGCACTCCCAAGGCAAGGCCGAAATAATCGAGGAAATCGAGGCTGGCGAGGAACACGGCCGTATCGCCGGGGTCGCGCGGCCGGTAATGCACGCGGATGTGTGCGCCTGGCGGCATGCTGGCCAGGCGCCAGGCAGTGACGGCCTGGTCGCGGTGGCAGCCGGCGTTGCCGATCCGCGAGACGCCGATGCGCGAACTGCGGTAGGCCTTGCCATCGACGCTGTAGCGGTAGCTGAGTTTGACGCACCAGTCCTGCGACTTGCCCGTGCGCTGATACATGCTGCTGCGCACGATTTCGGCGCTGGTCACGGGCCAGGCGGGAGACGCGAGCTTGTCATAGGCGCGCCAGAAGGAAAAATACGCGGTGGGAAGGGCGAGCAGGATCAGGAACCAGCCCATCATCCTCGCCAGGGCGGGGTCGATTGCGCCAGGGTCTTTCATTGCACAGGCGGTGCGGCACGGTAGCGCACCCTGATCCACGCGCCGAGGATGTCCACGCCGCCGTCGCCGGCGTCTTCGACCCAGCCCGCGCGCGCATAGAAACGCCGGGCGCCCGTATTGCCCAGCTGCGTCTTCAGGCTCAGGTGGGGACCGAAGCGCGCCACCACGGCCGCCAGCAGCTGCGCGCCGATGCCCTGTCCGCTGTGCGCCGGGTGCACGTACAAATGATGCAGGAAATAGTCGGGCGCGTCCTCCGTATGCACGGCCGCAAAGCCGATGACGATGCCGTCACGCTCGGCAACGAGGATTGCTTCGCCTTGCGTTGCTGCCGTGAACGCCGCGGCGTTGGCGACAGGGCCGAAGGTGTCGCGCCCCGCCAGCGCCAGGATGGCGGTGCAGCAAGGCGTGTCCGCCTGCGCAAATGGCCGGACCGTGGCTGGCATCATGCGGCGGCGCGCAAGTGAGGCGATGCCGTGGCGAAATGAGGACGAAGCATGGGCAGGTGCGTATCAGTTATCGGAATGCCATTATACGGTCACAAACGGCGGTTCAGCACGCTGTCGATATCGTGGGTTTTCAGTTCCACGTGGACAGCGCTGTCTTGCAGCCAGTAACCGTCGTCCCCCTGAGCCAGCGCAGCCAGATCGAGCGTGCCCAGCGCTGGCGGGATGGCGCCGGCAAGGAAAGCCGCCGCATCGTCCCATGCCGCATAAAATAGTTTCAGGTACCAGCCGTCGTCGTGGGCAAAGGCGAGGAAGCGGTTTTGCAAGGCGGCCAGCTGCGTGCGCTGCGACGGCGCGGCGCGGTAGGCGAGCGCTGCCGCCACGTCCCCGTCCAAGGACGGCAGCGCCGCGCCCCGCCAGTCGGCCCAGGCATGGCTGCCGCAGGCGTACAGGTCTTCTTGCGCCAGGGCCGGCAATTGCTGCTGCGCCAGCGCCTGGCAAGCGGCAGGCTTCCTGGGCGTCCCGGCGCTTCCCTTGCGCAGCACGATGCCGCCCGCCTCGACCAGGACGGGAATAAAATCCTTGAATTCGATGCCGGAAGCGACCAGCATGCGCTCGGCCGGGTCGTGCCACAGATACAGATAATGTCTCACGTGCTCGTCCGCTTTGCCTTGGGCGCCGTGTTCAGGGCCACGGCGGCGCGTATCAGCGCCTTGAACGCGGCAGTATCGAGATGCTCGCCCTCGTGGAGGTCGATGGCCCGGCGCGTGTTGCCGTCCAGGCTCGAGTTGAACAGGCCGTCCGGATCGGGCAAGGCGGCGCCCTTGGCGAAGGTCAGCTTGACGGCCAGTTTATAGGTTTCGCCCGTGCAAATCATGCCCGCATGCGACCACACGGGCACGCCGCGCCATTTGACTTCTTCCACCACGTCCGGGTCTGCCTGGCGTATCAGCGCGCGCACCGTGGCCAGCGTTTTCCCGCGCCAGTCCGCCAGCGCGGCGATTTTCGCGTCGATCAGGGCAGTGGCGGACTCGACGCTCACCGCGCCGTCGTCGGACTGCGTGTCTGGTTCTGCTTTTTTCATGGCGGTGATCTCCTTTCCTGGTGCCCGTGTGCGCCTGCCTTACGGTGCGGGATCGGCCATGCAGCGTACAAGCGAGGCAATCAATTGTGTGCGCAGTGCATGGTATTGCGCGTCCGTCGCAAAGTCGAGCGGATCGCCAGGCTGGTTCAGTATGTAGGCGGTGGCCACCGTGCCACTGGCAGCGTGCAGCAGCGAGTACAGACCGAGGATGCCCGGCGCGTGCGCGATACTGGCGTTATTCAATCCTAGCACTTCCACGCCATCGCGCGCGTCCGTTTCCAGCGGCAGCTTGCCTTTGGCGGCCATTTCTCCCATTTGCGCCACGATGGCGTCGCGGTCGGCGGCAAAGCGGCCTGCGGCGCTGCGTTCGATTTTCAGGTTCACCAAGGGCAAGCTGCTCTTGCGGAACAACATCAGCCGGTAGCCATCGGTCGTCGATACCTGCGCCTCGCCCGTCGCCAGCTTGACGCTGCGCGTCGTCGCATGCGCAGGCAAGCGGTCCTGCTGCCTGAACTGGAACTGGCTGCGGTTGATGCATTGCGCCAACGGCCCCAAGGGGTCGCCCGTACGCTCTTGCGCCTGGGCGCACAGCGCGGCGACGAGCAGGGGAATGGCAAGCAAATGGCGGTGATGCATGAATGGCGGCAGGCGTCGAGTGAAGTTGCCGCGAGCATAACCGTCCATATTGCCAGAAGGCAAATGTTTAGTTACCATCCTCTAAATACCCGCCTGCATGGCTTCTTAATATGAAATTCACCTGGCTCGCGTAGCATTCAAATTGGCAAGGCTCTCATTGTGCAGCGCCTGCCATTTTCCGGCTGAATCATGAATGACATCGCTTTATCCCTGCACCACGGCGCCGCCGTGCCGCACCCCGCCAGCGGCCACCGCTTGAAAGCGGCGCTGGGGGCCCTCTTCTTTCCCCGCCAGCGCACGCGCTGGCAAGCGTTCCTGGGCAGCATGCCAGGATTGAACACGCTGGCGCAGCTGCATCCCTGCCTGCGCTTCAAGATATACCGCCCTTACGCCTCGCGCCAGCTGGGCTGCGAGGATCGTTTGGCCTTGCTGGAAGGACACTACCGTTTCCTGTGGCAGGCGGGCGCGCGGACCCTGGTCGAGCGGGCCGCGCGCCAGCCCCTGGTGCTGGCCGCGTTCGAAGGCAAGGACGGCGCGCTGTACCGCCTGCAGCTGACGGCCATCCACGACAGCTACCGCGAAGGCGAGCTGTGCCTGCGCCTCACGTGCGACGGCCAGCCCCTGTATCTGGCCAGCTTCCTGTTCCTGCCGCGCGCCGACGGCGTGTCCTTGCAGCTGGGCGCGCTGCAAGGCTTGCGCTCGGAAGCGGGTGCCCAGGCCGTGAAGACGGCCACGCGGGCCTTGCACGGTTGCCGGCCAAAAAACCTGATGGTCGCGGCCTTGCGCGATTTCGGCGATTTTTTCGCCTGTAACAACCTGTTTTTGATCAGCAATGACAACCGCATCGCCTTGAATGCGCGCCGGCGCCGCCATATTGCCGCCGATTACGACCTGGCGTGGCAGGAATTGCATGCCTTGCGCATGCCCAACGGGAATTATCACTTGCCCTGCGCCGCCTACCGGGCGCCCGACCTGGCCGCAGTGCCGTCAAAGAAGCGCGCCGATGCGCGCCGGCGCGGCGAATTATTGCAATGCATGACCAGCGACATGCGTGCGCAGCTGGCGTGCCTGCTGGAAGCGCCGATAGCTGAACATTGAGCAATCGCAAGCCTTGCCATACCGGCAAACATAAAACTCAGGCAACCTTCATGTTGGGCCCGTATCCTTCACCATGCATGCCAGCCACCTTCCCCATGCGCCGGCGTGCCTTCGATCCACTCTGGACAAGGTTACCCATGACACCCACTTTCGCCCTCCTCCCCCTTTGCCTCGCCGGCACCGCCGCACTGGCCTCTCCCGTGCTGGACGACGCCGTGCGCCAGCGCGCAGAAGAACTCACCCGCACGGGCCTGCACGCCAGCATCGTCATCGCCGTGATCGAAGGCAAGGACAGCGCCGTGTATGGCTTCGGCAGCAGCCGGACAGGCAAAAGCGCCAAGCCTGGCGCCGACACCGTTTACCAGATCGGTTCCGTCACCAAGACCATGACGGCTTTGCTGCTGGCCAACGCCGTCGTCGAAGGCAAGGTCAAGCTCGACGAGCCCGTGGCGGCCTTGTTGCCGGGCTATACCGTGCCTGCCTTCGATGGAAAAACGATCAGCCTGCTCGACCTGGCCACGCATTATTCCTCGCTGCCGCGCCTGCCCGACAACTTCGCGCCCAGGGACCCGGCCAACCCGTATGCCGATTACACGGAAGCGAAGCAGCGGCAGTTTCTTGCCGCCTACCACCTGCCGCGCGCGCCAGGCACGGCCTTTGACTACTCGAATATCGGCTACGCCGTGCTGGGTACGGCCCTGGCCGCACAGGCCGGCACCAGCTATGAAGCGCTGCTGCAAAAGCGCATCGCCGTGCCGCTCGGCATGCGTTCCACCTCGAACCAGCCCACGCACGGCATGCTGGCGCGCCTGGCGCCCGGCCATCTGCTGTCGGGCGAACCCACGCCCGCCTGGGATTTGAATGTGGTGGCGCCGGCCGGTGGCGTCTATTCCAGCGCGCGCGACATGGTCGCCTACCTGCAAGCGTACATGTTCAAGCCGCTGCGTCCGTATGCGCTGGCGATCCAGCCGCAGCGTCCGGTGGCGTCCGGCGACGACACGAAAATCGGCCTGTCCTGGCTGCTGGAACAGCGACAGGGCCGGGCCTACGCCTGGCACAGCGGCCAGACGGGCGGCTACAGCAGCTATGCGGCGTTCACGACGGACGGCAAGCGGGGCGTGGTGGTGTTGACGAATACGGCGCGCGACGTCGATGCGCTGGGCTTATCCACCTTGCTGCCCGGCACGCCCCTGCCGCCGCTGAAAAAGCCGCAAGCGGCCATCGAAGTGCCGCGCGCCGCGCTCGCCGAATACGTTGGCGAGTATCCATTGGACAAGGATTTCACCTTGACGGTGAGCCTGGGCAAGCAGGGCCTGGAAGCGGCCGGGACAGGCATGGGATCCGCCCCCTTGTTTGCCAGCGCGAAAGACCAATTCTTCTTCCGCGCCATCGATGCGGAACTGGCGTTTACGCGCGATGCGGCGGGCAAGATCGCCAGCGCCGTGCTCAAGCAAAGCGGTCAGGACACGGTCTTGCCGCGCAAGCCGTAGCGTTCAGACTGCCGGGTCTTGCATGAATTGCTCGACCCGTGCAGCAAACGCCGCCTTGCTGCGCGTGCGGAACTCGCCCAGGAACACCTCGCTGTCCTTGACGACCTTGCCGTGGCGGTCGTATGCCACCCTGCCCATTTCCAGCACGAACTCGCCCTGCGGGTCGTCTTCCGGTTCGAAGTGCGAGTTGAAGCCGTAACCGCTGTCGCGGCAATGGCCCCACAGCAGCAATGCGCTGCTGAACCATTGCATGGTGTCCGGACCCGGCTCCACCTCGAACAGGGTGTTGACGGTGATGTGCCAGCCGCCCGGTACGCGCAGCGGCTGCAAGGGATAAGGAAAGCGCGCGTGTTTCATGATTTCATGATGCGGACGGCGCGCGGCGCGTCTGGTAAAAGGCCAGGAAGTCCAGGGCCGGCAGCGCCTTGGCAAACAGCCAGCCCTGGCCGAATTCCACCTTGCGTTCGCGCAGATAATCAGCTTGCTGCTGCGTTTCGATGCCTTCGGCCACGATCAGCATGTTCAAGGTGCGGGCCATGGCGATGATGTGCGGCGTGACGCTGCTGGTGGCGGCGTCCGTGCCGATGGTGTCGACGAACGATTTGTCGATTTTCAAGGCGTCGAGCGGCAGGTTTTGCAGGCTCGACAGGCTTGAGTATCCCGTGCCGAAATCGTCGATAGCCACCGCGTGGCCCCGCGCGCGGGCCTTTTCGATGGTGGCGCGCGCCGCTTCCACGTTGATGAAGCCACGCTCCGTCGCTTCCAGCCAGATCTGCTGCGCCTCGATGCCCGTGCCGTCCAGCGCCCGTTCGAGCACGTCGAGCACGCGGCCCGTTTCGATATCGCTGGCGCACAGGTTGATGGCGATGTGCAGGTCGCGGTCGGCCAGCAGCGCGCTGCGCATGTCGGCGATGACGCAATCGATCACCTGGTCCGTGATGGGCAAGATCAGGCCGCCCTCCTCGGCCACAGGGATGAACAGGTCGGGCCGTATCATGCTGCCGTCGGGACGACGCCAGCGTATCAGCGCTTCGGCACCCACGCACACCCCCGTGTCGAGCGCGATGATGGGCTGATAATGGACAAAGAATTCGCGCCGGTCGATGGCGATGCGCAGCTCGCCCATCAGCGACAGGCGGCGGCGCGACAGCCAGATGACGATGCCGACGATGAAGGCGGCCATCAGCAGGCCCAGCGGCAAGAGCAGCAGCTGTTCGCGCCGCAGCCTGTCGTTCAGCTTGCTGCGCGGCTCGATCATCACGGCCGTCAAGCCGTCGCGGTACAGGATGGCATGGATGCTGCCGTCCGGCGTGACGCCGTCCGCCGCCGGATGGCCGGCGAGCAAGGCCTGCACCTGCGCGGGGTCCGGATGGTGCAAGGTGTCGAGCACGCCCCGCTTGCCGATGGCCACGGCCATCTGGATGTCGCTATCGACGATGACGTCGGAAAAGCGCACGGGATCGATCAGCACTTTATAGGCGCGGTAGGACAATCCCACCATGCGCTTGCCGCCGCTGGCGACGGGGCGCAGGTCGAAATCGAGACCCAGGCCATTGTCCAGGTTGAAATCGGGCGGCGTGATGGCGATGCGCGCCTCCTCGATGCCCGTGGACGTGCATTTGAGAAAGCCGTTTTCCACATAGCCGATATCGTCGATGCTGCGCGTGGTGATGGTGATGCGGCGCAGCTGCTGGATATGCGCTTCCGAACACGGCGCCAGGTCCAGCGCATCGGCGCTGCGCAGGGCGGCCCCGGCCGAGGCGATCGAACGGTGGGCGCGCTCGAGCGCGTAGCCGGCCAGCAGGCGCAGGCGTTCCTGTTCGCCCTGCTCGGCCCGCACGGACGACAGGTAAAAGGCCAGGCTCAGGGGAGCGGCCACGCCGATGACGGCCACCAGCACGCTGGTGATGATGATGCGTTTTCTGCGCATGCGCTCCTCCCGCACCGAACATAAGCTACTGCGCGTCGCGATTTGCGGCCTCCGATGCTCACTGTGCTCAAGCACAGCTCCGCTTCTCAGCCACAACTCGCTGCCGCTCGCTACGCTTCTGTTCGGCGCTCTTGATTGGTCGTGTTATATGAATGCCATGTATTTCCTGATGGCATCATATTACAAGTGCAAGCGGCGCACGTGAATCTTGCTGAACAGTTACACTTTTCCTGCTGCCGGCGCAGCGGACAATACTGGCCTGGCCAGCACGAACACCAGCGCCGCCACAACGGCCGCCAGGCCGCCAGCCAGGTACAGCACGCTGGCAAAGCCGTCGATGAAGGCATGGCGCGCCGCTTCCTGCGCCACGGCCTGCATGGCGGGCGGCAGCTGGCCGAACGCGTCGGCCGCGTTGCCGGCCACGATGCGCCCTATCATTTCGGGCGAAGCCTTCAAGCCGTGCAGCCACGCCAGTTTTTCGAACGAGGCGGCCGTGCGCATGGCCAGCACGGCGCCCAGCGCGCCCACGGCCAGCACGATGCCGACAAAGCGCGTGGTGGTGCTGATGCCGGACCCCATGCCCGTGCGTTCGCGGGGGATGCAGGCGAGAATGGCCTTTTGCGTGGTGCCATTGAGCAATCCCGCCCCCGCGCCCGTGACGACCATGCCGGCCGCCACCAAACCGTACTGCAAACTGGCGACGGCCAGGGCCGTGGCCACATTGCCCACGGCAACGATCAGCAAGCCCGTCACGAGGATGCCGCGGTCGTCCAGATGGCGCATGGCGCGCGGCGCCAGACGCGACAGCACGACCATGGCGACGGCAAACGGCAACATGGCGCAGCCGGCCAGCACGGCGGAAAAGCCGAAGGCGTTCTGCAGGTACAGGGGTAAAAACGTCATCATCACTTGCGCGGCGATGGCGTAGCCGAACATGCCCAGCACGGCCCCGACAAACACGCGGCGACCGAACAGGGACAAATCGACCATGGGCGCCCGCTGGCGCCGTTCCGCCAGCACGAACACGGCCAGCAGCGCGGCGCCGGCCAGAAAGCGCAGCGTGGTGGCGCGGCTGGACCAGCCCGCCACGCTGGCGTCGATCAGGCCCCAGATGATGCAGAACAGGCCGGCCGAAAACAGCAGCGCGCCCAGCGGATCGAAACTGGCGTTCGACGCATCTTTTGATTCATCCACGTGTTTGTGCACCAGCCACATCAAGATGGCCACGACGGGCAGGTTCAGGTAGAAAATCCAGCGCCAGTTGATGACGCTCGTGATCAGGCCGCCCAAGAGGGGCGCCACCGTCATGGCCACCCCCATGGCCGCGCCCCACACGGACCAGGCGCGCGCCCTCTCCTTTTCCGCATGAAACGTGTGGCCGATGACGGCCAGCGCGGAAGTCAGCAGCAGCGCCGCGCCCAGGCCCTTGACGGCGCGCGCCACGTTGAGCACGAACGGCGTCCACGCCAGGCCGCACAGCAAGGACGCCAGCGCGAACACGGCCAGGCCGCACAGCATGACCCTGCGCCTTCCCAGACGGTCGGCGATGCTGCCGGCCGGCAGCAGGAATGAGGCGAACGCCAGCATGTAGGCGCTGACCACCCATTCCACGTCGACAAAGCTGGCGTTGAGCGAGCGGGCGATCGACGGCAGCGAGACGGCCACCACGTTGGTGTCGAGCATGATCAGCGCGCACACGCCCGAGCACGTATATAAGGTCCAGTTGGTATTTTTCATGCCTGTATTTTAAGCAGGCTTGTATTATTTCCTGTTATAAGATGATCGCCTTATAATTTACCCATGGTGAATACAGACAAAGCGATGGAATTGCGGCATTTCCGCTGCGTGCTGGCCGTCGCGCACAGCCTGCACTTTGCCCGGGCGGCCGCGGAACTGGGCATTTCGCCGCCCGCGCTGACCAAGCAGGTGCAGGAAACGGAAAGCTTGCTCGGCACGCGGCTGTTCCAGCGCAGCAAGCGCGCCGTGGCCCTGACGGCGGCCGGCGAGCTGTTCGTCATCGAGGCCACGCGCGCGCTGGCCCAGCTGGCGCAGGCGCAGGAAGTGGCGCGGCGGGCGGGCCGGGGCGAACTGGGACGGCTGGAAATCGGCTACGTGGCTTCGGCCGCATACTCAGGCGTGCTGCAGGACCAGTTTGCCCGCTTTCGCGCCAGCCACCCCGGCATCCATATCGGCGCGCGCGAATATGCGATGGATACCCTGCCCGGCTTGCTGGACCAGGGCCGCGTGGACCTGGCGTTCGTGCGCCCGCCCCTGCACCTGCCGGACGGACTGGACAGTGTCATCCTGCTGCGCGACCGCTTCGTGCTGGCCGTGCAGGCGGACAGCCCGCTCGTGCGCCTGCACGTGATCGGGCCCGCCGCGCTGGCGCAGCAGGCGTTCATCGTGCCGGAACAGGAATTGGGAACCCTGGAAGCGAGCCGGCGCGGCGGCTTTGCGGCGCAGGTGGTGTCGCGTCCGGGCAGCCTGCTGGCCGTGCTGACGGAAGTGTCGCTGGGCGTGGGTTGCGCCATCGTGCCCCACTCCGTGATGGCCAGCGTGCAATTGCCCGGTGTTTGCTTCCGCGAGCTGGAAGGCCCGCAGATCAGCTCGGAAATCGCCGTGGCCTTCCGCCGCCACGAACAGGCACCCGCCGCGCGCGCCTTCATTGCCCAGCTGCGCGCGGCGGCGCTGGCCTAAGCTCAAGCGCTCTTCAGTACCGCCACGGCGTAGGTGCAATCGGTCGAGGTTTCATTCCTGAACACGCAGTCGGCCGGCGGCCCCAGCTCCAGGCAGTCGCCCTCGTCCAGCACGTGGCGGGTATCGCCTTCGATGAAGACGAGGCTGCCGCTGAGCGACCAGATCAGCTGGCGCCGCGCCACATAGGCGGCGGCCGGCATCGCCACCACGGCGCCCGGCGGCAAGCTGATATGCACGAGGTCGAGCAGCATGTCGGAAGCGGGCGACACGTGCCGCCGCACATAGCCGCTCTGCGGGTCTGTCCACACGGGCTGGTCCGCCTTGCGCAGCAAACGCCCTTCGCGCATTTCGGCGCGGGCGATCAGTTCGGACATGCTCAGGCCGAAGGCGCCCGACAGCCGCGCCAGCAAGGTGGCCGTGGGGCTGCAATCGCCGCGCTCCACCTTGTGCACCATCGCGCGCGACACGCCCGAACGGGCCGCCAGCTCCGTCAGCGACCAGCCCAGCCCCTCGCGCTCGAGGCGCACCCTGGCGCCGATGCGCTGGTTCAGTTCGTCTGGTTTAGTGGACATATATTGGATTTCATTCCGGCTTCCATTCGGATTTTATTGGACAAGGCGTGGGCGGCAATCTATGATTTGTCCATTATAGTAGACGCCCAGCAAGGAGATCAACATGCAGATACGCGATGCCCGGACGGGCGACCTCGAAGGAATCACGGCCATCTACAACGATGCCGTCAGCAACACCTTGGCCATCTGGAATGAACGGACGGTCGACGTGGCCAACCGCGCCGCCTGGCTGGCTGACCGCGAAAAGGCCGGCTATCCCGTGCTCGTCGCCATCGATGAGGCGGGCAGCGTGGCCGGCTACGCCTCGTTCGGCGACTGGCGCGCCTTCGAGGGCTTCCGCCATACAGTCGAGCATTCCGTGTATGTGCACCCGGATTGCCGCGGCGCAGGCATCGGGCTGGCCCTGATGGTGGAATTGATCGCGCGCGCGCGCGGCATCGGCAAGCACGTGATGGTGGCCGGCATCGAGGCAAAAAATGGCGGCTCGATCGCCCTGCATAAAAAACTGGGATTCGTGGAGGTGGGATTGCTGCCCCAGGTGGGCACGAAGTTCGGCGCCTGGCTGGACCTGGCGTTTCTGCAGCTGACGCTGGACGCGCGCAGCGATCCGGACGGCATTGCGCCGTCCAGATAAGCTTACGCGGGCATCAAGGGTCGATGTCGGCCGGCGGGCGGCGCAGCGCCATGTGTTCCCACACGGCCACGAGGACCAGCACGCAGCTGGTGATGCAGGCCAGGGTCAGCGGTGCATACAGGCGGCCATACGCCATCGGGATCAGCGCCAGGATGATCAGAATGCCCAGCAGGTGCGACAGCGGCGGCGTGGCGCGGTCGTTGCTGACCCATTTGAACAGCGCATTACCCAGCAGATACAGGATCGGGCCGCCCAGCAAGGCGCTGATGCCGGCGAAGCTCGCCTCATCCGGATGCACGAGGGCCAGTTCGTCGGCCACGGCGCTGACGATCACCCCGCCCACGATCAGCACGTGGATATACGTGTACGCCTTGCGGGCGATGCTGCCCGGGTCTTTCGAGTGGGCGATGCGGTGGTGGCCCGCCTCGGCGCCCGTGTCGAAATAGATCCACCACATGGCGATGCTGCCCACCAGCGCCGACAAAAAGCCCAGCCAGTTTCCGGGTGTCCATTCCAGCCCCGCGAACGTGGCGCCCGTCACCAGCAACGATTCGCCCAGGGCGATGATGACGAACAGCGCGCAGCGTTCGGCCATGTGGCCGCCGTCGACATCCCAGTCGGCCGTCGACGAACTGCCCATGCCCGGCACGCCAAAGCGCATCCACGGGCCGGCCAGGTCGATCGCCAGGGCCCCGCCCCACCAGAAGAGGCGCTGTTCGGGCGACGCGATGCCGCCGGCAATCCAGAAGATGCCGGACAACACGGCCCACACAGTGATGCGCTGGAAATTGCGGCGGCGCGCCAGTTCTTCGTGGCGCACGGCCCACCAGGCGAACAGGGGGCGGCCCACCTGCATGGCCACGTAGGCGCCCGCAAAGCCCAGGCCCCGCGTGCCGAACGCTTCCGGTATCGAGGCGGACATGATCAGGCCGCCCAGCATCAGGGCAAACAGGCTGATGCGCACGGGGATGCGTTCGGGATCGAGCCAGTTGGTGATCCACGAAGTAAAGATCCATACCCACCAGACGGCCATCAGCAACAAGCCCGTCTGCAGCCAGCCCAGGGCGCTCAAGTGCGCCAGCAAGCCGTGCGATAGTTGCGTCACGGCAAACACGAATACAAGGTCGAAGAACAGCTCGATCATGCCCACCTTGCCGCTGTCCTGTCCGCCGCGCTTGCGCAACAGCGATTTTGTCAATTCCATAGCTACTCTTTCATCATCAATCCTGGCCGTGCTGGCGGTGCTGCCCATGGGCTGGCGGCTCAGGCGCGTTGTAAACGCCACCACAAAAAACCGGCCAGCAAGGCTGGCACGGCAAAAATTACTGCAAAAATCGGTAGTTCCTCGGCGACGGAATAGCCGGCCGTCAGCACGCCCACCGCCATGTTGACGCCGGCGCCCAGCAGCCACAAGGGAATGAAAGCCAGTGCCGCATGCGCCATCGCGCCCCTGCCCCACCCCACCAGCAGGCACAGTGCCAGCAGCGCGAAGCCCGCGCCCATCACCAGTATCGTATGCATCGCCATTCCTTTCGCCAGACTATCGTATAAAAATGCTATTTATAGGATGCTAACGCATTTTGCTGGCGCCAGAGACGATTCGCTGAAGGTGGCATGCGCCTGGCCGCACATTGGCGATAAACCGGGCTTAAACCACGGGCGTGGGCAAAGGCAGGCCGGCAAAGTGGGCGCGCAGATTGTCCACGACCAACTGCCCCATCGCATGACGCGTTTCCACGGTCAGGCTGCCCACGTGCGGCGTCAGCACCACGTTCGGCAAGGCGCGCAAGGCGTTTGGTACGCGGGGTTCGTCCGCAAACACGTCGAGGCCGGCCGCGCCCAGGTGGCCGTCCTGCAAGGCGGCGATCAGCGCGTCTTCATCGATCAGGGCGCCGCGGGCGATATTGATCAAGGTGCCCTGGGGACCCAGCGCGTCGAGCACCGTGCGGTCGACGATCTTGCGCGTGGCGGGCGTGCCCGGCGCGCAGACGAACAGGTAATCGCTGTCCTGCGCCAGGGCCAGCAGCGATTCCGCGCGCGGCACGTCGGTGCCGGCAATGGCGCGGGGCTGGAAGTAGCGCACCTTGACGCCAAACGCGGCCAGGCGCAGGGCGATGGCTTGCCCGATCTGGCCGAAACCGAAGAAGCCGGCCGTCTTGCCGCGCAGGCTGGACGCGGGAGCGATGGCTTCGCGGCGTTCCCAGCCGCCGTCGCGCACGAAACGGTCGAGCGCCACGATGTGGCGGGCGCTGGCCAGCAGCAGGCCCAGCGCCACGTCGGCCACGTCGTCGGTGAGCACGTTCGGCGTGGTGGTGACGGCGATGCCGCGCGCACGCGCCTCGTCGAGCGCCAGGCCGTCGAGGCCCACGCCATTGACGGCGATGATTTCCAGCGCGGGCAGCAAGGCCATGTCGGCCGCGTTCAGGCCCAGCGCGCCCGTCGTGACGACGGCGCGGATGGCCGGCGCCCGTTCCGCCAGCCAGGCATGGCGCTCGTCGGCCGGCACCTGCCACGCGTGATGGCAGGTGTAGTGCTGTTCCAGCTGCGCGTTGACGGCAGCCGAGGGGCTGGGAGCGAGGATGAGGAGTTCGGGTAGCATGGGCGTCCTGGGTCGTGTCGACAAGATTTGCAGACGCAACTTAGCATATTTGGGACCCCGCCGGGGCTGAGCGCCCCGTAATTGCCGTGAAAACTGTGTACTGCGCTGTGTGCTGCGCGGAAACGTTATCCCGGGCAAGGCACGCGTTTTACCTTGCCGCCCGTCCTGGACGGGTCGGCGCCCGCGCCCGGGTTGGCATCCATGCCATAGCAGGTGGCGCCGCCGGCGCTGACGATGCGCGTCACCGGCCGGCCGTCGGCCGACAGGTATTCTTCCACGCGGATGACGGGCCCGCCACGGTAGGCGGACGCGACCAGCTTCTGGAACGCGGTTTCGCTTTTGAGCTCGGCTGCGGCCAGCCACGGCTGCTCCTGCTTCAGTTCGCCACGCAGGGCCTTGTCGGCGGCGCCCGCCGCCAGCCGCGCGCGCGTGCGCAAGTCCGTCGCGGACGGCGCTGCCGATGGCGCGGGGGCTGCTTCCTCGGGAACGGCGATCGCTTGCGCCGCCACGGCAGGCAGCTCGGGAACGGCGGGCGGCGCACTGGTGCGCGCGCGCGGCATGGGGACAGGCATGGGCATCGGCAAGGGCATCGGCGGCGTCTGCGGCAGCGGCCGGGCCGGCATCAGCGTGAGGAACGCCACTTCCGTGTATTGCTTGAGCTGCCGCGCCGGCAGCAGCAGGAAATACAGGCCCAGTGCATGCATGGCCAGGATCAGCGCGACGGCCGCGCTTTTCAGGCTCAAGCCGCGCTGCATGCGCTGGAAGGCGGACTGTAAGTGGCGGTGCAATGACATGCGGTTTCCTGGGGGCGCCGGGCGCGATGGCCCATTTTAACGAAACTTGGTCATAGGCATTAATAAATCCACAAGGTATCGTGTGACGCGCCTTTTTCCGCCAGAATCCAGTGCCTGCCGGGCCAGGTGTTGTACAAATGGCGACTTTTTTGCCACATTCTCACGCTTTTCCACGCGCTGCGCGCCACTGGAATATAATGATAATCATTCTCATTACTATCCAAACAACACCATGCGTACCTTCCGCCTCGCCCCTACCCCTTTTGCCCTGGCCGCCTTCCTGCTGGCCAGCAGCACCGTCCACGCCCAGGCCACCTTCACGGCGCCGGCCGGCGATGCGCAAACCATGCCCACGGTGGTCGTGAATGCATCGGCCGATGCGTCGGCGGAAGGCTTGTCGAAAGCCTATGCGGGCGGCCAGGTGGCGCGCGGCGGGCGTCTGGGTTTGCTGGGCAATGTGGACATCATGGCCACGCCTTTCAATAGCCTCAACTACACGCAGGCGCTGATCCAGGACCAGCAGGCGCAAGGCGTGGGCGACGTGCTGCAGAACGACCCGGGCGTGCGCGTCACGCGCGGTTTCGGCAATTTCCAGGAAATGTACATGATCCGCGGTTTTCCCGTGAATTCGGACGACCTCGCGTATAACGGCCTGTACGGCTTGCTGCCGCGCCAGTTCGTCGCATCGGAATTGCTGGAACGCGTGGAAGTATTCCGTGGCGCCAATACCTTCATCAACGGCGCGGCGCCGGGCGGCGGCGGCATCGGCGGCGCCATCAACCTGCTGCCCAAGCGGGCGCCGAATGCGCCGCTGACGCAAGTGACCGTGGGCGTGGAAAGCGGCGGCCAGGCGTATGTAGCCACCGATATCGCGCGCCGTTTCGGCCCCGACAACAACACGGGCATCCGCATCAATGCGGCCCGCCGCGACGGCGATACGGCCGTCAAGCATGAAAAGCGCGAACTGAGCGTATTTTCCATCGGCGCCGACTACCGCGGCCGCGACTTCCGCCTGTCGGCCGACGCCGGCTACCAGGACCACAAACTGACGGCCCCTCGTCCCAGCGTGAATGTGGCGGCCGGCGTGGCGATTCCGGCCGCACCCGACGCCAGCCGCAATTTCGCTCAGGACTGGACCCGTTCGAACGAGCGCGACACCTTCGGCACCCTGCGCGGCGAATACGATATCGCCAAGGATGTCGTGGCCTGGGCCGCGCTGGGCGCGCGCAGCGGCAATGAATCGAACGTGCTGGCCGTACCCACGGTGGCGCGCGCGGACGGTTCCGGCACGGCTTACCGTTTCGACAACGAACGCCGCGATACGGTGCGCACGGGCGAAATCGGCGTGCGCGGCAAGGCCGTCACGGGCAGCGTCAGCCACAGCCTGAGCGCCACGGCGTCGACCTTCTGGGCGCAATCGCGCAATGCCTATGGCATCAGCGGCAATTTCAACGCCAGCATCTATGCGCCGTTCAACGCCGTGCCGCCAGCCGCCAACCTGTACGTGGGCGGCAAGCTGGACAATCCACTGGTCACGTCGCGCAGCATCCTGTCCAGCTTTGCCGTGGCCGACACCATGGGCTTCGCCAACGACAGCGTGCTGCTGACCGTGGGCCTGCGCCGCCAGACCATCAAGGATGACAGCTACAACTACGACACGGGCAAGCAGACCGATCCCGGCTACAGTGAAAGCACCACCACGCCGCTGGCGGGCCTCGTGTACCGCCCCAGCAAGGAAGTGTCCGTGTATGCGAACTACATCGAGGGCTTGCAAAAAGGCGCCGTGGCAGGCGGCTTTGGCGTGACGAACAACATCGGCCAGGTCTTCGCCCCGTACAAATCCAAGCAGAAGGAAATCGGCGTCAAGTATGACGGTGGCCGCATCGGCATGAGCGCCGCCCTGTTCACCACCAAGCAGCCGCTGGCCTACGTGGACAACGGTACCTTCGGCGTGTTTGGCGAACAGCGCAACCGAGGCCTGGAACTGTCCGTCTTCGGCAGCCCCGTGCGCGGCTTGCGCCTGCTGGGCGGCCTGACCTTCCTCGATGCGGAACAGGTCAACGTGCTCAAGAAGGAAAATAACGGCAAGGACGCCATCGGCGTGCCGCGCAGCCAGCTCAATGCCGGCGTGGAATGGGATGTGCCGGGCGTGCGTGGCCTGGCGCTGACGGGCCGCGCGCTGTACACCTCGACCCAGTACCTCGACGCGGACAACCAGCAGAAACTGCCGTCATGGACCCGCCTGGACCTGGGCGCCCGCTACACGACCAGTATCGCCGACCGCGCCGTGACCTTGCGCGCCCGCCTCGACAACGTGACGGACAAGAATTACTGGGCTTCGGCCGGCGGCGCTTCCAACTCCGGCTACCTGGTGCTGGGCGCCCCGCGCACGGTTGTCGTTTCCGCCTCGGTCGACTTCTAGGCAACCTTCCCCACCCCGGCAGGGGCGCACCGCTGCGTGCGCCCCTGTCCATCGGGCGCGGCATCGGCGACAATGCGCGCATGACACTGCGCCCCGCCCTCCTCTCCCTGCTTCTCTTCGCCACCGCCGGCACCGCCTTTGCCCAACAGCAAACCGCCTGCCCCTACGTGGCCTGGAAAAGCGGCTTCAAGGGAGATGCGCGGGCGCAAGCCACGTGCCTGCTGCGCCCCGTGAAGCTGTATGCGCGCCTGGGCGAGACCGCGCCGCTGCCCGAATTCCTTGCCGCCCACATCGGCCAGCGCACGGATATCGCCCCGGCCCGCCTGCGCGCCTGGCTGGCGCAGCAATCGGTCAGCGAAGCGGACGTGGGCGGCGCCGTCGATGCACCCCTGTCGCGGGCCGTGGGCCGGCTGGCGGCGCCCATGGCCCGGTATTTCGTCATCCACGACACCAGCTATCCGAATTTCCTGCTCGACGCCATTCCAGCCCACATCAACGATGCCGGCTGGGATTTCAACGATTTCAATATACGTAACCCTGCGCTCGGTAGCGGGCCGAAAGGCCATGTCTACGTGAACCGACTGGGCGGCTCCCTGCAAGTGCGCGACTTCGGCACGCCAGGCTACGCCAGCAAGCTGGAAAAGGACAAGCCGTCGCTGACGGGGCTGTTCCTGCACGTGGAACTGGTGCAGCCGCGCAACTCCGTGCCCGGCGGCGGCAAGGGCAACGACGGGCTGGCGCCCGATCCCGGCTTCACGCCCGCGCAATACGAGCGCCTGGCCCTGCTGTATATCGCCGCCAGCGTGCGCAGGGGCACGTGGCTGATCCCCGCCTTCCACGCCGTGCTCGATACGGGCTTTGCGAATGGTCATGATGACCCACAGAACTTTTCCCTGAGCGAGTGGTCAGCGGCGCTTTTCCGCCTGCATGCGGCCTTGCGGCAGGCCGATACTGGGCAATAAGGCGTTTCCCTGGCCGCTGATTTGGCGCATACTATTAAGCGCATAGCCATTCCTGTCAGGGAGTTCCGGTGAATATTGCCACTGATCAGCACACGGGCCGCCAGGCAAGCAGACGCCATCCGCTGCAGCGCGCACAGCGCATCTTTGCCATGCGCGACGCCGTCCTCACTGAATGGGAACAGCGCGTGCGCGCCAGCGTGCGGGGCGCGGACCAGCTGCTCACGCCCATACTCATCAATACCTTGCCGGCCTTTTTCGACAACCTGGCCGAAGCCCTCACGCCGGGCCACCCGCGCGAAAACGCGGCCAGCAACAGCAACGTGCCTGCCGTGCATGGCAATGAACGGGCGCGCATGACCAATTACGGGCCGGAACAGGTGATCCAGGAATACCAGATCTTCCGCGACTGCTTTGCCGCCGTCGCGCATGAATCCGGCATTAGCCTGCGCAGCAAGGATTGGCAGGTGATCAACGAATCGATCGATTCGGGCATCCGCGAATCGATACGCGAATTTACCAGCATGCACGAAGGCTTCCGGCGCCGCATCGCGGCCGGCCTGTCGCACGACATGCGCAACCCGCTGGCCGTCATCAGCACCAGCGCTCAGCTGCTGCTGCGGCCGGCGGAGCCGGAACGGGTGGTGGCGCTCGCGCACAAGATTGCCGAGCACAGCAAACGGCTCGACAGCATGATCGAGGAATTGCTCGATAGCCTCAGCTACCACCAGGGCCAGCGGTTGCCATTGGCGCTGAGCCGGTTCGACGTGCTGCCCCTGGTGCAGGCCGTGGCTGGCCAGGTCAACCTGCAGCGTCCCGGCAAATGCCATGTCCAAGGGCAATCCGTCACCGGCTGGTGGTGCGAGAACTCGCTGCGGCGCGCGCTGGAAAACCTGCTGGGCAATGCCCTCAAGTACGGCGACGACGCCCCCATCGGCGTGCACGTGGAAGCGACCCACGAACGCCTGATCATCACCGTCCACAATAGCGGCCACGCCATCGCGCCGGAACAGGCCGAACGCATCTTCGACTACCTGCGCCGCGAAAACGACAACCCCGCGCCCGGCTGGGGCATCGGCCTGCCCTTCGTGCAGAACGTGGCGGAAAGCCATGGCGGCAGCATCGCCGTCGACAGCGCGCCCGAAACGGGCACCAGCTTCATCTTCGACGTGCCCGTCGATTGCCGGCCCTTCGTCGAGCCCGCTGGCGTCCCCAACAATGACTGCTAGCGCACCAAATCGGTGCGAAGGATGGCGCGACGCCACAAAAGTGGTCATATTTATACCAGTTCGCGCCCGCCCTGTTGGCACGTTTCCTGCTGAGCTATACCCAGACACGGCTCAAGGGAAATCACAACATGGCAAATTTTTTCAATGAAATGACTGCAAATGACGTGGGTACGGACAGCAAGATACGTGAACACTATCGTGAATTCAGCAACTGGCTGGAACAGCAATCGCCCGAGACCATCGCCCGCAAGCGGGCCGAAGCCGACCTGACGTTCCGCCGGGTCGGCATCACGTTTGCCGTGTATGGCGACGATGCCGGCACGGAACGCCTGATACCGTTCGACACCATCCCTCGCATCATCCCCGCCGCCGAATGGGCGCAGATGCAGACGGGCCTGGTGCAAAGGGTGCAAGCCTTGAACATGTTCATCCATGATATTTATCATGAGCAAAACATCATCAAGGCGGGCATCATTCCCGCCGAGCAAATCTACAAGAATGCCCAGTACCGCCCGGAAATGCAGGGCATTGCCGTCGCTTCCGACATTTACGCCCACATCGCGGGCGTCGACATCGTGCGCGCGGGCCAGGGCGAATTCTATGTGCTGGAAGATAATTTACGGGTACCGTCCGGCGTGTCCTACATGCTGGAAGACCGCAAGATGATGATGCGCCTGTTCCCGGAACTGTTCGCCCGCAACCGCATCGCCCCCGTCGATCACTACCCGGACATGCTACTCGACAACCTGCGCTCCGTCGCCCCCATGGGCGTGGATGATCCGACCGTCGTTGTCATGACGCCCGGCATGTACAACTCCGCCTACTTCGAACATGCGTTCCTGGCCCAGCAGATGGGCGTGGAACTGGTGGAAGGCAAGGATCTGTTCGTCAACGACAACTCCGTGTACATGCGCACCACGCGGGGACCCAAGCGCGTGGACGTGATCTACCGCAGGGTCGACGACGATTTCCTCGACCCGCTGGCCTTCCGCTCCGATTCGTCCCTGGGCGTGCCGGGCCTGCTGTCCGTCTACCGCGCGGGCCGGGTGACGCTGGCGAACGCCATCGGCACGGGCGTGGCCGACGACAAGTCCATCTACCCGTTCGTGCCCGACATGATCAAGTTTTATTTGTCGCAGGAACCGATATTGAACAACGTGCCCACGTACCAGTGCCGCAAACCGGCCGACCTGTCCTACGTGCTGGCAAATCTGCCCAAACTGGTCGTCAAGGAAGTGCATGGCGCGGGCGGCTATGGCATGCTGGTGGGGCCCGCGTCCAGCCTGGCGCAGATCGAGGACTTCCGCCAGCGCCTGCTGGCCAATCCGGGCGGCTACATCGCCCAGCCGACACTCGCCCTGTCCGCCTGCCCCACGTATGTGGAAGCCGGCATTGCGCCGCGCCACATCGACCTGCGTCCGTTTGTGCTGTCCGGCAAGACGATTTCCATGGTGCCCGGTGGCCTGACCCGCGTGGCCCTCGGGGAAGGCTCGCTGGTGGTCAATTCCTCGCAAGGGGGCGGCACCAAGGATACCTGGGTACTGGAAGCCACATCCGCTTTTGCAGGAGAGAAAACATGCTGAGCCGCACTGCCGATCATTTATTCTGGATGGCCCGCTACACGGAGCGGGCGGAAAACACGGCGCGCATGCTGGACGTCAACATGCAAACGTCCATGCTGCCCCAGTCCGAGCAGGACGCGGAACAGGGCTGGCGCGCCACCCTGGGCATTTCCGAGCTGCAAAGCGCGTACGACCACAAATACGGCCGCTTCCACACGCGCGACGTGCTCGACTTCATGGTGCGCGACCCCAACAACCCGTCTTCCATCCTCGCCTGCCTGACGGGCGCGCGCGAAAACGCCCGCGCCGTGCGGGGCACCCTGACGACGGAAGTGTGGGAAATCCAGAACGCCACCTGGCTCGACATGCAGAAACGCCTGAAAAGCAATCTGCTGGAAACGGACCCCAGCCAGTTCTTCGAATGGGTCAAGTACCGCTCGCACCTGTCGCGCGGGGTCACGCTGGGCACCATGCTCAAGGATGAAGCCATCCACTTCATCCGCCTGGGAACCTTCCTGGAACGGGCCGACAATACGGCGCGCATCCTCGACGTGAAGTTCCACGGCGCGCGCGACACGTCGAAAGACGTGGCCCAGCGCGACTTTTACTACTGGGCGGCCCTGCTGCGCTCCGTTTCCGGCTTCGAAATCTACCGCAAGGTCTACCGCGACGTGATCACGCCGGCACGGGTGGCGGAATTGCTGATGCTGCGCGGCGACATGCCACGGTCCCTGCTCGCCTGCATGGATGACGTGGTGGAAAATTTAAAACATATCCGCAACGACGTGTCGGCCGATACGGAGCGGTTTGCCGGCAAACTGCATGCGGAGCTGAAATTCGGCCATATCGACGACATCATGAAGGCGGGCTTGCACCATACCTTGACGGAATTTCTGGAAAATATCTACGACCTGGGCAACCGGGTCAGCCGCGACTTCCTCGTTCCCCTGGCGGCCTGATGCAGCTCACCATCCGCCACGAAACCCATTACGCCTATAGTGCGCCGCTGGCCTACACCATCCAGCAGCTGCACCTGACGCCGCGTATCGAGCCGCAGCAGCGGGCCCTGTCCTGGCACATCGCCACGCCAGGCCAGTGCCACGTCTACACGGATGCCTACGGCAACCTGTCGCACATGCTGACGATCAATGGCAGCCATCAATCGCTGAGCCTGGTGGCGCACGGCGTGGTGGAAACCATCTACCCGCACAAGGGACGGCTGAACCTGGTCGATACCCTGTCGCCGCTGTTGTTTACCATGCCGACACCGCTGACCCAGGCCAATCCCGCCATTCTCGCGCTGACGGCCGCCAGCCTGCCGGACCGCCGGGTGACGGCGGGCACGGGCCATTTGCTGCGCCTGGCCGAGCACATCGTGGGCCAGGTGGCGTATGAAAGCGGCGCCACCATGGTCACCACCACGGCCGGCGACGCCCTGGCTCTGGGGCGTGGCGTGTGCCAGGACCACGCGCATCTGTTCCTGGCCTGCTGCCACGCCTGGGGCATCCCCGCCCGCTACGTGTCCGGCTATATCGATCCGGGCACGACGGGCCACGCGGCCAGCCACGCCTGGGTCGACGCGTGGGCGGAAGACGCGGATTTCGCGGGCTGGGTCAGCATCGACGTCACGCACGCGCGGCTGATGACGGATGCGTATTGCCGCCTGGCCATCGGGCGCGACTACGACTCGGCCGCTCCCGTGCGCGGCGTGCGCCAGGGCGGCGGCACGGAAACCTTACGTGTCGACGTGCAGATCGTGCCCGTGTAAACGGGCAGGAATGAGGCTGGCCGGGCCTTGACAGCAGGTGGCGCGGTCCGGCTGGTGTAGAATGCTACCCCTTTTGACTTGATTTACGACGATGACTTATTGCATAGGCATGCGCCTGAACGAAGGCCTGGTCTTCCTGTCCGACTCCCGCACCAACGCCGGCGTGGACCAGGTGGGCACCTTCCGCAAGATGAGCGTGTTCGAAAACCCGGGCGACCGCATGCTGGTCCTGATGACGGCAGGCAATTTGTCGATCTCGCAGGCGATCCGCCAGATCGTGTCCGAACACGTGGACGCGGACGGCCGCAGCATCTGGAACGTGGCCAGCATGTACGACGCGGCCCGCATCGTGGGCGAAGCCGTGCGCACCGTGCACTTGCGCGAAGCGAAGGCGCTGGCCGACTGCGGCATCGATTTCAACGTCAGCATCATCTTAGGGGGCCAGATAGGCGCCGAGCGCTGCCGTTTGTTCCAGGTGTATTCGGCCGGCAATTTCATCGAATCGCACGATGAAAACACGTATTTCCAGATCGGCGAAGCCAAATACGGCAAGCCCATCATCGATAGGGTCATCAACCCGTTCACGCGCCTGGACGAAGCGGCCAAGTGCGCACTGATCTCCATGGATTCCACCCTGCGCTCGAATATTTCCGTCGGCTTGCCGCTCGATTTGCTCGTCTACGAGACGGGCAGCCTGGCCGTCACGCGCTTCGTCACCATCGATGAAAAAAACCAGTATTTCCGCATGATCCGCGACACGTGGGGCGAGCAATTGAAACATGTGTTCGAAGGCATCGTCGATCCCGTGTGGAATGCGGCGCCGGAAACGACCACGAACGTGTTGTCGTCCGCCAACATGCACAGCAAGCCCGTGCGCGTGGCCATCCCCGAACACGTGAGCCGCGGCGGCCTGACAGTGGCGCCCCTGCAATCCTTGGCACAGCAGTTCAGCGACGACAAGCAGCATTGACCGTTGACAGGCCCGCAGCACGGGATGCTGGACAAGTCGCTTTCCGCGTGCTTTTATGGCAATATGGGTTGACATTCAATCCAGATTGACCTGAAAGGCAGGTGGCGCATGGACTTGATCACTTCCGCCGTCGTGGCAGCCATCGAACACGGCGCGCCCGGCCATGCGCCGCAAGCCGTCGCCAGCCATTTTCAACGGCTCAAGCTGGCCATCGCGAAGTTCGACGGCGCCGCCGCCATCCTGGCCGCCATCGCCGCGCTGGAAGCGGCGCCCGCCGATCCCCAGCGGCAGCTGGCCCTGTCGGCCGCCCTGGCCGCGGCAAACGTGCCGGACGACATGGAAACCCTGTTTGCCGCGCAAGGCTTGCTCGACGCGCTGCAGCGGCCAGTCGCCCCGCTACCCGATGTGGAAGCCGTGCCCGCGCCAGCCGATAAAGGCACCGTCGTGTCGAATTATGCCGTGGTGAAAGTGTATTTCGCCACCGACCGCCAGCGCAACGTGGGCAAGCCGGCGGCCCAGCGCTTCAGCGGCGAACGCAGCATCACGGGCGGCAATGGCAACGGCGACGGGCCGCTCAGCTATGGCAGCTGCGACATCAGCATCCCCCGCGACCACCGCATGGGCCAGCTGGAATCGCCATCGCTGTGGCGCCTGGAATTTCGCGACGACCCGGCCAAGCACGTGGTGCTGCTCGACGCCGAGGTGCAGGATCACGATAATTTCTTTGCAGCATTAAGAACCCAGGTCCGCGCCTCGGCCGGCAAGAGCGCATTTGTCTTCGTGCACGGCTACAACGTGAGTTTCGAGGATGCGGCGCGGCGCACGGGACAGATGGCCTACGACCTGGGCTTCGACGGCGCGCCCGCGTTCTACAGCTGGCCGTCGCGCGGCGACATCGCCGCCTACACCATCGATGAAAACAATATCGAGTGGAGCACGCCCCACATCACGGCCTTCCTGGCCGACTTTCTCGCCAGCACGGACGCGGCGCAAGTGTACCTGGTGGGCCACAGCATGGGCAGCCGCGGGCTGACGCGGGCCGTGGCCGACTTGCTGGCCGCGCAGCCGCAGCTGGCGCAAAAGATCACGGAGCTCATCCTGTCCGCGCCCGACATCGACGCCGCCGTCTTCCGGCACGATATCGCGCCGAAACTGGCCGGCGCGCGCAATCCCGTGACCCTGTATGCCTCGTCGCAAGACCTGGCCCTGGCCGCGTCGAAAGCCGTGCACGGCTACCCGCGCGCGGGCGACAGCGGCGCCGGCATGCTGATCGTGGCAGGCGTGGAAACCATCGACGCCACGGGCGTGGACACGAGCTTCATGAAGCATTCGTACTTCGCGGACCAGCGCTCCGCCCTGTCCGACATGTTCTACCTGATACGCAACCAGGCGCGCGCCGACCAGCGCTTTCTCGACCTCGTCGATACGGTGGCCGGCCGCTATTGGACGTTCAAACCATGACGCCATTTCATGCGGTGCGGCCCGCATGCTAAGATACGGCCCATAGGGTGGCAACGGGCACGGCGATGACGCCGCCAGCCGATCCCCCGCAAGCAGGCCTATCATGTTGACATCATCTTCTACACCGCAAGCCGAATCGCTGATCCGCAACACCAACGCCCGCGTCACCAAGACGCGCGTGAAGGTGCTCGACTTTTTAATGGCGCAAAGCCGTTCGCTGACCCACCATGAAATCCAGCAGGCGCTGTCGCAGGACAGCGATATCGATTCCGTCACCCTGTACCGGGTGCTGGAATGGCTGACGGAAAATGAACTGGTGCACCGCATCGCGGGTGCCGACCAGGTGTGGCGCTTCAGCGCGGGCGCGGGCCACCAGGCGCACGAGCACGCGCACTTCCAGTGCACCAAATGCGCAAACGTCACCTGTTTCAATGAAGTCAAGCTGCCGCCGCCCGTGCTCTTGCCGGAAGGCTTCAGCGGCGGCGAAGTCGATTACCTGATCAAGGGCCTGTGCCCGCGCTGCAAGTAATTTAATAGACATCGCCTGACGACGTCACTTGAGCAGCAAGGCCAGGTGATGCTCGTCATAGAACAGCTCGCCGACGCGCATCGAACGCGGTTCCGTGCCATACGCGATAAATCCCAGCGATTCATACAGGCGCAAGGCAGCATTGTTTTCCGCATTCACGCTCAAGTGCACCTGCATGACGGCAGGGTCCGCCTCGGCCTGTTCGATGCAGGCGTTGACGAGGCGCCGCGCCACGCCCTTGCCCCGCTGCGCCACATCGACGAACACGCCCCACAGCAAGGCCTTGTGCCACAGCTGGCGCAGCGGTTCGCGCCGCAGCCCCGCAAACCCCACGAGACGTTCGCCGTCGAAAGCGCCAAACGCCCGCTGCAGGACGCCGCCGGCGATGCGCTGCGCGTGTTCTTCCGGGGTGCGCGCCAGTTCATCCTCGCGCGATGAGGAAAACGAACTGGGCGAATCAAGAATGGCGCGCAGGCGCAGCGCGCAAAAGGCGGCAGTATCTGCTGGCGTCAGCAGGCGGATGACGATATCGGCTGGGGGCATGGTGGAATCCGGCAGTTTTTTTCCATTATACCCACGCCCCCGTCTCAGGCACGCACGCGGCGCAAGCCCAGCAAGGTCCAGCCGTACAGGGCCGCCATCAGCAGCACCATGGCCGCACCGAGCGCCGCCATCCAGCTTTCCGGCAGCGACCACGCGGGGTCCAGCTTGCCCGCAGCCATGCAGGCGGCCATGGCCACGCAGATGGCGACGATGGGCCAGCCCAGGCGGCGGCGGAATGCGCGCACGATCTCGATTTTGCCGGTGCGCATGACTTTCGCCGTGACCCAGCCATCGAAGGTATCGGTCACGCCCATGCCCACGGCAAACACCAGCCCCGTCAGCATGGCCGGCCCCATGCCGCCCAGCGCCAGGCGGCCGCCTGCAGGGCCGTGTCGAACACCAGCGCGAACAGCATGCCGACGAGGATGGCGCCCAGCGGCCCGGAAGCGCCCCGCAGCCAGCGCGGCAGCAGCCGGCCGCGCACTTCGGCCAGCTGCGCGCCGGCCAGCAAGCTGCGCGCATTCAGGGCCGCAATCAGCAGCAGCAAGGCGATGGGCAGCCATTCCAGCCAGCCGAACACGGCTTCGGACGGTGTGAATTGCGCCGACGCCAGGGCGGCTACGGCCACGATGGCCAGCACGCAGATGCCATGTCCCAGCGCAAACAACGCGCCCATCCACGGCGTCCAGCGCGGATGGGCGGCCTGGCTGCGCAGGGTCAGGCCGTCGACGGCGGCCAGGTGGTCCGGTTCCAGCCCATGCCGCATGCCGAGCAGAAAAATCAACGCCAGGGCGGGCAAGCCCGCTTCCACGCTCATGCCGCCACCTCGACCGGGCTGTCCGCCTTGACCACGCAGCGGTCCAGGCCCCGGATCAGCATATCCTGCGGCAAGTCGCGGCCGATGAAGATGATCTTGCTGGCCCGCGTCTCGCCGTCGCGCCACGGCGCGCCCAGTTCCGAGCCCATCAGCATGTGCACGCCCTGGAAAACGGCGCGGCATGGCACGTCGGCCACGTACAGGATGCCCTTGTAGCGCATCAGCTGGGTACCGAACAGCTGCACCACGGCATCGAGAAAATTCTCCACCTGCAGCAGATCAAGGGGCTGGGACTGGTGGTAGACGAACGATTGCACGCCGTCGCCATGGCGGTGGCCCAGTTCCCCCAGGAAATCCGGCTCCAGCTCGACGATGGCGTTCAGATTGAAACCGCGGATGTTCAGGATGTCGCGCAAGGGCACGTTGCCAAAGCGCACTTTCTGTATGCTGGCGCGGCCATTGATGGCGACCAGCCGCTGGCGCAGCGCGGCCAGCGCATCCTTGTCGACCAGGTCCGTCTTCGACAGCAGGATGCGGTCGGCAAAGCCCACCTGTTCCTGCGCTTCCTTGTGCGCCGTCAATTGCTGCTGCGCATGGCGCGCGTCGACCACCGTCAGGATGGCGTCGAGCATGTAGAACTCGCTGACGGATGGCTCCGCAAAGAAGGTTTGCGCCACGGGGCCAGGCGCGGCCAAGCCCGTCGTTTCGATGATCACGTGGTCGAAGGTGATTGCCCCGGTTTCGCGCCTCGCGTGCAGCTCGCCCAGGATGCGGATCAGGTCGCCGCGCACGCTGCAGCAGATGCAGCCATTGTTCATTTCCACGATCTGCTCGTCGCTGTCCTGCACCAGCAAGCCATGGTCGATGCTTTCGGCGGCGAATTCGTTTTCAATCACGGCAATGCGCACGCCGTGGTCGCCCTGCAATATGCGCTTGAGCAAGGTGGTTTTCCCGCTGCCGAGAAAACCCGTGATGATGGTAACGGGGATCAGTTCTGTCATATTGCTTTCCTATCGGTGGTTAATCTTCCAGTTCTTCCATGCGTTGCCACTGGGGAAACGGGTCGGGCAGCTTGCGCCAGGCGGCCATGCCCTGGCGCGTTTCCGTATAGTTGAGTTGGCATTTCTTCAAGTCCGCCTCGATGGCGGCCTGGTCCATGTCCTGGCCGATGAAGACGATTTCCTGGTAGCGGTCGCCATATGGCTCGTTCCAGCCCGCCTTCATTTCCGCCAGCGACGCCGCGTCCGTGGGCCAGCGCTCTTTCGGCACGGACGCCCACCACAGGCCCACGGGTTCGATATTCATCAGCTTGCCCGCGCCGGACAGGCTGGCCACCCACTCGGGGCGGCTGGCCAGCCAGAAATAGCCCTTGCTGCGCACCACGCCCGGTATCGGCTGGGCAATGTAATCGTGCAGGCGCTGCGCGTGGAACGGTTCTTTCGACCGGTAGACGAAGCTGCCGATGCCATACGTTTCCGTTTCCGGCGTGTGCACGCCCGCCAGTTCCTGGGCCCAGCCCGGCATGCTGGCCGCCTGTTCCAGGTTGAACAGATGCGTGCCCAGGATGGCGTCCAGCGGCACGACGGACTGGTTCGTCTCGATGATGCGCGCGCCGGGATTCAAGGCCTTGATGACGGCCAGCACGCGCAGGCGATGGGCCGCATCGACCATGTCCACCTTGTTGAGGACGATGACATTGGCAAATTCGATCTGTTCCGTGAGTAAATTGGCCAGCTGGCGGTCGTCGCCCTCGCCCGCCGTCTCGCCCCGCTGCTCGAGGCTGTCTTCGCTGTGGAAATCGTCGAGCAGGTTGGCGCAGTCGACCACGGTGACCATGCAGTCGATGCGCGCCACGTCGTTCAGGCTGTCGCCGTGCTCATCCTCGAAATCGAAGGTGGCGGCCACGGGCATCGGTTCGCCCACGCCCGTCGATTCGATCAGCAGATAGTCGAAACGGTCTTCCGCAGCCAGGCGCCGCACTTCCAGCAACAGATCGTCGCGCAGGGTGCAGCAGATGCAGCCGTTGGACATCTCCACCAGTTTTTCTTCCGTGCGCGACAGGGCTGCACCGGCCGCCTCGGCGCTGTCCTGCACCAGCGAGGCGTCGATATTGACCTCGCTCATGTCGTTGACGATGATGGCCACGCGCTTGCCTTCGCGGTTGCGCAGTATGTGGTTGAGCAAGGTGGTCTTGCCGGCGCCGAGAAATCCGGACAGGACGGTGACGGGGAGTTTGCGCTGGGTCATGAGTATCTTTCGGATGGGAACGATGAAGGTTGACAAATAGGGTGGCAAATGCGGTTGCAAATGCGCTGGCAAATACGGCTGCAATACGCGGCGGATTTTTAAATGCAAGTCGATTGCGTTTGAATTATAATGCAGCTCACTTGCATTTGTGCGGCAATCTTTGCCCGCCGGCCAGCTTTCCGAAAGAATTCCATGCTCCACCTCGACTCACTGACCTACGGCTATGACAGCGCCCGCCCCGTGCTGGACATCGCCGCCTTTCACTTGCCCATCGGACAGCACGCGCTGCTGCTGGGGCCGTCCGGCTCCGGCAAATCGACCTTGCTGCATTTGCTGGCCGGCATCCTGGCGCCCCAGGCGGGCCGTCTCGAAGTAGCGGGCACGTCCCTGCCCGGCCTCACGCCGCGCCAGCGCGACAGCTGGCGCGGCCGCGCCATCGGCTTGCTGCCCCAGCAACTGGCGCTGGTGCCCAGCTTGAACGTGCTCGATAATGTCCTGCTGCCCGCCTACGCCAGCGACCAGCGGCCCGATCCGGCCCGCGCCGCCAGCCTGCTGGGCCAGCTGGGCCTGGCCGACAAGCTCGATGCCTACCCGTACGCCTTGAGCGGCGGCCAGCGGCAACGGGCCGCCATCGCGCGCGCCGTCGTCATGCGCCCGCAACTGATCCTGGCCGACGAGCCGACGGCCAACCTCGACGACGATGCCTGCGCCACCGTCGTGCAGCTGCTGGCCCGGCAAGCGGCGCAAGCGGGCGCCTCGCTGGTGATCGCCAGCCACGACGCCAGGGTGCTGGCCGCCTTGCCAAACGCAGCCGTGCTGCGCCTGCCGCGCGCCAGGGGCGTGGCATGAACGCGGTCACGCTGGCCTGGCGCGCGCTGCGCCACAAGCCGCTGGCCTCTAGCCTGAACCTGCTGCTGATCGCCATCGGCATCGCCATGATGACCTTCATACTCGCCGTCTCCGCCCAGCTGGAGGAGCATGCGGAACGCGATGCCCAAGGCATTGACCTGGTGGTGGGCGCGAAAGGTTCCCCACTGCAATTGATCCTGTCGTCCGTGTATCACGCCGATATTCCGACCGGCAATATCCCGGACTCGGCACTGGCGGCCCTGGCCGCGCAGCCGCTGGTCAAATCCGCGATCCCCCTGGCGCTGGGCGACAATTTCCACGGTTTCCGCATTGTCGGCAGCACCACGGCCCTGCTGGGCCATTACGGCGCGCACCTGGCGCAAGGGACGCTGTTCGCGCAGCCGATGCAAGCCGTGTTCGGCGCCCGCGCCGCGCGCGAGACGGGCGCGACACTGGGCGCCCGCTTCGCGGGATCGCATGGTCTGGCGGTGGGCGGCGAACTGCACGCGCATGCGCCGTACACGGTGACGGGCATTTTGGCGCCCACGGGCACGGTGCTGGACCGGCTGATCCTCACGCCCGTCGCCTCCGTGTGGCAAGTACATGAAACGGACCCCGATGAACAGCCGGCAGCGGCCCCCGAACGCGAACTGACGGCCGTGCTGGTGCAATATGCATCGCCGCTGGCGGCCGTCAGCCTGCCCCGCTGGGTGAATGGCCAGCCGCGCCTGCAGGCGGCCCAGCCCGCGTTCGAGGCGGCGCGGCTGTTCAATCTGCTGGGCGTGGGCATCGATGTGCTGCGGGCGATCGCCGCCGGCGTGCTGCTGGTGGCGGCCCTGTCGCTGTTCGTGGCCCTGTACGGCGCGCTGGAAGAGCGCAAGGCCGACCTGGCCATCCTGCGCACCCTGGGCGCCTCGCCCGCCACATTGCTGCGCCTGCTGCTGGCGCAAGGCTTGCTGCTGTCGCTGGCGGGCGCGGCGCTGGGCTGGCTGCTGGGCCATGGCGGCGTGGCGCTGCTGCAGTGGAGCATGGAAAGCGAACAGCAACTGAACCTGCAGGCGTGGCGCATCGTCGCCGGCGAAGCGTGGCTGCCCGTGATCGCCGCCGGCGTGGGCTTGCTGGCCGCCGCCCTTCCCGCCCTGCGCGCCTACCGCACCGATATTGCCGCCACCCTGGCGCGCCCCTGAGGAGAGAGCCATGTTGAAAATCCTTGTTTTAAGCGCCTGCCTGCTGCTGGCCGGCATCGCCGCAGCGGCGCCAGCCGATGAACCGCCGTCGTTCTTCGCTCCGTTGACGGACTTGCCCGGCGTGGTGTCGTGGAAACTGCTGGGCCAGGCCACCACGGTCAAGGCAAAAAAGGGCCGCATGGTGCCGAAATACACGCCGGAAATCAGCGCGCTCGACAATACTGACGTCAAGGTGCAAGGCTTCATGATGCCGCTGGAAGCGGGACAAAAGCAGAAACATTTCCTGCTCACCGTCACCTCGGCCAGCTGTCCCTACTGCCTGCCGGCCGGTCCGGAAGGCGTGGTGGAAATCAAGAGCCGCACACCCGTGAAATTCAGCTACGCGCCCTTCATCGTGCAGGGCAAGCTGAAAGTGCTGGCCAGCGACCCCATGGGCCTGTATTACCGCATGACGGATGCGGCCGTGGTACCGCAATGACGCGCTGGCCCGCACTGTTGCTGGCGTTCGCCTGCCAGGCCCACGCCGCGCCGCTGCACTTCGACCTGCTCCGCCTTGATGGCGACGGCCAGCTCAGGCTGAACCAGTTCCACGGCCAGGCCGTCGTGCTGAACTTCTGGGCCAGCAACTGCCTGCCCTGCATCCAGGAATTGCCGGTCTTGCATGCCTACGCCGCCAGCCAGCCCCGGCAACGCCTGATCGGCATCGCCATCGACACGCGCCCGGCCGCGCAAGCGTATCTGCGGCGCCACCCGGCCAGCTATCCGCAAGCCTTGTCCGGACCAGCCTTGCTGCCCACCTTTGGCAATCAAATCAAGGGCTTGCCGTACACAGTGATTGTGAATTCTCAACATCGGATCTGCACGCGGCGCCTGGGTCCCGTCGATGCGGCGTGGCTGGCCAAGGCCGTGGCCGCCTGCGGCGGCCCTTGATTCCATGCGCCTTGCACGGCTGTCATCGCGCCGTCATATGACGGCGTTACAGTCGCGTCCTTTGAATCTCTCCGAGGGCGGTAATGAAAACAAATTGGGTCATGCTGGCAGCGCTGGCAAGTGCAGGTCTCGTCGGTTGCAACGGCAGTTCGAATACCCCGGCCACACCGGCCATTCCTGAAGGCACGACGGTCACCGTCGCATTGCTGGAAACCACGGACATCCACTCGAACGTCCTTAGTTATAACTACTATGCGCTGGCCGAAGACACGAGTCTGGGCCTGGAGCGCACGTCGACCCTGATCCAGGCGGCGCGCGCGGAAAATCCGAACAATGTGCTGCTCGACGACGGCGACGTCATCCAGGGCACCCTGCTGGCAGACCTGCAGGCCGTGGCCGCGCCCGTTCCTTGCAGCGGCACGCTGGCCGTGCACAAGGCCATGAACGCGCTGAAATACGATGCGGGCGGCATGGGCAACCACGAGTTCAACTATGGCCTCGCTTACCTGAGCCAGATCACCAACACGGATTTCGGCATTCCCGGCGTGGCCAAGCCGACGGGCACCTGCGGCGCGCCCACCTTCCCTTCCGTGCTGAGCAATGTCGTTGGCGTGTCCAGCGGCAAGCCCATCTTCCAACCCTACACCGTGCTGCCCCGCGATTTCGCCGCCACGGCGCCCGATGGCAGCAAGCTGACCGTGAAAATCAATGTGGGCGTGCTGAGCTTTGTGCCGCCGCAGATCCTCGAATGGGACCAGAAAGTGCTCGCTGGCAAGGTCAGCGTGACGGGCGTGCAGGAAGCGGCGAAACAATACGTGCCGGAATTGCGCAGCAAGGGCGCCGACCTCGTCGTGGCCCTGTCGCATGGCGGCCTGGACACCAGCGCCTACAGCCCGAAGATGGAAAACGGCAGCTACCACCTGACCAGCACGGGCATCGACGCGCTGATGATCGGCCATTCGCACTTGATCTTCCCGAAAGGCAAGGAAGAAGGCGCAGCCGCCCTGGACGCCTCGTTTGCCGCCTTCCCCGCCAGCGCGAAGATCGACGCCGTTAACGGTTTCGTCAACGGCGTGCCTACCGTCATGGCGCAAAGCTGGGGCCGCCGTCTGGGTATCATCAAGCTGACCATGGCTTATCAGGGCGGCAAGTGGGTGGTGCAGCCGGCCAAGACGACGGTGGAATCGCGCGGCTTCAAGTACACGGATGGCAAGACCCTCGTGAAAGCCGACCCGGCCATCGCGCCGCTGGTGGCCACCGAGCATGCAGCCACCATCGCCTACGCCAAGCAGCCGCTGGGCATCAGCACGGACTTCGAGATGTCCGCCTATTTTGCCCTGGTGGGCGACGTGAGCGCCATCCAGCTGGTCAACCAGGCGCAGCTCGATTACGTGAAGAACTTCATCGCCACCAGCACGGATGCCACCTTGTCGAGCTACAAGAACATCCCCGTCATCTCGTGCAGCGCGCCGTTCAAGGCGGGCCGCAACGGACCATCGGACTTCACGGACGTGGCCGCTGGCGCGACGCCGGCCGCCCCCGTCGGCTTGCAAGTGCGCAATCCGGGCGATCTGTATTTGTACAGCAATAACAACCTGCAAGCGGTGAAGATCAAGGGTTCGGACTTGAAGGCATGGCTGGAAACGTCGGCCAAGCAATTTGCCCAGATCGATCCGGCCAGCAGCGCCGAGCAGGACCTGGTGCCGTCGTATGGCACGATCTACAACTATGACGTGTTCTATGCGGAGAACAACGCGCTGACGTACCAGATCGATGTGACGAAACCGGCGGGCAGCCGCATCGTCAACCTCACGTACAAGGGCGCGGCGGTGGCCGATGGCGATGACTTCATCGTGGCTACCAACGACTACCGCGCCGGTGGCGGCGGCGCCGTGCCTGGCATCGATGGCAGCAAGACCATCATCAAGTCGCCCGATGCGAACCAGGCCGTGGTCAGCAATTACCTGGCGTCGCTGAGCACCAAGGGCGGCAAGGTGACCCTGGCAGCCAATGGCAGCGCGCGCAGCTGGAGCTTCGTCAAGACGGCCACGGCCGGTCCCGTGATCCTGCGCTCGGCGCCGGGCCACCTGGCGCTGGCGCAAGGCAGCGGCATTGCCAACGTGGCGGCCGAAGGCGGCCTCGACGCCAGCGGCTTCGCCAAGTACCGCATCGACCTGAGCAAATAAGGTCCATGGGCCGGGACTGCAACGGTTCCGGCCCCCGCAATGAAAGGTGATCAAGATGAAACACGCACTCTCCCTGCCTGCCGTCGTGCTCGCTGCTGCCCTGGCCGCCTGCCAGGCCTCGCCGCCGCCCACGCCGGCCGAGATCGAAGCCGTCGCCATGCATGCGCGCCAGGCGGGCGACCATCTGGCCGAACGCAAGGTGCGCAGCTGGGCCAGCAAGGACATGCCGGTGGCCGAGCGGGAACTGGCGCTGATTTACCAGGCCCGACCCGAACGCCGCGCCGATGCGCTGGCCCTGTTCGAACAGGCGGCCCGCGCGGGCGACACGGAAGCAGCATTCGAACTGGGCCAGATGCGGCGCGCGGCAGCTCCGGACCAGGCGTGGCTGTGGTACCGGCAAGCGGCCCAGCAAGGCCATGCGAAGGCGGCCCTGATGCTGGGCTTGCTGGCGGCAAATGGCGAAGGCGTGCCGAAAGACCCCGTGACCGCCGCGCACTGGCTGGAAAAGTCCAGCGAACTGGGCAACCCGCATGCCATGTTCCTGCTGTACAACGCCTACCGCGAAGGCCGCGGCGTGCCGCGCGATCTGGCCAAGGGGCGTGAACTGCTGGAAGAAGCGGCCCACCACGAATATCCGCCCGCCATCCAGGAACTGGCGATGACGGTGCAGGCCGGCGACGCGCTGCGCGCAGGCCATTTGATGAAGGAAGCGACGGAGCACCGGCACAACAACTGGAACCGTTTCTAGCTCATTCAGGCATCCGGCGCGCTGCCCTTGCCAGCTGCGCCAGGCGTCTCAGCAGCGGCGCGTACAGGCCGGGCGCCGTGTTTCCGTAGCCGAGCACCAGGCCATTGTCGGCGGGCGTCGCCGCCAGCGCAAAGCTGGACAGGGCCGTGGGCGCCATGCCGTAGGCGCGCGCGGCGCCGGCGATGGCGGCATCCGGATACTGCGGAGCCAGACGGACAGTCAGGTGCAGGCCGCAATGCCCTCCCTCTATGCTGTGCGGCACGTCGAACGACTGCGCCAGCGCCGCACGCAAGGCTTGTTGCCGCTCGCGGTACAGGCGGCGCATGCGCCCCAGGTGGCGGGCATACTGCCCGCTGTCGATGAAATGCGCCATGGCCAGCTGTTCCAGCCGGTGTCCGCCGCGCAGCATGGCGGCCAGCGGCGCCTGAGCCGCCGCCAGCAAGGCGGGCGGCAAGACGAGAAAGCCCAGGCGCAAGGCGGGAAACATGGTCTTGCTGAAGGTGCCCACATACAAGACCGGTCCCTGGCTGGCCAAGCCCTGCATGGCGGCGATCGGCTCGCCCGCATGGCGAAATTCACTGTCGTAATCATCCTCGATCAGCCACGCGCCATGCGCTTGCGCCGCCTCGATCAGCTGCAGGCGCCGTGTGGCCGACAGCACCGGGCCCAGCGGATATTGGTGGGCCGGCGTCGTGTAGACGAGGCGCGGTGGCCGGGCCTGCCAATCCTCGGCACTGGCCACCATGCCCTGCCCATCGACACGCATGGGCACGATGCGCAGGTCCCCCGCGCGCATGGCTGCCTTGGCGCCGCGGTAGCCGGGGTCTTCCACCCACGCCGTCTCGCCAGGATTGCTCAGCAGCCGAACGCACAGCCCCAGTGCCTCTTGCGCCCCTTCCGTGATGATGATTTGCCCGGGCAGACAACGCACGCCGCGCGCCACGCCCAGATAGCGGGCGATCGCCGCGCGCAGGGCCGGTTCGCCCGCCGGCTCGCCATACGCGAGCGCGGCACTGCCGCTGCGGCAGGCAACATCGAGCGCGCGCCGCCACGCCGCCAGTGGAAACTGCGGCAAGGCCGGTTCGCCGGGGCGCAGCGCGGCGGGCGCACATTCAGTGACGGGCGCGGCCGACAGGAGTACTGTGCGCCGCGCCAACGGCGGCATGGGCGGCGCGGGCGGCGCCACGCCAGGCTGGGGCAAGACGGCAACCACGGTGCCTTGCCGTCCCGCAAGGACAAAGCCTTCCACCGCCAATTGCTCATACACGGCACTGACGGTATTGCGCGCAATGCCCAGGGTCTGGGCCAGCAGGCGCGACGCGGGCAGGCGGCTACCTGCCGGCATGCTGCCCGCGAGGATGGCGTGTTTCAGGCGCGCATGCAATTGCCGTTGCAGGGGCGCAGCGTCCGGCGCACGGGACAGGGGAAGTTCGAGAGGCGTTTGCGGCTGGTTCATGGGGTAGGCGTGAAATCGTGGCACCATAAAATATACACTGACTGGCGCTTGTGATGGGGCCATGCCCCACTTATCCTGCCTGTCTCAGGACCGCAGCGTGCGGGCCACCTCAGCAGAAAGCCATCCATGTCGTCGTTTCAGAATTCCTTCCAGCAAGCCATCGGCGCTCCGATGCCGCACTGGTCCGCCCGCCCCCGTCCCGAACGCCTGACCCTGCACGGCCGCTATTGCCGCCTGGAGCCGCTGGATGCCGACCGGCACGCGGCAGACCTGTCCCGCGCGTATGCGCAGGCGCCGGACCAGCGCGGCTGGACCTACATGCTGGCCGGCCCCTTCGACGACGCCAAGAGCTACCGCGCCTATGCGGCGCTGGCCGCGCAAAGCGACGATCCCTTGCACTTCGCCGTCATCGATCTGTCGAGCGGCCTGGCCGTCGGCACCTTGGCCCTGATGCGCATCGATCCGGCCAACGGCGCCATCGAAGTGGGCAATGTCATGTTTTCGCCAGCCCTGCAGTGCACGCCCGCGTCCACCGAAGCGCAGTATCTGCTGATGCAATACGCGTTCGATACACTCGGGTACCGCCGCTACGAATGGAAGTGCGACAGCCTGAATGCGCCATCGCGCCAGGCGGCGCTGCGCCTGGGCTTTCAGTTCGAAGGCGTCTTTCGCCAGGCCACCGTCTACAAGGGCCGCAGCCGCGACACGGCCTGGTTTGCCATCATCGATGGGGACTGGCCCGCCGTGCGGCAAGCGCTGGCGCAGTGGCTGGCGCCGGACAACCTGCCCGCGCCTGGCAGGCAGCTGCGGTCGCTGGCCGCCCTGCGCGCGGCGTCAGCCGCCTAGCCGTATGCGCCGCGGCTATCGTGTTGGCCTGGACCTCGCCCAGGGGCTATGATGGGCACGCTGCTTCCCCTGACGCGGCGGGGCTGTTGCCGGCCTCGAAATGGATTACACTGAATTTGCTTTTTAGAAATTTGTTACTCTGGACCAGCCTCGGTGAGCGCCTCGCAATGCTCAGCCCAGCCAGTGTTTGGGTAGGCCCTGGCTCGTCCGTTGACCTCCCTATAAAGAAAGAGTCCAATGAAAAAGCTGACCACTGCCTTTGGCGCGCCTGTAGTCGACAACCAGAATATCCAGACGGCCGGCCCCCGCGGCCCTGCCCTGCTGCAAGATGTGTGGTTCCTGGAAAAGCTGGCCCACTTCGACCGCGAAGTCATTCCCGAGCGCCGCATGCATGCCAAGGGTTCCGGCGCGCATGGCACGTTTACCGTCACGCACGACATCACGCGCTACACGCGGGCGAAGATCTTTGGCGCCCTGGGCAAGCAAACCCCCATGTTCGCGCGCTTTTCCACGGTGGCTGGCGAACGGGGCGCGGCGGACGCGGAACGCGACATCCGCGGCTTCGCCCTGAAGTTCTACACGGAAGAAGGCAACTGGGACCTGGTCGGCAACAATACGCCCGTCTTCTTCATGCGCGACCCCCTCAAATTTCCCGATCTGAACCACGCGATCAAGCGCGATCCCCGCACGGGCTTGCGCAGCGCTAACAGCAACTGGGATTTCTGGACCTCGCTGCCCGAAGCGCTGCACCAGGTGACGGTGGTGATGAGCGACCGGGGCTTGCCGCGCAGCTTCCGCCACATGCACGGTTTCGGCAGCCATACCTTCAGCTTCCTGAATGCGCAAAACGAACGTTTCTGGGTCAAGTTCACGTTTAAGACCCAGCAAGGCATTCAAAACCTGACGGATGCCGAAGCCGAGGAACTGGTGGGCAAGGACCGCGAAAGCTCGCACCGCGACCTGTACGAAAGCATCGAAAACAAGGATTTCCCCCGCTGGACCCTGTACGTGCAGATCATGCCGGAAAAAGAGGCAGGCACGTATCACCTCAACCCGTTCGACCTGTCGAAGGTGTGGCCGCACGGCGACTATCCGCTGATCGAAGTGGGCGTGCTGGAACTGAACCGCAATGCGGACAATCACTTTGCCGAAGTGGAACAAGCGGCCTTCAACCCGGCCAACGTGGTGCCCGGCATCAGCTTTTCGCCGGACAAGATGCTGCAAGGCCGGCTGTTTTCGTATGGAGACGCGCAGCGTTACCGCCTCGGTGTCAACCACAGCCATATTCCCGTCAATGCGCCGAAATGCCCGTTCCACAGTTATCACCGCGACGGCCAGATGCGCGTGGACGGCAACCAGGGCGGAACCTTGGGCTACGAGCCGAACAGCGAGCAGGAATGGGCCGAGCAGCCCGATTTCCGCGAACCGCCATTGAGCATCGAAGGCGCGGCCGACCACTGGAACCACCGCGTCGACGAGGATTACTATTCGCAGCCACGCGCCCTGTTCCGCTTGATGAGCCCGGCACAGCAGCAAGCCTTGTTCGACAACACGGCGCGCGCCATTTCCGGCGCCTCGGAGCAAGTCAAGCAACGCCACATCGGCAACTGCACCCTGTGCGACCCCGCTTATGGCGCGGGCGTGGCCGAAGCGATCGGCCGCCTGAGCAAATAAGGCGCGCCGGCAAGACCAGCGGCTTGGCAAGGAGGGCGAAGGTTCAGGAGGGCCGCCAGTGAACCGGGCCCTCCGCCGCAACGGCCCGCGGGATGGGCACCAGCCGCATCATAACCTGCCACGCGGTGGCCGATCCAAACGCGCCGAAGCACGGCCTGCCCCTCTGCCCGCCTGCTGCCTCGCTGGCGGGCAAGCCGCGGGTAAGCTTCTGATTGGCGTGAAGGCAAGCCCGCCGCGCCAGCGCGCTACCAGCGCTGGATGTCGATCTGGCCCGTGATGCTCGTTTCCACCGGATAGCCTTCGACCTGCAAGGGCACGCGCCGCTTGACGGACGAGTCGCGCAGATACACGACGAGCGCTTCCTTGCCGACGGCGTTGCGTCCCAGGCTCACGCCTTCCACGCCGTCGATGGCCATCAGCGCCCGCTCATTGCGCCGCTTGGCCGCTTCCAGCCGGCCCTGGGGCACGGCAGGGGCGTACCCTGCGCCGGCAGCGCCCTGGCCAAGGGGCTCGTCCGGCAAATACGGCATGGCGGCATCCTCGAAGACGGCATATGGCGATTGTGCAAATTTACTGTTTGACATGACACACCCTCCTGATGCATTCCATGATACACCCGGTCATCGGGCGCCGCCGCGCGCTTCGCCGGGCACGCAGGCGGCTGCTCCTGCCAGCAGCCTGCCCCGGCAAAGACGCTCAGGAAGACGCATCAGGCGACGCTCGCAGCCGGCACAGGCCCTCAATCATCATCGTGCAAAAGGCAGCGTTATGCAAGGCGGCGTGACGCGCCCGCTTGCTTCTGAAAGCGTACTCAAGTGTACAAATTGATGTCGAGCGCCACCACCACGCGCCGCATCTGGTTGGCAAACGTGATGTTGCCGCCGCCGGCAAACAGCAGGCCCACGGGATTGCGCTGCTGGTTCCAGGTCCAAATGGACGAGCCGGAATCGCCGCCCGCGCTGAACGCCCCGCTGACGCCCGTGATGGCGATCTGGTCCTGGAATAGCGCAATCCGGCCGCCGCCGTAGTTGACGTTGATGGTGGCGCCCAGCCCCGTGATGCGGCCCTGCGTCAATTGCGTCGTGCGCCCGGATTTACCGACCAGCATGCCCAGCGCAGGCGCCACCAGCGCATTGCTGATGCGGAAATAGGCAGGCACGCCGCCGCTCAGGTAAACCAGTTCGGGCCGCACCCGGTCAGGCCAGGCCCAGCCGGTGGCGCAGTCGACAAAGTTGACGCCGCCGCTGAAATTGATGGGCACGAAACGCTCAAGCACGGCCACCTGGTCTTGCGGACAGCGGCCGCCGTCGATGGGGCCAGGCTGCACGATGCAATCGTTGAACACGCCGCCGTTGGAATTGGCCAGTACATGATTATTGCTCAGTATCATCAGGCGGCTGTTGCGCGGCGCGCTGCGCCCCACGGCCAGGCAGCCGATGGTGCCGGCCGTGATGCGGAAATGCCCGACCGACACCCCACCCGGCGCCGGGCGCAGACGGAAGCGGTGCGGTTGCGCATCGATCACGCCCGTGACGACGATGTTGACGGGCACCTTGTCGCTGGCCACGGCGCGCACGCCCATGGCGCCCACGATGGCGGCCTTGGCGCGGTCGACGGACGTGGGTTCGGCCACGTACAGGGTCAGGGCCGGCAAGCCCGGTTCGCCCGACGAGCTGTCGCTGGCCCCCTCGCCCAGGCCGATGGACACACCCTGGATATTGCCGCCATCGCTGAAGGCATCGGCCGCGCGCACGCCGCTCGCCTGGGAGATGCTTTGGCGCATGCCGTCTTCGATGCTGCGCTTGATTTCCAGCAATTCCATGCTGACGCCGCTCAAGGCGTCGGGCACGTCCGAGACGGATGCGCTCTCGGCCGCATTGTCGTCGTCGCCTGGGACGGAAAATTGACCGACGGCCTCTTCATCGTCGGCGCTTTGTCCCCTGCCGCTGCTGCCAGGCGGGGCGCTGAAACCATTTTCATTGCCTATCATCATGTTCTCCTCGTGGGTCGCTGCAAGCTTCCAGTGTGGGCGGGCCGCGCCAGCCGGTATTGATCTGGATTCAACTACGCTGGCGCACGGCTGGCCTGCCTCACCAGAGGGCGGCGAAGACAAAAATAGTTCCCTCGTCAAGGTTGAGCGAGATCAGGCGTGCGGGCAGAGGCGGCGCCGTATACTTGGCCGACACGCTGGAACTGGGCCTGCCCCACGGCAGCAACGGCAGCAACGGTATGGATGGGGAAACAATGACGAGCCCTGGTATGACACGCCAATCCGACGACAACGCGCCTGCGGCAACAGCGCCTGCGGGCGAGCTGGCAGGCACTGCTGGCGCAGAAGCCACCGGCCCGCACGCCGCCCAGCATGCGGGTTTCGTGCTCGGCATGGCGGCCTGGGCGGAAAAACACCGCATCAGCCCCTGGCGCGGCAGTTTTGCCGACTTCCTCGAGCAGATCTTGCCGGGCCGGGCAGCCCTGCTGGCGCGCAGCGCGCACCAGTACCTGTGGGACATGATGCGCTGGAACGGCCACACCGATGACAGCGGGCGCTTCCGCTGCCGCTTGTTCGACGACGAGCTGTTCGGCATCGACGAAGCGATCGACCGCGTTGCCGCCTACTTCAAGGCGGCCGCGGCCGGTTCCGAGGTGGGCCGGCGCATGTTGCTGTTGCTGGGCCCGCCATCGGGCGGCAAGTCGACCATGGTGATCCTGCTCAAGCGGGGCCTGGAAGAATACAGCCACAGCAGCGAGGGGGCGCTGTACGGCATCGCCGGCTGTCCCGTTCACGAATCGCCGCTGCACCTGGTGCCGCACAGCATGCGCGCTGACTTTCGCGCCAGCTATGATGCCGAGCTGCATGGCGACCTGTGCCCCCACTGCCGCACACGCCTGGAAGAACAGTACGGGGGCGACTTCCTGCGCATGCCCGTCGAGCGCATCCATCTGTCCGAGGCGGGCCGCTGCGGCATCGGCACGTATGCGCCGCACGACCCCACCACGGCCGACCTGGCCGACCTGGTGGGCTCCGTCGACCTGTCGAAAGTGGCGCAGTACGGCGACGAAGGCGATCCACGCGCCTGGTCGTGGTCCGGCGCCGTGTATGCGGCCAGCCGCGGCATGCTGGAAATGATCGAGATCCTCAAGGTCAAGCGGGAATTCCTCTACCTGCTGCTGACCCTCACGCAGGAAAAGAATGTCAAGGTGTCGCGTTTCCCCCTGATCTACCTCGATGAAACCATTCTCGCGCACACGAATCTGGCTGAATTTCGCAAATTCCTGCAAGAAAGCGAGAATGAGGCGCTGCTCGACCGCATGGTCATCGTGCAAGTGCCGTACACGCTCAATTACCGCGAGGAAGCACGCATCTACCGCAAGCTGATCCTGGCGGCCGCGCCCGCCTTCCGCGACGTGCACCTCGACCCGCACGTGCTGCATGCGGCAGCCGTGTTTGCCATCCTCAGCCGCTTGCCCGAAGCGGACGACAAGGAAGCCGAACTGGTCAAGAAGCTGCGCATCTACGCGGACGAGGACGTCGACGACCTGCAACCGGCCGACATCCGCCGCATGCGCGAGCGCGACAAGGCGCCGGACGAAGGCCTGTCGGGCGTGTCTCCCCGTTTCGTCATCAATGCCCTGTCGCACGCCATCATTTCCGCCCAGCGCAACAGCCTTTCCACCATGGACGTGCTGCTGGCCCTGAAGGATGGCATTGAAAACGATGCGCGCATCGAGCCCCGGCGCAAGCGCAAGTGGGTCGATTACCTGGTACTCACGCGCAAGGATTTCTATAACCGCTGGGTCAAGGCCGATGTGCACAAGGCCTTGTTCGTTTCATTTGAGCAAGAAGCACAAGACTTGCTGAACAAATACCTCGATGAAGTGGAAGCCATGCTGGACAACCGCCAGATCCGCGATCCCATCACCAGCGAAGAGCGCCGTCCCGACGAGCGCTTCCTGCGCGCCGTGGAAGAAAAAATCCATATCAGCGACTCGGGCAAGCAGTCGTTCCGGCAAGAAGTGGTACGCAAGGCCATGAGCGCGTTCAAGCGGGGAGAAGCGTTTGGCCTGGCCAGCCATGCGCAGCTGCACGACGCCATCCAGCAATACCTGTTCGAGCAGCGGCGCGACGTGCTGCGCCTGGTGGGCTCCGCAAAGCGCCCCGATGACGACGTGCGGGCCAGGATTTCCGCCGTCGAGCAGCGCCTGGTCGACGAATATGGCTATGACGCCCATAGCGCGCGCGAAGCGCTCAACTACGTGACCACCTTGCTGGCGCAGGAATAGCCATGTCCGCCACCACCTCGCCAGGCAGCGGCAACCACGATGGCGGCCCAGCGCGCGACGCCGCAGCAGGCGCTGCAGGCGGAGCAGCCCCGGTTTCGGCCGCGCCGGCCCTGGCCCAGCCGTGGTATGCGCTGTTCTCGCGCGGCGCGCGCGACTGGCTGCGCCACAACCAGAAAGTGCGAGAAGCCGTGCAGGCGCACTTGCCCGAGCTGATCGCCACGCCCGACCTGATCGGCGGACCGCAGCAGCGCACGGTGCACGTGCCCATGCGCCTGCTCGAACATGCGCGTTTCCGCCTGGCGCCCGCGCGCAACAGCGTGGGCGCGGGCCAAGGGGACGGCCAGCCCGGCGATATCCTGCGCCCCGCGCGTCCCGCCACCACGGACGAGACCGGGACGCAAGGCGAAGGAGGCAATGGCGAGGGGACGGTGCGCCTGCTGCTGGAGTTCCCCATCGACGACATCCTAGACTGGCTGTGGGACGCCTTCGCCCTGCCCCACCTGAAACCGCGCCACCTGGGCGCGATCGACGAGGTACGGCTCGTGCGTAGCGGCCTGGACCGGCATGGCGCCCGTTCGCGCCTGGACCGGCGGCGCACCGTCAAGGAAGCCATCAAGCGGCGTGCGGTGCAAGCGCAGCCCGTGCCCTTCACCAACGAGGACTTGCGCTACCGCCAGGTGCTGCCGCAGCCCCGGCCCAGCGCGAATGCCGTCGTGTTTTTCGTGCTGGACGTGTCGGCCAGCATGGCGCAGGCCGAGCGCAGGCTGGCCAAGTCCTTCTTTTTCTTTGCCTTGCAAGGCTTGCGCCGCCGGTATGCGCGCGTGGAAACGCGCTTCATCGCCCATACGACGCGGGCTTGGGAATTTTCCGAAGCCGAGTTCTTCCAGGTCAACGGCATGGGCGGCACCATGGCCTCCACGGCCTTTTGCCTGAGCCGCGACCTGCTGAAAGAGCACTACGCGCCGGGCCGCTACAACACCTACCTGTTCTATGCTTCCGACGGCGAGAATTTCAGCGAAGACCGGGCGCCGGCCAGCGTGGCCCTGGGCGAACTGGCCGCCTTGCTCAACTATATAGGCTATGTGGAAACCTTGCCCGGCGTACCGCGCAGCCTGGAAACGGAGATGCACAGCCTGTTTGCCGAACAGGAACGGCGCGGCTTGCCCCTGCACAGCAGCCTGCTCAGCAAACCCGACGATGTGTGGGCCGCCATCCGCACCTTTTTCCAGCACGAGGCGGCCGACGCGGAGGAAACCCCATGACGCGGCCCAGTCCGCAATCCGCCCCACGGCCGGCTGCGGAGCCTGGTCCGGCGACACCGCCCGCCCTCCACGGCGGCACGGCAGCGACAACAGGCGACACGGCAACAGCAATTGCAGGCATGCCAGATATGGCGAATACGCCAGAGTCAGCGGGACTGGACGGCTACGCGGCGCGCATCGAAGCGCTGGCGCGCCAACTGGGCCTGGAATTTGCCCCCGTCGAATTCGAGCTGGTGCCGGACAGTTTCATGGCCGAAATCGCCATTTATGGCTTGCCCGTGCGCATGCGTCACTGGTCGTTCGGCGTGCGCTACATCCACCAGCTCGTGCACCAAAAGATGGGCAACTCGCATATGTTCGAGGTCATGTTTCCCGGCGACCCTTGCCATGCCTACATGGCCGAACACAATTCTATTGCAGAAAATACCCTCGTCACGGCGCATGTGCTGGGCCATGCCGACTTTGCCAGCCGCAATGCCCTGTTCCTCCGGTTCGGCGCCATGGCGGGCCAGCACATCCTGGAACAGAGCGCGGCACGGGCGCAGCGTCTCGAAGCGGCGCTGCAACGCCACGGACAGGAGGCGGTCGAGGCCGTGCTCGACGCGGCACTGGCGCTGGAACAGCACGTGGACATCCACGCCGAGCTGCACCGTCCTCCCTATGCCGCACCATCCGCACCCGCCGGTGTGACCGGCAAGCAAGACAGGACCGGCGTTGACGATCCTTTTGCGCAGCGCTACCGGCGCCTGCCGGGCGAAGCGGCCGCGCTGGAGGCGCACGAGGCGGCCAGGGCGCGGCTGGCGCAGCGCCCGCTCCTGCCGCCGCAAGCCGAGTACGACTTGCTGTGGTTCATCGCTCGATACGGACCGGAACTGGCCGACTGGGAGCGCGACATTTTCCTGGCCGTGCGCGAAGAGTCGTTTTACTTCTATCCCGTGTACGCCTGCCAGATCATGAACGAAGGCTGGGCCTCGTACTGGCATGCGCGGCTGCTGCGCGAAGCCCGTTTCCTGCCGCCCGCACTGTATCTGTCCGCCATCAAGTCGCATTCGGACGTGGTGCGCCCCTACGCGGGCGAGCACCAGCAGGCGCTGGCCGTCAATCCCTACCACTTGGGCTTTTGCATGTGGGAACACATCATCGAGTGCGAGGGATTGGCGCAGGCGCGCCAGATCTGCCGCGACGATGATGATTTCAGTTTCATACGCAACTATCTGGACGGGGAACTGGCCGACCGCCTGGGCCTGTTCGTGCATGAAAGCCGCCGCGACGGCGAGACGCGCCTGGCCAACCGCGACTTGCGGGCCATCCGCGAAGCTATCCTGGCGCCCAAGTACAACTATGGCGCGCCCTGCATCGCCGCCACCCTGCTCAACGACGACGGCAGCCTGGTGCTGCGCCACGATCACCAGCGCGATGGACGCGGCCTGGACCTGGAGCGGGCGGAACAGGTGCTCGCGTATATCGCCCGCGTCTGGCGCCGCCCCGTCACCCTGCATACGGCCGATTTCCGCGGCACGCCCCGGGTTCTGCGCAGCAAGACCGACGGCGTACCCGAACCGCCCGCGCCGACAGTGCCGGCACCGACGCCGACGCCGACACCGGCAGGGTCACCCATGCAGCACTGAACGGCAGATGACCGGGCGCATGCATATCGTGCGCGTCTGGCTCCGGTAGCGATCACCTGCTGCGCGGGCCACCTGTGCGCGCACCTCGGGGGCGGCCTGCTGCTACCTGCTACCCGCTATCTGCTATTCGCTATTCGCTAAGCCGCCAGCCGCGACCTTGCGCCTGGCCAGCTTGTAATGCGCGCCAGAGCAGCTTGTAGAGCTTGTAGTTCGCTTGTGCAGCCTGTAGCCCTTGAGGAGCCTGTAGCCCGCAGTTGATCAGCTGATCGTCATGCCAGACCGGCTGATCCTTGCAACGGGTGGCAGATCCTTGCGCTCGGCCGGCTGCCCGTCATGCTTGGCCGGCCTGTCGTCACGCCTTGCCAGCTTGTCTACACGCCGGGCAAGCTCTTGCCTCTTGCTTGCTGCCTTAGGTCTGGCCAGCCTGCGCCACATACCAGGCGATGGTCTGGCGCAAACCTTGCGCCAGGTCGTGCGTGGGGGCATAGCCGAGCAAGCGGGCCGCCTTTGCGATGTCGGCCTGCGAATGCCGCACGTCGCCGGCGCGAAACTCGCCGTACCGGGGCGCCAGCGGTGCGTGCTGCGGGCGGGCCGCCAGCAGCATCTGCTGCATGGTGGCGTGCAGCTGCGTCAGGCTGGTGCGGGCGTTGACGGCCACGTTGTAGACCTGGTTGACGGCAGCCGGGTCGGGACTCGTGGCGGCCAGGATATTGGCTTGCACGGCATTGTGCACAAAGCAGAAGTCGCGGCTGGTGGCGCCATCGCCGTGGATGTGCACGGCCTGATTGTCCAGCATGGCGGCGATCCAGCGGGGAATGACGGCCGCGTAGGCGCCCAGCGGGTCTTGTCGGGGGCCGAAGACATTGAAATAGCGCAGCCCCACCGTCTGCATGGCGTAGCAGCGCGCGTACACTTGCGCATACAGTTCATTGACATATTTACTCAAGGCATATGGCGACAGGGGTGCGCCGATATGCTGTTCCACTTTCGGCAAGGCCGGATGGTCGCCATAGGTGGCGCTGGACGCCGCATACACGAAGCGTTGCACGCCCGCATCGCGGGCAGCGGCCAGCATGTTCAGGAAACCGCTGACATTGACGGCGTGGCACAGCAGCGGATCTTCCAGCGAACGCGAGACGGAACCGAGCGCCGCCTGGTGCAGCACGTAGTCGACGGGCCCACCGGCATAGTCGCTGCCGCCCGCCCCATAGCTGTCACTGCCGCCATGGCCTGCAATGGCGCTGTCACCAGCCCCCTTGCTGTTTCCCGCACTATTACTTGCATCTTTGTCTGCAATCTTGCCAGCGCCGGCATTGCCGCCCGTACTTCCACGATTTCCATCGCTTGCACTGCCCGCAATCACATCCGCGACGGTATCCGCGGCACTGGCAACACCGCCTGCGCCCCCCGTCCCGCCGCACGCGCGCGCGCACGCCAGCGGGTCGCGGATATCGCCCTCGATGAAGGTGAAGCGCCGCCACGCCTGTTCGCCCACGCTGGCACGCACCTGTTCCAGGTTATGCCGGTGGCCCGTCATGAAATTATCGAGGCCCCGCACTTCCTGCCCCAGCGTCAAGAGGGTTTCCAGCAGGTGCGAACCGATGAAGCCGGCCACGCCCGTCACCAGCCAGCGCCGCGGTTCGCTGGTCAGCTGCGCGCACGCTTGCGCGTAAGCGCTGGCAGCCGGACCGCCAGACGCCGGATTTGCGGCCGGACCGCAGGCATCGGCCGCCATCACAGCCGCCACACGTGCAAGCCGCCGTCTTCCAGCGGACGGGGGTCGAAATGCGATTTGATGTCGATGAAGCAGCCATTTTCCAGTACCTTGCTCTGGAAGTCGGCCAGCGGACGGGCCAGCAGGGCCTGGTGCGAGACGGCGCTGATGATGGCCTCGGCCCGCGGCAGCTGTTCCCAGCTTTCCAGCGACAAGCCGTATTCTTCCAGCGCTTCGCGGCCATCGGCGACGGGGTCGTGCACGTGCACCTGCACGCCGTACGACTGCAGTTCGTGGATCATGTCGACCACCTTGGAGTTGCGCAAGTCCGGGCAATTTTCCTTGAAGGTCAAGCCCAGCACGTTCACGTGCGCGCCCTTCAGTTTGAAGCCGGCGCGCACCATTTCCTTGATGGTTTTTTCCGCCACGAACTTGGCCATGCCGTCGTTGATGCGGCGCCCGGCCAGGATCACGTGTGGGTGGTAGCCCAGCATTTCCGCCTTGTGCGTCAAATAATAGGGGTCGACGCCGATGCAGTGGCCGCCCACCAGGCCTGGCCGGAACGGCAGGAAATTCCATTTCGTGCCCGCCGCCTGCAGCACTTCCAGCGTGTCGATGCCGATGCGGTCGAAGATGATGGCCAGTTCGTTCATCAGCGCGATGTTCAGGTCGCGCTGCGTGTTTTCGATCACCTTGGCCGCTTCGGCCACGCGGATGCTGGACGCCCGGTGCACGCCGGCCTCGACCACGCCTTCGTACAGGGCCGCCACCTTGTCCAGGGTGGCGTCGTCGTCGCCCGAGACCACCTTGCGGATGCTGTGCAAGGTATGCGCCTTGTCGCCGGGGTTGATGCGCTCGGGAGAAAAGCCCACATGGAAGTCTTCCTTCCAGCGCAGGCCCGAATGCTGTTCGAGGATGGGGATGCAGATTTCCTCGGTGGCGCCCGGATACACGGTAGATTCGTAGATGACGGTGGCGCCGCGCCGCATGTGGCGGCCGACCGCCGCGCTGGCGCCGGCCAGGGCCGAGAAATCGGGATTGTGCGCGCTGTCGACGGGCGTGGGCACGGCCACGACGATGAAATCGGCCAGCTGCAGCTCGGCGGGATCGCAGCCGACGCTCAGCCATTGCGCGGCGCGCAGCTGTTCCGTACTCACTTCGCCCGTGGGATCGACATGGCTGCGGTAGCTTTCCACCTTGCGGGCCGACAAATCAAAGCCGATCGTGCGCTGGCGCATGCCAAACGCCACGGCCAGCTGCAAGCCCACATAACCGAGCCCCACCACCGCCACCACGTCCGTCCTGCTCTCCACCTTGCTGTCCATATGCGTGTGCTCCGAATGGTTGCGGCCCCAGCAGCGCCGTCCAGGAAATTCTACGGTTGCAGGTCCGGCCATTCTTGAGCCGGAACAAGAAACGCGGGGCGGCGGCCAGCGCGCGCGGCGACAATCGGCGGCTTGTTGAGCGCAATCAAGGAGAGCGGCGGCCATCTTTTTAAGCTAGGCCATGCCCATTCCTCATGCACGCCGCTACCGGAGACTTCCATGGCCCGTTCCCTGCCCCGCCCTTTCCCCGGCCTGCCTGCCGCCGCGCTGTGCTGCACCCTGCTGCTGCCCCTGCTGACGGCTTGCCACGGCACGCAAAGCAGCGAATCGCTGCTGGCCGACGCGCAGCAGTACCGCCAGAAAGGCGAGGCGCGGGCCGCCATCATCCAGCTGAAGAATTTGCTGCAAAAGGAACCGGACAATGCGGCGGCACGCTTGCTGCTGGGCAGCATCTATATCGACACGGGCGAAGCGCTGTCGGCCGAGAAAGAATTGCGCAAGGCAAAGTCGCTGGGCCTGTCGGCGCAACAAGTGATGCCCTTGCTGGGCAAGTCCTGGCTGATGCTGGGCCAGTTCGACAAGGTGCTGGCCGAAGTGGCCGACGATGCGGCGCAGCCCCCCGTCGTGCTGGCCCTGCGCGGCGACGCCCTGCTGGCCCTGGGCCGCCGGGACGAGGCGCGCGCCGTGTTTGCGCGCCTGCTCGAAGCCCATCCGGACCAGGTCGAGGCCTTGCTGGGCCTGGCGCGGCTGGCGGCGCTGGAGCAGCAGGTGCCGGCGGCCCAGCTGCTGCTGGCGCAAGCGTTGAAAAGCGCGCCCGCCAACCTCGACGCCATGCGCCTGCAGGGCGACCTGCTGCGCCTGCAAGGCAAGAACGGGCCGGCGCGCCTCGCCTACATACAGATCCTCAAGATAAAACCGGATAATACCCAGGCACATATCGACCTGGCCAACCTCGATATCGCGGAAAACCGCTATGCGGAAGCGGGCGCCCAGTTGGCCACGGCGCGCAAGACGGCGCCCAACAGCCTGGGCCTGCTGCAAGCGCAGGCGCTGCTCGATTTTCGCCAGGGCAAAAACAAGGCGGCCTTGCAAGCCTTGCAGCTGGTGCTCAAGGCGGCGCCCGACCACATGCCGTCGATCCTGCTGGCCGGCGCCGTGCAACTGGCGCTGGGCTCGCCGCAACTGGCGGAATCGTATCTGCAGCGCTTCCTCGCCGTGTATCCCCAGCACCTGTACGCCGTCAAGATGATGGCTTCGATCGAACTGATGCGGGGCAAGACCGACGCGGCCATCGCCCTGCTGCAACCGATGCTGGCCGCCTTTCCCGAGGACGTGGAATTGCTGTCGCTGGCGGGCGAAGCGCACTTGCGCGCGCGCCAGTACGACAAGGCGACGGCGTATTTCGAAAAAGCCAGCACCCTGGCGCCGGACACGGCCCGTCTGCATGCGGCGCTGGGCATCAGCCGCCTGGGCCAGGGCGAGAACAGCCGCGCCATCAATGAGCTGGAGCGGGCCAGCATGCTCGACAGGAGCACGCCGCAGGCGGGCACCATGCTGGTGATGACCCTGCTGCGCAACAAGCAGAACGACAAGGCCCTGGCTGCCGTCAAGATGATGGAACAGCAGCAGAAAGGCACGAATCCCCTGCTGCTGAACCTGAAAGGCGGCGTCTACCTGGCCTTGCGCGACTTGCCGGCCGCCCGCGCCGGCTTCGAGCAGGCGCTGGGCATGGACCCCGTGTACTTGCCCGCCCTGAACAACCTGGCGCAGATCGACCTGGCCGAGAAAAAGCCCGAGCAAGCGCGGGAGCGCTTCGAGCGGGCGCTGGCGAAGGCGCCGAAAAATGCCGACCTGTGTGCGGCGCTGGCCAAGCTGGCCGCGTCGCAGGGCAAGACGGACGAGGCGCGGCGCTGGCTTGAGCGGGCCCACCGCGACAATCCCGACGCCGTGGGCCCGGCTCTGCTGCTCAGCAATTTTTACCTGAAGACGGGAGCGCCCGACAAGGCGCTGGAACTGGCGCGCACCTTGCAGACAGGCCATCCGGGCGACGCCGATGCGCTGGCCCTGCGCGCCCAGGTGGAATACAGCGCGGGCCAGGCGCAGTCGGCGCTCGACAGCTACATCAAGCTGGCCGGCATCCAGAACAGCTCGGCGCCTTTGCAGATGCGCATCGCCAGCCTGCACCTGGCGCTGGGCGACCACCATAATGCGCTGCAAGCCGTCAAGCGGGCGCAAGCGCTCGATCCCGGCCTGCTGGAAGCGCGCGTGATCGAAGTGGCCATGCTGCTGAACCTGAATCGCCAGCGCGAGGCGCTGGCCGTGGCGCGCCAGGTGCAGGAAGAGCAGCCGAAGCTGGCGGCCGGCTACAAGCTCGAAGGCGACGTGCTGATGGAGCAAAAGCTGCCGCAGCAAGCCGTCAAGCTGTACCAGCACGCATTCGGGATCAGCCCCATCGGCCCCTTGCAGGTGCAGCTGTACCGGGCCTTGCAGGCGGCGGGACAGGCGCGCGACGCCGATGCGGGCATGGCGGCCTGGCTGAAGGCGCATCCGGAAGACTTGAGCACGCGCACCTACCTGGCCGGCACCATGCTGGCAGCCAAGCAGTACCGCGACGCCATCGGGCATTTCCAGTACATCGTTGCCAAGGACACCAGCAACGTGGTGGCGCTGAACGACCTGGCCTGGGCCTATCAGCAGGAAAAAGATCCGCGCGCTCAGGCCACGGCCGAGCAGGCGCTCAAGCTGGCGCCCGGCAATCCCTCGGTGCTCGACACCCTGGGCTGGATCGTGCTGGAGCAAGGCGACGTCAAGCGCGCCACGGCCCTGCTGCGCCAGGCGGCGGTGCTGGCGCCGGCGTCGCCCGAAGTGCTGTACCACCTGGGCGCGGCCCTGGCGAAGTCAGGCGACAAGGGCGGCGCGCGCAAGCAACTGGAACAATTGCTGGCCGCTAACAAAGACTTTCCGCAGCGGGCCGCAGCGCAAGCCTTGCTGACCCAGCTCTAGGCCATGGCGGCGCACGCGGCCCTGCCCGGCCTGGCGGCGCGGCTGCTGGCCCTGCTTGCGGGCGGCGCCTGCGCGCTGGCCCTGCGCCATTATCCGCTGGGCCACGGCTGGCCCGGCCTGCTGTTTGCCATCCTGCTGCCCGCCTACTTCCTGCTGCTGTGCTGGCGTCCCGCCTGCTGGCTGTTCTGCGTGCCCGCCTTGCTGCCCGTGCTGGACCTGGCGCCGTGGACGGGCTGGTTCTTTCTCGAAGAAATCGACGTGCTGCTGTTGCTGACGGTGGCGTGCGGTTACTGGCGCCTGGGCGCGGTGGACCAGCCCGCCGCGGCGCAGCTGTCGCCCGCCGCCGGCGCCTGCCTGCTGCTGTGCAGCCTGGCCTGGCTGATCGCCGTGCTGCGCGGCGTGCTGCCGCTGGCGCCGCTGGACGCGAATGCCTGGGACAATTACCTGAGCCCGTACAACAGCTTGCGGCTGGGCAAAGCCTGGGCCTGGAGCATGCTGCTGCTGCCGCTGCTGCTGCGCGACGCAGACGCGCCCGCCATGCGCCGCTACGCGCTGCCGGGCATGCTGGCGGGACTGGCCATGGTGTCGCTGTTCGCGCTGTGGGAGCGGGCCGCGTTTCCCGGCCTGCTGAACCTGTCCAGCGACTACCGCATCACGGCGCCGTTTTCGGCCATGCACACGGGCGGCGCGGCGCTCGACGGCTACCTGGCCCTGAGCCTGCCGTTTGCAGGCCTGTGGCTGGCGCGCGCGCGCAGCCGCTGGCAAGCGGCGCTGGCCTTGCTGCTGCTGGCACTGGCCCTGCACGCGGCCTTCACCACTTTTTCGCGGGGCCTGTACCTGGCACTGGCCGCAGCCGTGCTGCTGACATTTTGGCAAACCCTGCGCACGCCCCCGGGTACGCCACGGCACCCGCCCGGCCGGCTGCCTGTACGCAAACTCTTGCTCAGGCTATTGCTGGCCGGCCTCGGCACCGTCCTGCTCGTGTATATGTTTACCCTGGCTGGCTACCGGGGCTTGCTGGCCGCCGTGGTCCTGTTCGCGGCCAGTTTCGTGCTGGCGGCGCGGCCCCTGCCGTGGCGCCTGGCGCCGGCCAGCCTGCTGTGCGCGCTGTGCCTGCAGGGCTTGCTGGCCAGCTGGTGGCCGGACGGCACCAGCCTGCAAGGTACGGGCTGGCTGAAAGGTCCGTATTTCCTGTTCCTGCTGGCCGCCGCGCTGCTGGCGTGCGCGCTGTGGCCAGGCAAGGCCGGCGGCAAAAGCCCGGGCAGGCTGGGCCTGGCGATGGTGGCGTGGACCATGCTGGCATGCAATCTCGTCTGGATAGGCTGGCACTGGGCAGGCCCCCCGGCCTTGCTGCCGGCCAGCCTGGTCGTTCTGCTGGCCATGCTGATGCTGAGCAACGCACGCGTGCATCCACCGCTGTGGCGGCTGGATCGGGCCAGCCTCAGCATCGCGGGCGCTGCCGGCATCCTGCTGCTGCTGGCCATCCCCGTCTCGGCCAGCTATTACGCCACCGAACGTTTCGCCACCACCGCCTTCGACATGCAGGGCCGCCTGCGCCATTGGCGGCAAGTGCTGGCCATGCAGCCTGCGGACTGGGGCGATCGCCTGTTCGGCATGGGCATGGGCAGTTTTCCCGCCACGTACTACTGGCACAATCCGGGGCGCGAGGTGCCGGCCAGCATCGCGTATGCCGAAGAAGCCGGCAACCCCGACAACCCCGGCAACCGCTACGTGCGGCTGGCCAGTCCCGGCTACAGCGCCGGCTATGGCGAACTGCTGCGGCTGCTGCAACGCCTGCCCGTACAGCCCGCCACACGCTACACGCTGGCACTCGATGCGCGCCGGACGGGGCCCATGCCCGTGCTGCAGGTGCGCCTGTGCCAGCGGCAATTGCTGTACGCACAAGCTTGTGTCAATATCCCGCTGCGCCTGCACCCCGCGCCGACTGGCAGTCCCGCGGGTGCCTGGCAGCACTACGAAATACCGTTCGACAGCGCCTGGCTGGGCGGCGGTTCCTGGCTGCTGCGCCCGCCCGTGCAGCTGGAACTGGCCGCCAGCGGCACGGCCACCTCGTCCGTGGTCGAGGTCGACAATCTGAGCCTGCGCGCGCCCGGCGGCGAGGAGCTGATCGCCAATGGACGCTTTACGCAGGCAAACAATTACTGGTTTTTCAGCAGCGACCACCATCACTTGCCGTGGCATATCAAGAGCCTGGCGCTGCATCTGCTGGTGGAAACGGGCTGGTGCGGCGCACTGTCGATGCTGGGCCTGCTGGCCCTGGCGGGACTGCGCCTGCTGCGCCGGGCCACGCGGGGCAACCAGGGCGCGCTGGCTTGCACCGCCGCCCTGCTGGGTTTTCTCGTCGTGGGCCTGTTCGACAGCCTGCTCGACGTGCCGCGCATTGCCCTGCTGTGCTACCTGATGCTGCTGTGCGCGCTGCTGCAGCCCGTCCGCTCTCCTCCTGCCCTTGAAAGTGCGCCGCCATGAAAGCCTTGTCTTCCGCCCTGCTGTCCTGCCTGGTACTGGCCCTGGCCGGCCCGCCCTGCCGCGCCGACGATACCCTGGCGCAAACCATCGCGCGCGTCAAACCGTCCATCGTCGGCGTGGGCAGCCTGCAAAAGACGCGCACGCCGCCCATGAATTTCATCGGCACGGGTTTCGTGACGGGCGACGGCTTGAGCGTGCTCACTTGCGCCCATGTGATCCAGAAACTGCTCGACGCCAATCCCGACGAAGTGATCGGCATCCTCACGGGCCAGGGCGAGGTGGCGCAATTTCGCCCCGCCAAAGTCCAGGCGCTGGACACGGAACACGACCTGGCCTTGCTGCGCCTGGCGGGCGCGCCGCTGCCCGCCCTGGCGCTGGGCGACGCGGCCGCCGTGCGCGAAGGCCAGGCCATGGCCTTCACGGGTTTTCCCCTGGGCACCTTGCTGGGCTTGCACCACGTGACGCACCGCGCCACCGTGTCGTCGCTGACGCCCGTGGTCATGCCCAGTGAAAACGCGCAGCGCCTGGACCCGCGGCGCCTGGCGCAGCTGCAAAAGGCCCCGTACACCGTGTTCCAGCTGGACGCGACGGCGTATCCGGGCAGCAGCGGCAGCCCCCTGTTCGATCCCGAGACCGGTCTCGTCTACGGCATCGTCAACATGGTGTACGTCAAGGGCCTGAAAGAGGCGGCCATCAGCGCGCCCAGCGGCATCACGTATGCGATACCGGGCAGCCACATGCAGGCGATCTTGCTGAAAAACAAATGAGTTGTCAGTTGCGCCCCTGCCTCAGCCGGTCCGTAATGCCAGGCTCATCCCATGTCGGAAAAAAAAAGGGGTAAAACGACCGTTCACCCCCATGCTGTTCCATCAAGCCGCCGTATTTGCGGATCTGGGCCCCCATGTAATCGAGGTCCAGCCGCAGCAGCACGGCCGGCGCTCCCACGCGCGTGCACTCTCGTTCGCCGCCGAAGTCCTTGAAACCCAGCATGCGCTTGTAAAACACCACGTGACGGGGATTGACTTCGATCACGTAATCAGTAAAGCCGTGAATATTATGGGCATAGATATAAGAAATATGAATCAGCGCTGCAAACACGCGCTTGCTGACGCCCTTGTCGATGGCCAGGCGCGACGGTTCGCACAGGCGCCGGCCCTCTTCGCGCAGCACGTCGAGCTTGTCGCGGAAGTTTTCATCGGCGGGCAAACCCGTCTCGTCGTTATCCAGGCACAGGGTCATGGTGCCGACGGTGCTGCCGGCCGTTTCTGCAAACAGGGTGATCTTATTGAGCGCATGCGCAATGCCGGGATCGACGGCATAGCCGCGCCAGCCGTACATCTTGCGGATCAGCAAACTCGCCGCTTCGCGCCGGCCACGCGAATTGGCCATGCGGATATGAAAGCGCTGCAGGTCGAGTTCGTGCTCCATGGCGGGATCGATCTGCCCCTCGCCCACCACCAGGTCGCTGAAATTGCCCGGCGTGTCGAAGGAAATAATGGGTTCATCGTCAAAGCTCATCTTGTCCTCACGTTCATCGGCCGCCGTCGAGACGGACTGAAGCCAATGCCTTGTGACAAGATAAAAACTGGAGAAGTTCCCACGCCGGGCAAAAAAAGCAGAAGAAATACGCTATTTAATAGCAAAATTGCACGCTGAAATTTGCCCGCAAGTACAAAATGACAAACAAAAATGCTGTTTTGACAGGACTATTGCCGATTTAGAAAAAACTCTCCGGTATCAATAACACGTCGCCGGGCCGCATCATGACGTTGGCGGAAATATCGCCATTCTTGAGCAGGTCGTCCAGGCGCACGCCCAGCTGCTGCTGGCTGCCTTCGCGCATGCGGATGATGCTGGCCTTGTTGCCGGCGGCGAAGTCGGTGATGCCGCCCACGGCGATGAGCACGTCCATCAGCGACATGCCCAGCCGGTACGGCAGCGCCTGCGGCTTGGCGGCCTCGCCGATCACGCGGATCTGCTCGCTGTACGGCCCCGAGAAATTGGTGACGATGACCGTCACCACGGGCTGCTGGATGAACTTGCCCAACGCTTGCTCGATGTCGCGCGCCAACTGGGTCGACGTCTTGCCGCTCGCTTCCAGGTCTTCCACCAGCGGCGTGGTGATCTTGCCGTCCGGCCGCACGGCCACCGTCAGCGACACTTCCGGGTTGCGCCACACGATGATGTTGACGGAATCGCCCGGACCGATCAGGTAGTCGTGCATGGGTGCGCTGTCGTCGGCGGGCGCCGGCGGATGGGGCGTGCGGCAGGCGCCCAACAGGCTGGCGGCGCCCGCCAGGACCAGCGCGTGGCAGACAAATGCACGGCGAAACGGATTCATGCGGAGCCTCTTCGGGTCGATGGCGCGTCCATGGGCGGCCCCGCAGAACCAGCCTGAGCCGCGAACTTCCTATGATTATTAAAACCCGGCAAGTCAACCTTGAGGCGTATCAAGAAGCAATCATCTTGGGAAATCTTGCTCGACAGGGGTCCTATACTTTGCTTACTCAACAGGCAAGCATTTCTTGCAAGACGCCTGTCCGCGCCGCCAAGTCCTCTGCCGTGCAGCACCGTCACTTGAAGGAAGCGACATGGAAGAATTGATACAGCAATTGCTTTCCGGCCTGAAAGGCATCTGGAAATACCGCTGGCATGCGGTGCTGGTGGCGTGGCTGGTGGCAATCGGCGGTTTCATCCGGGTGATCACCTTGCCGGACGACTTCCAGACGTCGGCACGCGTGTTTGTCGATACGCAAACCATCCTCAAGCCGCTGATGGCCGGCATGACCAGCGTGCCGAATACGGAACAGCAGGTGGCCATCATGAGCCGCACCCTGCTCAGCCGCCCGAACGTGGAGCGCGTCATGCGCATGGTCGACCTGGACCTGGACTCGAAGACCGTGCGCGAGCACGAGGCCCAGCTCGACGACCTGATGAGCCGCATCAAGATCACGGGCACCAACGCCTACGACATCTACACCATCAGCTACAGCGGCCGCGACCCGAAGCTGGTGCGCGACGTGGTGCAAAGCCTGCTGACCATCTTTGTCGAAGGCAGCTTCCAGGGTAAAAAGGGCGACTCGCAGAAGGCCGTGCAGTTCATCGACGAGCAGATCAAGAATTACGAGGACAAGCTGAGCGCGGCGGAAAATCTGGTGAAGGAATTCAAGATCCGCAACAACCTGCTGCTGCCGCGCCAGGGCATCGACTATGGCAGCCAGCTGCTGATGTCGTCCGATAGCCTGAACAATGCCAAGCTGGAACTGGTCGAGGCGGAACAGGCCCGCAAGGCCATCCAGAGCCAGATCGAGGGCGACGAACCCGTGCTCGACCTGGAACCGAACGCGTCGACCATCACGAATCCCGAACTCGACGAGCGCATCGCCTCGCTGAACAAGAACCTCGACAGCCTGCGCATGCAATTTACGGAATTGCATCCCGACATCATCGCCTCGAAGCGTCTCATTGCCCAGCTGGAAGAACGCAAGATCGAGGAAAGCAAGCTGAAAACGGCGGCCGGCGATCCGGGCAAGAACTACAGCCCCATGCTGCAGCAGCTGAAGGTGGCGCTGACGGACGCGGACGCCAAGGTGGCCGCCATCCGCGCCCGCGTGCAGGAATACAACGCGCGCAACGAGCGCCTGCTGGCGCAAAGCAATGCCGTGCCCGAGGTGGAGTCGCAGCTGGCGCAGCTGAACCGCGACTACATCATCAACAAGGAAAACTATGAAAAGCTGATCGGCCGGCGCGAAGCGGCCAAGCTGTCGGGCGAACTGAGCTCCACCACGGAGATGATGGCCTTCAAGATCATCGATCCCCCCACAGTGCAATATGCGCCCGTGGGGCCGAACCGCCCGCTGCTGTTCAGCGCGGCGCTGGGTGCGGCACTGGTGGCCGGCATCGCCACGGCCCTGCTGATCAGCCAGGTGCGCCCCACCTTCCTCAGCCCCGCCGAACTGCGCGATGCCACGGGCTTGAACGTGCTGGGCACGGTATCGATGAACTGGACGGCGCTGCAGCAGGTGCGCCGCCGCCGCGCCCGCTATGGCTTTGGCGCCTGCCTGGGCAGCCTGTTCGTACTGTACGGCGGGGTCATGACGGCCGCGCTGCTGAAATTCTAGCGCCACCACGGGAGCGACGATGAGCACCAAGGACAGCGGCAGGCAGGAACCCACCATCCTGGGCGTGGCCGAGGCCGGCGTGCCGTACGGCGCGGACCAGGCGGACGCCCAGGCCGAGGCACTGAACCCCCGCTACCGGACCTTGAACCTGGCCCGGCTGGCGGAACAAGGCATGCTCACGCAGGATGGCGGGCGCAGCTCGGTGGCCGAGGATTTCCGCATCATCAAGCGCCCGCTGCTGCGCCAGGCGCGCGCCACCGGTACCGACGCCATCCGCCACGGCAACCTGATCGTCGTCACCAGCGCCATGCCCGGCGAAGGCAAGACGTATTGCGCCGTCAACCTGGCCATGAGCATCGCCATGGAAATGGATATCACGGTGCTGCTGGTCGACGCCGACGTGGCGCGCCCGTCCGTGCTGAAAGTGCTGGGCCTGCCGCCGGAGCCGGGGCTGATGGACGTGCTGCTGGACCCGCAGCTGGCCATGGCGGACGTGATCCTGAAAACCAACGTGGCCAACCTGAGCATCCTGCCCGCCGGGCGCAGCAACAAGCATGCGACGGAATTGCTGGCCAGCCGGGCCATGAGCCGGCTGCTGGCAGAAATTGCCAGCCGCTACGCGGACCGCGTCGTCGTCTTCGACTCGCCGCCCCTGCTGATCACCAGCGAAGCGCACGCGCTGGTGGGACAGATGGGGCAAGTGGTGATGGTGGTCGAGGCGGAAACGACGACCCAGCACGCCGTCAAGGAAGCGCTGCGCCAGATCGAATCGTGCGAACACATTCATTTGATCTACAACAAGACCAAATCGTTCCCCGGCAGCGACTACTACGGTTATGGCTATTACGATTAGCCGCCGCGCGCCGCGATCCGTCCCCTTGCTGCTGTCCCTGCTGCTGCCCGCGCCCGCCGGCGCCGTCGACTGGCTGGTGGTGCCGTCGCTGCGCCTGCGCGAAAGCTACACGGACAACGCCGTGCTGGCGCCGCAGGCGCAGGCCAGGTCCGACTTCATCACGGAAATCGCGCCCGTCCTGGCCCTGATCGGCAGCGGCCCCCGGCTGCAGGTGCACCTCGACTACAGCTGGCGCAAGTTCCACTACCTGCACCGGCCCGACACGGACACCCACCAGCTGCAGGCGTCCACCGAGGCGGAACTGGTCAAGGACTGGCTGCACGTCGAGGCACGCGCCGGCGTCAGCCGCCAGAATGTCTCGCCGTTCGGCCCGCAGATCATCGACGGTCTGCCAGGCAGCGGCAACGAGAGCACCGTGCGCACCACCATGCTGAGCCCCTACCTGCGCCACCGTTTCCGCGCCGTGGGCACGGCCGAACTGCGCTACACGCGCAGCACGGTGGCCAGCGGCGGCGACCTGCTGGGCATGCACAGCGATGAAGTGCAGATGCTGCTCAGCGGCGAACCACGCGGCAACGGCTGGAGCTGGAACGCCAGCTACGACAGGCGCAATACGCAAAACAGCAAGCTGGCGCCGGAGCGCATGGAGCGCAGCAGCGTGGGCCTGCGCTACCCGTTCAGCAGCAAATGGGCGGCCACGGCCAGCGCGGGCACGGAAAAGGAAGGCTATGCCAGCAGCACGGGCAAGGCGCCGCAAGGGCGCTTCTGGTCCGTGGGCGGCGTCTGGACGCCGTCGCCGCGCACCAGCGTGGCCTTCAGCACGGGGCGGCGCTTCTTTGGCCAGACCTACAGCCTCGACGCCCACTTCCTGCAGCGCCATACGAACTGGTCGCTCAATTACAGCGAGAACATCACCACCATGCCCGCCCAGTACCTGCGCCTGGGCAATGCCGACGCGGCCAACCTGCTGGACCAGCTGTGGCGCGGCATCTTCCCCAACGCCATGCAGCGCCGCCTGCGCATCGACGCCTTCCTGCGCTATGCGAACGGGCTGGGTCCGGAACTGGGCGCCATCAATTACTTCAGCAACCGCTATTTTCTGCAAAAGCAGCTGAGCCTGACGGCGGCCCGCGCCACGGCGAAAAGCACGGTGATCGTCGCCGTCAATGCCGTCGACCGCACGGCGCAGACGGCCAGCGGCATCGACAGCGGCCTGCTGCCCGGCGTGGAATTCGGCAGCGAAGACCGCACGCGCCAGGTGGGCAGCAACGTGGGCTGGAGCTGGCAAGCGTCGTCGCGCACCAGCGTGAACGTCAATGCGGGCTACGCCAGCGTGCGTTCGCTGAGCGCCCCGCGGCGCGACAACAACGTCACCGTCACGGCTGGCCTCAGCCGCACCTTGCAGCCAAAGATGACGGCCAGCATCGACCTGCGGCGCACCCAGCACAGCAGTACCCGGGGCGGCGGCTACCGCGAAAACGGCGTCAGCGCCACGCTCAACATGCAGTTTTAAGGAGGATGCAGCATGCCCATCTTGCCGCCAGCAACGCCCGCGCACCTGCTGTGCGTGGTGGCCGCGCGCCCCAACCTGATGAAGATGGCGCCCATCCTGGCCGCCCTGGACCGCCAGACGCCCGCCGTGCGCACGACCTTGTTGCACACTGGACAACATTACGACACGGCCATGAACGGCCAGCTGTTTGCCGACCTGGACCTGCGCGCGCCCGACATCGCCCTCGACGTCGGCTCCGGCAACCACGCGCAGCAGACGGCCGAGATCATGCGCCGCTTCGACGCCGTGCTCGACGCCTATCCGCCGCTGGCGCCCGATGGCGTCCTGGTGGTGGGCGACGTCAATTCCACGCTGGCGTGCGCGCTGGTGGCGGCCAAGCGCGGCACGCCCGTGATCCACGTCGAGGCGGGCTTGCGCAGCGGCGACCGGACCATGCCCGAGGAAATCAACCGCGTACTGACGGATCAATTGTCAAGCCTGCTGCTGACCAGCGAGGAAGGCGCGCGCGCCAACCTGCTGCGCGAAGGCATCGCACCCGAGCGCATCCATTTCACGGGCAACGTCATGATCGACAGCCTGCGGCAGCAATTGCCGCGCGCCGCCGCGCCCGCCGCCACCTTGCGCGCCCACGGCCACGCCTGTCCGCCCGCGTATGGCCTGGTGACCCTGCACCGGCCGTCCAACGTGGATGACAAGGTGCAACTGGAAGGGCTGCTGCGGGTGCTGGGGCAACTGGCGCGGCAGCTGCCGCTGCTGTTCCCCATCCACCCGCGCACGGCTGCCGGCCTGCGCCTGGCGGGTCTGGAAGCATTGCTGGCGCAGCCCGGCATCGTCTGCCTGCCGCCGCTGGGCTATTTGGAAATGCTGGGCCTGATGCAGGGGGCGCGCCTGGTGCTGACGGATTCGGGCGGCATCCAGGAAGAAAGCACGGCCCTGGGCGTGCCCTGCCTGACCCTGCGCGCCAATACGGAGCGGCCCGTCACCGTCAGCGACGGCACGAATACGCTGGCCGGAACGGACCCTGCCGTCATCCTGGCGCTGGCGCGCGCCACCCTGGCAACGGGCGGCAAGCGGGGCCGCCTGCCCGCGCTGTGGGATGGCCACGCGGCCACGCGCATCGCCGCCGCCATCGCCGCCTGGCTGGCCGCGCGCGGGGGCACGCCATGACGGCGCCGCCCGCGCTGTTACGCAATGCGCTGACCATCGACGTGGAAGACTATTTCCAGGTATCCGCGTTTGCGCCGCACATCGCGCGCGCCGACTGGCCCCGCCTCGAATGCCGGGTCGAGGCGAATATCGAGCGCATCCTGCTGCTGCTCGAGCGCCGGCACATCCACGCCACCTTCTTTACCCTGGGCTGGATCGCCGAACGCTATCCTGCCATGCTGCGCCGCGTGGCTGACGCGGGCCATGAAGTGGCCAGCCACGGCTATGCGCACCTGCGCGCCTGCGACCAGTCGGCCGCGCAATTTGCCGACGACGTGCGCCGCAGCAAGACCATCCTGGAGCAGCTGACGGGGCTGGCCGTGCACGGCTACCGGGCGCCCAGCTTTTCCATCGGCGCGGCCAACCTGTGGGCCTTCGACGTGCTGCAGGAAGCGGGCTACCGCTACAGTTCCAGCATCTACCCGATCCGCCACGACCACTACGGCATGCCCGGCGCGCCCCGCTTCGCCTGGCGTCCGCGGGGGCCGCTGGGCGTGCTGGAATTGCCCGTCAGCACCGTGCGCCTGCACGGGCGCAACGTGCCGGCCGGCGGCGGCGGCTATTTTCGCCTGATGCCGTATGCACTGTCGCGCTGGCTTTTGCGGCGCATCAATTCGCGCGACGGGCAAGCTGGCATATTCTATTTTCATCCTTGGGAACTCGATCCCGGCCAGCCCCGGCCACCCGGCCTCAGCGCGAAGACGCGCTTTCGCCACTACCTGAACCTGGGGCGCATGGAAGCGCGGCTGGCCCGGCTGACGCGCGACTTCGCCTGGGACCGCATGGACCGTATTTTTCTGGAAAGCACATGATGCACGAGGCCAGCCTTCCCTTCGACCTCCCGGCGCCAGCGCCCGGCACCATGGCGCGCGCAAGCGCCATGGCCGTGCGCTCGCTGCAGGGGCACGAGCATGCGCGCTGGGATGCCTTTGTCGATGCTTGCCCCGAAGCCACCTTCTTTCACCGCGCCGGCTGGCAAACCATCATGGAACAGGGTTTCCGGCACGACAGCCATTTCCTGTACGCGGAACGGGACGGGCGCATCGCCGGCGTGCTGCCGCTGGCCCATGTGCGCAGCCGCCTGTTCGGCTCTTCGCTCGTCTCGCTGCCGTTCTGCGTGTACGGCGGCATCGCCGGCGGCAGCACGGCTGTCCGGCTGGCCCTCGACGAGGCGGCGCAGGCGCTGGCCCGGCGCCTGGGCGTGGGACATCTGGAATACCGCTGGCGCGAGGAGACAGACAATACACACGAAGATGCGCCGGACAAGGCGCCGGCCGGCTGGCTGCGCAAGCCCCTGTACGCGACCTTCCGCCGCCCCCTGCATCCCGACGCCGAACAGAATCTGCTGGCCATTCCCCGCAAGCAGCGCGCCGTCGTGCGCAAGGCCATGGCGGCCGGCCTGCACAGCGCCATCGACCATGACCTGGAACGCTTCTACCCGATCTACGCGGCCAGCGTGCACCGGCTGGGCACGCCTGTCTTCGCGCACCGCCATTTTGCCCTGCTGCGCGCCGTGTTCGGCGCCGATTGCGAGATCCTCACCGTGTACCACGGCCAGCAGGCGCAAGCGAGCGTGCTGCAGTTCTATTTCCGCGATGAAATACTGCCCTATTACGGGGGCGGCAGCGTGCTGGCGCGCAGCACGGGCGCCAACGACTTCATGTACTGGGAATCGATGCGCCGCGCCTGCGCACGCGGCTGCCGCCTGTTCGATTTCGGCCGCAGCAAGCTGGGCACGGGCGCCTACGACTTCAAGAAGAACTGGGGCTTCGCGCCGCAGCCGCTGCCGTATGCCTACCGTCTCGTGCGCGCCGCGGCGCTACCGGAAGTCAACCCGCTCAATCCCAGGTACGCGCTGTTCATCCGCGCCTGGCGCCGCCTGCCGCTGCCGCTGGCCAACCTGCTGGGGCCGCATATCGTGCGGCAACTGGGCTAGGCATCCGGACACACCATGCGCGAACTGCTCTTCCTCGCCCACCGCCTGCCGTATCCGCCCAACAAGGGCGACAAGATACGTTCGTGGCACATGCTGCAGTACCTGAGCCGGCATTTCCGCGTCCACCTGGGCTGCTTCATCGACGATGACGACGACTGGCAGCACGCGAAAACCGTGGCCGCCCTGTGCGCCAGCACGCGCTTCATCGGCCTGGGGCGCGGCGCGGCCCGCTGGCGCGCCATGCAGGCGCTGCTGTCGCGGCAAGCCATGAGCGTGCATTACTACCGCGATGCGCGCCTGCTGCAATGGGTCGACGGCTTGCTGTCGAGCGGCAAGGTGCGCCATGCGCTGGCCTTTTCCGGGCCCATGGCGCAATACATCGACGGCAGCGCGGGGCGCTCCCTGCACCGCGTGATCGATTTCGTCGATGTCGATTCCGACAAGTGGCGCCAGTACGGCGACAGCAAGCCGTGGCCCATGTCGCTGCTGTACCGGCGCGAGGCGCAGCTGCTGCTGCAGTACGAACGCCATATCGCCCAGCAGTTCACGGCCTCCAGCTTCGTCTCGCCCGCCGAAGCGGCCCTGTTCCGCCAGTGCGCACCGATGGCGCGGCGCAAGACGGGCCACGTGAATAACGGCGTGGACACGGCGTATTTCGCGCCCATGCCGGCCCAGCCCGCCGTGTATGCGCCCGGCGTACAGGCGCTGGTGTTTACGGGGGCCATGGATTACTGGCCCAATGTCGACGCCGTGCAATGGTTCGTGCGCCACGTGTGGCCCGCCCTGCGGCGCCAGTTTCCCCAGTTGCAGTTCTATATCGTCGGCAACGCGCCCGTGCCTGCCGTGACGGCGCTGGCCAGGGTGGCGGGCGTGGTGGTGACGGGCAAGGTGCCCGACATCCGGCCTTACCTTGCCGGCGCGGCGCTGGCCGTGGCCCCCCTGCGCATTGCCCGCGGCGTGCAGAACAAGGTGCTGGAAGCGATGGCCATGGGCAAGATCGTGCTGGCCACGCCGCAGGCGCTGGAAGGCATCGCCGCCCAGCCGGGCCTGGAACTGCTGCTGGCGCGCGACGACGCCGAATTCATCCACCATGCCGCGCGCGTGCTGCGCCAGGCCCAGGGCGGCGCGGCCGAAGGCAGCGGCACGTCCATCGGCGCGGCAGCGCGCCAGCTGGTGTTGCAGGAATACGACTGGGAACGCAACCTGCGCGGCCTGGGCGCCATGCTGGGCCTGCCTGCCGAAGCCGATGCGGGTGGCAGCGGCGCGGCTGCAGCGCCGCTGCCCGTGCGGGAGCCATCCACATGAGCCTGCAGCTTGACAGCATCGCCCGCTTGCCGGACGCGGCCTTCCTGCCGTACGGCCATGGACCGCATCAGGCCGCACGGGCCTTGCTGCTGCTGGCCCTGGCCGCCGTCGTGCTGCTGTACCACGCCACGTTCTGGTCGATGCTGGAGCTGTGGTCCCGCTCGCAAACGTTCGCGCATGGCTTCTTGATCGTGCCCATCAGCTGCTGGCTGGCCTGGCGCCAGCGTGCCCGCCTGGCCGCGCTTGCGCCCCAGCCGTCATGGCAGGGCTTGCTGCTGCTGGCCACGCTGGGCCTGGGCTGGCTGCTGGCCGACGCCGCCAACGTGCCCGTGGTGGAACAGTATGCGGCCACGGCCATGCTGCCCGCCTGCGTGCTGGCCATCCTGGGCTGGCCGGCCGTGCGCCTGCTGGCCTTTCCCCTCGCCTACCTGTTTCTCGCCGTGCCATTTGGCGAAGTCTTCCTGGAACCGCTGATCGACTTCACGGCCGCCTTCACGGTCACCGCGCTGCAATGGACGGGCCTACCCGTGTTTCGCGATGGCAGCAATTTCTCGCTGCCCACAGGCAACTGGTCGGTGGTGGAGGCGTGCAGCGGCTTGCGCTACCTGATCGCCGCGCTGGCCCTGGGCGCCCTGTACGCCCACGTGAACGTGCACAGCACGGGGCGGCGCCTGGCCGTCATGGCCGCCGCCCTGGTCGTGCCCATCGTGGCCAATGGCGTGCGCGCCTACCTGATCGTGATGCTGGGCCACCTGAGCAACATGCGCCTGGCCGTGGGCGTCGATCACCTGATCTATGGCTGGCTGTTCTTCGGCGTCGTGGCGCTGTTGCTGTTCTGGCTGGCCGCGCGCTGGCGCGAATTGCCGCCGGTGCACGCCGCCCTATCCACCCTGCCCGTGCGGCCCGGCGCCAGCGTAGCCGGCACGCGCGCCGTCGTGCGCGCCAGCGTGTCCTGCCTGCTGCTGGCGGCGCTGTGGCCCGCGCTGGCCCTGGCCAGCCACCGCGACGACGGCGCCGCGCCGCCCGCTTCGTCCAGCATGCTGGCCTTGCCCGATCCGCCCGCCTGGCAGCGCCTGCACGATGCGGCATCGGCATGGCAGGCGCCGTATGCGGGCGCGCCCGCGCTGTTTGCCGCCACGTATGCGCGCCGGAACGGCGACGGCGCACAGGTGGGCTTGCAGCTGCACTGGTATGCGCGCCAGGCGCGCAATGCCGAGCTGCTGACGCACCAGGCCTTGCCATACGGCGCGCGCTGGATGCCGCTGGCGCAGCGCATGCAGCACGTCGCCGTGGCTAGCGGCACCGTGGACGTGCGCGAAGCCGTGCTGGCGCGCGGCGGCGAACGCCTGCTGGTGTGGCGCGTCTACCGCCAGGGCGGCGTCGTCACGGCCCGGCCCGTGCTGGTCAAACTGCTGCTGGCGCAGGCCAAGCTGCTGGGCACGCGCCAGGATGGCGCCGACATCATCGTCTTTGCCGCCTACGACGAACTGGCGCCGCCGCCGCGCGCGCGCCTGCAAGCTTTCCTGCGGGCGGCGCTGCCCGTCATCGAACAACGCCTGCAGGAGTTGCCGCATGGCCCTTGACACCGAGACGGGCCGCACACGGCAGGCTGGCGGCGCAGCCAATACGGCCCCCCTGATCGTGCACGTGATCCACCAGCTCGACGTGGGCGGGCTGGAAAACGGCCTGGTCAACCTGATCAACCATTTGCCGCCCGAGCGCTACCGGCACGCCATCGTCTGCCTGAAGAACGCCACCGCGTTTCGCCAGCGCCTGACCACGCCCGGTGTCGACGTGATCAGCCTCGACAAGCGCGAAGGCAAGGACTGGCGCCATTATCTGCACCTGTACCGCGTGCTCAGGCAGCTGCGCCCCGCGCTGGTACACACGCGCAACCTGGGCTGCCTGGAAGCGCAGCTGCTGGCCTGCCTGGCGGGCGTGCGCCTGCGCGTGCATGGCGAACACGGGCGCGACATGAGCGACTTGCACGGCACCCGCCGCAAATACCGGCTGCTGCGCAAATGCATGCTGCCGCTGGTGCAGCACTTCATCGCCGTCAGCGCCGACCTGGGCGAATGGCTGGTGAACGCCATCGGCGCGGCGCCCACGCAGGTGTCGCACATCGGCAATGGCGTCGACAGCGTGCAATTCCATCCGCGCCTGGGGCCCCCGGCTGCCGTGGGCCCGCCCGGTTTTCTGTGCAACGGCGCCTTCGTCATCGGCAGCGTGGGCCGCATGGCGGCCGTCAAGGACCATGCCTCGCTGGTGCAGGCCTTCCTGCTGCTGCTGGCGCAGCCGGGCGCCCGCGCGCGCCTGCGCCTGATCATCGTGGGCGACGGACCGTGCCGCCAGGCCTGCCTGGAACTGCTGCAGCAGGCGGGCGCGGCCCATCTCGCCTGGCTGCCCGGCACGCGCGACGACGTGGCCCAGCTGCTGCGCGCCATGGACCTGTTCGTGCTGCCCTCGCTGGCCGAAGGCAGTTCGAACACCATCCTCGAAGCGATGGCCACGGGGCTGCCCATCGTCGCCACGCAGGTGGGCGGCAATGCGGAACTGGTGCAGTCGGGCTGGAGCGGCACCCTGGTGCCGCCCGGTTCGCCCGAGATGCTGGCCGACGCCATGCTCGACTACTACAGCATGCCCGAACTGGGGCCCCGCCACGGCGCGCGGGGCCGGCGCCAGGTGCTGGCCGAACACAGCCTGCCCGCCATGGCCGGCGCCTACCTGGCCGTGTACGACCGCCTGACGGGCGCCCGCCAGCCCTCCCCCCTGTCCACCTATCCCTGAAAGGCCACCCATGTGCGGCATCAGCGGCATCTTTGATTTGCAGGGCCAGCGCGACATCGACGTGCTGCTGCTGGCGCGCATGAACCACAGCCTGCGCCACCGGGGACCGGACGAAGGGGGCTTGCACCGCGAGCCGGGACTGGGCCTGGCGCACCGGCGCCTGTCCGTGATCGACCTGGCCAGCGGCCAGCAGCCGCTGTTCAACGCCGACCGCAGCATCGCCATCGTCTTCAATGGCGAAATCTACAATTACCGCAGCCTGATGGCGGAACTGCGCCAGTTCGGCCACCCGTTCCGCACCAGCAGCGACACGGAAGTCATCGTCCACGCCTGGGAACAATGGGGCGAACACTGCGTGCGGCACCTGCGCGGCATGTTTGCCTTCGCCCTGTGGGACCGGCGGCGCCATGTGCTGTTCCTGGCGCGCGACCGCCTGGGCGTGAAACCCCTGTATTACGGCGAGGCGCAGGACGGCACCCTGCTGTTCGGCTCCGAACTGAAAGCGCTGCTCGCGCATCCGGCCATGCCGCGCGTGATCGACCCGCTGGCCGTGGAAGAGTATTTCGCGTACGGCTACGTGCCCGAGCCGCGCAGCATCCTCCAGCACGCGCGCAAGCTGCCGCCCGGGCACACGCTGTCCATCCGCGCCGGCCAGCCGCTGCCCGCGCCGCAGTCCTACTGGGACATCCCGTTCACGCCGAATCCGCCCGCCAGCGAAGCGCAGGCGGCCGACGAATTGCTGGCGCGCCTGCGCGAAGCGGTGCGCATCCGCATGGTGGCCGAAGTGCCGCTGGGAGCCTTCCTGTCGGGCGGCGTCGATTCCAGCGCCGTCGTGGCCCTGATGGCCGGGGCCAGCAGCACGCCCGTCAACACCTGCTCCATCTCATTCGGCGACCCGGCCTACAACGAAGCGCGCTACGCCGACCTGGTGGCGCGCCGCTACGGCACGGCGCACCATGCGCGCCAGGTGGAGCAGGACGACTTCGAGCTGATCGACCTGCTGGCCAATCTGTACGACGAACCGTTCGCCGACAGTTCCGCCATGCCCACATACCGCGTCTGCCAGCTGGCGCGCCAGCGGGTCACGGTGGCCCTGTCGGGCGACGGCGGCGATGAAAGCCTGGCCGGCTACCGGCGCTACCGCCTGCACACGCGCGAGGAAAAGGTGCGCAAGGCCATGGCCCCCTTGCTGCCGGCGGGCCTGCGCCAGTCGCTGTTCGGCACCCTGGGGCGGCTGTATCCGAAGGCCGACTGGGCGCCCCGCTTCCTGCGCGCCAAGACCACGTTCGAGGGTCTGGCGCGCGACACGACGGACGCCTATTTTCACGGCGTCAGCCTGCTGGGCGACGCCATGCGCGCGCGCCTGTTCAGCCCCGAGCTGCGCCGCAGCCTGCAGGGCTACCGCGCCGTGGAAGTGCTGCGCCGCCACGCGCTGGCCAGCCCCGCGCAGGATCCCCTGTCGCAGGTGCAGTACCTGGACTTGAAAACCTACCTGCCCGGCGACATCCTCACGAAAGTGGACCGGGCCAGCATGGCGCATGCGCTGGAAGTGCGCTCGCCCCTGCTCGACCATGAACTGGTGGCGTGGATGTCCGGCCTGCCGCCGCAGTTCAAGCTGCGGCGCGGCGAAGGCAAGTACCTGCTGAAAAAAGCCCTGCGCCCGCTGCTGCCCGACTCCGTGCTGTATCGCCAGAAGATGGGCTTTTCGGTCCCGCTGGCCGACTGGCTGCGGGGCCCGCTGCGCCAGCGCCTGCAACAGCGCCTGCTGGGCCCCATCCTGGCGCAGTGCGGCCTGTTCGACATGGACTACGTGCGTCTGCTGCTCGAGCAGCACGCGAGCGGACGGCGCGACTACAGCGCGCCCTTGTGGTCGCTGCTGATGTTCGAGGCCTTTCTGCGCCAGGTGCTGCCCGTCGATGGCCGCCAGGCGCCGGTGCCCTCACCGGCCATGGCAATGGAGTAAATCCATGCGCATCCTGCACATCCTCGACCACTCGCTGCCCCTGCACAGCGGCTACAGCTTCCGCACCCTGGCCATCCTGCGGCAGCAACGGGCGCTGGGCTGGCACACCATGCAGCTCACCAGTGCCAAACAGGGGCCGGCCGACGGCGCCCAGCAGCTGGTCGATGGCTGGCATTTCTACCGCACGGCGCCCGCTGCGCGCTGGTGGGCGAGCCTGCCCGTGCTGCGCCAGGTGGCCGTCGTCATCGGCCTGGCCGTGCGCCTGCGCGCGCTGGCGCAGCGCCTCCAGCCCGACATCCTGCACGCGCATTCGCCCGCCCTGAACGCCATCGCCGCCCTCAACGCGGGGCGCGCGCTGGGCATCCCCGTCGTGTACGAAGTGCGCGCGTTCTGGGAAGACGCGGCCGCCGACCATGGCAGCAGCCGGCCCGGCGGCTTGCGCTACCGGCTCACGCGGGCGCTGGAAAACTACGCGCTGCGCCGCGCCGACGCCGTCACCACCATCTGCGACGGCTTGCGGCGCGAGCTGCGCGCGCGCGGCGTGCCCGCGCACAAGATCACCGTGATTCCGAACGCCGTCGATGCGGGCGCATTCAGCGTCACCGCACCCGGCGATCTGTGGCTGGCGCACAAACTGGGCTTGCATGGCCACCTGGTCATCGGCTTCATCGGCTCGTTCTATGCTTACGAGGGACTGGCCCTGCTGCTGCGCGCCATGCCGCGCATGCTGGCCGCGCAGCCGGCGCTGCGGCTGCTGCTGGCCGGCGGCGGCCCGCAGGAAGCGGCGCTGCGCGCGCTGGCGGCGCACTTGGACATAGCCCACGCCGTGGTGTTCGCAGGCAGGGTGCCGCATGCGCAGGTGGCCGCCTATTATCAGCTGGTCGACATCTGCGTGTATCCGCGCCTGCCCATGCGCCTGACGGAGCTGGTGACGCCCTTGAAACCGCTCGAAGCGATGGCGCAGGGCCGCCTCGTCGTGGCGTCCGACGTGGGCGGCCACCGCGAACTGATCGAACATGGCAAGACGGGCATGCTGTTTCGCGCCGGCGACGCCGAGGCGCTGGCGCAGGCCATACTGGTCCTGCTGCTGGCGCCCGCCAGCTGGCCTGCGCTGCGGCGCCAGGCGCGCGCGTTCGTCGAGACGGAGCGCAGCTGGGACGCCAGCGTGGCCCGCTATGCGCCCGTGTATGCGCGCATGGCGGCGCGCAGGACTGCGGAAGTGGCGCCATGATCTTCACGGGCCTGCGCATCGCGCTGGTCGGCCCGCTGCCGCCGCCGGCCGGCGGCATGGCGAATCAAACGGAGCAACTGGCGCGCCTGCTGCGCGACGACGGCGCGCAAGTGCAGCTGCTGGCCGTCAACGGCTCCGTGCTGCCGCCCTGGCTGGCGCGCATCCGCTACCTGCGCGCCGCGCTGCGCCTGCCTGTGTACCTGTGGCGGCTGTGGCGCACGGCCAATACGGTCGACCTGTTCCACATCATGGCCAATTCCGGCTGGTCCTGGCACCTGCACGCGGCGCCCGCGCTGTGGATCGCCAGCCTGAAAGGCAAGCCGGCCCTGCTCAACTACCGGGGCGGCGAAGCAGCCGTTTTTTTCGCCCACGCGCCGCGCCTGGTGGCGTTCAGCCTGCGCCGCGCCAGCGCCATCGTCGTGCCTTCCGCCTACCTGGCCGCCATCTTCGAGCAATATGGCCATACGGCCCACGTCGTGCCCAACGTGGTGGACTTGCAGCGCTTTACGCCGGCCGCACCGCGCGCGTCAGCGGCCGAGGCGCCCTGCATCCTCGTGGCGCGCCACCTGGAAAGCCTGTACGACAACGCCAGCGCCGTGCGCGCGCTTGCCATCGTGCGCCAGGCCTATCCCGCGGCGCGCCTGGTGCTGGCCGGCGGCGGGCCGCAGCGCGCGGCGCTGGCGCGCCTGGCCAGGTCGCTGGGCATTCTCGATTCCGTGCGCTTTGCCGGCCCCGTCGACAACGCCGCCATGCCGGCCCTGTACCAGGCCAGCGACATCGTCCTCAATCCCAGCCTGGCCGACAACATGCCCATTTCCGTGCTCGAAGCGCTGGCGTGCGGCGTGCCCGTCGTCAGCACCGATGTGGGCGGCATCCCCGCCCTGCTGCAGGACGGCGTGACGGCGCTGCTGGTGCCGCCCGGCGATCCGGCCGCCATGGCGCAGGCCATCGTGGCGCTGCTGCGCGCCCCGCCGCGCGCGCAGGCGATGGCGCAGGCGGGCCTGATGCACGCCTCCGCCTTCGGCTGGCCCGGCATCGCACCCAGGCTGGCCGCGCACTACCGCCGCATCCGCACTGCGCCGCGCCCGGGTGCCTACACGCGCTGCGTCGCCCGCTGGCTGTTTCCCCTGCATGAATGGTTCAAGGGCCACCACAGCGCGCGCCTGCTGCGCCGGCTGGAACGCTCGCAGTGGTGGAGCGCGCAGCAGCTGCAGCAGTGGCAGCTGGCGCGCCTGCGCGCGCTGCTGCGCCATGCGGGCGACCACGTGCCTTACTACCGCGCGCTGTTCGCCCGCTGCGGCTTCGACCCGGAACAGGTGCGGCAGCTGGCCGACCTGTCGCGCCTGCCGCTGCTGCGCAAGGTTGATATTGCGAGTGCGCGGGACAGCTTCAAGTCCGCCCGCGCCGTGGGCTTGCGCCCGTTCTCCACGGGCGGCTCCAGCGGCGAACCGCTGCAGTTCCTCCTTGGCCGGCGCCGCATCAGCCACGACATCGCCGCCAAGTGGCGCGCCACGCGCTGGTGGGGCGTCGATATCGGCGACCGCGAAGCCGTGCTGTGGGGTTCGCCCATCGAGCTGCACGCGCAAGACCGCGTGCGCCGCCTGCGCGATGCGCTGCTGCGCACCACGCTGCTGCCCGCCTTTTCCATGTCGCCCGCGCGCCTCGATGGCTACGTGCAGCAGCTGCGCCGCTGGCGTCCGCGCATGCTGTTCGGCTACCCGTCAGCCCTGTGCCGCATCGCCAGCCACGCCGGCGCGCGCGACCTGCCGCTCGACGGCCTGGGCGTGAAAGTGGCGTTCGTCACGGCCGAACGCCTGTACGACGAACAGCGCGCGCAGATCGCCGCCGCCTTCGGCTGCCCCGTGGCCAACGGCTACGGCGGGCGCGACGCGGGCTTCATCGCCCACGAATGCCCGGACGGCGGCATGCACATCACGGCTGAAGACGTCATCGTGGAAATCGTCGATGGCCAGGGCCAGCCGCTGCCGCCAGGCGCCACGGGCGAAATCGTCGTCACCCACCTGGCCACGCAAGACTACCCGTTCATCCGTTATGCCACGGGCGACGTGGGCGCGCTGGGCACGCAGCCCTGCACCTGCGGACGGGGCCTGCCCCTGCTGCAAAAGATCGAAGGGCGCAGCACGGATTTCCTCACGGCGCAGGACGGCACCGTCATGCACGGCCTGGCCCTCGTCTACATCGTGCGCGAACTGCCGCAGGTGCGCAGCTTCAAGATTATCCAGGAAAGCCTGCTGCGCACGCGCGTGCTGCTGGTCTGCCTGCCCCGCCTGGACGACGCCACGCGCACCGCCATCGTGAGCGGCTTCCAGGCCCGGCTGGGCGCGCAGGTGGACATCGCCATCGAGGAAGTCGAGGAAATAGCGGCAGAAGCCTCGGGAAAATACCGCTATGTGGTGAGCAAGGTAGCGCCGGCAGGCAGCCTGCCGTTACCTGGCAGCGCGGCCGGCGGGCAGCGATAGCAGCATTTTTCCGTGCTCGGATTTGAAAAGCTGCATCGCGTTCGCTTCGACGGAGCGGTAGACGTCGCTGCGCTCTCCCGCGCCGCCGCGTATCACTTCACGATGCAAGTCATTCATGAAACTGCGGAAGATTTGCAAACCGTCGTTATATCGCCCGGCGCCATCGAGCAGCAGATGTTCTGCCAGCCGCAGCTTGCCGATACGCGCGCAAAGCAGATATTCGATATGAATTCCGGCTGGCATGATGTCGAGCATTAATTGGGCGAAATTGGTGATCAGCGCGAAATGCTTAGGGGTCACGTCTTTGGACGTATTGGCCAAGGCAAGAATATTATCGATAAAGGACAGGACTTCATTGCGTTTCCCCGCCATTCTGGTCAGCAGCGGAATGGCCAGCTCGCGTACTTCCTCTGCCAGACTCCGATCCTGCAACAAGGTTCGCGCTGCTTCCACCTGCCCCACATATTCGCTGATCTTATCCATGTAAAACACAATGTGCTGCGAATGCACATCTTGCGCAATGACGTCGACCGTTGCCTGGATTTTATCCAGCTTCTTTGCCAAATACTTTGTCTGCACCACAATCGCGGCAAGAATAATGCCGGTCGAGACGGCCGCAGCGGCCACTGTTGTCGCTTGCGCCATTTTCAGCGCTTCTTCCACGCTCATGGCGGCACTTTCCTTGAACGGAAGATGCTGGATAATACCGGACCCGCCGCTGCCCTCGGCCCAGTATGCCACGCCGTCATGTATGGTTGCCTTGCCTTCCGCTAAGGCCTGTATCAGCACCGGCTTCAATTTGGCCTGGTCGACGATCCATATTGTTTCTTGCAACATTTATATTTCCTTAGAAAAAATCACGCGTTTCACATTCCCGGCGCATATACGCGACCTGAATGACGGAAGGGATAGTGACGCGATATGCGGCACCGCTGATTGCAGGCACGGTGAGCGCCGCCGACACGGCCAGTCCGATGGGTCCGGCAAACATGGCCAGGCTTCTGCCCAGGCCGCCTGTGGCAATGACGCCAATTGCCCGCCCTGCAAACATGCTTGCAGCGGAACTGGCGATCAGCGCCGATATTTGCAGGGAACCGATGCCGCCGCTCATCAAGGCCGCTTTCAGCAAGGCCAGTCCTTCCGCATCGCGTGACATTTTATTGATGTCAAATTCCTTCAGCAGCGAAGCACGTTGTTCCGCACTGAGTTTTTCCCATGCATCGCCGATGAATTTCTCCAGCAGCTTATTTTCCATATCATAGGCAGAGCTGTTTTTTCCCGTCTTGACGTTCTGGTTATCGCAAACGTCCGACAAGATTTCCTTGTAAAGCACGCCATCCCCGCGAAACAGGTTGACGATGGTGTCGCCGCCGAAATGCTGCAGCTCACCTGCAATCAACTTCCAGCATTGCCGGTACTGCTCCTTGTGTCCATCATAACGCTTGAAGTCTTTATCTTCCAGAAGTTCGCTGGCAATGCGCGCCGATCCATCCTTGTCATGCGTGAGATAGCCAGCCAGAATACGCAAATCCTCTTCCTTGCAATACTCTAGGAATGCAAGGTCTTCATCGATGCGATATTTGATACCCATATTTCCCCTTGGTAATTTTCTCGTATTGTATTTTTAATTGCGCTCAATTTACAAGGCGAAATAAGGTGAAAAATACTATATGAGGCCGATGGGGAAGTTTATTCTGCCATTGACGCATGACGGCAAATGGAGGCAATGCAGACATTCCTGTTCCGGCCAAGAGCACCGGACAAGAAAATATTGAAAACATGAAACTCATAAGCGAGCAAAAGAAAGGTGCCGCGCGTATTGGCCCGCCGTTCGCGACAGAAAGCCATCCGCCTTGTCACGAATGACCGTGAGTCGCCATGAACAAGCTGTGAAGTGCATGCGCCGTGGCATCAGTCCGGCAGCGAACAGGCTTTCCGCCTGAAGGACCCAGCATGGCTTTATACGTCCGCTTTCGCCCCAAAGCGAACGCTTCTTGCGGCGCTACTCAGGCTTTTTGGCTACGCCGAGCCGGTCCGCCGCTGAATGCTTGTGCCCAGTCGCCGCTTCCAGAGTGCCGGCACGGCCCAGCCCAAAGGCCGGCATGTTGACATACACGCTCTCGTAGGCCCCCGCAGCGACGGCGAAGGTTTCGTGCCAGATGCCGACCGTTCCATCGGTACCCACAGCTTGATTGAACGCCTTCCACGCCGGCAGATGAGCCGCCTGCCTGCTGGTGGCATAGCTCATCAATTGGTCCATCGAGCGCCAGTACTGCACCATAATAAGCGTTCTTGAAAACCACATCTCCGCATGCAGCAAGCCCAGCTCGGGCTGGCGCCGCAGCTCGCTGATCATGCGTGGCATCGCGGCGGCAACCGGCCACCACTTGTGCACCTTCCATGGCTGGTTAAGACGCATGCCGATGAGAAAAACGACAAAGTCGCCGTCGATCGTTGCGGTGAGCCGTTCACGGTGTATCATGCTGTTCCTTACAAACGGGTGTAATGGTCCGCTTCTGGGCCGACAAAGGCCATCGCTGTCATCGCAGGCGGCTCTTGGCCAGTTGCAGCCGCCTCAAATTCCATACGTGCTCTGAATAGCGGCCTCGAGCTCCGCCTGTGCCAAGCCTGCTTGCTGCCAAAACGCAAAAAAATACTCCAATGTTTCGGCAGAATTAGCAATATCCATGGGATGCAGGACGCAGATGGCCGTTCTGATTTTCAAAACGTCCGGCTTGTCCGATTGGTCTCGTCCTTCAATGGCTCGCCACAGGCGTACGCGCTCGGCAATGACTTCCTCGGCCGTCGCCGCACCAGTGGTGAAGCGATTCGCCACAGCTGCAGCTGACTTGGCAACCTCAGGCAATTGTGACGTCACTCTTCCAATCGCCTCATGAATCGCTGAGCCAAAAATTGTTCCGCAGGGTCATCCAAGTCCACCGCAGATGCAATCGCATCAAAAAATCTCGTATTCAACATTTGCATTCATGTTCAGTGATGGCCCGATGCCCACGTCGGCCGGTCTCTGGCTGGAATGCGTCGAGTGCATCATTGTTCAAGCGCCCTCGGCAGTAACCAAAGACCTTATTTTCGTCACTATCCGTGATGCGTTGCCCTGCGCCCCATGGACAAAGGTTGGTGCCAGCCTTCGTTCCAGGTCCTGGGATTTTTTGCGCTCCCGGCCATTTCCTGACACCAGACCTGTCCACTGCCAGCAAGAGTAACTCAGGCGGAACAATTGAACATCCATTGAACACCAAACTGGTCGGTCAATTTACCGTAGTAATCGCCCCAAATTTGGGTAGCGAGAGGTGTTGTAACCACACCGTTATCGGCCAGCTTGTCAAAAAGCTGCTTCGTTAATTGTTTATCATTCATTTGCAAAATGTGTGCCGACCCGCGCATGGGCTCCGCATCATCATTGTCGGAGGCAAAGAACAACACACCTGGCCCCTCGAATCGCGCATGCATGATCTTTCCGCGCATCGATTCATTTGGCACCGGCATGCCATCGACACCAAATCGCAAGACATCGCTTATCTTGCCCAGCCCGCATTGCGCGTAGAACGTCAGGGCTTGTTCGCAGCGGGTAGTAAAGAAAAGATAATTGGATAATTGCATCAATTCACCTTTGTATTTGACTAAATGAAGCAAAAGTGTCGGGCCGGTGACCTTGCCGGAGATTCAGATGCCATCCACAGTCCAGGACTGCGTGGAGGCAGCGTGCTCAGGCTTTTTCGGACTTGGCGATGAGAAACCAGGGGATGGCAAACGGGCCGGTCAGAGCGACCACCATGTCCCTGACAGCCGTCCTCTTCAGGAGGCGCCGTTTGGCAATCAGATGGCAAGCCACTGCCGAGAGCAACCAGATCGATGCGGGGATGTATGCCGTCACTGTAAACTCCAGATTGTCGTTGCATTGAATGCAAGCGATGATAGCAGGCGCATCTTGGCAGTGCAATTCAGGCCGAACATCGTCCTGACCTTGCGCTATTGCCCGACTGCTGCCGTTCGCCGTGCGAAACTGCTATTCGAGCCAGCCTTGACTATCTCACAAGACTGCTACTCGTTACGATTTCCCTGATTTTTCTTTCAAAATAGTAATGAAGGCCGCTGTCTTCGCTATATTGATTTTCCAAGACAACAACATCCACATCTTTTTCAGGAAAATAAACTTTAATGGAGGCAAACCCTAGGCCTTTTCCCGAGTGGCCGATATATTTCACCGGCGTTGTATCGCTGACATACACGCCATAACCATAACCTTTTTTTTCATCACCGAAAGCAACATGCTGGCTCGATATATCATAACTGGTCATCAGCTTATAGGTTTTCGGGCTCAAAATTCTTCCCTTGTGCAGTTTTTCATCCCAAATATTCAAGTCTCTTGCGTTTGAAACAATACCACCGGCTGGAATGAAGCCAACCCAGTATTCGCCCTGGACTGGATGTTCCTTCAATGTGTAAGTATTTTTTGAATTCACATAGCCATTGATAACCTTATTCTCTTTATTTTCCTCATAGCAAAAGCTGTTCTTCATCCCCAGTTCGTTGAACAAGTCATTTGCTGCCTCGATATACGTTTTCCCGCTTGTTTTTTCAAAAATACTGCCCAGCATGGTATAAGTTGTTACGCCATATAAGAAATCCGTTCCGGGCTTGAAGCTCAGCGGCTTGTCGATTTCCGTGATGCCAGACGAAAAATTGAGCAGTTGATGCACCGTCACCGTATCGGCCCAGGCCTGCGGCAAGTCGGGCAAGTATCTTCTAACGGGACTGTGCAAGTCTATTTTTCCTTTTTCGACTTCCCTCAATACCAATACAGCCGTGACCTGCTTGCTATTCGACATGATCCTGAAATTATCGTCCGGCTTTAACGGTATCTTATTTTCAAAATCCGCATAGCCGAAAGCTTTTGAATATTGTGTTTTTCCATTTTTCGTGACAAGAATGACGCCATTGAAACTTCGCGGACTCGTTTCCTTTATTAAACGATCAATTCTGGCAGCGTAGTCGTCTGTCTTTTCCCCATGTGAATGGCCGTCCGCTTGGGCATGCGCGCATGTGGAGATCATCAACAGGAAAGAAGCCGCCAGTATTCTTGGTGAAAAAAACGTTTTGCGGTGAGCATCAGAAGTTTTCATGGGGAGGTCTTGTGGGTTGCTTGCTTATGTCCAGGGAAAGGCCAGCTTGCAGAACATGGGCATCCAGCCAGGCATCAACAGGGTTGGCAAGACTTGACGTGTTGACCATCTTGCATGTGCAAGCCTATCAGTGAGTGCGCCCCCAGGCCAGCAAAAAATACCTGGCGCATTCGCGCCATTGCCGCCCGCAGGCCCGTGCCGTCCGCGAACGCCTTGCTTGACCGCACCGGCAGGCGTTCAGTTGCCGGCCAGGTCGATGTAAGCGCCGAAACTCAAGCAGCTTTGGCTTGAGCGCGGCATTAGTCTCTGCAGCGCAGGCGGGCATTCAGGTCAGACGCACGACTTTCATCAGCGAGAATTGCTGGAATGTCAGAACATATTCGCTTCCCACGACTTCGGCTCGCCTATCGTGACCGGCATGACATTGCTGACATCAATGGTATAGCAGACGATACGCATGGGACGGCGGTGGTTTTCCGGATCAAAGAAAGCCAGTTTCACGTCCCAGCAGTCGGAATCCACGCGGCAGACGGGACTTTTCTCGACGGCGATCTGGGCCAACTGCCAGATGCCGCCGCTACTGCCGGCGAGCAGATCGTGTGTGAGTGCCGTGACCGTCTGGGCGGCATTGATAGCGACAAAATTCGTGGCCCGGTCGGACGACCACATGCCCAGGTTGCAGACGCTGCAGTAGATCCGGTTCAGACATTCGCGCAAGCCGATGCGCAATTTATCCACTTGCTCAGCTGCCTGGTTGGCGCCCACCGCCTTGACTGCGTCCTCTATGATCTGATTGACGTCACAGTAATAGATCGCGCGCGCTGGCACCGACACGACAGGCACCACCTGGCCCGAATACAGCCGCACCTTTTTCCCCGTCAAATAGCCGGGGATGGCGACTCGCGCGATATAACCTGCGTCGCCTTCCCCTCTCACCTGGCCTTCCAGTGCACCGATCAGCAGCGCATACGTGTCGCGAGAGCATGGCTCGCCTGGTTCAAGCGCGTACACCGGCGTCAGATCGACATTCAAGGTCCAAATCAGCATGCGCGTTTCGGCTTCGCGTTTTGCGAGGAAATCAAGCAATTGTTCGGTATTGAACGGGCTGTGATCGGGCTCCATCAATTGAAAAATACTATCCATGCGGGCCTGGGTTCCGAAGTCATAGCCGATCTTGCCAAACGCATATATCAGCGACTTGTCGGATGCCTGCCAACCGGGCGCGGCCGGTGCGGCGATCCCGCCCTGATTGCTGGCATCGGTACTCAATGCCAGCATCGGGGTCACTTCCGCTATCGCTGGCGTAGGGGCTTGTGCCACCAGGTCGTGGCCTGCCATCGGCGCATCCATACCGGCGCTGTCGTCCGGCGTTCCTTGCTCATCGTTCATCATGTTTTCCCCATCAGAAGGCATGAATTCGTTAAGGTCAGCTGTTGGTCGAACACGGCCGTATGGACAGGCACAGCATGTTAATAATTGAAAAACTTTCGATGGGCACCACCGGACGCAACAGCCACCCTCGCCACCGTCAAAGCGAACAGGAATCCCTGGGCGCCGTGCATCGCTGCTACATCGCTACCTACTCCCGGAGCGTCGCGCACCGCATCAGTTCATTTTTTCGACTTTTGACCATCGGCATACACCGGCGCACCTTGCTCGGTGAACTGCTGGGTACTCAGCAGCACGCCCTTGTCGCTGTAAACCTGACGAATGCTTACCTTCCCGTTGGGATGGTAACTATTGTGTACACCCACGGGCAGGCCCTCGCGCCATTGCCCCCGCGACTCCAGCTTGCCATCGCTGAAATACGTCGTCGCTACGCCATGTTCGCGGCCATGCTCATCTTGCTCTACCTGCGATTCGATGTTGCCATCCCGATCATAAAGGCGGTAGCCGCCCACCATCTTGCCTGAAACAAAATCGGCAGCATCGGTCTGTCCGGAGATACGCACCAGGTCGCTCTTGATGGTATCGAAAATCTCCACCTTCCAGGTACCGGGCAACGCGGCTTTGGGCAAGGGCAGCACCAGCACATAAGGCGAGCGCTGCTTGACCTGCGGCATCAGCTGTTCGTCCAGATACAGGCGCGCCTTGCCGTCGGCACAGGTGCCCGGGCCGCAGCCGGCAATCAGGCGCGCAAACGGAACGGCCTCCTCGCCGGTCTTCCCGACAGGGCAGCCAAACAGTGTCACGACCATTGCTGTCTTATCACGGATGCGCTCGGCGAGTGCGGGCCTGAGGCTCGCATACTCATCTTTGTTTTCCAGCATCCCCTCTTTGATGCGCAGCCGATTGCCGCCGCAGGCCGTGGCTTCCGCCACGGTCAGCACATCGGCGCCTTCGCTATCTTGTTCGCTAGAAATAGCTGTAAACACGTGTCGCTGAATAATATCGGCCTGCGCCATGACTGGCCACAGCAGCACGGCACCCAGCGCCATGCGTATCAAATTCTGGTTTTTCTTCAAGTACATCTCTCATCAAGTCACTCTGTCATATTGGCTGGGTTCACGGATGAGTGCTTCCGGCGAGCGCTTGTGGCCGGTTGCCGGCGCTGCCAGGTTCCGCGCCAGAACAGGCTGTCAAATCCTGTCGCCAGGCCAGGCTATGCAATCACCAGCGTCGCGTTATCAAACGACTCATCACCCAATGCTAAAATCACTGTGCGCATCAGTGCAGCATGGGTAGGCGGCAATTCATGGCCACTTTGTGGTGAATTCCAGTGTTTGTAAAGCAGCTCCACCTCCACCTTAAAAGCAATTAGCGTGGCACCCGACAGACAGAATCCCGCCTCAGAATCAGCCCGCTCCATAATTGCGCTAATCGTTGGTAGCCCGATATCGAAGCTGGCAGCTTCCCAATAGAGATGCACGGTGTGAGCAGAACCCAAGTACAAATCGATAGCAGGCTCAATCGCTGTAGACTGTTTAAAAATCATCAGATGATAGGCCACTGAGTTCCTTTAAGTTGCTAGTGGGGTATCCGCTACTGGCCGCTCGCTGCAATCCAGAGGATGGAAATCCGACATTGCTTTACGCAGCAATGGACGAGTATATACATCTTCATTGCTACCGATGACTTGCCCTGGGTGCATATACTCTCCTTCATCAAAGGCTTGGTACACCGCCCAAGAGTAGGAAGAAAAATCTTCAAGTGGCGTCCAGGCGGATAGTGCATTCATCGCACAATCAGCAATGTCGAAGTCAATCGAACCCGCAAGATATCTCTCAGTAATTTCTTTCGAAAAACTGTCAGAGAACGCGCTTCTTGAACCGCCATGAACAGCGAATGCGGCGTTGAACTCTTCGATGACCCGGAAGTGGCCCTCGTGAATGTGGCGAAGAATATTTTCCATGTTTTTCTCGATGAACTCAACGACGGGTGCTGGCCGATAGCGGACGATTGGAATGCTTCAGCAAGACGCAGATAACTTCCAAGGCCAACGGCAACAATCACTGCCCGAGCAGCTGTTCCAGTCTGCGCTGGTCGCCTGCCGCCACAAAACAGCCGGCCTGCCAGCGCTGCGTGCGCAGGGCCTGGGCGGATGCGGGGGCGCACCAGGGCGGATAGACGCGCAGCGCCCGCTTGCCGCCGGCGCTGGTGCGCGACATCACGCCGCGCTCGAGCAGCACGGCGCGGGACAAGATAAAAAAGCCATGCCGTACGCCGTCGCTGACGGCGATGACGAGGAAATCAACGGGGTCCGCTTCGTCCAGCGGGGCGATCTCGGCATCGGGATGGGGGCGTTTCCAGGAAGTGACGAACTGGCCGGTTTTCGTCGGCGTGGTTTTCGCCACGCGCAAGACCAGCCGCTTGCCGTCCAAGGTGGCGCGGCAGGCGCCGTATTCCGCGCTTTCCGCTTCCGGCACGGGCGCTTGCGGCAATCCCAGGAAGGCCCATGGACTGGCCTTCATTGCGCGCTGAACTCGGCTGCGGCCTTGGCCGCCCACAGCGCTTCGGCGTGGCTGGCGAACGGGCTGTCGTAGCCGTCGACGGTGCCGTCTTCGTCGACAAAATACAGCCACCAGCCGTCGTCCTGCTCGCGGATGGCCGTGTGGCCGGGCGCGCAATGGGTGGCCACGGACTGGCTGGCGGCCAGGGTGGCGATGGTGATGCCGCGGTGGATAATCAGCTCGGGTGTCATGGCAGTATCGTCAATGCAAAAAAATCATGGCCGTAGTGTAGCCGCACCATGGCCCCGCTGGCCAGAGCGGCGCTGCAAAAAGCCCGCCGGCGCGCAGGCTTGCGCTACACTGGCCCCTCACAGGGAGGACGACATGGCATCTCAGCAAGGCACCGTGGATTTTTTGCTCGACCAGATGGCAGGCGCGGGCAGTGTCAGCGCGAAAAAAATGTTTGGCGAGTACGGCCTGTATTGCGATGGCAAGATGTTCGCCATCGTCGCCGACGACCAGCTGTTCATCAAACCGACGGATGCGGGCCGCGCCTGGATCAGCATGGAGGGTACGCCGCAGGAAGCGCCGCCCTACCCGCAAGCCAAGCCCTATTTCCTCATCGATGGCGGGCTGTGGGACGAGCGCGACTGGCTCAGCCAGCTGGCGCGGCGCACGGCCGATGCCTTGCCGCTGCCGAAACCGAAGCCGCCGCCCAAGCCCAAAAAAAACGCGTCAGCCGGCTAAGACGCTGTTTTCGCACGCCTTGCCTTGGCGGAAGCAAGCGAGGTTGTGATACGTGATGGCGGCGATCTCGCGCAGCGCTTCGATGGTGAAGAAGCCCTGGTGGCCCGTCACCAGCACGTTGGGGAACGTCATCAGGCGCTGGAAGATATCGTCGTCGATGATGTCGGACGAGCGGTCCTGGAAGAACAGATTGCTTTCCTGCTCATACACGTCGATGGCCAGGGAGCCCAGCTGGCGCGACTTGAGCGCCTCGATGACGGCGCCCGTGTCGATCAGGCCGCCGCGCGACGTGTTCACCAGCATGGCGCCCCTCTTCATCAGCGGCAATGTATCTTCGCTGATCATGTGGCGCGTGCTTTCCATCAATGGGCAATGCAGGGAGACGATGTCGGACTCGGCCAGCAGCTGCGGCAGCTCCACCATCGTGCCCAGCTGCGCAAACGCGGGCGCCGGATACGGGTCGTGGCCCAGCACCGTGCAGCCGAAACCCTTGAAAATGCGCGCCGTGGCCAGGCCGATCTTGCCCGTGCCGACGATACCCACCGTCTTGCCGTGCAAGGTGGCGCCCAGCAAGCCGTCCAGCGAGAAATTGCCTTCGCGCACGCGGGCATACGCGCGGTGCGTGTGGCGGTTCAGGGTCTGCACCAGGGCCAGGGTGTATTCGGCCACGGCTTCCGGGGAGTAGGCTGGCACGCGGGCAACGAACAGGCCCAGGCGTTTCGCCGCTTCCAGGTCCAGGTTGTTGTAGCCGGCGCAACGCAGCAGGATGGCGCGCACGCCGTAGCCATGCAGGGCTTCCAGCACGGGCGCGTCGAGCACATCGTTGACAAAGACGCAGACGGCATCGGCGCCTTGCGCCAGGACCACGGTTTCCTGGCTCAGCAAGGCGCTGTGGTACACCAGTTCGATGCCGGCGGCGTCGGGCTGGGACGGCAAGGCTTCATCGAAGAAACGGCGGTCGTAGGGCTGGCTGGCAAAGAAGGCGATTTTCATGATGAGTCCCGGAACTTGCTGGATGGCAAAACTACATCATAGCGCAAGCACGCTGCTCCACGGCGTACGCCTGGTGCCACGTCATCCTATCTGGGTTCGCGGGGCAAGGTCAATGCCTGGCGCAGATAGGCCGTTTCCGCGGCGTGCTGCGCGTGATAGCGCTCGCGCGCGGCGCGCATGGTCGCCTGGTGCGCCGTCATGTTAGCGTCCGTCAGCTCCACGCCGAAGTCCGCCGGCGGCGGCAACGGGCCGCCGAACAGGCGCGCCAGGATGAAGTGACCCACATTGTCGCGGTAGTGCGATGCCTCCCAGTAGTAACGCATGTCGCGCGCGCCCGTCACCTGCGGGATCGGTTCGCTGGTGATGCTGTTGAAGCCCGAAAAATCATACACGCGCACGTCGCAGCCCTGGTTGCGGTGACGTTTTGCCAGCTGCGCCAGGTCCCGTTGCCATTGCTGCATGGCATCCCACTTGCCCCGCCAGTACAGGGCGTCGAGCGTCAGCGCGTGGGTGGGATTGATGTAGACGCGCAAACGCGTGCCGCCCCGGCACAGCTTGCCGACGCTGGCGTCGAACGCTTGCAGCGCGGGCCCGGTGGGCCCCAGGCCGTCGCCGAACTCCTGCAGCCGCGGTGTGAAGGAACGGGCCGTGCCGGCCCAGCCATGGTTGCGGACGGTGAGGCAGGACTGGTCGCGCTGGCCGTGCAAGGCCAGGCTGGACAGGCAGGCGCCGTCATAGGTGCCGCTGAGGATGCGCCAGGTGTCGCGCGTCATGTCCACAGTCAGGCCGCGCTTGATGTCGAGCAAGGCGCGTCGCGCAAAAAACGCGGGGCCGCCATCCGTCAAGCCCGGTTCCACGCCGGCCGAGCCCAGTTCCAGCGAAAACGAGGGCGCATCGATGCCCCAGACGATGGTGTCGACATGGCTGACCCTGGCCGCGTGCTCGGCCAGGCGGATGGCGTCGCCGATCGAGGCGCCCGACACGGCGCTGTTGAAGATGCTCTTGCCATCGAACAAGGCATGCACCCTGGTGGGCAAGCCCATTTCCGTGCGCGAATTGCCGATGTACACGACGGCGGGCCGGTAGCGCGCCACCGCATACGTCTTGCCCCACACGGCGAGCTTTTCATACGTGGGGCGCAGGCGCTGCACCAGCGGCGTGTCCCACTGGTGCAGCAAATAGGGATCGACGCGGTAATTGACGGCGGAAACGAGGGCCAGCGCGGTCAGCACGCAGGCGCAGAAGATGGCAAGGTAGCGGCGGGCGCAGGTATCCATGGTCAGCGTTCATTGCAAATAGAAAAATTCGGTGACCCGCTGCATGCCGCAGATGCCGGCGGCGAACTGGAACGGGAACGGATGACACAGCATGGCTCCTCCCTGTTGGCGGCATGGTCCTGGCAAGCGGGAATTGGAGCTGCCGCCCTGCCCGCCCCCTTCACCGCCTGATCAGCGGCCCGTCCAGCACCCGCTGCGTATAGGCAGCTTCGCGCGCGTGTTCCACGCGGTAGCGCTCGCGCGCCGCGCGCATGGCCGCCTGATGGGCGCCGACATTGGCTGGCGTCAGCTCCACGCCGAAATCGGCCGGCGGCAGCGTAGTGCCGCCGAACAGGCGCGCCAGGATCAGGCGGCCCACATTGTCCCGGTAATGCGATACTTCCCAGTAGTAATGCATGTCGGGCTTGCCGCTGACGAGCGGGGTCGCTTCCGTCGTGATGCTGTTGAAGCCGGAGAAATCGTGCAGGCGCACGTCGCAGCCCTGGCGGCGGTGGCGCTCGACGAGCTGCACCAGGCCGCGCTGCCACGCCTGCATGGCATCCCACTTGCCGCGCCAGTACAGCGCGTACAAGGTCAGCGCGTGCGTAGGGTTGATGTACAGGCGCAGGCGCAGGCCGCCCCGACACAGCTTGCCGATGCTGGCGTCGAGCGCGAGCGTCGATGGCGGCGTGGGCCCCTGGCCATCGCCAAATTCCTGCAACCGCACGGGGATGGCATCGCTTGTGCCCAGCCAGTGGCGCATGCCCTTGACGGTGCACGTTTCGTCGCGCTGCCCGTACGCGGCCAGGTTGGAGCGGCACACGTCGCCCGCATGTCCGGTGAGGATGCGCACGCTGTCCTCCGTCATGTCCAGGGTCAGGCCCCGCTTCAGGTTGACCAAGGCGCGCTGGGCGAAAAAGCCGTGCCGGGCGCCCGTCAGGCTGTCTTCCACGCGCGCCGCCCCCATCTTCAGGGAAAAAGTGGGCGCGTCGATGCCCCACACCATGGTTTCGACGGGGCTGACCCTGGCCGCATGCTCGGCCAGGCGGATGGCGTCGCCGAGCGAGGCGCCCGACACGGCGCTGTTGAAGATGCTCTTGCCACCGAACAAGGCGCGTACCCCCGTCGGCAAGCCCATTTCCGTACGCGAATTGCCGATGTAGATGACGGCCGGCCGGTAGCGCGCCACGGCATACGTCTTGGCCCAGGCGCCGAGCTTTTCATTGAGCTGGCGCGGACGCTGCACCAAGGGACTGTCCCACTGGTGCAGCAAATAGGGATCGACCTGGTAATTCAGGAACGAGACGGAGCCCAGCACGAGGAAGGCGCAGGCGAGAAAGCTGACGAGGTAGCGGCGGGCGGCGATGTCCATCGTCAGAACTGGAAATAGAGAAACTCGGTGACCCGGTTCATGCCGAAGACGCAGGCGACGAACAGCGCGGCCATGCCCACGCTCCAGCGGCGCGAGGGCCGCCAGCGGAAGGCCCAGCGTCCTTGCGGTTGAAATATGCGTTCAATGGCAGGCTCGTAGAGAAAGAATATTTCTTGCGTATTCGGGGCCCGGAAGGCCAGCAGCATGGCGCCCAGCAGCACGGGCAAGCCGGGCCCCGCCAGTTCGATCCAGCGGATGCCGCCGAAGGCCGGATGCAAGCCCCACTGCGCCAGGCTGGCGCCATGGCTGGCCAGGCCCCGCGGCAGGCTCACGCCGTTCGCCCCCACCAGCGCGCCCGCGATATCGCAGGCCGTGGCCACGTCGGGCGCGCGGAAGAAGATCCAAGCCAGCATGACGGCAAGAAAGGTCAGCAGACTTGACCACCACATCGGCCACCAGCGCAGCCATCGGTACCCCGGCGCCGCGCCGAACGCGCGCTGCCACGCCTGCTGCAGCACCAGGTACAGGCCGTGCAAGCCGCCCCAGATGACGAAGGTCCAGCCCGCGCCATGCCACAGGCCGCCCAGCAGCATGGTCAGCATCAGGTTGCGGTAGCGCATGGCCCCGCCATGGCGGCTGCCGCCCAAGGGAATATATAAATAGTCGCGCAGGAAACGCGACAAGGTCATGTGCCAGCGGCGCCAGAAGTCCGCGATATTGGCCGCCTTGTACGGCGAGTTGAAGTTCAGCGGCAATTTCACGCCAAACAGGCGCGACAGGCCGATGGCCATGTCCGAATAGCCAGAAAAGTCGAAGTACAGCTGGAAGGTATAGGCCAGCACGCCGATCCACGCTTCGATCAGGGTCGGTTCGGCGCCGGCCGCGAAGACGGGAATGGCCAGCGGCGACAGGTTGTCGGCGATCAGCACCTTCTTGGCCAGGCCGATGGTGAAGATCGACAGGCCCACGGCAAAATTGGCCGCGCGCGGGTGGGCGTTGGCCGGGTCCGCGAACTGGGGCATCATGTCGCGGTGGTGCAGCACGGGCCCGGCGATCAGGTGGGGGAAATAGCTGACGAACAGCACGTAGTGGATGAAGCGGTACTCGCGCACCTCGCCCCGGTAGCAATCGACGAGGAAGGCGATTTGCGTGAATGTGAAAAACGAGATACCGATCGGCAAGATGATGTCGAGGCCGTGCCACGGCTGGCTGCCAGCGCCAGCCAGTCCGGCGACGGCATTCACGCTGTCGATGAAGAAATTCGCATACTTGTAGTACGCGAGCAAGCCCAGGTTCAGCGCCAGCGCCGCCGCCAGCACGCGCTTGCGGGCCGCACCCGCGCTGGCGCCCATCAATCGCCCGGCGCCGTAGTTGACGCAGATGGACGCCAGCAGCAGCGGCAGGTAGCGCACGTCCCACCAGGCATAGAAGAACAGCGAAGCGCCCGCCAGCCACACGGCGGGCGCCAGGCGGCGCCAGCTGGCGGCGGACGCGGCGCCCCCGTTGCGCGGGGCAATCCGGCGGTCCAGCAGGAAATAACCGGCCAGCACGATGGGCAGGTAGGCAAACAGGAAGGCAAAGGAATTAAACAGCATGGGTCCTCCGTTCCGCCAGCGTGTGCACCTGGTGGTAGCAATCGGCGATCCGGGCCGCTACCCGTTCCCACGTAAAACGTTCCACCAGCGCCCGCACGCGGGCACGCTCGGGCGGCAGCGCCAGCAGTTCGAGAATGGCCTGGCGCTGCGCGGCGCCGTCGTCCCAGCGCACCTTGCGCAGCGCAAACGCGGAATCGGGCAAGTCCAGCGCGCTTTGCGCCGTCATGACGACGGGTGTGCCGGCCGCCAGCGCTTCCAGTACGCTCAGGGGAAACACCTCGCCCTGGCTGGGCAAGGCTGCCACGGCCGCCGCATGGTAGGCGCTGGCCAGCAGCGGGTCGGCGTGGTCGAGTGCGCCCAGCCAGCTGACGTGCGGCAAGTCCAGCAACTGCTGCAGGTAGGCCTGCTGTTCGCGCGGCGCGGCGCCGATCAGCACCAGGGGCAGGCCCGCCCCCAGCAGCGCCTGGGCCAGGCCCAGCTGGTTTTTATACGGTGAAATGCTACCCACCATCAGCACGAACGGCCCCGCGATGCCCGTCTCGCGCAGGAACAGATCGCCATTGGCCGTAAAGAAATGCGGGTTGATCCCGTTCGGCAGCACGTGGATCGCCTCGCTCGCCAGGCCGAAACCATGCACGAGGGCGTCGCGCTCGGCCTCGCCCAGGGCGATGACGAGCTTGGCCAGATGCAGGGCGCGCCGCGTCTGCGCGTAGCTCGTCTGCACCATCCATTCCGTCAGGCGCCCCGCCAGCCGGTCGGCCAGCCGGGCGCGCCAGCCACTACCCCGGTTCCAGCTGGGCGCCAGCAGCGGCGACAGCACCACGGGCACGCCCAGCTCGCTGGCCGTTTCCACGATGCGGTAGGTGCCATTGCTGGCCGAAAACACGTGCAGCACGTCGAAATCGGCCAGCCGTTCATGGTTGGCGTCCACCAGCTGCACGGTCAGGGGCCGCGCCCGGTTCGCCGGCAGCCGGTTCAGGGCGGCCAGGGTTTCGCGCACCTGGACCTGCAAGCCGCCGTCGCGCTGAAACAGCATGGGATAGGACAAGATACCGACACGCATGGTCACCCTTTCTTGCCTCCGCGCCCCTGAAAGCCGTCAGTGCAGCGATTTGACGGCCAGCCAGCGGCCCAGCAGCTTGCGTTGCACTAAAACAAACTCGGCGGCGATTTCATGTTTCAACAGGAAAATCCCTCCTATCCAGCACAGCAAGGTCGCCAGCGCCGTGCCTGCCAGCGCCAGCAGCGGGATCGCATGCGGCATGTCTGCAGGCATCCACAGCAGCATGCACAGCGGCGGCGGACTGCTGATCGCGCACAGGGCCAGGCTCTTGCGCAAGGTGGGCAGCAGCACGCGCCAGTCGAGACTGCTGAAGCGCCGCAGGCAGCGGTAGATCAGCCAACTGCGCAACAGGGTGCTGAACACCACGGCCCAGGCCACGGCCACCAGCCCGAACGGCGCCGCCAGCAGCAGCGCCGCCACCTTCAGGCCGCCCGCCCAGGCATCGAGCCCCGCCTGCACGCGCATCCGGCCCGTCGCCACGAACAGGTAGCGGGCCATGCTGAATATGCTATACACGGCCGAGGACAGGCACATGATGCGTATCAAGGGCGTACAAGCGCTCCATTGCGGCCCATACAACACTTTGACCAGGGGCAAGGCCATGCAGGCGAGAAACAGGAAAAAGGGCCAGGCCAGCGCCGTCATATAGCTGACCGTGCGCACGTACACGGGCCCCGCCCCGCCCTCCTCGCGGTCGCGCGCCGCAAACAGGGGAAACACCACGGGCGAGATGGCACTGGTGATGGCCTGGTTGAAAATGCTCAGCATGCTTTGCGTCTTGCCGAACAGGGCCAGGCTTTCGATATCGATCATCTTGCCGATGACGAGATCCGGCGCCACCACGCCCGCCTCGTCCACCAGCCCGCCCCCCGTCGCATACGCGCCAAAGGAGACGATGGCCCTGACGCCGCGCCGTCCCGGCAGCCATGGCAGTTCGCGGGGACGCACGACCAGGCTGGTCAGCAACGACGCCATGGAGCCGGCCAGCACGGCCGCCACCAGGCTCATGTAACTGTGGCCAAGCAGCGCCATGCCCACGCCCACCAGCAAATTGGTGACGCTGTTGGCCGCGTTGATCGCATAGATGGCGCGAAAGCGCAATTGCCGCCGCAGCAGGGGCAAGGTCAGCGCGCTGAACGGTATCAGCAGGAAGTTGATCGACAACAGTTGCAGCACCAATTGCAGGCGCGGTTCCGCGTAGAAACGCGCAAGCGGGCCGCTGGCGGCCAGCACCAGCGCCGCCAGCAGCCAGGCGACCACGAGGCTGGTGGCCAGGGCGGCGCGCAGTTTTTCCGTCGTCAGGGTCTTTTCCTGGATCAGGTACTGGCCCACGCCGAAATCGCGCACCACCTGGGCCATGGCCACCAGCACGGCACCCAGCGAATACACGCCCACCTCGGCCGGCGTCAGCAGGCGCGACAGGATCATCGTGGCAACAATACTCAGCAGTAGCACCGTGTATTTTTCGGCAAAGGAAAAGAAGAAGGAATGGCGCGTGGCATTCATGCGGGGCGGCTCCTGGCGCTACACGAGGCCGGCATAGAACTGGCGCAGCTGCCGTTCCAGCCGTTGCATGGAATAGTGCTGCTCCGCCTCCAGACGGGCTTGCCGTCCCATGCGCCGGCGCCGCGCCGGGTCGCGCAGCAGGTCCGCCACGGCCCGGCACGCCGCGTCTTCGTCGTCGAGCGGCAGCAGCAGGCCCCCGCCGCTGCCCCGCAGGATATCGCTGGTGCCGGGCACGTCGGTGCCCACGGCCGGCACGCCGCACGCCATCGCCTCGATGGTGGCGATGCCGAAGCCTTCGTTCTTGCTCAGCAGCAGATGCAGGTCGAAGGCGGGCATCAGCAGTTCGATGCGGGGCTGAAATCCCGTCAGCAGCACGCGCTCCTGCAATCGTGCCGCCTGTACCTGCTCGCGCAGCATCGCTTCCAGCGGTCCCGTGCCCGCCAGCACCAGATACAGGCGGGGGAATTGCCTGGCCAAACGGATGAACATGGCCAGCAAGGCCTGCGGCCGCTTTTGCGCGGACAGGCGCGCCACGGAACCGATCACCAGGGCGTCCGGTGGCAGTCCCAGTTGCTGGCGCGCCAGCCGCCGCCGTTCGGGCGACACGATGAAGGCGTCCGTATCGACGCCGTTCGGTATCACGGCCAGCCGCGTCTGCGGCGCCAGCATGCCCCGGTACAGGTCGAGGAAATGCCGCATGGCCGACGGCGACACGGCATACACGCCCTTCACGGCGCGGAACGCTTCCTGCAGCCGGGGCCGCTGCCAGCCGCTGAACGGTTCCAGGGGAAACGCATTGTGCACGCTGATGACGGCCGGCAGGCGGCACTGCCGCGCCAGCCACAGGATGGAAGCGCCATAGGTGGTCCAGCAAAATGCCACGTGCACCAGGTCGGGCCGCAGCCGCCGCAGCCGCCAGGCGCCCGTGATCCTGGCGCGCAGCAGATTCCAGCGCCGCCATGCCCAATGCTCGACGAACAGGGGCGGTTCATACACTTCCACCTGCAGTTTCTGCTGGCGCAAGCCCTGCGTCCACGCGGCAGAGCCGGGAAAGCGGCGCAGCGCCAGCACGCTGTCGAAGCCGGCCTTGTCCAGCATGTGCGCTTCCTGCGCCATGCGCAGCTCCATGCCGCCCAGCTCGCCGGAATAACTGGTGATGAGGACGCGCGGCAAGCGTTTGCGCCGCCCACGCCATGCCTCATAGAAATAGCCGTGCAGCGAAGCCATTTCCCAGCTGCGCAGGAACAGCGTTTCGCGGTCGCCCCGCAGCCAGGCGCGCAGGGCGGCCACGCCGTCGCGCAGGTAGCGGCCCAGCATCCAGCGGGGCACGCCCAGCCATTCCACGCTGGGCGCCGGCACCACCAGCCGGCACTGGCCCCGGCCAAACAGGAAGGAACGCCGCAAAATCCAGTCGCGCTGCACCTGCTTCACGCGGATGATGTGCGCCACCCTGGCCTGCGGACAGAACCATGAAGGGTTGCCGGACCGATACATATCCAGGTTCAGCTTGGTTTCGCTGCCCATCGCATAGCTGGGCCCCTGGGGGCCGATGCTTTCGTCATAGCGGGCGCCCGCCTCGAAGATGCGGCGGCGGATGGCCATGTTGGCGCCCCACACGAGGCCCGGATACACGGGGCCGTCGCGCAGGCCGGGGCTGGTGATGCCCCACGTCAAGCCTACCGGCGTCAGGCGCAGCAGCCAGTCCGCGGGCTGTTCCCGCCAGGCAGGCACGATGGCGCCGCCGAACAGCGCATGGCCGGGGTGGCTGCGCGCGCACGCCTGCAGGCGGCACAGCCAGTCGGGCGCGGGCATGGCGTCGTCGTCGCCAAAGACGAACAGCTCGCTGCCATCGCCGCTACGGCGCAAGGCGTACTCGACGGCGCCGTTGAGGGCGGGACTGCGGCCCCGCCGCGCCACGTAGACCGAACTCAAAGGCAGGCGGCCGCGGAAGGCGGCGATCACCTGCGCCGTCGCGTCGGTGCTGCCATTGTCGGCAATGACCAGGCGCCAGCCCCCCGCGGGCGGATGCAAGCCCATGTAGGCGCGCAATACCTGGGGCAAGGTGTCGGCGCCATTGTAGGTCGCCATGAGAACGGTCAACAAGGACATGCCTCCTTGGTCTTACCATGACAAAACTAATTGACAGTTTCACCAACACTCGACAGTGTTGACCCAGTGTACTGAGCCTGACCGCCAGCCCGTTGACAGGCATCAATACCATGCAGGCTAAACCAGGAGCGTCCCCCGTCATGCGCGACATCGTGATCACCGTCATCATCCTGGGTTCGCTGCCCTTCATCCTGAAGTCGCCGGCCACCGGCGGCCTGATGTGGGTCTGGGTCAGCGTCATGAATCCGCACACGCAAGCCTGGGGCTTTGCCACCCACATGCCGTTTGCCTTCATCATCGCCATCGCCACCATGGTCGGCCTCTTGATGACGCGCGAACCGAAAAGCCTGCCCCTCACGCCCATCAGCGTGCTGCTGCTGCTGTTCGTCGCGTGGATGAATGTCACGGCCGCGTTTGCCCTGCTGCCGGAATCGTCGTGGGTGCAGTGGAACAAGGTCATGAAGATCATGCTGATGAGCTTTGTGATCATGATGGTGATACGCACGCAGCGCGACATCGTGCGCCTCATATGGGTGCTGGTGGGCTCGCTCGGCTATTACGGCGTGAAAGGCGGCATCTTTACCATCCGCAGCGGCGGCACGGAGCGGGTCTGGGGGCCGGAGGAAACGTTTATTGGCGACAACAATGCGCTGGCCCTGGCCCTGATCATCACCATCCCCCTCATGTATTACCTGCAGCAAAACTCGGACAAGCGCTGGGTGCGCCGCGGCTTGTCCGCGGCCATGCTGCTGTCGGCGCTGTCCGCGCTGGGCTCGTATTCGCGCGGCGCCCTGCTGGCCATTGCCGCCATGGGCCTGTTCATGTGGCTGAAAAGCGACCGCAAGCTGGTGCTGGGCGCGCTGCTGGCGGCCGTCACGCCCCTGCTGCTGGCCTTCATGCCCGAGCGCTGGGCCGAACGCATGGACACCATCAATACCTACGAAGACGATGTCTCCGCCATGGGCCGCCTGAACGCCTGGCGCATGGCATGGAACCTGGCGCGCGACCGCTTCCTGGGCGGCGGCTTCGACGTTTCCGATGCCAGCATCTTTGCCCGCTACGCGCCGAACCCGATGGATGTGCACGCGGCGCACAGCATTTATTTCCAGGCGCTGGGCGAACACGGCTTCGTCGGTCTCGTCCTTTACCTGGCGCTGGGCATCGCCACGTGGCGCACGGCCGCCGTCATCATCCGCCGCACGCGGAGCAAGCCCGAACTGCGCTGGGCGCACGGCCTGGCCACCATGAGCCAGGCCAGCCTGATCGGTTTTGCCGTGGGCGGCGCCTTCCTCAGCCTGCTGTATTTCGACATGCCGTATTACCTGATGGCAGCCCTGATCGCCACGCGCATCGTCGTCGAGCGGCAGGTGCGGGCGGCCACGCCCTCCGCCCGCCAGGCCAAGCCCGCAGCCGCCATCGCGGAGCAGCCATGACGGCCACCTTGTCCATCCTGATCTACCACCGCGTGCTGGCCCGGCCCGATCCCCTGTTTCCCCATGAAGTCGAGGCGCGCCTGTTCGAGCGCCAGCTGCGGCTTATCCAGCGTTTTTATGCGCCGCTGCCGCTGGCCCAGGCCGTGCAGCGGCTGCAGGATGGCAGCCTGCCGCCGCGCGCCGCCTGCATCACCTTCGACGACGGCTATGCGGACAACGCGCAGGTGGCCCTGCCCCTGCTGCAGCGCCATGGCTTGCACGCCACCTTCTTTATCGCCACGGGCTACCTGGACGGCGGGCAGATGTGGAACGACACGGTGATCGACGCCGTGCGCCACGCGGCCGGCCCCGTGCTGGACCTGCGCGAACACGGCCTGGGCAGCCTGGCCATCGCCAGCCTGGCGCAGCGGCAGGCGGCCATCACCACCTTGCTGGGCCAGCTCAAATACCTGCCGTTCGCCCGGCGCCAGCAGATGGCCATGCAGATCCGCCGGCAGGCGGGCGCCACTTCGGGCCCGGGAACCATGCTGAGCACGGCGCAGCTGCGCCAGCTGCAGGCGGCGGGCATGGGCGTCGGCGCGCACACGGCCAGCCACCCTATCCTGTCCACCTTGCCGGAGCGGGCCGCGCAGCTCGACATTGCCAACGGCAAGCGCCAGCTGGAAAGCCTGATCCAGGCGCCCGTCACCCTGTTTGCGTATCCGAACGGCAAGGCCGGACGCGATTATGGCGCGCGCCACGTGGCGATGGTCAGGCGCCTCGGTTTCAAGGCGGCCGTGGCCACGGACTGGGGCGTGGCGCGCCCCGGCGCGGGGCTGGACCTGCTGCAGCTGCCCCGTTTTACGCCGTGGGATCGAGGACGCCTGGCGTTTCTGTGGCGCATGCGGCAAAACCGCCGGCAAGCGCACCCAGCGCGCCCGGATGCTGGCTGAGCCACTGTTCCAGCATCAGCAGCAGCCACACCATGGTGCCGTGGTAGGCCGGGTGTTCCGCCAGCAAGCGTCCCTGCAAATCGTCGATGAAGGCGGGCCGCACGATGCCCCGCCCCCGCAGCTGCGTCAGGTTATCGAACGCAAACTCGCGCAGCGGCGCATGGCTGTGCAGCCACAGGCCGAAGGGCAAGCCGAAGCCGTGCTTTTTCTTGCGCACGATGGCGGGCGGCAGGATATCCGCCAGCGCCCGCTTGAAGAAAGGCCGCAGCCGCATGCCGTCGAGCTTGTCCCGCGGCGCCAGGCCCGTGGCAAACGCCACCATTGCATCGTGCAGGAAGGGAAAGGCCGCTTCCACGCCGGCCAGCTCGCACGCCTTGCGTACCTTGAACAGGTCGTTGTCGGCCAGGGTGAAGCGCATGTCCAGCGCCAGCAATTCATTGATCTGGCTCAAGCCCTGGCCTTGCCGCTCCCAGTACGCGCCATTCATGCAGCCGGGCGCCATGCCCGGATCGATGGTGTCGATGAAGCCCGCTTCCAGCACCGCGCGGTGGCCATGGCGCAGCAGCAGGTTGTAGCTGTCGAGGCGGGCCGGCAGCGGCAGGCTCGCCTGCTCGATGTAGCGGCGCGCCTTGTCGCCCAGCCGCCACGGCTTGCCCGTGCGCACACGGAACAGCAGCGGCTCGATGATGGCCTGGCGCAAGATCACGGGCACGCGCTCGTACTGCGACAGCAAGGCCTGGTGCGCATAGCGCTCATTGCCACCAAACAATTCGTCGCCGCCGTCGCCGCCCAGCAGGCGCGTCACGCCATCCTCGCGCGCCATCTGCGCGCAGTAAAAGGCGGGAATGACCGAGGCATTGCCGAAAGGCTGGTCGAAGATGGCCGCCATGGCGGGAATGGCGGCCAGCACGTCGCCCGGCGTCACGTAGCGTTCATGGTGGATGCTGCCCGCATGGCTGGCGGCCAGGCGCGCATACGCCATTTCGTCATAGCCGGGCACGTCGAAGCCGATCGAATACGTGCGCGCGGGGCGGCCCGTCACTTGGCCCATGATGGCGGCCAGGGTGGAACTGTCCGTGCCGCCGCTGAGAAACGCGCCCGTGTCGGCCCCATCCGCCCCCAGGCTGCTTTCCACGGCCAGGCGCAGCAGGCGCAGGAATTCCTGCTTGTTGGCGGCAAACGATGCGCGCGCCGCTGCCGGTTCCCGGAAGGCCAGCTGCCAGTAGCTGCCCTTGCATTGCTTGCCGCCGCGCACATGCAGGTATTCGCCGGGCAGCAGACGCTGCTGGCCCAGGTAAGCCGTGGCCGGGCCTGGCACCATGTGGAAGTACAGGTAGTGATACAGCGCTTGCGGATCGAGCGCACCCCGCACGGACGGATGGGCCAGCAAGGCGTCGTGCGAAGACGCGAAGAACAGGCCCTGCGCATTGCTCACATAGCTGAGCGGATGCATGCCCGCACGGTCCACGGCCAGCAGGGCCGAGCCGGAAAAGGCGTCGAGGATGGCCAGTGAGAATGGTCCCGACAGGCTGGCGCAGGCGGCCACGCCCCGGCTCAGCCACAGGGAAGCGAGGCGGCACGCCACGTCGTCGGCCGAACCGTCGAGCACGGGCCGGCCCCAGATGGCCACCTGCAAGCCATCCTGCTGGTGCACATGGCGGCTGCCATCAATGGCGGCCACGGCCACGCCGCCCACTTCGCCGAGACTGGCGGCCAGCGGCGCGCCATCGAAACGCGACAGGGGCGCCGCCATGCTGGCCAGCGCGGCCTGTGCCGCACCATTGGGCAACCCGCCGCCGCCCGGGCCAGCGCACGGCCCCGGCACGGCACCGCCCGCCTCCACGGCGGCCGTGCCGCCAGCCCCGCCCGCGAGCGTGCCGGCTGCTGCCAGCCAACCGCACAGGCCGCTCATACGAGCACCTCGGCCGGCAGCGGATGGCCGAGAAACGCCGTCGGGCTGGCCGTCAAGCCATACGCGCCCGACTGGAACACCACCACGAGGTCGCCCTCCTCGGCGCGCGCCATCTCCATCTGGTCGGCCAGCAAGTCCAGCGGCGTGCACAAGGGGCCCACGACGGACGCCACTTCGCGCGGCCCGCCGTGCAGGCGGTTGCCGATGGCGACCGGGTAATTCTTGCGGATCAGCTGGCCAAAATTGCCCGAGGCGGCCAGGTGGTGGTGCAAGCCGCCATCCGTCACGAGAAAGACTTGTCCATGCGACACTTTGCGTTCGATCACCTTGCACACATACAGACCCGCCTCGGCCACCAGATAGCGGCCCAGTTCCAGGTTCAGGCGCGCGCCGGGCGCCGCCTGGTCCAGCAGCTCCAGTTGCCGCTGCAAGCCTGCGGCCACGGGCGCCAGGTCCAGGGCCTGGTCGCCGGGAAAATACGGCACGCCGAATCCGCCGCCGATATTCAGGGTGCGCAAGGGCGACGGCGCGCTGTCGGCCAGCTGCAGGGCCAGCTGCACACCGAGCGCCTGCGCTTCGGCCAGGGCGGCGGCCGACAGGTTCTGCGAACCCGCATACAGGTGAAAACCGTGAAAATCGAGTCCCAGCTGGCCGATGCGGGCCAGCAGCGCCGGCACCAGGGCCGCATCGACGCCAAACGGCTGCGCACCGCCGCCCATGCGCATGCCCGTGCGGCGCAGCGCGAAATCGGGATTGACGCGCACGGCCACCCTGGCTGTCAAGCCCAGCCGCTCACCGGCCAAGGCCAGGCGTTCCAGCTGGGCGCCCGACTCCACGTTGATCAGCACGCCTGCGGCCACGGCCCGCGCCAGTTCGCCATCGCTCTTGCCCGGTCCCGCAAAACTGATGCGTTCCGGCGCCATGGGCGTATCGAGCGCCGTCGCCAGTTCGCCGCCCGACGCCACGTCGATGCCGTCGACCAGGCCCGCCAGCCACTGCACCACGGCCGGCATGGGATTGGCCTTCATGGCGTAATGCACGAGCACGCCGGACGGCAAGGCAGCACGCAATTGCGCCATGCGGCGCGTGATGTGCGCGCGTTCATACGCATAGAACGGCGTGCTGCCCACGCGCTGCGCCAGTTGGCGCAAGGACATGCCGCCCACCTGCAGCATGTCGCCAGCCACGGCAAACTGGCCCAGGGGCGCGTGCGATGGCAACTCCTGGCTGTCCGCCCGCTTCACGTCGCGCTTCAAGTTTTTGAGGCCGGGACCGTTCATGCCGCATCTCCTGATTGGACCGCATAGGCGCGCGCCAGCTCCCTGGCCAGCAAGGGGCGGTCGATCTTGCCGTTCGGGTTGCGCGGCAACACGCCGTCGCGGATTTCTATCCACTGGGGCACCATATAACTGGGCAAGCGTGCGCGGCAGGCAGCCAGCACGCTGTCGCGCAGCAATTCGACGCCGGGCGCGGGTGTGACGAGCAAGGCGATGGCCTGGCCCAGCACGGCATGGGGCAGGCCCAGCGCGGCCGCCTCGCCCACCAGGCCGCTCGCATACGCGACCTCCTCGATCTCGGCCGGGCTGACCCGGTAGCCGGACGTCTTGATCATGTCATCGCCGCGCCCGACAAAATACAGATAGCCGTCCGCATCGCGGCGCACCGTGTCGCCCGACCAGACGGCCAGTTCCGGCAGCACCAGGCCGGTCGCCTGCGGCGGCAGCGGCTTGAAGCGCTCGGCCGTGCGCGCCGCATCATTCCAGTAGCCGAGCGCCACCAGCGCGCCGCGGTGCACGAGTTCGCCCGGCTCGTCGGCCTCGCAGACGCTGCCGTCGGGCCGCAGCACCAGCACTTCCGCATTGGGGATCGCTTGCCCGATGGAATCGGGACGCCGCTCCAGCTGTTCCGGCGCCAGGTAGGTGGAACGGAATGCTTCCGTCAAGCCATACATCAGGTAGACCTGCGTGCGCGGCAGCGACTGGCGCAGCCGGTCGAGCGTGGAACGCTGCATCACGCCGCCCGAATTGGTGATGTAGCGCAAAGGCGTGGACAAGGGCCAGCTCAGCTGCGACAGCTGCACCCACAGGGGCGGCACAGCGGCCAGGCCCGTGATCGCTTCCTGTTCCACGGCTTCGACGATATCGCGCAGCAACAGATAATTCATCAGCACAGCGCAGGCGCCGCTGGCAAACGCCGTCGTCAGCTGGCTCAGGCCGTAATCAAAACTGAGCGGCAAGACGCACAGGATGCGGTCTTGCGGCGTGTTGCGCAGATAGCCCGACACGCTGAGCGCGCCGGCCAGCAGGTTGCGATGCGACAGCACCACGCCTTTCGGCCGCCCCGTGCTGCCCGAGGTGTACAGGATGGCCGCCATGTCCGCGTCGATCGCCGCGTGCGGCATCGGCGGGGAAGCGCTTGCGGCGGCGGGCATGCCGCTCCACGGCAGCACGCGCAGCTTGCCCAGGCTCGCTTCCCCATTTCCTTCACCCGCCAGCAGCACCGTCTGCAAGTCCGGACAGGCGGCCAGCGCGGGGCCCAGCTGGGCCAGGCGTTCGCGCGAGGTGACGAGGATGGCCACGTTGCAATCGGCCAGGATGTACGCCACCTGGTCCGGCTTGAGCAGCGGATTGACGGGCACGAACACGCCGCCGGCCGCCGCCGCGCCAAACATGGCGCTGACGTTTTCCGGGCGTTTTTCCAGGTACACGGCCACGCGCGCGCCCCGCTGCAAGCCCAGGGCCAGCAAGGTGCAGGCCGCGTCGCGCACGCACTGGGCCAGCGCGGCATAGGCCATATCCTCGCCCTGCCACGACAGGGCCGGCGCGTGGGGCGCGCGCTGCGCCGTTTCAAAGATCAGATCGTGTATCAGTGTCGCCATCGTTTCATCCCCGGGTTGCCATGATTGCCATGCATTCCCTATGATTGGGACAAACGGGCGCGGCAGTGTTGATTTTTATCAAGTAAGCGCCTCTCGCGGCGGGCGGCGCCCCATCGGGAACAATGCTTGAGGCTGCGCAACGTCGGTGCCCCGCCCCTGCGCTCTAATGGACAGCGTTGGCTGCATAGCCGCCCCCTCCCAGACCGCCATGGCCCGCGACGCCCATTTCCCCCGCTTGCAACGGCTTGCCGCCAGCCTCCGGCAACTGGGCTGGCGCGACAGCGCCTGGCTGGCCGTGGCGCGGCTGCTGGCGAGGGTGCCGGGCGGGCGCTGCGCGCTGCACCGCTACCAGTTCGTGGCGCAGGCCGTGGCGCCCGGCTCATTGTGCCGGGGACGCGGCCAGTCGATCCAGGTCACGCCCTGCCTGGCCGAAGCGGACTTGCCGGCCGGCCCCATGCGCCGGCCCGGCGTGCTGCGCGAACGCTACCGCCAGGGCGCGCAATGCCTGGTGGCGCGCGGCGGGCAGCAGCCGGACGCCGCCATGGCCGGCTGGATCTGGCTGCTGCGCCACGGCTGCCAGGAGGACGAGGTGCGCGCCCGCTATGCGCTGGCGTCCAGCCAGTCCTCGTGGGACCTGGACGTGTGGGTGCATCCCGCCCAGCGGGGCGGCCTGGTCTTCGCCCGCCTGTGGGAAGAAGCCAACGCCATGCTGTACGCGCAGGGCGTGCGCTGGTCGTGCAGCCGCATCTCGCGTTTCAACCGCGCCTCGCTGGGCGCCCATGCGCGCCTGGGCACGCACGCGCTGGGCACGGCCACCTTCGTGCGCTGCGGCCGCTGGCAATGGATGGCCGCCAGCCTGCCGCCCTATCTGCACCTGTCGCGCCACCCCGGCGATATTCCCTGCCTGGCCTTCGATACGTCTTCCCTGCCGCACTACCCTTCCCTGGAGCTGACATGCCGCATCTTGAAGCAGTAAAGCACATCCTCGACACCACCCTGGGCTTGAACGGGCGCGCGCTGGAAGCCCGCACGCCGCTGCTGGGCAGCGTGCCGGAACTCGATTCGATGGCCGTGCTGGGCGTGATCGCCGCGCTGGAAGACCATTTCGGCATCGCCGTCGCCGACGACGACATCCATGCGCGCCACTTCGCCACCGTGGGCACCTTGCACGACTTCGTGTCTGCAAAGCTGCGCCGATGAGCCATACCACCACCGAAGCGCTGCCGCTGCTGCCCTTCTTCCTGCCCGCCAGCGGCGGCCAGCGCTATTGCCTGCTGCACCTGCCGCCGCCGGGCCGCAGCGCGCGCGGCGGCATCGTCTACGTCCATCCATTTGCCGAGGAACTCAATAAAAGCCGCCACGTGGCCGCCGCGCAGGCGCGCGCCTTTGCCGCCCTCGGCTACAGCGTGCTGCAGATCGACCTGTTCGGCTGCGGCGACAGCAGCGGCGACTTCCACGAAGCGCGCTGGGATATCTGGCACAACGACCTGCACCTGGCTTGCGCCTGGCTGGCGCAGCGCGTCGACGGTCCCCTGACCGTGTGGGGCTTGCGCCTGGGCGCCTTGCTGGCCCTCGATTTCGCCGGCCGCGCCCAACTGCCGCTGGCGCGCCTGCTGCTGTGGGAGCCGGAACTGGACGGACGGCGCAGCATCGACCGCTTCCTGCGCCTGCGCCTGGCGGCGGGCATGCTGGCCGGCGCCGCGCGCGAAGCGCCGGGCCAGGCGCGCGCCGCACTGGCGCACGGCGACGCCGTGGAAGTGGCCGGCTACCTGCTGGCGCCCGGGCTGGCGCACGCCATCGACGGCGTCAGCGCCGCCGCGCTGCTGCCCGCCATGCCCGTCTACTGGCTCGATTACCGCGCGGCGGACCAGTCGGGCGCCTGGTCGCCGCCGCTGCTGGCGCGGCAATGGCGGGAACGGGGCGCCGCCGTGCACGTGGCCAGCTTCGATGACGGCCCGTTCTGGCACAGCGGCGAACTGCTGGCGTGTCCGCAACTGCTGTACGCCACGCGGGAACTGTGCCGCGACTGGCTCGACGAGGAAAGGCCGCCGCCATGAAACGCGACGACAGCCAGCCGCACCCCGCGGCGCACGCCGTGCGCCAGCTGGCCCTGCGCTTTCGCAGCGATGCCGAAGACGACGGGTCGCAAGCGCGCCTGGTCGGCATCCTCAGCCTGCCTGCCGCGCCGGGCCCGCGCGGCGTTCTGATCGTCACGGGCGGCCCCCAGTACCGGGTGGGCAGCCACCGCCAGTTCGTCCTGCTGGCCCGCGCCCTGGCCGCGCAAGGCGTGCCCGTGCTGCGTTTCGACCTGCGCGGCATGGGCGACAGCGAAGGCGCGCCGCGCGGCTACCGCGCCGCCGGTCCCGACATCGCGGGCGCGCTGGCGCAGTTCTTCGACGCCGTGCCCTCGCTGCGCGAAGTGGCGCTGTGGGGCTTGTGCGACGGCGCCACGGCCGCCGCCTGCCATGCGCCGCGCGACGCGCGCATCACCGCGCTGATCCTGCTCAACCCGTGGGTGCGCGGCAGCGCCGGCCTGGCGCGCGCCACCCTGCGCCACTATTATCTGCGCCGCCTGCTGCAAGGGGCCTTCTGGCGCAAGCTGGCGGCCGGCGGCATCAGAGTGGGCGCCAGCCTGGCATCGCTGCGCCAAGTACCGGCCGCCACGCAGCGGCAGGCGGCGCAGGAGGACGACGCGCCCGCGCCGGCCCTGCTGCGGGCGCTGGCGCACTTCCAGGGCAAGGTCTTGCTGATCCTCAGCGGCGAGGACCTGGACGCGCGCGAATGGCAGTCCCTGTTCGACGGCGATCCGGCCTGGCGCGCCGTGGCCGCCCGCGGGCACTGGACGCAGGCGCAGGTCGATGGCGCCAACCACACGTTCGCCAGCGCCGCCTGGCGCGGCGAAGTCGAACAGCTGTGCGCACGGTGGCTGCAGTCATGGTAGCGAGCGCACCGGACGCGGCCCGACCGAGCGCGGCCCGGCCAAAACGGGTATTGATGATCGCCTACCATTTCCCCCCGCTTGCGGGCGGCAGCGGCATCCTGCGCACCGTGGGCTTTGCGCGCCATCTGCCCGCCTGCGGCTGGCAGCCGCTGGTGCTCAGCCCCAGCGCCGGCGCGTATGCGCAGCGCGACGATGCGCAGCTGGCACCCGCCACCGTGCGGCGCACCGTGGCGCTGGACGCGGCGCGCCACCTGGCCATCGCGGGGCGCTATCCGCGCTGCCTGGCGCTGCCCGACCGCTGGAGCTCCTGGTGGCTGAGCGCCGTGCCGGCTGGCCTGCGCATGATCCGCGAATACCGCCCGGACGCCATCTGGTCCACGTATCCGATCGCCACGGCGCACCTGATCGCCATCACCCTGCAAAAGCTGAGCGGCCTGCCGTGGATTGCCGACCAGCGCGACCCCATGCTCGACGACAGCGATCCGCTGGCGCCGTATCCGCCCGAAGCGCGCCTGCGCCGCGTGCATGCGTGGATAGAACAGCGCATCGCGGCGCGCAGCGCGGCCATCGTCTGCACCACGCCGGGCGCCATCGCCGCGCACGAAAGACGGCTGGCGCAGGTGGCGCGCGCGCGTTTCCACCTGATCGAGAACGGCTACGACGACGATGGCCATGAGCATGACGGCGCCTCTGAGCGGACGGGCCCGCGCGGCCGCTTCCTGCTGCTGCACAGCGGCGTGATCTACCCGTCCGAGCGCGATCCGCAAGCGCTGTTCCAGGCCCTGGCCCGGCTGCGCCAGGACGGCGTGCTGCATGCGCGCAATTTCCAGCTGGTGCTGCGCGCCACGGGCCACGATGCGTGGCTGGCCAGCCTGCTGGTGAAATACGGCGTCCTCGACCTGGTGCGCCTGGAACCCTTGCAGCCGCACGGCGCGGCACTGCGGGAAATGCAGGCTGCCGATGGTTTGCTGCTGCTGCAGGCGGCCAATTGCAACGCGCAGATTCCCGCCAAGCTGTATGAATACCTGCGCAGCGGCCGACCCATCCTGGCGCTGACGGACCTGGCCGGCGACAGCGCAGCCACACTGCGCCGCTGCGGCATCGACACCATCGGCCAGCTGGCTTCCAGCAGCGACTGCGCGCACGCCCTGCTGCGCTTCCTGGCACTGGCGCGCCAGGGCCGCGCGCCGCTGGCCAGCCCCGCTACCGTCGCCCTGCACTCGCGGCAAGCCCGCAGCAACGCCCTGGCCCAGTTGCTGGACCAGGTCAGCCACAGGAGAAGCGCATGAAACGCCCGATACTTGCCTGCATCCTCGCCGCCTGCTGCGCCGGCGCCGCTGCCGATTGTCCGCCCTACGTCAAGCACACGCCGGGCGGCGACTATACGAGCGCGGAAGACCGCGACGGCCTGGCCGTGGTCGAGAAATTCCATTTTTCGCGGGCCGTGGAAACGCTTGCGCAGGGCTTGACGGGCAGCCTGGGCGCCGACATCAGCTACACGCTCGAGCACTTTCCGAATCACCACAGGGCGCTGGCCTCGATGGCAAAACTGGGCTTGCGCCTGAAAAGCGCGCAGCCCGTCGGCGCCCGCTACACGGTCAGCTGCTATTTTGAGCGGGCGATCGCCTTCGCGCCGCACGACGTGACGGCGCGCATGGTGTTCGGCAACTACCTGCTGGCCACGGGCCAGGACGCGGCGGCGCTGGAACAGCTGGACGCGGCCAGCCGCCTGGCGCCCGACCAGGCCACCATCCAGTACAACCTGGGCCTGATGTACGTGAAAAAGAAGGAATACGAGAAAGCCAGCGCGCACGCGCAAAAGGCCTATGCGCTGGGCTTTCCCCTGCCGGGGCTGAAGAACAAGCTGAAGGCGGCCGGCAAATGGCGCGAACCGCCGCCCGCGCCTCCCGCCGTTACCGTGGACGTTGAAGCGGCGGCCACGGCACCCGCGGAACCGGCCATGCCGCCGGTGGAAAAACCTAGCGGGGAATGACGGCCGGCCGCTGCGCCACGCTCAAATGCCCTGTCGGCGAGGCGGCCAGCGCGGCGGCCAGGTCGCGCCGCGATTGCGCCTTGTCGGCGGCATTGCCGATATGCGCCATTTCCGCCGGCTGCAGCACGGCGGCGGTGAGCAGCATCACTTCGCCATATGGCGTGCCGAATGACGGGGGGATCGTCGCCGTGCCCTGGGCCAGCAGCACGCCCATCTGTCCGTGTTCATCTTCCAGGCCTGTCGGCGCCTCCTGCACGTCCAGCACCATCGACACGCTGCCATGGCGCTGCACCAGCAAATCGATGGAGCCGTGGTCGGCCACGTTCTGGCTGATCTGGTAGATCGCATCGAACAGCCATGACTGCGCCACGGCCTGGCCGTCGAAGGCGGACAAGGGCGCCTCAATGCACACTTCCAGCAAATGCCCGCGCGGGACGAAAACGTCGTCATCATCCTCGAACGGGTCGCTCAAGCCGTCGCTGGCGAGAATGACGGTGTCGGCGCGGCGGATCACGCGCCAGGCCTGGCGCAGCGACGGCCAGCGGGGGCCGCCCATGAAGGCGGGATTGACGAGGGGCGCCAGCACGTCGGCGTCGACGTCGCCCAGGGTGGCATAGAAGGCGTCGCGCGCGGCGCAGGCCGTGGCCAGCATCTGCGCGCCCGCTGCCTTGCCGACGACGGCGTCGTCCGGTTGCGGTACTTGCGGAATAGCGTTTTCGTTTTGAGACATGGCGATACTCTTCAAATTAGTCGGCGGGGGGAAAGTCTTCGTTATTGCGGGGCAGATAGCCCCAGATGCGCGCCACCCGGTCGCGCACCTCGAAATCAAAGCCGATGCGTGCCAGTTCGGGCACGATCCACACGCCATGGTCGATGATTTTCCTGGGCAGCAGCATGCCCACGTGTTCTTCCGAATACAGGCTGATGTCGAACCATTCCACACCCATGAACGGAAACGGCGGGTGGTAATCCCATTCCGTATCCCAGCGCGATACGTAGCCGGTGACGGAGCCGTAGCGGTAGGACGGCACCCAGTCCGTGCGCCCGCGCATGAAGGCCAGCAGTTCGTTCCACTTGCAGTCGTTGGCAGCACCGGCCAGGTTGCGCCGCGCGATGTGGCCGCGCAGCTTGCGCTTGATGTCATCGCCGCCGGCGTCGGCCAGCGGCAGGCTTGGGTCGGCCATCACGCCACCATCAGCGGGCGACCGGCTTGACTTTGGAGGCGGCCAGCACGGCACGTTCGCGGGCCGTGCCGATATCGTCGGCCGTGGCCAGCGCCACGCCCATGCGGCGGCGGGCAAACGATTCCGGCTTGCCGAACAGGCGCAGGTCCGCGCCCGGCACGCGCAAGGCGTCGGCCACGCCTTCGAAGGCGATGCCCTTCGCTTCGACCTGGCCATAGATGACGGCCGAGGCGGCGGGCGAACGCAGCGCCACGTTGACGGGCAAGCCCAGGATGGCTTTCGCGTGCAGTTCGAATTCGCTCTGCGCCTGGCTGGCCATGGTCACCATGCCCGTGTCGTGCGGACGGGGGCTCACTTCCGAAAACCACACCATGTCGTCCTTGACGAACAGCTCCACGCCAAACAGGCCCAGGCCGCCCAGGTTGTCCGTCACCTTGCGGGCGATGTCGCGCGACCGCTCGAGGGCCAGCGGCGCCATGCGGGCCGGCTGCCACGATTCCACGTAGTCGCCCTGCACCTGCAAGTGGCCGATCGGTTCGCAGAACTGCGTCTCGACCTGGCCCGAGGCGCCCACGGCACGCACGGTCAGCAAGGTGATTTCATAATCGAAGTCGATGAAGCCTTCGACGATCACGCGGCCCGTGTCGACCCGGCTGCCGCTGGCCGCATACGCCCACGCCGTTTCCACATCAAGCGCGCTATCGAGCTTGGACTGGCCCTTGCCAGACGACGACATCACGGGTTTCACGACGCAGGGAAAGCCGATTTCCTGGCAAGCCGTTTGCAATTCCTGCAGGCTGCTGGCGAAACGGTACGGCGACGTGGCCACGCCCAGGGTTTCGGCCGCCAGGGTGCGGATGCCTTCGCGGTTCATCGTCAACACGGCCGCGCGCGCGTTCGGGATGCACGTGATCTGCCCCGCCGCTTCCAGCGCCGCCAGGGTGTCCGTGGCAATGGCTTCGATTTCCGGCACGATCAGATCCGGCTTTTCCAGGTCGATCAGCGCAGCCAGGGCCACGCCGTCGCTCATGTCGATCACGTGCGAGCGATGGGCCACGGGGTGGCCCGGTGCGTTCGGGTAGCGGTCGACGGCGATCACTTCCACGCCCAGGCGCTGCAGCGAGATGATCACTTCCTTGCCCAGCTCACCGGAACCCAGCAGCATCACTTTGATGGCGGTGGAAGACAGGGGCGTGCCGAAGGTGCGGGGCGCGATGGTGCTGCTGGTGCTTGAGGTCATGGCAGAGTCTGTAGGCGGATGGAAAGATGGCTGGGACTATAACAAATGCCGGCCATCTTGGACAGGGCGCGCCGCTGCCGTGCGGCCCCGTTTCCCAGCCCGGCGGGCTGCGCTAGCCCGCGTACGCCCGCTTGATCTGCTCGATGTCGATCTTTTTCATGCCCATCATGGCTTTCATCACGCGCTGGGCCTTGACGGGGTCGGGGTCCGTCAGCAGGCGGATCATGATGGTGGGCACGATCTGCCACGACACGCCGAACTGGTCCTTGAGCCAGCTGCATTGCTGGGCTTCCGGCGGCCCCCCTTCGGACAGCAGGTTCCAGTAGTGGTCGACCTCGTCCTGCGTTTCGCAATTGACCTGGAACGAGATGGCTTCGGAAAACTGGAACAAAGGGCCGCCGTTCAAGCCCGTGAACGTCTGGCCATCCAGCTCGAAGGCCACCGTCAAGACGCTGCCCGGCTCCTGGCCGTGGATTTCCCTGCCCTCTTCGCCGTAGCGCAGGATCTGGCCGATCTTTGAATTGGGAAATATTTCCGTGTAAAACCGGGCTGCCGCCTCGGCGTTGCCGTTGAACCATAAACATGGGGTAATCTTTTGTACGCTGTGCATGATGTCTCCCTTGGTCGAAGCAGAACACCTTCCCTGTGCGGGAAGGCCAGTGTCCCATCATAGTCACTATTGCGCCGTCAAGGCGCGCAATTTGCCGCCTGCGCCGCCGCTTTTGCCACTTTCTTGCGCGATATCGCCGCGCCCCAGCATGCCGGCGCTGGCCAGCAGGCGCAAGCGGGCCGAGCGCCATTCCGCCTGGCAACGGATGCGTTCCTGCTGCGCTTCCAGCAGCGCCGACTGCGTAGTGAGCATTTCCAGGATGTCCGCCGCGCCCAGGCCGAACTTGCGCTGCACGCTGGCCAGCGCATCCTGCGCCGCGTCCAGCCACGTCTGCGCGGCAGTCAGGTTGGCCAGGGCCGTGCTTGCCTCCGCATGCGTCCTGACCAGGTCCATCAGGGTCTGCTGCTGTACTTCCTGCGCCTCCGCTTCCCTTTGCTCGGCCTGCGCCTGCGCGCCGCGCACCTTGTAGTGGCGCGCAAAACCGTCGAACAGGGGGATGTTGAGCGAGATGCCCACCAGGGTTTCGCGCGTGGAGGCAGGCGACAAGCCCTGGTTGGGGCGGCCGTTCTGGTACATATTCGCCGTCAGGTCGATGCTGGGCCGGCCTTCGGAACGGGCCACGGCCACCCGTTCGCGCGCGGCCGCCAGCTGCGCCTGCGCCGCCACGATGGCCGGATGCCGTTCGCGGGCCTGTGCCAGCCAGGCGTTCAGGTCTTCGCGCAAGCCCGCGTTCAAGCCCGTCCCTGCGCCATCCCCGTCGTCGTCCACGAGCACCGCCGTATCGGCCGGCAAGCCCAGGGTGTACACGAGCACGGCGCGGGCCTTGCGCTCGTCGCCGTCGGCGCGGCTGGCGCCCAGCGCCGCCTTGGCCAGCGCGCTCGTCGCTTGCAGCGTGTCGCTGTGCGAGCCCAGGCCCCGCTGCGCGCGCCGCTGCGTCGCCTGCACCGTTTCCTGGGCCAGCGCCTCGTATGCCTGCCGCATCCGCACGCTGGCGCGCGCCGTCTGCGCGTCGAAATACGCGCTGACCGTCGCCGCCAGGGTCTTTTGCAGCACGGCGTCGCGGTTGGCCAGGGCCGCATCGAGCAAGGCCTGGGCCGAACGCTGGCCCGCCGCGCGCCCGCCAAAGTCAAACAGACGCCAGGACAGGCTGAGCGAACCCGTATTGCTGGCCAGGCTGCTGGAAGCCGTTGCGGCGCCGGGATAGGCCGTGCGGTCATGCACGCGGCTCAGGCTCCCATTCAGGGTGGGCAGATAGGCGGCCTTCGCTTCGCCCACGCCGGCCGCCTGCAGCCGGATGCCGGCCCAGGCGCCGTGCACCTGGGCGTTGCGGCACAGGGCCAGGTCGACGGCCGCCGGCAGGCTCAGTGGCAAACTCAGTTGCACCTCGGCCCCATAGGCGGACGCGCATGGCGCGGCGGCGAGCTCCTGCGGCGGCTGCGCCCGCACGGGCAAGGCCCCCAGCAAGACGGCGGCCAGCAAGGCGGCGCGGCATCTAGCGTTCATGCAGCGCCTCCTTCTGGTGCTGCACCAGCGGCGACAGCACGTATTCGATCACCCTTCGCGTGCCCGTGCGGATTTCCGCGCGCACGGCCATGCCGGCCGACAGCGGCACCACTTTGCCGTCGATGACGATGGCCGGCTGCCGCAGCGTGATCCTGACGGCGTAGACGAGGCCCTTCTTCTCATCCTCGATGGCGTCGCGCGATACGCTGCTGACGACGGCGGGCACGGTGCCATACTTGGTGTAGTCGAAGGCATCGACCTTGATGGCGACCGCCTGCCCTTCCTGCACGAAGCCGGCGTCGCGGTTTTCCAGCATGGCGTCGATTTCCAGCCGCCCCTGGCGCGGCACGATCTGCATCAGCGCCTGCGCGGCCGGCACCACGCCGCCCACCGTATGCAGCTTGAGCTGCTGTACCGTGCCGTCGACGGGCGCCGTCAAGCGCAGCAGGCTGCCGCGGGCGCCGGCGCGGCGCGCATCCTGGCCGCTGGCGGCCGCCACCCTGGCGCCTTCCGCCAGCGCGTCGTACGCATCCTTGCGCGTCTGCGCGACCAGGGCCGCGCGTTCGCTGCGGGCCGACGCCAGCTGGCCCGCCAGGTCGATGCGGGCCTGTTCCTTTTCCAGCCACGCGTGTTCGGCCACGTCGCGCGTGGCCGCCAGCGCCCGGTAGTCGGTGGCGCGCTGCACCGCCAGCGGCAGCGCCTGCGCATAGCGGGCGATTTCGCCATCGAAATGGGCCAGCCGGGCGCGGAAACTCGCGTACTGGCCATCCACATGCGCCTGCGCGGCGGCGACGTCGGCGGCGGAAGCCTCCGCGGGCGGCGCCAGCTTCGGCGCGCGTACGCTGTCGACGGCGGCGATCAGCGCGCGCGAGCGGGCCATCTGCAGCGCGGCCGCCACGGCGTCGCCGGCCGCCTTGTCGCGCTCGGCGTCCGGGCCGCGGCTGTCCAGCTCCACCAGCAGATCGCCCGCCTTCACGGCCTGCCCCTCCCGCACGTGCAGGGCGCGCACGGCGGCCACGTCGACGGAAGCGATGGTCTTGGTGTTACCGGACGGAATGATCTTGCCCGCCGCATTGACGATGATGTCCACCTTGCCGAAGATAGCCCACAGCACCACGCAGCCGACCAGCAGCATCAGCACGCGCGCCGTGAAGCGCAGCGACGGCGACACGGGCCGCTCCTGCAGCGCCAGCGCGGCCGGCAGGAAGGCCGCCTCGTCCTCGCTCAGCACGGGCCCGCCCAGGGTGGCGCGGATGCGCCAGCTGTGCCGCAGCACCTGGCCGTAGCGTTTGAACAGCTCGCCATACGCGGCGACACGGTGGCCGGCGCTCATGCGGCGCTCCCCGTCGTTCCCTGCTGCAAGCCATACAGGTGGGCGTAGATGCCGCCGGGCCGGGCCAGCAGCGCCGCGTGGGTTCCCAGCTCGGCCACCTGCCCCCGCTCCATGACGACGATGCGGTGCGCCTCGCGCACGGCCGACAGGCGGTGGGCGATGATCAGCACGGTGCGCCCCGCGCAGATGCCCCGCATATTGTCCTGGATGATTTTTTCCGACTCGTAGTCGAGCGCGCTCGTCGCCTCGTCGAAAATCAGGATGCGGGGATTGCCGACGAGGGCGCGGGCAATGGCGATGCGCTGGCGCTGGCCGCCCGACAGGCCCGTGCCGTGTTCGCCCACCATGGTGTCGTAGCCTTCAGGCAACTCACAAATGAAATCGTGGGCGCCCGCCAGTTTCGCCACGGCGATGACGGCGTCGATGGGCAGCGCCGGGTCGCTCAGCGCGATATTGTCGCGCACGGAGCGGTTGAACAGGATGTTTTCCTGCAGCACCACGCCGATCTGGCGCCGCAGCGACGCCGTATCGATGACGGCGATATCCTGCCCGTCGATCAGCACCCTGCCCCGCTCGGGGATGTACAGGCGCTGCGCCAGCCGCGTCAGGGTGCTCTTGCCGGAGCCGGAACGCCCGACGATGCCGATCACCTCGCCGGGCGCGATGGCGATCGACACGTCGCGCAGCACCTCGGCCGCGTCGGGCCGGTAGCGGAAACCCACCTGCTGGAAGGCGATGGCGCCCGCGATGCGGGGCATGCGCGCTTTCTGGCCGCCCCCGTTCAGACCGCCGGTTTCCGTGCGGGCATTGAGGATGTCGCCCAGCCGGCTCATGGAAATGCCCACCTGCTGGAAATCGTTCCACAGCTGCGCCAGGCGCAGGATGGGCGAGGCCACCTGGCCCGCCAGCATATTGAAGGCCACCAGCTCGCCCACCGTCATCTTTCCATCGATGACGAGGGTGGCGCCCCACCACATGATGGCCGCCGTCACCAGCTTGCTGACGAGGGTGACGCCGCCGCTGGCCAGCATGCCGATATTGTTTGCCGACAAGCCCGCCGACACGTAACCGGCCAGCTGTTTTTCCCACTGCTGCTGCCAGCGTGGCTCGACGGCCATGGCCTTGACCGTGTCGACGCCGCTGATCGTTTCGACCAGGAAAGACTGGTTTTCCGCGCTGCGGTTGAATTTGTCGTTCAATCGCCCCCGCAGCACGGGCGTGAGCAGCATCGACAGGGCTGCGTAGACGGGAATCGAAGCGAGCACGATCACGCTCAGCGCGGCGCTGTACCACAGCATGGCGGCAATGAAGATGAAGGAAAACAGCACGTCGAGCACCAGGGTCATGGCGTTGCCGGTGAGGAAGGAGCGGATGCTTTCCAGTTCATGGATGCGGGCCACGGAATCGCCCACGCGGCGCGCCTGGAAATACGCGATCGGCAAGGCCAGCAGGTGGCGGAACAGGCGCGCACCCAGCTCCACGTCGATCTTGCTGCTCGTGCGCGCAAAGACATAGGTGCGTATCTGGCCCAGCACGGCCTCGAAGACGATGGCGCACACGAGGCCGATGGCCACCACGTTCAGGGTCTGCATGGCATGGTTGACCAGCACCTTGTCCATCACCACCTGGAAAAACAGGGGCGTGGCCAGGCCGATCAGTTGCAGCACGAAGGAAATCAGCAGCACTTCGCCCAGCAGCCGGCGGTATTTGACGATGGCGGGGATGAACCAGCTGAAGTCGAAGCGGGCCGTCTCGCCCGCATAGCTGGCCTTGCTGGTGAAAAAGATCAACTCGCCCGTCCAGGTGGCGAGGAACGCTTGCAGGCCGAGGATTTGCGGCGGCTGGCCCGGATGCTGGATCAGCAGCTTCGCCATGCCCGCCCCGCTGTCTTCGACCTTGCCGAGGATAAAGAAACGGCCGTCCGTATCGATGGCGATGGCCGGCAGCGGCGCCTGCGCCAGCCGCGTCAAGGGCTGGCGCACCAGCTTGGCCGTCAGCCCCAGCTGTTTTGCGGCCAGCAAAATGGTTTGCCGCGTGAACACGGCCTGGCCGTAGGCGTGCTTGAGCTGGGCGCCGTCGGCAGGCACGCCATGCAGGCTGGCCATCAGCAGCAGCGACAGCAAGCCCGTGTCGGGCGAGGCGGATTCAAGGGGCGGCGTATCGTGGCTATGGGAAGTTGCGGGAAGTGCGCTCATCGGATCATGTCAAAAAATCAATGGCGCAGCCTGGCCGGCACGTGCAAGGCCGGCCAGGCTGCGTAAGGGGTGATACGGCTAACCAGGCATCAGTGGGTTGCCGCCAGCTGGATCTGCGCCGACGCAGCGCCATGGCCCGACCACGGGGCCGATGCAGCGGCCGGCACGGCAAAGCCGGCCATGGCTTGCACCAGCTGCGCCGTATCGGCTTGCCAACCGCCGCTGCCGCCCTGGCTGGCTACGCCCAGCTGCAGACCCGCGCGCCAGTTCTGCGCCAGCACCGGTGCCAGGGTAGCGGCCGTGCCAGCAGGCAAAGTAAGCTGGCCCAGAGGCGGCGGCGTCAGGCCCGCCATCGCCTGCACGAGGTTTTGCACATTGTTGCCCAGCAAAACGCGGCCATCGGCCATGCGGAATTCCTCGATGCGCACCGCCGAGTCCGAGTACCAGTTGTTGATGGTGATCTTGTCCGTCGTGCCGATGGTGCTCACTTCCAGGTGCACGCCCACCTGGCGGAACCACAGCTGCTCGGCATTGACGCCGGCCAGGAAGGACACGACGTCGTGGCTGCCGGCCTCCACCACCTCGGCGATGATGTCGGCCCCGTCGCCGCGGGCGAAGATATAGGTATCGTTGCCCGCAGCGCCAGCCAGGGTATCGTCGCCCTTGCCGCCCTGGAAGGTATCGTTGCCCAGGCCGCCAAAGAGGATGTTCCTCAACTCATTGCCGATCAGTACGTCGTCGAACTTGCTGCCGATGAGAGTATTGAAATTGGCCAGCACGTCGACACCGGGATGCGCAGTCATGGGACCGCCTGCCGGTGCGAAGACCGCCGTCACGCCCGCAGTGGCACCCGAATAGTTGACCGAGTTGCCCGCGCCTGCGCCGTCGAGCACGTTGCCGCCCGGGGTTTCCACGTAAAAGACGTTGTTCGTGTAGGCGCTGCCCGTCACCGTCAGGCCGGCGCCGTTCAGGCGCACGTTTTCCACGTTGTCGGCTACCGTGTAGTTGACGCTGGTGTACACGGTATCGTTGCCGCCGTTGCCCCGCTCGACGATGAAGTCGCCGCCGTGGTTGACGTAATACGTATCGTCGCCGCCCAGGCCTTCCAGCAGGTCGGCGCCCGCGGACCCCGTGAGGATGTCGGCGTTCGCCGTGCCCGTGAAGGTCTGTCCCGTGGGCTGGGTGGGGCCGTTGAAGTGCCAGGCCTGGGCCAGCACGGGCGCCAGGGCGGCGGCCGTGCCGGCCGGCAGGGTCAGCTGGCCCAGCGGCGGCGGCGTCAGGTTCGCCATCGCCTGCACCAGCAGCTGCACATCGGTGCCGCGCATGACGTGGCCGGCGGCCGTGCGGAATTCCTCGATGACGGGCGTGGCCGCCTTCCAGTCGCGGATGGTGATCTTGTCCGTCGTGCCGATGGTGCTCACTTCCAGGTCCGCCCCCACCTGGCGGAACCACAGCTGGTCGATATTGACGCCCGCCAGGAAGGCGATGGCGTCGTAATTGGCTTCGCCGGTCGACTCGGCGATGATGTCGGCGCCGTCGCCGCGCCCGAAGACGTAGATATCGTCGCCCAGGCCGCCGACGAGGAAATCGTCGCCCTTGCCGCCTTGCAAGGTATCGTTGCCCAGGCCGCCGGACAGGGTGTTGCCCAGCTCATTGCCGGTGAGCACATCGTCATAGCCGCTGCCCGTCAGGCTGGAAAAATTGAGCAGCACGTCGCCGCCCGGGCGTGCCGCGGGGTTGTCGTTGCTGGAAATCATGGTGGCCGTCACGCCAGCCTTGGCGCCCGCATAGGTGGCGCTGGTGTTCACTCCCGTGCTGCGCAGCACATTGCCGCCGGCGACATCGACGTGGAATACGTTACCGCTGCCATTGCCCGTCACCGTCAGGCCGGCCGCAGCCACATGCACTTCTTCCACGTTGGCGGCCAGCGTGTAGTCGACCGTCGTGTAGACGGTGTCGCGTCCGCCTCCCGCCTGTTCGATGACCACGTCGCCGCTGTGGTTGACGTAATAGATATCGTCGCCAGCCAGGCCCGCCATCACATCGGCACCCGCCGTGCCCTTGATGATGTCCGGGTTCGCCGTGCCGACAAAGGCGCCGTTGCTGGGCTGGTTCGGGCCCTCGGTGCGCCAGTTCTGCGCCAGCTTTGGCGCCAGGATGGCGGCGAGGTTGTCCGGCAGGGTCAGCTGGCCGGCCGGCGGCGGCGTCAGGCCCGCCATGGCCTGCACCAGGTTTTGCACGTCGCTGCCCAGCAGTACGCGGCCGTCGGCCGTGCGGAATTCCTGGATGCGGGGCGCCGAGCCGACGACATACCAGCCGTTGACGGTGATCTTGTCGGTGGTGCCGATGGTGCTCACTTCCAGGTTCGAGCCCACCTGGCGGAACCACAGCTGGTCGGCGCTGACGCCGGAGAGAAAGGACACCACGTTGCGGCTGCCCGCCTCATCCGTCTCCATGATGGAATCGGCGCCGTCGCCGCGGGCAAAGATATAGGTATCGTCGCCCTGCAGGCCCGCCAGCAAATCGTCGCCCTTACCGCCTCGCAAGATATCATTGCCCAGATTGCCGACCAGGGCATTCTTGAGATCGTTTCCGGTCAGGACATCGTCGAACTTGCTGCCGACGACACTGGCGAAATTGAGCAGCACGTCGCTGCCGGCAGGCGCCGTTTGAGGGACATTCGGCGTTGCCAGGGTCGCCGTCACACCCGCGCTGGAACCGAGGTAGTTGACCGAGTTGCCCGTGCCGCCGCCGTCAAGCACATTGCCGCCGGCCACGTTGACGTAAAAGATATTGTTGGTGTTGACGCTGCCCGTCACCGTCAGGCCGCCGGCCGTGAGGCGCACGTTCTCGACGTTCTCGGCCACCGTGTAATTGACGCTCGTGTACACGGTATCGGTGCCGCCGTTGGCCAGCTCGACGATCACATCGCCGCTGTCGTTGACATAATAGGTATCGTCGCCCGCCAGGCCTTCGAGCACGTCGGCGCCCGTCGTGCCGGTGAGCACATCGGCGTTCGCCGTGCCCACGAAGCGCTGCGGGGCTGCCGCGACACTGTTCAGGTATGCCTCGAGGGCGGAAACGCCATCGTCGCCGGCGGCGGAAACGGTAGATGCAGGTGCAAATTGCTTGGTCATGTTGCAGTGTCCTGTCGTTAAGCTGAAAACATCAAGGTTGAATAAGCCGGCGCGAGCCGGCATCGGGCAAAAGTCCCGGCCGCATGCGGTCCGGGCCTTTCGGCGCATGGACGGCGCGGCTGAGCATCGCCTCGCATGCACCCCCTACTGACGTTCAAACGGGAGAAACACTGTTATTTGTCATGCAAATGTCACACTGCACGACGGTGTAGCATGGTGAGTAATCTGCCCTCGTTCCAGGCTAGGCGCCGAAAGTGCGGCCCTGTAGCTGTTCCACCATGAAATCAATGAACACGCGCAAGCGCGGCGGCATGTGGCGGCTGGCGGGCCACAGCAGCCAGAATGCCGTTTGCGCCTGCGTATGCTCGTCCAGCACGCTTTCCAGCTGGCCCGCCGCCAGCTCGCGTCCCACGGTAAAGGCGGGCAGATAGGCGATGCCCTGCCCTTGCACGGCCAGGTAGACGCGCATTTCCACGCTGTTGCACACCATGCCGGGCGCCGGCGGGACGGCTTGCCCCATCGCCTCGCCCAGCGGCCACTGTTCCAGGCGGCCCGTGGCGGGAAAGCGGTAGTCGAGGCGCTGGTGCCGCAGCAGCTCGGACGGGTGCGCGGGCCGGCCGTGGCGCGCCAGGTAGGCGGGCGACGCCACCAGCAGGCGGCGGAACGTGCACAGCTTGCGCTGCGTCAAGCCCGAGTCCAGCAGCGCGCCCGTGCGCACGACGGCGTCGAAGCCGTCGCTGACGACATTGACCAGGGTATCGGAGAAATCGAGGTCCAGCTCGATGGCGGGATACGCTTGCATGAAGGCGGCGATGGCCGGCTCGAACAGGCCGCTGTAGCGGGGCAGACTGATGCGCAGACGGCCGCTCGGTGCGCTGCCGGACTCGCTCAATTCCCGCTCGGCAGCTTCCACCTCGGCCAGGATGCGCTTGCAGCGGTCGAGGAACTTTTCCCCTTCCGCCGTCAGCGCCAGATGCCGCGTGCTGCGCTGGAACAGGCGCGCGCCCAGCCGCGCCTCCATGCGCGCCACGCTCTTGCCCACGGCCGACGACGACAAGCCCAGCAGCCGGCCCGTGGCCGAGAAACTGCCGCTGTCGGCCACGTGTACGAACATGGCGATACCGCCGAGACTATCCATGCGATTCCCCATTGAAGATAAATGTGTCCGATATGTTGATCAGTTTAGCCCATTTTTCTTCAATGCCAGGCGCGCCATACTTGCCGCTCCTTCTATCCGAACCGACTTCCATGCCCTCTTCCCCACGTTTGACGCTTGCCCTGCAAGTGCTGGCCGCCTGCCTGACGGGCTTGCTGATACCCCTGTGCTTCACGGGCCCGGCCGTGGCGCTGCCCGCCCTGGGCGCCGAATTGCGGGGCAGCGCCGCCGCCCTGAACTGGGTCATCAATGCCTACATCCTCAGCTATGGCAGCGCCATGATGGTGGCCGGCAGCCTGACGGACGTGCTGGGCCGGCGCCGCGTCTGGCTGGCGGGCCTGGCCCTGTTTTGTGCGGCCACCCTGGCCATCGCCGTGGCCCCGTCCGTCCCGCTGATCGCCATGCTGCGCTTCGTGCAGGGCCTGGGCGGCGCGGCCGCGTTCGCCGCCGCCATGTCTTCGCTGGCGCCCCTGTTCCACGGCGCGGCGCGCAGCCGGGTGATGAGCATCTTGGGCACGACGTTCGGCCTGGGCCTGGCCTTCGGCCCGCTGGCGGCCGGCGCCATGCTGGAACTGGCCCGCTGGCCCGCCATCTTCTACGCCACAGCCGCGCTGGGCGCCATCGGCGCGCTGCTGGTGCTGGCCAGCGTGCCGGCCGATGCGCCCCGTGCCCAGGGCCGGCTGGACTGGCCCGGCGCCGTCAGCTTCAGCGGCGCGCTGTCCCTGTTGACCCTGGGCATGCTGCTGGCGCCCGAACATGGCTGGCGCAGCGGGGCCGTGCAGCTGTCCCTCGCCGCGTCGGCGTTGCTGTTTTGCGTATTTGTAGCCGTCGAACGCAGGACGGCGCAGCCCTTGCTGGACTTGACCCTGTTTCGCCAGCGCCGCTTTGTCGCCGTGCAAGTGCTGGCCGCCTCGCCCGCCTTTTTGTTCATCGTGCTGATCGTCATGCTGCCGGGGCGCTTCATCGGCATCGATGGCGTGTCGCCGCTGGCGGCGGGCCGCCTGATGGTGGCCCTGGCCGCCCCTTTGCTGGTCGTGCCCATGCTGGCGGCGCTGCTGTTGCGCTGGGTCCAGGCCGGCACCGTGTGCGCGGCGGGATTGCTGCTGGTTGCCGCCGGACTGGCCTGGCTGGCGCAGGTGCTGGGCAACGGCGGCGCCGCGCTGGCGGGACCGCTGCTGCTGGTGGGCGCCGGCATCGGCTTGCCATGGGGCTTGATGGATGGCATGGCCCTGAACGTGGTGGAAACGCAGCGGGCCGGCATGGCGACGGGCATCTTCAATACCGTGCGCATCAGCGCCGATGGCGTGGCGCTGGCCCTGGCGGGCGCCGTGCTGGCCAGCCTGATCGGCACGGCCTTGGCGCGCCAGCTGCCCGCCGGCCTGCCCGTGCTGGCTGCCGCCAGCCGCGCCGCGCTCGGTGATATTCAACAAGCAACACAGCTGCTGGGCGGCCAGGAAGCGCTGCTGCGCGCCAGCTATGACGCCGCCTTCCGCCATTTGCTGCATGGCTTGGCGGGGCTGGCCGTGGCGCTGGCGGCGCTGGTGCCGTATTTGCTCAGGAAGGACGGGCCTCAGGCATCGAGGCCATAGAAAACGGCCACGAGGATGGCGATGTTGTTGCAGGCGCGCGCAAACGCCGTCGTCGCATAGGCGGCCGCCACGCCGGGCTCGCGGTAGCGCAGGTAGACAAAGCTGAACATGGCGCCCGACCCCAGCGCGACGATGGCGTGCAGCAAGCCGCCGCTGATGAAATGCACGATGCCCCACAGCACGGCGCCCAGAAAAATGCTCAGCTGGCGGCTGGCGCCCAGGCGCTTGAGGATTTCCAGCGGCAGCAGCTGGCCCAGGAAGGTTTCCAGGATGGGAGAATAGATGACGACCCAGAATACCAGCAGGGGCAGCGACATTTCGCGCTTGAACCTGGCCAGGCCCGTGTGCGCGCCCCAGTATTCGGGCGGCAACAGCCATTTGGTGAGGAAGAGGATGGCAAAGCACAGCAAGCAGGTGAGCAAGCCCCAGCCGAGGCCGGCAAGGGCAAGCTGCAGCACGGGCGGCGCCGGTTTGTCGTCGTCCGGGCTGGAGAGATCATGGCTGCTGCGCACTTGCATGAGAAGTCCTGGCGGTGATCCAGCTCTCATTGTAGCGCGGAATACGACTATTGGCGCGTGGCTGTCGGCGTGCCGCGCGCCGCCCTGCCGTGCGGCCTCAGGCCGCCAGGCGCAATGGGCCGTTGGCCGGCCGGGCCAGCTTGAAGATGCCCACTTCCTGTTCCAGCTGCGCCGCCTGCTGCTGCAACTCGTGGGCGGCGGCCGCCGCCTGTTCCACCAGGGCCGCGTTTTGCTGGGTCACCCGGTCCATATCGACAATGGCGCGGTTGACTTGCTCGATGCCGGCGCCCTGCTCCTGCGTGGCGTGGCTGATCTCGGCCATGATGCCCGTTACCCGGCCGATGCCGGCCACCACGTCATGCATGGTGGCGCCTGCCTGCTCGACGAGCAGGGTACCCGTGCCCACCTTGCTGACGGAATCGTCGATCAAGGCCTTGATTTCGCGCGCGGCGGCGCTCGAACGCTGGGCCAGGCTGCGCACCTCGGTGGCGACGACGGCGAAGCCTCGACCCTGCTCGCCGGCGCGCGCCGCTTCCACGGCCGCATTCAGGGCCAGGATGTTGGTCTGGAAGGCGATGCTGTCGATCACGCCGATGATGTCGACGATCTTGTTTGACGACGCATTGATCAGGCCCATGGTATGCACCACTTCGGCCACGGCCTTGCCGCCCTGCTCCGACACGGTCGACGCTGCGCGCGCCAGGCGGTTCGCCTGCTGGGCGTTGTCCGCATTCTGGCGCACGGCGGAAATCAGTTCTTCCATCGACGACGCCACTTCTTCCAGCGAGCCGGCCTGCTGTTCCGTGCGCTGCGACAGGTCGCGGTTGCCCGTGGCGATCTCGGTCGATGCCGTGGCGATGCTTTCCGTGCCGTGGCGCACCTTGCCGACGATGGCGGCCAGGTTGTCGCGCATGGTCTTGATCGCGAACAATAAGCTGCTGTCGTCGCCGTGGCGCGTGTGCACGTCGATGGCCAGCTCGCCGAGCGCGATGCGCCCGGCAATCGAAGCCGCATAGGCGGGTTCGCCGCCCAGCTGGCGCAGCAAGCCCCGCGTGATGACGGTGGCGACGGCAATGCAGATGAGCACGCTGAGCGCGGCCAGCACGCCGATCCAGCGCAGGGACTGGCCATAGATGGCGCGGGCATCGATGCTGGCCTGCTCCGATTCGCGCTGCACGTTTTTCAGGACGGTATCGATGTCGGCGACGATCTGGCGCCGCAGGGGGCTGCATTCCTCGACGAGGAAGGTGCCGTACTGCTCCATCTGCCCCGTGGCGCGGAACTGGCGCGGACGCAGCAGTTCCTGCGCCATGGTTTTCAGGCCCGTGCTGACTTTTTCGAACTGGGGGTCGCCGGCGAACTGGGGCGCCAGCTTGGCCAGCGCTTCCAGGTACAGCGCCTTCTGGCTGTCGAGGATGGCCAGCTCTTTCTCGGCGGCAGCCTGGTCATGGAAGATATATGCGTTGCGGGCGGCCAGGCCCGTCTGGTCGAGCGCTTCGCGCGCCACATACAGGGGGTCGAGTTTTTCCAGCTGTACTTTGTCTTGCGCGTCCATGGCGCCGGAGATGGCGCCGATGCGCAGCAGCGCGAAAGCGGCCAGCACCAGCATGAATAAAACCAGCAGCCCGAAGCCTGCGCTCAGGCGCGCGCCTATCGTCAAACGATTGAATGACATCATTGTTGTTATTGCCCTGTAATAAAGTTGATTGTTGCCGGTTCGGTCAGCACTTCAGTACTGCCAACCGGCGATCTGCTCGCCGTCGTGTTGCCTTTCCTGCGTGGCGCAGGATGGTTCTCTAACTGGCGTTTTTTGGGCAGTCAGCTTCTAAATTCGGGCAATGCAGGCGCGCGGGACATGCCCTGCGCCATACAACAGCACACTGAATTATAAGCGAACAGCGTTACGGATGATTCCACGCGCTCACTTTTAATGCCTTGATGCATATCAAAAAAGACAATCAACTGTTCCTGGGAGCATCGATGACGGCCATGGTGATGCGCGAAATGCAGCACAGTTTGCCATCTGCATCGACGATGCGGATTTCCCAGACCTGGCTGGTGCGGCCCCGGTGTATCGGCGTGGCGCGCCCCGTCACGTGGCCGCCCCGCACGCCGCGCACGTGGTTGGCGTTGATTTCCTGCCCCACGCTCACGTGGCGGCTGGAATCGAGGCAGGCATTCGCGGCCATGCTGCCCAGGGTTTCGGCCAGCAGGACGGACGCGCCGCCGTGCAGCAGCTTGAACGGCTGCATGGTGCGGTGGTCGACGGGCATGGTCGCTTCGATCCAGTCGGGGCCGAACGCCGTGAATGCGATGCCCAGGTGGCGCATGGCCGTGCCCTCGCTGGCGGCGTTGAGCGTGTCCAGGTCGAGCGGTGCGTGCCAGATTTCCATTATTACCTCGGATCAGTGTGAAGAAAAAGATATTGTAGGGCAGCCCGCACGCACGCGCTGCTTCATCTTTCCTTCACCGTGGCACGGGGTGGCGATGGCATTAACTGGTTATAATTGCCCCATTCTTAAAAAACGAGGTTGTGTATGAAGTGGGCCTTGCTGGGCATTTTTGTATTTTCTGTTTTACATATTCATTTTCGTGGCAAGGTGCGCCTGCCGTTCCGCCGCCAGATCTTCGATCACTCCTCGTTCATGGCGCCGCTGAACCTGTTCATGCACACTTTTTCCAAGGTGCCGGCCACGCCATATCTTTCCGTCGATCAATTTCCGGAACTGGCGCCCCTGCAGCAGAACTGGCAAATCATCCGCGATGAAGCGCTGCGCATGCAGGAAATGAAAAAGATCAAGGCAGCCGAAAAGAACAATGATGTGGGCTTCAATTCCTTCTTCAAATATGGCTGGAAGCGTTTCTACCTGAAATGGTATGACGCGAACCACCCGTCGGCACAGCAGATGTGCCCGCAAACCTATGCGCTGCTGCAATCGATTCCCTCGATCAAGGCCGCCATGTTCGCGGAACTGCCGCAAGGCGGCAAGCTCAACCCGCACCGCGACCCGTTCGCCGGCTCCCTGCGCTACCACCTGGGCTTGCAGACGCCCAACGACGACCGTTGCTTCATCGACGTCGACGGCGAGCGCCACAGCTGGCGCGACGGCCAGGCCGTGATGTTCGATGAAACGTATATCCACTGGGCCCGCAACGATGCCGACAGCGACCGCATCATCCTGTTCTGCGACATCGAACGCCCGATGCGCTACCGCTGGGCGCAAGCGCTGAACCGCTGGCTGGGCCGCAACCTGATGACGGCCGCCGCCTCGCCCAACGAACTGGGCGACCAGGTGGGCGGCGTCAGCAAGCTGTTCCAGATTTCCTGGACCATGGGCCAGTACCGCCGCCGCTTCAAGGCGTGGAACAAAACGGCCTACCAGGTCACCCGCGTGGCCCTCGTCGTGGGCGTGGTGGCGCTGATCTACTTTATCTAGGCGGCGCTCCGCCCCCATCAAAAAAACCGCCTTCGGGCGGTTTTTTTATAATGCGACACACAGACCAGGAGAATTTGCAGAATGACCGAACGCGACCGCCAGCACGATATCCAGATTGCCGATGACCGATGGATCGAATTCATCGACCTCGCGGGACGCTACGACCAGGCTATCGACCTCGATGTACTGCTGGGGGAACTGTGGCCGCTGATTTACCGGCTGGAAACGCATTGCGCGGCCGGCTGCTGCGGCATCGATGCCTACGACTTCACGCGCGAAGCCGTGGACGCGGCGCTGGCCGAACTTGATCGCGCGCAAATGCGTGACGCCTGCGCCGCGGCCAGGCGGGCCGTGACGGCGGCCGACGGCGATGTCTTGACGAGTGCCGCGATGAATCACTATGCGGATAAACGCGTGATCCTGCAATTGCTCGATCACCTGGACGCTTGCATCGCCGCGCGCGATTCCACGGGCGCTTGACCTTGCCAAGGCGGGAAGGTCCAAGGTAGCGGCATTGACCGATAACCGAGGAGAATCGACCATGCCCAGGATCACCGTCCTGCCCCACCCCGAACTGGCTCCCGATGGCGCCGTGTTCGACGCGCCCGAGAACATGAGCATCTGCGATGCCTTGCTGCGCCATCGGATCGACATCGAGCACGCCTGCGGCCAGGTGGGCGCCTGTTCCACCTGCCACGTGGTCGTGGTGCAGGGTTTCGACTCGCTCAACGGGCTGGGCGACAATGAAGAAGACATGCTCGACCAGGCCTGGGGCTTGCAGCCCCGCTCGCGCCTGTCGTGCCAGGCCCGCGTGAGCGACGAAGACCTGGCGGTGGAGCTGCCCAGGTACACGCTGAACCACGCCAAGGAGTAATCCCCGGCGCGGCTGCGCCACCCTCCTACCTGCTTGCTACCTGCTTACCACATGATTACGCGCTGCTCGGGCGGCAGATACATCGGGTCGCCCGGCTTGATGCCGAACGCTTCATAGAAGCCGGGCTGGTTCATCACCGTGCCCTTGGCGCGGAATTCGCCAGGAGAATGCGGATCGCTCTTGATCTGCGCGATCGCCGCTTCCGGACGCAGTTTCGCGCGCCACTTCTGCGCAAAGCCGATGTACAGGCGCTGTTCGCCCGTCAATCCGTCCAGCACGGGCGACGGCTTGCCGCCCAGCGAACGCTGGTACGCCTTGTAGGTGATCGACAGGCCGGAATTGTCGCCGATGTTTTCGCCCAGGGTCAGCTCGCCGTTGATGTGGTAGCCCGGCACGGGGCTGTAGGCGCCGTATTGCTTGACGAGGCCGGCGGCCAGCGCCTTGAAGGCTGCGCGGTCTTGCGCCGTCCACCAGTTGCGCAGACGGCCCTTGGCATCGTACTGGCTGCCCGAATCGTCGAAGGCATGGCTGATTTCATGGCCGAAGGTGATGCCCAGCAAACCGTAGTTGACGGCGTCTTCCGCTTTCACGTTGAAGAATGGGGGCTGCAGGATGGCGGCCGGGATCGTGATCGCATTGAGGGCCGGGCTGTAGCTGGCGTTGACGGTTTGCGGCGTCATCGACCATTCGTCGCGGTCCACGGGTTTGCCCAGTTTTTCCAGGTTTTGCTGACGGCCCCAGACACGCGCGGCCCGCACGTTGGCGACCAGGTCGTTCGGCTGCGTCTGCATGGCGCTGTAGTCGCGCCATTTATCCGGGTAGGCGATCTTCGGCTTCAAGGCTGCCAGCTTGAGCTGGGCTTCCTTCTTGGTTTCCGGCCCCATCCAGTCGAGCTGCTCGATGCCATCCTTGAACGACGCGACGAAATTGTCGAACATGGCCATCACGCGCGGTTTGGTTTCCGGCGGCAGGTACATTTCCACGTAGCGCTTGCCCACGGCGTCGCTGATGGCGCCATCCGTGAAGCGCAGCGCCAGCTGCCACTGCGGTTCGCTTTGCGGCACGCCGCGCAGCACCGTGCCTTCAAAGGCAAAGCGCTCCTTGACGGTGGCGCTGTCCAGGTAGGATGCATAGCTTTCGATGATGCGCCAGTTCAGATAGCTCTTCCACGATTCCAGCGGCACGGCCGTCACGGTCTCGGAAAAACCCTGGATGAAGCTGGGCTGGCGCACCACGGCCAGCGTAGCCTTCGGCGCCAGGCCGGCAGCCGTAAAGTAGGCGTTCCAGTCGAAGGCCGGCGCCAGCGCGCCGAACTTGTCGAAGTCGACGCGGTTGTACGATTTGACGGGATCGCGCATCTGCACGCGCGTCCACTGCGCTGCCGCCAGGCGGGTCTCGATGTCGAGGATCTGCGCCGCATGTCCGGCAGCAGCCTTGTCGCCGCTCATGGCCAGCATGGTCTCGATATGCTTGAGGTATTTCTCGCGCACGGACTTGAGCTTGGCGTCGTCATCCTTCAGGTAATAGTCGCGGTCCGGCATGCCCAGGCCGGACTGGCTCACGTTGACCGTGTAGCGCTCGGGGTCCTGCGCATCGGGGGCCACGCCGGCCGAAAACGGCGTCTGGATGCCGTTGCGCTGCAAATAGGCAAACAGGGCCGGCAATTCCTTCTTGTCGCGGATGGCCGCGACGCGGGCCAGTTCGGCGCGCAGGGGCTTGAAGCCGGCCGCATCGCGCGCCTTTTCGTTCATGAAGCTCGTGTACAGGTCGGCGATCTTGTGCGCCTCGCTGCCGGGCTTGCCGGGATGCTTCAGGGTGGCGTCGATCAGGCCGCGCAACTGGCCCTGCGCGATTTCGCGCAATTCGATATACGTGCCCCAGACGGATTTGTCGGCCGGGATTTCCGTATTGCGGGTCCACACGCCATTGACGTAGCCGTAGAAATCATCCTTGGGGCTGACGGCCGGGTCCAGGGTTTTCAGGTCGATGCCGGAAACCGGGGCGGCAGGCTGGGCCGCTTGCTGGGCATGCAGCGAGGGCGAGGACAAGGCGAACAAGGCGCAGCAAGCGGCGCTGATGAGTGAGCGTTTCACGAAGATTCCTTTAATTGTTTTGACTTCATGTTGGAGAACATGCTGTATCCAGGCATGGAGGCAGGATTATAGTCGGCCTGCCTGCCGCGCAACAATGACGGTTGAACAAGTCCAGTGATCCGATGGCTGCCAAAGCAAGCGTCAAGCGGCGCCGATGATCGGCAAATGTTACCATGTAGCAATAGCCATGTAGCAATAGATATCCCAGACTGGAGCCGCTTGATGCAGGAATTCCGATTCAATGTTTTCGGCACGCTGATTGCCGTCCGGGGGACGCCGGGGGCATGGCGCGCCTTCTATCTCGGCGCGGAAGGCAAGCGCCGGCCCGCCGATTTCATCATTCCGGATGATATTCAAGCAGAGGCGCTGTGCGAATACCTGGCTGACCTGTTCCATGAAGAGGCGACGCCGCGCAATCACACGGCAACGCGCATCGGCCCGCCCGCGTGCGGGGCCTAATTTACTTCAACGGCTTACTTCACCGGCTTACTTCACCGGCTCGAACGTCACCGTCAAGCCATTGCCCGTGGTCCGTATCTGCGTGGGCACGAATTGCACGCCCGCATAGCGCAGTTCGTCCGGCTTGAACGTATAGATGGGCGTTTCATGCATGAGCTGGTCGGCAACCAGGCTGGCCACCTTGGCGAACTGGCGCTGCTGCGCTTCATCCATGCCGTCGATGCTTACCTTGTCCACGCTCGCTTCGCTCAGGTAGACGGCGTTGCGCTGGGCGTCGAGCACGAGGCGGCCCGACATGACCAGGCTGCCGCGCCAGCTTTGGCGTATGAACGGCGGCAAGACGCTGGCGTCCACGCTGAGGGCCACTCGTTCGCGTTCGGGCTGCAAGGACAGTTGCGGGTGGGTCAGCTTGACGTCCAGCACAGACAACACGCGCTTGTCGATGGGAAAGCGGCGCTCCAGGCCTTGCTGCATCTTGCTCAGCGACACATTCACGTCGCGCGGGCCGATCAGGGTGGAGCACGAGGCCAGCACAGTGCAGGCCAGGGCGGCGATGGCGGCGGTTTTCAGCAAGGGACGCAGGGCAGTCGCATTCATGGATAGTCTCGATAGAAAGATGGCGCCATCTTACACATGCGCCCGCTTTCACGCAAAAACCGGCGCCCGCCTTGCAGCGGACGCCGGTTTGCAGGTTGGCCTCGTTAGCGTACGAACAGGGCGATCAGTATGACGATGGGCAATGGAATGCCCAGCAACAGCAAAAGGATGGAACGCATGGCAGTCTCCTAGATGAAATCGGTAAGTTAAATGGTCACATGGCGCAGCACGCGCTCGTGGTCGCGCTGGCGGCCGCCAAAGGTGGCGGCCAGGCTGGCCACGAAAGCGCCCAGCAGCAAGGCGACGAACATCCACAGGGCTGTGTGGGCGCCGGCCTTGCGGGCCGTATCGGCCGCTTGCTGTGCCTGTGCCTTGGCATCGGCGGCGGCCTTGACGGCGCGGCCGTAGACGGCGTCGACGCGGGCTTCCGCTTCCGCCTGCGTCAAGCCCGTGCGGCTGGCCACGACCTGGCCCAGATAGGCGCGGTCATCGGCGGCCAGGCTGCCCGTGGACAGGCCGGTGGCGAAAATCTTGCCGATTTCCACGCGCTGGTCGGCGGCCGTCACGCCGGGGTTCGCTACCGCTGGCGCTGCAGTCGCGGCCGGTGCCGGGGCGGCGCGCAGCAGCATGTCGGAAAAATAGTCGAGCGGATTGGCACTGCTGCCCTCGCCCGCCTTGGCGCCGGCCGCACCGGCGCCAGCCGCCGCTGCGCCCGCCCCTACGGCCGGGCCCACTGCCGCCGCCACGCCGCTGCCCGCATCGATGGCGCCGCTGAGCACGGCGCGCGTGCCGCCGGCCAGCACGGCCACGGTGATCAGGGTGGCCACGGCCCAGGCCAGCAAGCCGTGCGCCGTATCGCGGAAGTGCACTTCATCCGTGTGGATGGAACTCCACTTCACGCGCAGACGGCCCGCCATGTAGCCGCCGATGCCGGACGCCGCCAGCTGCATGAAGGCCAGCCAGGCGATGGTCGACACGCCGATGGCCGTGGCGTTGAACGACCACGGCGACACGGAAGACAGGCCCAGGCCCACGCCGAGTATCAGCAGGATGAAGGACAAGGCGGCCGCCGCGGCAGCGCCCGCCAGCACGGCGCCCCAGGACACGCCCGGGTTGTTCAAGTCCGAGACGGACAGTTGTGTAGCTTGCATGGAAATCTCCCTTGGTTGGTAATGGTTATGGCATTCCGGCGGCAACGCCCGTCAGCTGTTCCTTGCGCGCGGCCATTTCCCGGCCCAGCGCGTCCAGGTCGACGGCCGTATGGCGCACTTTGGGAAACATGTCGTTTTCCTCTTCCTTGACGTGATGTTCGATCTGTTCGGACAGCACCTTGACCTTGGCGTCGTACAGGTCGTCGGCAGGGTCCATCGCTTCGATCTGCGCGATGAGTTCCTTGGCGCTCGCGTGCTCGACGACGGCTTCATCCATCAGGTCGCCATCGTGGATGGGACGGCGCACGGCCGGATAGAAGATTTCTTCTTCCAGTTGCGTGTGCACGGTCAATTCCTGGCAGATCTGGTCGGCCAGCTTTTTCTTCGTGGCAAAAGAGCGGTCGCTCAAGCCTTCATACTGGGCAAACAAGGCTTTGACAGCCTTGTGGTCTTGCATCAATAAGCTGATCGCGTTCATGGCGCCTCCTCGTTGTGGATGAGGCAAGGATGCGCCACGGCGGCGCCAGCGTATGTGCGACGCCATACACAATCTTGATATTTAGTTACCTGCCTACTTGATGCCGTGATGGCTCATCAGGTCGTACAGGGTGGGCCGGCTTACGCCCAGCAATTCAGCCGCGCGGGCGATATTGCCGTCGGCCCGCGCCAGCGCGCGCACCATCACCTTGTATTCGGCCGCCTCGCGGGCCTGGCGCAGGTTGATGGCGTCTTCAACGGGCGCCGCCTGCGCGCTGGCGGGCAAGCCCAGGTCATCGACCGCGATCTGCGGACCGTCGCTCATGATGACGGCCCGCTTGATGCAGTTTTCCACTTCGCGCACATTGCCGGGCCAGCCATAGCTTTCGATCAGCTGCAGCGCGCCGGCGCTGAAATGCAGGTTGCTGCGCCCTTCGCTGGCGCAGAACTTGTTCTTGAAATGGTGGGCCAGCAAGGCAGCATCGCCGGCCCGCTCGCGCAGGGGCGGAATGCGCAGCACGATTTCGCTGAGGCGGTAAAACAGGTCTTCGCGGAAGCGTCCCTGTTCCGCCAGCACCTTCAGGTCCTGGTGCGTGGCGCACACGATGCGCACGTCGACGGCGATCTCGGCCCGTCCGCCCACCCTTTCGATCACCCGTTCCTGCAGGAAGCGCAGCAATTTTGCCTGCAGTGCCATCGGCATGTCGCCCACCTCGTCGAGAAAAAAGGTGCCGCCGTGGGCCAGTTCGATCTTGCCCAAGGTTTGCCGCGCCGCGCCCGTAAACGCCCCCCGCTCATAGCCGAACAGCTCGCTTTCCAGCAGGTTTTCGGGAATGGCCGCGCAATTGATGGCAACGAAGCGCTGCGCGTGGCGGCTGGACAGCGCATGCAAGCCCCGCGCAATCAATTCCTTGCCGCTGCCCGAGTCGCCCAGCAGCATCACGCTGGCCGACGAGGGCGCCACCTTTTCCACGCTGCGGCACAGTTTCAGCATGCCGGGATCGCGGCTGACGATGCCGGCCAGGGGCGAGTCCGCCTGCGTCTGCAGCATGCGGCGGTTTTCCTGCTGCATGGCGTGCAGGTAGTACGCGCGGGCGATGACCAGGCCCAGCATGTCGGCGTCGAACGGTTTCTGGTGGAAATCGTAGGCGCCCAGCGCGATGGCTTTTAACGCATGCGCGCGCTCCTGGTTACCCGAAAGAATGATGACCTTTGTGTCCGGCGCCAGCGCAAGAATTTGCTGCAAGGTGGCCAGCCCTTCCGTGGCGCCGTCCGGATCGGGCGGCAAGCCCAGGTCCATCGTCACGACGGCCGGCTGGTGGCGCCGCACCAGCGCCAGCGCCGCTTCGCGCTCGCCCGCCAGCAAGACGTCATAACCGTCAAAACTCCAGTGCAGCTGCTTTTGCAGGCCGGGATCGTCTTCGATGACGAGCAGTTTTTGCTTGGCCATGTTCTTCCTTTCTGTTCACGCGGCATGCAGCGGCAGGATCACGCGGAACGTCGTGCCCACCTGCGGCTCGCTGCGCACTTCCAGGCTGCCGCCCACTTCGCGCAGGTATTCGCGGCTTTCGAACACGCCGATGCCCATGCCCGCCGTCTTGGTCGTGTCGAACGGCTTGAACAGGCGTTCGCGGATGAATTGCTCGCTCATGCCCTGCCCTGTATCGTCGAGTTCGACCACGGCCGTGTGCTGCTCGCGCCGCAGCCGCACGGCCACCTTGCCATCGCTGGCCGTGGCCTCGATGGCGTTCTGGATCAGATGGCCCAGCACGCGCTCCAGCCGTGCCCGGTTGGCCAGCACCGTCAGCTCGCCATCGACGATTTCCAGCCGCGGCGCGGGTGCCAGGCTGGCCTTGGCGGCCACGGCCTGGCGCAGCAGGCCATCGAGCAGCAGCGGCGCCGGCGCTTCCGGCGCCTCGCCACGCGCCAGTTTCTGCAGCAAGGTCTTCATTTTCTGCACGGAATGATCCAGGGTACCCAGCATGTCTTCCTGGAAGGCGGGATTGGCGCGGTGCTTTTCCGCGTTGCTCAACAACAGGGACAGCTGGAACACGAGGTTCTTGAGGTCGTGCACGATGAAGGTGGACATGCGGTTGAACGAATCGAACTGGCGCGACACCGTCAGGGTATCGAGCGATTCGCGGTGCGCCAGGTAGCTGGCAGCCTGGCTGCCGGCAATTTTCAGCACGTCGAGGATTTCCCAGTTCAGGCCGATGCGCGTGCGGGGCCGGGCCAGCGCGACAAACGCGAACAGCTGGCCATGCAGCATCAGGGGCACCAGCAGCCACACGTCCGGCAGCGCCAGCAGCGGGGGCGGCAACAGCAAGCCGCCGTACTGGCGGGGATTTTGCCGGCAATCGGGCACGTCGACCACCCATTGCCTGGCTTCCAGGAACTGGCACAGAAGACCGGTGGCCGGTTCGCTCCAGGTGGACGGCGGCCAGTTCCAGCTGGCGGCCGGGGCAAACTGTCCCTGGTCGCGCAAGATCCACAGCGCGCCGGCACGGCTTTCCACCAGCTGCGCCATGGCCTGTATCGTGCGCTCGCCCAGGGCCGGGCCATTTTCGGACAGCGCGCGCGTAAATCGCAGCCATTCTTCGCGGTAATCGAAGATGGCATTGTAAAAATGTTTATTGATGGTCACCTTGAGCTTGGCCCGCAGGCTGCCGGAAAACAGCACGCCCGCCAGCAGCAGGGCCGCGCCGCCCAGGTAAGCCATCTGCATCAGCGAACCCCAGGTGCCGCCGAAATAGCGCAGGTAATACGCGCTGGCCGCCATGGCCAGCAGATAGATGGCCGAGCCCAGCAAGGCGGCCGAGCGGTACAGCATCTGGCGCGAGACGGACAGGCCCAGCGCCCAGCCCGGATTGCGGGCGGCCGATACGGCCAGCAGCGGCGCGCACAGGGCGTCGACGATGCCGCGCGCGGCCCAGATATCGTCGTTAATCGCGCGAAACAGCAAGGCGTCGCTGTACAGGTAGAAATCGTAGGCAAACAGGCCGCCCACGCCCAGGCACGCAAACTTGATGCCCCAGCGTTTCAACGGCGGCGTGTTGCGGTACCACTGTTCCACCAGCAGCATGCCCAGCACGGCCAGCAGCAAACGGCTGGCGCTGGCGATGATGCGCGCCGGCAAAGGCAGCGCCAGCCACGACGAGGCCAGCGCGCACAATGCGGGCGCCAGCGCCGTGAGGACGATGCCGGCCAGCACGAGGCGCAAGCGGGGCCGCGACGGTTCGATCAGCAGCAACAGGAACACCAGCCAGGCCAGGGTGCGCAGCAATTCCAGCGCATCGCCGGCCAGCGAGACGCGCTGCCCCAGCAGCACCAGCACCACCGTGCCCGTGGCCCAGCCGCCCGTCGCCAGGCACGCCGCCAGCAAGGCCCGCACATTCTGCCGCGCGCGCCAGTTGCTGATCAGTAGCAGCGCCAGCGCGAAGAAGGCCAGCGACGCCAGGCCATGGCTGAGCGCTGCCGCGTCGGCGGCCGCCAGCCAGGCCGACTGCGCCCGCATCATCGGCTGCCCTTGCCAAACAGCACCACCTGCACCGTGTCAAGCAGGATCAGCAAGTCGAGGAACAGGCTGTTGTTTTTCACATAATACAAATCGTATTGCAGCTTCTTCACGGCGTCATCGACGGAGGCGCCATATTGATAGCGCACCTGCGCCAGGCCCGTGATGCCGGGCTTGATGCTGTGGCGGATGTTGTAGTACGGCACCTGCTGTTTCAGTTGCTCGACAAAGTAGGCGCGTTCGGGACGGGGCCCCACAAAGCTCATCTCGCCGCGAAACACATTGAACATCTGCGGCAGCTCGTCGATGCGCAGCTTGCGGATCCAGTTGCCCACGCGCGTGATGCGCGCATCGTTGGCCTGCGCCCAGATGGGCTTGCCGTCGCGCTCGGCATCGCAGCGCATGCTGCGAAATTTCAGCACGTTAAACGGCAAGCCATCGCGTCCCACCCGCTCCTGCTGGTAAAACACGGGGCCGCCGTCTTCCAGGCGGATGCAGATGGCCGTGACCAGCATCACGGGCAGCGCCGCCAGGCAGATGACGCTGCTGGCGGCCAGGTCGAACAGGCGCTTCGAGGCGGCGCGGAAGAAACTCTGGTCGAAGCCGCCGCCATAGATCAGATAGCTGGGCTGCAGGGAATCGATACGGATCTGGCACGCCTCGCGCTCGAAAAACGTGGCCGCGTCGATCACCTTGACGCCGCCCAGCGCGCATTCCAATAGTTGCTTGGCAGGAAACGCGCCATTGCGCCGGTCGCTGACGGAGACGACGATTTCATGCGCGGCATGGCGCTGGGCCATGGCCAGCAGCGATGGTTCGGCCGGCAGCAAAGCCGAGGCCGGCACGCAGCATTGCTCGCCAGCCACATCGATGCAGCCGACGACGGTGAACTGGTGGAAACCGATCTTGCTGGCAGCCAAATCCATGCATTCTCGCGCCAGCGCCCCGCCGCCCACGAGGATCAGCCGGCCTTCCATCAGCGCCGATTGCGAGGATTTGAACACCACCAGGCGCGCCAGCAGCACGCCGATGGCGCCCAGGCCGAAGATCAGCACGCTGCCGCGCCCGAATTGCAGCGCGGGAATGAAGCGGATCAGCACGCTGAGCACGGCAAAGCCCAGCGCAAACGACGGCAGGATGCGCAGCAGGGTGTTGCGGATATCTTCGCGCGAACGGTGCTGGTACATGCCCAGCGCGCTCATGCAGAGCACGATGACCAGCGTAAAGATCGAGGAAGACAGGTAGACCTCGCTCGCCCGCACGAGGCGGCTGCCGTCCGCCAGCCACAGCAAGGAAGTCAGGGTGGCCGACAGCAGCAGGATCATGATTTCCAGCAACAGCAAGATAAACGCTGTTTTCGAGACATAATGGCTGAAGATGCGGATCATGGTTCCTCCTGCGGCAAGAAGCATCGGGCCGGCACGGGGCGGCCTGCTGCTGTCCTGCCATCATGGCGAACTGTTCCGCGAAGACATTGATGCGCCACAAGCTACGGCCCCAGCTATCTTTTGCTTGCAGAATTTATCTCAACACATTACCGAATGCAGGGAAATGGCATATAGTATGCATCCCCTAAAAGAGATAAATGTCATGAAATTTGATGTAGCGATTGTCGGCAGTGGCCTGGCGGGTTTATCGGTTGCACTGCATTTAGCTGAGACGCGCACCGTCGCGATCATTTCCAAACGCGCGCTGCTCGATGGCGCCAGCAACTGGGCGCAGGGCGGGATCGCGGCCGTGCTGGACTCGGGCGACAGCCACCAGCAACACATCGAAGACACCCTGATCGCGGGCGGCGGCCTGTGCGACGAAAGCGCCACGCGCTACATCGTCGAGCACGGCCGCGAAGCCATCGAATGGCTGATCGAACAAGGCGTGCCGTTTACGCGCGACGCCTCGGCCGAGCTGGGTTTTCACCTGACCCGCGAAGGGGGACACAGCCAGCGCCGCATCATCCACGCGGCCGACGCCACGGGCCACGCCGTGCAAGTCACGCTGGAAGAAAAGGTGCGCGCCCACCCGAACATCACCCTGTTCGAACACCATTGCGCAATCGACCTCATCACTTCCGACAAGCTGGGCATGAAACCGGCCCAGCGCAACGCGCAACCGCATTGCCACGGCCTGTACGTGCAGGATGAGCAAACGGGCAAGGTCCTGACCTTTGCCGCCGAGCACACGGTGCTGGCCACGGGCGGCGCCGGCAAGGTGTATTTATATACAACGAATCCCGACACGGCCAGCGGCGACGGCATCGCCATGGCCTGGCGCGCCGGCTGCCGCGTGTCGAACATGGAATTCATCCAGTTCCACCCTACCTGCCTGTACCACCCGTACGCGAAGTCTTTCCTGATCACCGAAGCCATCCGTGGCGAAGGGGGCTTGCTGAAACTGCCGCCTGAAGCGGGCGCGGCAGCGGGAACGCGCTTCATGCTGGCCCACGATGAGCGGGCCGAACTGGCGCCGCGCGACGTGGTGGCGCGCGCCATCGACTTCGAGATCAAGAAACGGGGCCTCGACTACGTGCACCTGGACATCAGCCACAAGCCGGCCGAATTCCTCATCGAACACTTCCCCACCATCTACGCGCGCTGCCTGGAACTGGGCATCGACATCACCAAGCAGCCGATTCCCATCGTGCCCGCCGCCCACTACACGTGCGGCGGCGTCGTGACGGACCTGTCCGGCCGCGCCGACCTGCCGGGCCTGTACGCGGTGGGCGAGACGGCGTGCACGGGCTTGCATGGCGCCAACCGCCTGGCGTCGAATTCCCTGCTCGAATGCATCGTCATCGGCCGCGCCTGCGCGCAAGACATCGAAAGCAAGGAAAAGCTGGGCACGCCATATTTGCCCGACTGGGATGAAAGCCGCGTCACGGATGCGGACGAGGAAGTGGTGATTTCCCACAACTGGGACGAACTGCGCCGCTTCATGTGGAATTACGTGGGCATCGTGCGCACGACCAAGCGCCTGGAGCGGGCCCAGCACCGCATCGCCCTGCTGAAGGAAGAAATCGACGAGTACTACCGCAACTTCCGCATCACGCACGACTTGCTGGAGCTGCGCAACCTCGTCGACGTGGCCTCGATGATCGTCAACAGCGCCCTGTCCCGCCGCGAAAGCCGCGGCCTGCACTTCAGCCGCGATTATCCGGAAACGTTACCCAAGGCCATCGCCAGCGTGCTGACGCCGCCGCACCGCTGACAGCGGCTGGAATGCGCGCCGGGCATGCACTGGCGCGCATTATTCTTCCGGCATGTCAAACCCGATACCATCTTCCGTGTAGGAAAACTTGGCCGAGTCTCCCGTACACTCCCCCTGCGGCACATCGGCCACATAGCGGCACTCGCTTTCCACACTGCCATCCGCGCGCCAGTGCCGCGTCCAGCCCTGGCGCTCGCCATCGACGTATTCGATCAGCTGCTTCGGCTTGCCGTCGGCATACCAGGAACGCAAGGCGCCCTCCTCGCGCCCGCCTGCGTTCCACAGCTTGTGCACGATCAATACGCCAGCCTGGCTGAAGCGCTGTTCGCTGCGCAGGATATTGCGGCCGCTGTGCGTGCGCTTGCTGGCGACTTTGCCGTCCGGATAATATTCCACGCTCTCGCCCGCCGGCTGGCCATCGACGTAATGCGTCGTGCGCTGCACCTTGCCATCGGGGAAATAGCCGGTGCTCGGTCCCGTGATGACGCCGTTGACATACTGGCTGCGGCTTTCCACGGCGCCGTCCGGATAGAACAGCAGCGATTCGTCCGGCTGGCCCTTGACCCTCGTCGTGCGCGTGCGCAGCTTGCCATCCGTGTCGAAGGTTTCCACCACGCCATCGGCCTGCGCCCTATCGTGGGACTGGCCCGCCGCGCTTTCCTGCACGCCATTGAACAAGCTGGCGCGCAAGGCCAGCTGGCCATCCGGGCGATACCGCGTCTGCACGCCGCGCCCCTCCTGCTGCTCCACCTGCATTTCCAGCTGGCCATGCGGGTAATACATGCGGTAGTTGCCCACCAGCTTGCCGCGCAGGTAATCGGGATTATCGACCTGGCCCGTCAACCGCTTCGGTTCGCCTTCGCGCACGTGATAGATCTCGACTTGCCAGGTGCCGGGCATCTTGCCTGGCGGCAGCGGCAGCACGAGTGCGTAACGCGCGCTTTCCATGGCCTCGCCGCGCGACAGGTTATGGTTCAGGTAGAGCCGCACCTTGCCATCGGTACAGTGCGCATCGCAGCCGCGCAGCATGCGGACAACGGGAATGGCGTCGGCCTGATCTGGCGCCGGACAGGCAAGGATGCGCACCAGCACGGGGTTCCTGTCGCGTATCATGTTGGCCAGCTCGGTCTTCATGACGCCATACTGCTCCTCGCTCAGCCCGACCGACGCCGCATCCATGCGCAGCTGCCGGCCGCCGCAGCCCGTATCGTCGTCCACGGTCAGCACGTCGCCGCTGCCAGGCGCGGCCTTGATCGCCGTGATCACTTGCCGCTGCACGATTTCGCCCTGGGCCATGGCCGGCAACAGCAGCATGACGCCAACAAGGTGATTTATAAGGCGCGCCATGCCTGCTCCTTGCGCTGCAATTCCGGCGCTGGCGGCGCTTCGCCGCAGTCGCCCTGTGCCTTGCCGGCCACGTAGCGGCATTCGCTTTTCAAGCTGCCATCGTCGCGCCAGCTGCGGCTCCAGCCGTCACGCCGGTCGTTCACGTAGTCGATCGCGTGCTCGGGCTTGCCGTTCTCGTACCACGAGCGCGACGTGCCCTGCTCGCGCAGCTGCGCATCCCAGCGTCTTTCCAGTACCAGCACGCCCTGGGGGCTGTAGCGCCGGACGCTGAGCAGCCCGCCACCATCGACATACTGCTGGCGGCTTTGCACCTTGCCATCCGGATAGAATTCCAGCGCCTCGCCCACAGGTAAATCGTTGACTTGCGTCATGCTGGCGCGCACGGCGCCATCGGGGTAGTAATCCGTGGTGCTGCCATTGAACTTGCCCTTGCTCACTTGCGTTCTGTTCGACACTTTCCCATCGGGAAAATATGCGAGCAGTTCGCCTTCCATGCGTCCATCGCGCAGCACATAACTGGTGCTCAGCTTGCCATTGGCATCGAATGTCTGCACGGGACCGTCCACGCGCTGTCCCTCGCGGTACACGCTGGCCTCGCGCAGCTTGCCCGTGGCGTGATATTGCTGGTGCGTGCCTTCCGGCAAGCCATGACGCCAGTTGCCACGCGATTCCAGGCTGCCATCGGCACGATAGAGGTTAGTAACGCCATCCTGCCGGCCTTGCCCATCCTGCGCCACCTGCTTTTCGATCTTGCCGTCGGGGTAATACGTGACATAGCCACCCACCAGCTCGCCCTGTGCATAATCGGCGCGGTTGACGTGGCCGGACAGGCGCAGCTTGTGGCCCGCCACGCTATAGATTTCCACCTTCCACGTGCCCGGCTGTTTGCCTTTCGGCAATGGCAACAGCAGCACGTTGGGTGCCTGCTCCCGCTCGATGGGATAGAAACGCTCGTGCAGGTACAGCCGGGCCCGGCCATCGGCGCAATCGGCAGGCGTGCAGGCGGCGATCTCGCGCACGATGGGTACGCTCGCATCGTCCGGGCATTGTTTCACGGTGACGAGCATGGGCGTCCTGGCGCGCATGCGTTCAGCAAGCTGGACTTTCAACGCTGCGTACGGCGCCTCATCCAGGTTCACCGAGCGCGCATCCATGCGTATCTGCTTGCCGCCGCAGGCTGTCGTGCCCGCAATAGTGAACACATCGCCGCCTTCGCCATCAGGCTCGCTGGCCATGCTGGTCACCACCAGGCGCTGCACGATGTCCGCCTGCGCCATGCCTGGGTACAGCAAGGAAGCGCCCAGCACGGCGCATATCGTCTTGATTTTCATGGTATTCCTCTAATGTTCCGCCGTGACGGCGACACCGCCCGGCACGAAGCTGACCCGGCCATCGCGGTAACGCACCAGCACCACTACCTTGGCGTCCTGCAATTGGCCGTGCTGCACGGCAGGCAGATAGGTCCAGCGTTTCACGCTATCGAGCAGCGCCTTGTTGAGCATGGGTTCCATCGGCAATTCCGCCGTCGCATGCGTCAGGCTGCCGTCGGCGGCAATGGCCAGGATCAAGCGGTTTTCGCCCGTCGCGTGCTTTGCATCGAGCACGCCATAGTCGACCGTCGCCATCGTCTCGCGCTGCACGCCGCCGACCTGGTCCCGCAGTGGCGGCATGGCCTGGAGTCTTTGCGCCAGCAGCGCGCCATCGGCCAGCGTCTTGTCCCAGCGCTTCTGGTAGGCGCCCGGTTGCGCCAGGCGCAACACCCTGGCGGTCAGCTCCATGCGCTGCATGGTGCGCGCGACGCCATTGTCGGCCGGCTCGCCCGGGTCCGCCGGCAAGGCGTTCTGCACGGCATAACGGTATGCCGTCAGCCGCGCCAGCGCCACCAGATTGACGGCATCGCGCTCGTCGCCACCGCGCAGCTGTGCAGCCGCCGCAATGCCCAGCCAGGCCGTACCATCGGTCGGCCGCGCCCACACGGCTTGCTCGAAGTACTGGCGCGCCGCCTGCGGTTCGTTCAGGCTCAGGTGCATGCGGCCCATGGCCGCCGCCACCAGATGGTCGCGCGGGTTGGCTTGCAGCAGATCAAGATAACTGGCGACCAGCGCCGGCTCATAGCCGGGCACCCAGCCCAGGCCTTCCAGCAACGAGGCGCGCAGCTGCGCCTGCGTGCGGTCGCCGCCGTAGCCGGACTGCTTTTCTTCGCCGGCACGGTACAGCAGTTGCAAGCCCCGCGTGACGGCATCGTCGTCGCCCTTGCTGATCGCTTGCGACAGGCTGCGCACGGCCTTGCGCGCATCGGACGGCTGGAAACCGGCCGTCCTGCGCGGGCGCCAGGAAAATACTTCCAGGCCTGCCGCCTGGTCGGCTTGCGCCTGCAGGCTGGCCTTGTCCTTCACTGCATCGGGCGACGAAGTCCAGGCCGTAAAGCCGATCAGGAACAGCACGATCAGCACCACCACCACGCCCCAGCCCTTGCCTGAAATGCCGGCGCCAGTGTTGCCCGCCAAGGGGATGGCAACCGGCGCCTGCCCCGGCGCCGTGCGGCGCACGCTGCGCTGTTGCGGAACCGATTGCTGCTGCAGCAGCGTCTGCTGCGCCTGCACCGACGCTTGCGCCGCAGCACCGATGACCTTGTCGCGCGCACAGGCGGCGCAACCCAGGCCCGCAAAATGCTGGTGTTCGGGATGCACGGCACACACGACGAGCTTGCCTCCGCTGCGCTGCGCATAGCCGCGCAGTAACTGCGCCCAGTCGGACGCCGACGGCCGCTGGGGTTTCGGCGACGGGGAAAACGCGCGGTCGAACATGGCGCGCAGCTCGGGCGGCATCAGCGCATGGCCGCTGGTGGCGTTCGGCGCCAGCTGCTTGTGGCGTTTTATGCCGTACGCATAGCAGCCGTCGCGGATGCGCCCGGGTATGTCGCTTGCCACTTGCGCATTGCCGGGCCGCCCGCTGTACGGGTGGATGCCGAAGTTGAGCAACTGGAAGATGACGACGGCCAGGGCAAAGCGGTCTTGCGCCATTTCCGTGCCCGCCGGCATGCCCTTGCGCTGGAATTCCGGCGCCAGGTAGTCAGCCGTGAATTGTTCGGCAGGAAAACGCTCCGCATGGCCCTGGATGCTGAAGCCATCGCAGTCGAGCATGGCGATGTACAGCGAGTCGCGGTAAAAGCGCAGGTTCACGGGTTTCAGATCGACCACGTAATGCTGCTGCTGGTGCAGCGCATCGATGACGGCGGCCAGGTTGGCGGCCAGGGTCAGCTTGGGACCGAGCCCCGTGGGCAAGCCGGCCGCGCGCGCCTGCCGCTCCTGCATGATGTGTTCCAGCTCGGCCGTTTGCGCCATGTCCAGCAGGGGCATGACGAAGCCCGCGAAGCCGCCCTGGCCGTCGAACACGGCCGCTTGCGGCCAGGCGATCTGCACGTAGCGCTTGCCGTTTTCCATTTGATCGGGCAATTCGGGCGACAGTTCCAGCATCGCTTCGAGCTTGCGCCGGTTGGCGGCCCGGTCCAGGTGCGGGTGGTACAGCTTGGCCACCTGCGCAGGCGCGCCAGGCAACAGATACACGCTGCCAGCACCGCCGCTTTTAATCAGTTTGCCCAGGATCAGACTGCGGACTTTATCCAGCCAAATTTTTCCACCGGGACTCAGGCCCGGTGTCACACCCTGCTTCTGGCTCATGCGCGCAAGGCCAACAGCAGGGTCTTGTCATCGCCCGTGATCTGGTGCGTGCGCGGGTCGGCCAGGGTGGACGCCAGCGCAGCATTGCCCAGCCCGACGCTGTCGACCGTGCGCAGATAGCCTTGCACGGCATCCATGAACGGCGCGTACAGGCCCCCATTGTTCTTGCTCATGGCAAAGGGCATGCAGCCGTCCGACATCAGCACGACGCCGCTTGCTGCTTGCGGAATCGCAAGCAGGCGCAGCTGTTCGCGCCAGCGTTCGCCGCTGAGAAAATAGGTTTCATTGGCGTATTCGCCGTTGGCGGGCAGCGAGATCAATTCGCCGCCATCGCCCAGCTGCGCCACGCCCAGGCCATCGCCCAGGTGGAAAAAGAAACCGGTGTCGGCGCCCATCACCACGCCGACGACCGTGGCAGCGTAGTCGTCGACGGTGGCGTCGGCCGCGCGGGCGATGTCGTCCAGCGCGGCGCGGATCTGCGCCAGGGTGGCCGCCAGCGCGCCGTCCTGTAAATCCTGCACGGTGGCGCCCTGCTCCAGCCGGCCGGCCAGCGCCTGCACGGTTTGTGTTGCGACAAACTCCGCGCCCTGCTCGCTGAGCCTGGCGGAACCGGCACCATCGCAGACGATGGCCAGCAAGACGCCGCCCACGACGGCGTGCGCGTGCGCATCCTGGCAAGCGATGTCTTTATCCAGGTGCGCCTTGCCCGTGACGGAGGCGCCGAACACGCGCCACATATTCTGTACTGCAGTCATGGATCAACGGGCTTTCACGTATTCACGACCGACCAGCCGTCCGTCGACGCCAGTTGCGCCTGCGCGCCGGGACGCGATTGCGACACCACTTGCATGCTGGCACTGAGCCACAGGAACAGCTCGCGGAACTGCAAGCCTTTCAGCTGCTTCACGCCCCGCTCGCCCCGGCTCGAAAACTGCCCCAAGGAATCGATATTCGCGTTGTCGCCCACGGCGATGGGGAAGATCGCCACCTTGTTCGACTGTTCCGCTGCGCGCGCCTGCTCGGCGCCGTGCTGCCAGCGGTCCGTCGGCTCGCCGTCCGACATCAGGAACAGCCACGGCCGCGTGTATGCGACGCCCGCCTGGCGGAAACGCTGCTTTTCCTGCTCGACTTCCGCCAGCGCCAGTTCCACGGCCGCGCCCGTCGGCGTGGTGCCGTTCGCTTCCAACCGGGGCGCCGTGAAATCCATGGCGTCGCACCAGTTGCTGGCGACGACTGCTTCATCGTGCGCGCCGTATTGGATCACAAGGATGCGCACGCGCTTGGCGGCGATCACGTCGGATTTCAATTCCTGTTCCAGCAAGGCCAGGCCATCGTTGAGAAGCGACACGGGTTCGCCATCCATGCTGCCGGAGCAGTCCAGCACGAGCACCAGCGGCGTGCGTTGTTCGGTATTGTCGACCAGGGCGACGTCGGGGATCATTATTGAACTCATGGGCAATCGGTAAATGTAAAATCGGACATAGTGCGAATCTTACATCATGGACGTGTTTTACCTGCGCAAGTTTCCTACAGAACACTATCCACGCATATTTCCACGGACCATTGCAGCAACGATGTCTATGTACTATCTTGAAAGATGCCCAGGCCAGATGGCAGCGACTAGCCCTTCCTCACAAAGGTAGTGTGGATCGCTGCGCCACACCGCCCTTACCCAGTTCCGCACCTGCACGCCTGCGGCACACTGATGTAATCAGGCAATGGGGGCAAGCATGGGGACAGTGGCAGCAACGGCGGACGTGGGCAAACTGATAGTCGCCCTGTACGGCGCAGCCTGCGGCGAAAACGACTGGCCGCAGCTCGACAGCGCAGGCTTGAACGGTTCGCAATGGCAGGAACTCTTGCCGCATCTGCAACGCGCGCGATGCTTGCAGCAGCGCCTGCGCGAGGCGCAACTGGCCAGCCACTGCGCGCTGGCGGCGCTCGACGCCATGGGCGCCGCCGTGCTGGTACTCGACGCCGGCCTCGGACTGCGCTTCGCCACCCCCGCCGGCCACGCCTTGCATGCAGCGCACCTGGCGTATGCCGCCCCGCCCGCCCTCGTGCGCGCCGTGCGCCTGGTGATCGGCAGCGCTGGCGGCGCAGCGCAATGCCAGTCGCTGCGCCTGACGCGCACGCAGCAGGCGCCGCTGGCGCTCACTGTCACCCCGCTTGCCGCTTGCCAGCCTCCATGCGCGCTGCTGATCGCCCGCGACCCTACGCAAACGAGCACGTCCATTCCTGCCTTGCGCCAGCTGTTTGACTTGACGCAAGCCGAAGCACAAGTGGGCAAGGCCCTGGCGCAGGGCGCCACCATCGAGGAGATCGCCGCGCGCGGCGGCATCAGCGTCAATACCGTCAAGACCCATCTGCACCACACGTATTTGAAGACGGATACGCGGCACCAGGGCGAGCTGATCGCCCTGATCCACGGCGCCACGGCGCACCTGGCCGTGCTCGACGCCTGAGGCCGTGTCATCCGATCGGATGATGCGCACGGCAACTCGCCTGCCTACACTGGCAAGACCGGCAGCCCGCGCCTTGCCCATGTACCAGCACCGCACGCGGACCAGCCGGTTCGATTTGCCTGGCACCCACATCAACATCGCCGCACCGGCAGCGGACGGCACCACAATTCAAGGATGGGCTGGAAAATGAAAACATGGATACTCGCCGGCACCCTGGGCATCTGCGCCCTGCTGGCCAATGCGCAATCGCTCCCCGACAGCCAGACCGTCGTCATTCCAGGCGGGCGCCTGCAGACGATCGAACTGCCGGCACACCGATACTTCATGAGTGCCGAAACGTTTGGCCAGTTCCGCGGCGCCTATGAGCTCTCGAACGGCCAGGTGCTCTACCTGCGCAACGCGGGCAGCCTCGGCGCCATGATGTATGCGCGCATCGACGACCAGGAAGAACACCGCATCATCGCCTCCGACAGCAACCGTTTCGTGGCGCTCGACCGGCAATTGGCCATGCGCATCGACCTGCGCGACAACGGCAGCGTGGGCGGCGAAGTGCAGATGCTGGTGCCGGCCGAAAAACTGGCCAGCGGCGATATCGTGCCCGCCCACGTGCAAAGCCTGAGCCTGGCATCGCGTTGATGCGGCAAGCCCCGTTCCCATGGGTGGCAGCCATGAGCAAACAGTATTCTGTCCAACAGCAAAACGCGCTGGCCCTGGCCGCCATCAAGCAGACGGCGGCCTGGTGGCGCGCGCGCCCCGTGCCCGAGGCCTTGCGCCAGTGCGCGGCCAGCCACGGCGTGGCGCTCGACGCGGCCATCATGCTCGACCTGCAGCTGGCCTTCCCCGGCATGCCCGCCGTGTCCGGCAAGCTGCTGAGCGCCGATGGCCATTTCATCCACTTCGAGATGGACCTCGACGAGGCCCTGCACCCCTTGCCCGGCAGCGTGGCGTGGGACGACATCAGCGCCCGCTACGACCTGGCCACCCACAAGCGGGGCACGGGCGTGGGCTACGGGGTGCTGTGCCAAAAAGTGCTGCAGGAATTGAATCGCGGAGCATGCTAGCGGAACCGCCGTCCGCGCATGCTATGATCGGCGCCCCGATCATGAGACAAATGGCAACGCCACATGCAGCATCCATCCGGCGGCAAATCCCCATCCATGCTGCGCCGCGGCCTGCGCCTGCTGGCCTGGCCCTTGCTGGCCCTGGTCAGCGCCGCCTGCACCAGCACCACGCGCCATCCTGCCAGCGAGCCTACGCCAGTCGTCCTGCGCTTTACCTATGACGACGGCAAGCCGATGCGGCATGACGATTACCTGGCCCAGGCGCGCCAGGAAACGTATATCAAGCACTGCAGCAAAGTGGGCAGCACCAGTGTCTGCGATGTCGGCTCGGATCTACTCTTCATGGGTGGCGACGCCCCGCTGGACGCCAACGGCGAAGTGCGCGTCACCCTGCACTCGACCGGCCCCATCGGCAGCAATCCGACCAGTCTTTGCATCAAGGGCAAAGGCTACGTCTTTGATTCCGGCGACTGGAAACGCGGTCCCTTCAGCCCCGGCCAGGTGATCGAGATCCGCTACAGGATCAGCGAAGTGGACATGGCGTGCCCCTGGTCGTCAAGCACGCCGCCCTGGTGGGACAGGAGCTAGCCGCGCCGTGACTTCGGTTGAGGCCGCTTGCCCGGAATACAAGCGGCCAAGGCACGCCAGCGCACCATTTCCCGTCACTGCGGCCAGCGGGCCTTGGCGCGCGCCTTGATCTTGCTGGCGACTGCCGCCAGGTCCTCATACTTGCCATTGTCGACCCAGGTGGTGTACATGAAGCCATCGACGCCCGTCACGCCATCCGCTTCGGCCGCATCCAGGTTGTCGAGCCATTCGTCCGTCAGCGGCAAGTCGTCGTAATACAGGGCGATCACCTGCTTGAGGTTGCGGTCGTGGAAAAATTTCAACGAAGACTGCTGCAGCGGGATCGGCGGCGGGTCGACGTACACATTTCTCTGCGTCCAGTTGACGATGACGGTATTCGGGTGGATGCCATCGGCAGCCCCCAGCAGGCTGCCATTGACCATGAAATACTTGTCGATGGCATTCATGTTGGGATCGAACATATCGTTCCACACGTACAGTTCCACACCCGGATTGACCTGCTTGAGCATCGCCTGCATGGCCGTCATCGTGCCGGCCAGGTAGGCGCCCGCGCTCGCGTACTGGCAGCTCGGGTCCCAGTTCATGATGCGCCACTCGTCATAATTAATGAAGAATTTCTGGCTGGTGGGATACAGCGCCTTGATTTTTTCATAGCCCGTCCTTTGCCAGGCCATGTACTCGGGCGGACAAGCGCTGGCCGGCGCCGTCCAGACGGGCATCATGTTCTTCGCTTGCTGATACCACGATACCAGCAGCTGGCTTCCATCGGGAATGCGCCCGTTGAGTATGTTCAGCGACTCGTTGGCAACGGTAAAATCGAGCCCCTCCTTGTACACGGTGCCCGTGGTTTTCGACCGCACGCTCACTTCCAGGTGATTGCGCACGACGGGATGGGCCAAACCTGTTTCCCGGATCTGCATATCGTCTATCCACGCTTCCCCCGGCTCGTCATTCTTGGCGTTGCTCCACGCGCCCACATAGAAATTAATGTTGCCAAACTCCCGGGTATTGAAATCGATGGTGATATTTTTCCACTCGCCATACTCCCCCAGTGCATTCGGCTTGGCGTTCCACGCGCCATTGCTGCTTCCCCATCCCAGCGGATACAGGCTGTCATACAGGGGAATGGTGGTTGTATCGGCCAGCACCTGGACCTTTAATGGCGCCTTGTAATTTTTAACCATGATCCAGAACGAGGCGCGGTAGGATGTAAATGGCTGCAAATTGACAAAGCGGCGGTGCAGGCGCGTTTGCTCGTGCCGCTTTGGCTGGGCGCCTTTGGGGACCGGGTCAAAGCCGTTGGGTTGCACCAGCTTGAGCGATCCAGGCCCGTTGTGTCCTTCCGTCGGATCATGCTGGATATTCAGGTCCCACAGGTCCCAATCGCTTTTTCCCGCGGCAAAATTATCATTTGCCAGCCAATGGGTGGCGACCCTGGCCACGCCATTGGCAACGACAAACGGCGTGTCCACCACGGGAACCGCTTCGGCAAGTTCCGGTTGCAGCTGTGCCGGTATCTGCGGATGGCCGCCCATCGGTATCAGTTCGATGCCTTTATCCAGCGCCAATTGCTTGATGGCCGCCAGGTTGCCTGCAAAATCGGGCGAATCGCGCGAGTCGGAAATATATGAGTCTTCGCCGCCGATATTGACGACGATGCCGTTATAGCCCAGCGCTGCCGCGTTGACGATCAGCGCCGACAGCTTGTTGAAGTCCGCGTTCGCGGTTTTTTTACCCCAGGCAATGCCGCCATAAAAATAGATCCAGCGTTTGGTAAAGCAATTCGTCACGCAGGCGGGCGCCAGCTGCACCGTCACTTGCTGCGACACGCTGGCCCCGCCACCCTGGCACGTCACCGTATAGCTGGTGGCCGCCTGCAGCGCCGGCGGCGTGTACGAGCCCGTCAGGGGCAGCGACGGCGCCCACGACGAAGCGCACGATTCGGCACCCAAGGCATCCCAGGCAATCGAGGTGCTCGTTCCCTTGGCCACCACCTCCGGGCTGGCGGACAGGTGCACAGTGGGTGCCGCGATGGCCAGCCCAGTCAGGCAAGTGCCCATGAGTACGGCGATACGGCTAAAAGCGAGCTGGCGCATGGCATTCCTTATCAAAGTAGAATTTCATTTTAATAAGTTTTTGCATTTTTTGCAATTGCGTCTTGAATAAGACGACGCATGCTGCGCAATTGCGGTGCCGCCGTCACCGGCCCCACAGCGTGCGATCCCGGTTTCTGTGCCGCGCTGGCCATACAATGCGCGCCAGCCAAAACACCACAAATCCCCCACCACAGGAAAATTAACTTATTTGCAGTTGAAAAATAAGTAATCCCATGGCAGCATGGAATTATATTTTCATTACTGCAAGGTTGTGATGGACAAGCAATTGCTGCTGATTTGCGCACTGACGTTCATCATCCACATCATCGGCACCCTCGCCTATTCCGTGCGCATCGCCGGCATCCGCACGCGGCGCATCGCCGTGTCCCTGGCCCTGTTCAGCATTCTCATGCTGCTGTCGCGCACCTCGAATTCGTTTTTAGGACCATTTCTCGCCAAGCGCGTGGAAACAGGAATCGACCAGCATATCGCCGCCAGCGCCCTGCTGCTGGACTTCCGCTGGCTGCTGTTCTCCGCCAGTCTGGCAACGATACTGGGCGCGATCCTGATCCCCACCTTCCAGCGCGCCTTCTGCCGCGCCGTCGAGCACTTCCAGATGCACAGGTCCGTACCGAAACTGCTGCTGCACGCCGTCTTCAAGGGCGGCCTGTCCTACCTCAGGACTTCCGCCAGCCTGCCCAAGCCCGCCAACGTCACGGACCTGCGCCAGAAATCGGGCGTCTCCGTATCCATGACAGCCATGAACGTCATCGCCACGGCCCTGTGGACGGTAGGCGTCTTCGCCGCCCTGTACGCAGGCGTGCTGGACCCCAGCGTGCGCGTCACCTCGAGCACGCTCTCCTCGATCATCAACGGTGGCGCCACCATCATGATGGCCGTCTTCATCGACCCGCACATGTCGGGCATGACGGACGACGTCATCGAAGGCAAGATCGAAGAATCGCAGTTCCGGCGGGCGGTGGTGTGGCTGGTGGGAAGCCGGCTGGCGGGGACGCTGATTGCGCAGTTTTTATTGGTGCCGTCGGCGGTGGTGATTGTGGGGGGGCGAAGGGGCTATAGATAAAACCTCTACCCATTAGACAAGATTCGCAAGTATTAAAAATATCAAGCGAATTTAAAATATATAAAGGAAAAAATGAGAGCGCTAGTGACAAAAGCTAAATTTGGCGAACTTACACAAGGGGCCATTTTCAACTGTCTAAGAACTCCTGATGCAGGAAGATCATATGGAGTTGTGGTGTCCGCAAGGTGTGACATTGCACACAGGAAGTCAAAAACGGTCTTATGCCTTCCTATCCTACCTTTAAAAGACTGGATGTCTACCGTTGGAAAGCAAGAAGTCATAGTACAAGCTGGGAAATCCGTAGAAAAAATGGCAGCAGACATTTTGGAAAAGTACACAATTGCAAAGGAATCCTTTCAAATATATGGCTACTATTCAACAATAGAAATTTTGAAAAATAAAAATATAAAGAAAAATGATCTTGATTGCCTCGAATCTTTAAAACCATACATTGAAGAAAAAGATATAATTAAAAGCAACAAACAAATGAAAGAAGTTCATAATAGAATACTAGATTCACTTTGGAGAAATTCTCGTTTAGACTCTCACTTTATTGAACGAATAAAGACCGATGAAGACTGTGTTGGGTATATTATAGATTTCACCCAACCTATAACGCTAAATAGAACAATTCTAGATGAACTTTCTCTTGGACTAGACAAATTAAAATATGATAGAGATAAATCCGGAAAATATTCAAATATAAATCTTGACAACTTAAATGAAGGCGAGATATTTTCAACATTACAATCACCATATATAGAACATATATTGCAAAGATTTACAAGCTATTACTCAAGAATTGGGACATCAGATATTTCTAAAATTGACTTTCAAAATCTAAAAGGAAAATATGAAATCGCTTGAATATATCGGAATTACTGAGGAGGCAGCGAAAATCATAATAACAAACAGAGAACTTCAAAGTTCAGACTTCGAACAATCAAACATTTTAATTAATCTATTCCTTGCCCTACAACCAGAAGAAAATTCAGCCATATCAGGATTGAATTACAAGTTCATAAAGAATGGATGTATATTAACGGCAAAAGGAGAGAAGTACTCTATAGAAAAAAATACTTTAACCGTCGACTTCGAAACTTTCAAAATTGAAAAAGTATCAGAGAGTATGGTATTAACTGCAGTTCAAAAGCTTTTGAGATTTGCAATAAAATATTGGGGGAACTTAAGCTTAAATAACAATGAATACCTTCCGGTAGGATCACCAAAAGCAATAATTTTCCCATTCCCAATAACTAGCGGAGGCTCATATAGAATAACTATTGATCGTGAACCTAGTGCACGACGAATGGCAAGAAGATTTGCCGGAAAACACCTGCTTGTTTACAAATTTGGCACAAGCGAAGGTAATGGATTACATGAGAATTGTTCTGAAACAAATTTCAATAAATCAATTGATCAAATTTTTGAGCGAGAGACCTACACTTCTACAGATACAAATCCAACTGACTCATCAAAAGTATCATTTTTTCAGACAACTCTAGTCGAAAACTCTCTTTCCTCATCCAGTGTACTTGGACAAGCAGATCCCTTATCAAAATTATCGCCTCGTCAACTTGAATTTGTTCAACGCGACTATTCCGAACCAGCTCGAATAGAGGGCCCCGCAGGCTCTGGAAAAACAATTTGTATGGTTTTAAAGTGCCTACAAGGGATAAAAATAGCAAGAAAAAATGGAAAATCAAGTCGGTTTTTATTTATATGCCCAAGTCAGGCAATGGTAAAGAATGTAAGTTATTTTGTTAGTATCTTATCAGGACTAAATGAAATAAGTGCAGATAACCAACACCCATCAATAGAAATAAAGACATTACAAGATGTATGCCGAGATTTCTTGAAGGATGATATACATGAATCTGAACTATTAGATATAGATTCTTCAGAAGCAAAAAATCTCCAACTTCTTCATCTGGTAACATTGATTGATGAAGTAAAAAATGGATTGTCCGGGCATCGTGATTTCATAAATGAACCACTATATGATCTATTTAACAAAGATGAACCTTTTCATATTGCAGAACTAGTTCGCCATGAAATTAGCGTAGTAATAAAAGGTAGATGCGATGAGGTATTTGAAAAATATAAATCGATAAAACGACCCGTATATGGCCTACCGATTAGTTCAGAACACGATAGGCGATTTATTTTTAATATTTTTAAAAAATATAGTGCCATACTAGATACTCTCTCACAATTCGACACAGACGACATAGCCATATCTGCCTTGTCTAAACTTGACTCACCGATATGGAGGAGACGCAGAGCCCGTGAAGGCTATGATGCAATATTCATTGATGAAGTCCATCTTTTTAATATGAATGAACTTTCTTTGGTTCACTACCTAACAAAAGACACTACACAAACTCCGATTTCTTATGCCATAGATTTGTCGCAAGCCTTGGGCGATATTGCATGGAATGATATGGAATTTCACGACTCCATGGGAATCGAAAATACTGAACGACGTACAACACTACGGGCTGTTTTTCGGTGCACCCCTTCAATAACCGATTTGGCATTTTCGATTACATCTCACGGCGCAAACCTTTTCACGAATTTTGACAATCCGATTTCAGAGGCATCATATGTATTTGATTCAAATACTGAAGAATCCATACCGCAATATTACCTTTTAAATAATAATGATGCAATTTTAGATTATTCTTTTAAGGCAGCTGAGAAAATAAAAAGCACGAAAAACCTTAAAAGACATCAGATAGCACTTATATTCTTCGATCGAGGACTCTTCGATGATGCAGCACGCTACGTAAGCGAGAACAATAAATTGGCGTCAGTATTGATAGAACGTGGCGATATCGAAGCAATTAAATCTGCCGAGAAAAGTGGATGTTTCATTGTGGGCCATGCAGACTATGTCGGCGGTCTTGAATTCGAGGCAGTTGTATTGGTTGGTGTTGATGATGGTAGAGTTCCGAGCTCAGCAAGTATTACCTCAAATGCTAGCAGAGTTTTCCAAAACTACATCGCACATAATCGACTTTATGTTGCCGTTACCAGAGCGCGGCAACATGTTTGGATTATTGGGGAAGAGATTCGAGGTCCATCAATGGTATTAGAAGCTGCGATTGAAAATAAGAAAATAATACTTACAAGGAATGCAAGTGAATTCTGATTGTTGACGTAAAAAAAGCCGCTGTCTCCCGACAGCGGCTTTCTCACTCCCACCCCTGCAGCAGCGCCTTGAACTCCAGCGCTGCCCTGCAAGCGAACTAATTACCCCACAAACTTCCGCGCATTCCTGAACATGCGCATCCACGGCGAATCCTCGCCCCATGCTTCAGGGTGGTAGGACTGTTGCACGCTGCGGAACACGCGTTCAGCGTGCGGCATCAGCACGGTGAAGCGGCCGTCTGGCGTGGTGACGGAGGTGATGCCTTCCGGCGAGCCGTTCGGGTTGTACGGATACGCTTCGGTGGCGGCGCCCTTGTTGTCGACGAAGCGCATGGCTTTGGTGACCTGGGTGATGTCGCCCGTTTGCGAGAAGTCGGCGTAGCCTTCGCCGTGGGCGATGGCGATGCCGGCCTGGGTGCCGGCCATGCCGTTGAAGAAGATCGATGGGGAATCCATCACTTCGACCATGGCAAAGCGGCCTTCGAATTTCTCCGACTTGTTGCGCGTGAATTTAGGCCAGGCGTGGGCGCCGGGGATGATGGATTTCAGATTGCTCATCATCTGGCAGCCGTTGCAGATACCCAAACCGAAGCTGTCCGTGCGGTTGAAGAAGCGCGCGAACTGTTCCGCCAGGCTGGCGTTGAACAGGATCGTTTTCGCCCAGCCTTCGCCCGCGCCCAGCACGTCGCCGTACGAGAAGCCGCCCACGGCGATGACGCCCTGGAAGTCGTCCAGCTTCACGCGGCCCGCGATCAGGTCGCTCATGTGCACGTCGACGGCCGTGAAGCCTGCCTGGTGCATGACGTAGGCCGTCTCGATGTGCGAGTTGACGCCCTGCTCGCGCAGGATGGCGACACGGGGACGCACGCCCGTGGCGATGAATGGCGCAGCGATGTTCTCGTTCTGGTCAAACGTGACGATAGGCGACATGCCCGGGTCTTGCACGTCCAGCAGGCGGTCGTATTCGGCGTCCGCGCAGGCAGGATTGTCGCGCAGGCGGGCGATGCGCCAGCTCGTTTCGCTCCACAGGCGGTGCAGGTCCGCGCGCGGCTGGGTGTAGATCAGCTTGGCGTCGCGCGTGAATTCGATCACGTCGCGGTCGTTCAATTTGCCGATGATATGGCTGCAGGCGCCCAGGTTAAACGTGCGCAGCACGTCCATGACGAGCGACTTTTCTTCCGCGCGCACCTGGATGACGGCGCCCAGCTCTTCGCTGAACAGCGCGCGCAGGGTCAGTTCGTTGCGGCGTTCCGCTACCTGGCCGGCCCAGTTCTTGGCGTCGCCCCAGTCGCTCGAGTGCTCGCCTTCCATGGTCAGCATGTCGAGGTTGACGGACATGCCCGTGTGGCCGGCGAAGGCCATTTCCGTCAGGGTGGCGTACAGGCCGCCGTCAGAACGGTCATGGTAGGCCAGCAGCTTGTCGTCGCTGTTCAGCTTTTGGATGGCGGCGAAGAAGCCTTTCAAGTCTTCCGCGCTGTCCACGTCCGGCGTGGCGTTGCCCAGCTGTCCCATCACTTGCGCCAGCGCCGAGGCGCCCAGGCGGTTCTTGCCGCGGCCCAGGTCGATCAAGATCAAGGAGGTGTCGCCCTGGTCCGTTTTCAGCTGCGGCGTGAGCGACTTGCGCACATCCGTCACTGGCGCGAACGAGGAGACGATCAGCGACACGGGCGACGTGACGGATTTCGCCGCGCCCGTGCTCTCGTCTTTCCACGTCGTACGCATCGACAGCGAATCCTTGCCGACGGGGATGCTGATGCCCAGCGCAGGACACAAGTCCATGCCGACGGCTTTGACCGTGTCGTACAGGGCGGCGTCCTGGCCAGGCTGGCCGCAGGCGGCCATCCAGTTGGCGGACAATTTGATGTCGGAGATGTCGGCAATCGCTGCGGCGGCGATGTTGGTGACGGCTTCGCCCACGGCCATGCGGCCCGAGGCGGCGGCGTCGATGACGGCCAGCGGCGTGCGTTCGCCCATTGCCATCGCTTCGCCCAGATAGCCCTCAAAGCTCATGGTGGTGACGGCGCAATCGGCCACCGGCACTTGCCATGGTCCCACCATCTGGTCGCGCACGGTCATGCCGCCCACGCTGCGGTCGCCGATGGTGATCAGGAAGGATTTGTCGGCCACGGTAGGCAGCAGCAGCACTTTTTGCGCCACATCCGTCAAGTCCATGCCCGTCAGGTCGATGGCAGGGAAATCGTTGGCCACGTGGACCACGTCGCGCTGCATCTTCGGCGGCTTGCCCAGCAAGACGTCCATCGGCATGTCGACCGGTTCGTTGCCCAGTTCCGGGTCGATCAGCTTCAATTGACGCTCTTCGGTGGCCACGCCCACGGCGGCAAACAAACAGCGTTCGCGTTCGCACATGGCTTTGAACAGGGGCAGGCTTTCCGGCGCGATGGCCAGGACGTAGCGTTCCTGCGACTCATTGCTCCAGATTTCCTTCGGCGCCATGCCCGATTCTTCCAGCGGGATCTTGCGCAGGTCGAAAATCGCGCCGCGCTTGGCGTCGTTAGTGATTTCCGGGAACGCGTTCGACAAGCCGCCCGCACCCACGTCGTGGATGGAGATGATCGGATTGTCCGCGCCCATTTGCCAGCAGGCGTTGATGACTTCCTGGGCACGGCGTTCCATTTCCGGATTACCGCGCTGGACGGAATCGAAGTCCAGGTCGGCCGTGTTGCTGCCCGTCGTCATCGACGAGGCGGCGCTGCCGCCCATGCCGATGCGCATGCCCGGGCCACCCAGCTGCACCAGCAGGCTGCCGACGGGGATGTCGTTCTTGTGCGTGTGCTGCGCCGAGATATTGCCGATGCCGCCGGCGATCATGATGGGCTTGTGGTAGCCGAACACGGCGTCCGCAGTACCCGCTTCCTTCGCGCCGACGTTCTGTTCATACGTGCGGAAGTAGCCGCCCAGGACCGGACGGCCGAATTCGTTCGAGAACGCGGCGCCGCCCAGCGGACCTTCGATCATGATTTGCAGGGGCGAAGCGATGCGTTCCGGTTTGCCGTACTGCTCCGCATCCGTGCGGGAAGCCAATGGCGCCGTCACGGAAGCGGCCGTTTCCCAGCTGCGCACGGCGTCCGGCAGGGACAGGTTCGATACGGTGAAACCCGTCAAACCGGCCTTCGGCTTGGCGCCGCGGCCCGTCGCTCCTTCGTCGCGGATCTCGCCGCCCGCACCCGTGGAGGCGCCGGGGAATGGAGAAATGGCCGTCGGGTGGTTATGCGTTTCCACCTTCATCAGGGTGTGCGTCAGTTCGTTTGACGCCGCGTATTCGTGCTTGTCGCCGCGCGGGTAGAAGCGCGAGACCGTCGCGCCTTCCATGATCGAGGAATTGTCGCTGTAGGCGACGACGGTGCCCTTCGGCTGCAGTTCGTGCGTGTTCTTGATCATGCCGAACAGGGACTTGGTCTGCGCCACGCCGTCGATGGTCCAGTCGGCGTTGAAGATCTTGTGGCGGCAATGCTCGCTGTTCGCCTGCGCGAACATCATCAGTTCCACGTCCGTCGGATTGCGGCCGGCCTTGGTGAAGGCGGCGTCCAGGTAGTCGATCTCGTCTTCCGACATCGCCAGGCCCAGCTCGACGTTTGCCGTTTCCAAAGCACGCTTGCCCTGCCCCAGCAAGTCGATCGATTCCAGCGGACGCGCTTCCAGTGTGCGGAACAGGTCCTTGGCGTCGTCCGCGCTGCGCAGCACGGATTCCGTCATGCGGTCGTGCAGCAGGTCGGCCACGGCCTGCACCTGCTCGTCCGTCAATTTGCCGGCGCCGATGGCGCTGCCCAGGATGCCCGATTTCAGGTTGATGCGGAAAGCGATGCCGCGTTCGACGCGCTTGATGTGCGCCATGCCGCAGTTGTGCGCGATGTCGGTGGCTTTCGAGGCCCACGGCGAGATCGTGCCGAAACGGGGAATGACGAAGAATTCTTCGGCAGCGCCTTCCGTATTGTCAGCGTGGGCCGGTTCGCCGTACGTCAGCAAGGCGCCCAGGCGCGTGCTGTCGTCGTTGGTGAGCGGCGCGCTGGCATCGATGAAATGGACATAGCGTGCTTGCACGGCAACAATCGCAGGCGAAACGGCTTGCAGTTGGCTTAACAGACGGTGGCTACGGAAATGGGACAGGGCATTGGAACCCGGCAGTATCAACATGATTGGAAGGTGGTTGATGCAGCGTGGCTGCGGGTTAAAGGTAGGTATGACAATATCTTTCGTACGGCAAATTTCCTTTGCGCGCATTATACCCGTTTTACCCCTGCCTTATGACCGGAACTTGGGGCTTTGCTCCCCTTTTGCCCCGCAAAGCGGCCATTTTTGACGCGGCAACAACACCGCGGGCGCGCCTCAGGCGCCTCAGGCGATCACATAGCGGTTCTTGCCCTGCCGCTTGGCCAGGTACAGCGCTTCGTCGGCCAGCCGGTAGCTGTGGCCCAGGTCCTTGCCCCGGTCCAGCTCGGCCACGCCCACGCTGATCGATACGAACTGCGCGGCCAGGAAGCCCTGGCTGACGGCCTCGACCAGGGTGCCGGCAAACGCGCGCACGGCCTCGCGGTCGCCCGCGTAGACGACGCCGAATTCCTCGCCGCCCAGGCGCCCGCACAGATGGCCTTGCGCCTTGTCCGCGATGATGGCGGCCGTGCGCACCAGCACCTCGTCGCCCGCATCGTGCCCCTGCTGGTCGTTGATGACCTTGAAATCGTCGATATCGATCATCAGGAAATACAGCATGCCGCCGTGGGGCGCACCATGCATCTGCTGGGCCCGCTGCGTGAACATGCGGCGGTTGTTCAATCCCGTCAGGCCGTCCTGGAAGGCCAGCCGCGTCAATTCCACCTTGGAGTGATAGTTGCGCAAACGCAATAAGCTGAAGCTGACATTCAGCGCCAGCCCGAACAGCACGCTGACGGCGATCATCAAAGGCGCCCACGATTCGTCGGGCAAGCCCGCGTTGACGGGATACAGGCCGTGGCCCACGTTCCACCACACGCCGGCCACCACGGCCAGGTAGCTGAGGCCGCCATTGAAGATGGAAGCGATGGCCAGGGTCATGAAGACGCCCACGGGCAAGACCCAGAAACTGGCGTGGTGGACGGCGTCGGCCATGGTGCGCAGGCCGAAGGTCAGGGTCAGCACGGCGCAGGCGCCCGTAATCGTCAGCACGGGCAAGGTGGTGCAGCGGGAGCGCACGATCAGGCTCGTCAGCATGCCCAGCAGCGCCAGCACGGCATGCGTCTGGTTCGGATGATAGGGTTCCGGCATCATCAGCCACGTCAGGCTGTAGGCGATGATGCCCAGCAGCTGCGTGACCATGCCGACCCGGTGCAATTCCGCAAAATACGTGTGCTGCTGTTCGCTGTTTCCGCCGAACGCGAGGGGGACGGCGACGCGCCGCAGGGTATTGATGGAAGGAAGGCGCATCACGAAGGCTGGATTTTCTCTGGTAAGGGTGAAACGCCAGCGGTCACGTCACGGTGAAACTCTGCGTCTGCGCCACATCTGGCCCGTTTCCGGCCGATATGTTAATACAAATAGAATACCTGCTCCCTGCCGCCTTCGCAAGACGGATGTGCGTGCCCTCAGGCGATGACATAGCGGTCCTTGCCCTGGTGCTTGGCCTGGTACAGCGAGGCGTCTGCCTGCCGGTAGCTGTGCGCCAGGTCCGTGTCGCAGGCCAGCTCGGCAATGCCCACGCTGATCGACACGGCCTGTCCCGGATTGAAAGCCAGGTAGACGGCATCGACCAGGCCGGCGGCGAACTGGCAGACGGCGCGGCGGTCGCCCAGGTAGACGATGCCGAACTCCTCGCCGCCCAGGCGCCCGCACAGGTGGCCGCCGCAGGCGTCGGCGATGATGCGCGCCGTCTTGACCAGCACCACGTCGCCCGCATCGTGGCCCAGGGTGTCGTTGATCTTCTTGAAATTGTCGATGTCGATCATCAGGAAATACATCGCTTGCCGCTGCAGCTGCATTTGCTGCGTCAGTTCCGTAAACCGGCGGCGGTTGTTCAAGCCCGTCAAGCCATCCTGGTAGGCCAGCCGGGTCAGCGCTTCCCTGGCGCGGAAGTCGCGCAGGCGCAACAGATTGAAACTGATGCTCAGCACGAGGCCAAACAGCATGCTGTAGGCAATCAGCAAGTTCGCCCAGGCCGCGTGCGCCATGGCCGGGTCGAGCGGGAAATGGCCGTAGCCCAGTATCAGCCAGACTGCCGCGGCAACGATGAGATACACGACGCAGCCATTGAAGATGGGCGCCGCCAGCAGCACCATGAACACGCCCACGGGCTGCATCCAGAATTCCGCCTGGCCCGCCGCTTCCGCCAGCAGGCGGAAGCAAAAGGCAATGGCGCACATGCCCACGGCGCCGCCCAGTTTCAGCACCCAGATGGCGCGCGCGGCCACATTGATGCCGATGGCCAGCACGATGCCGGCCAGCGCAGACAGCAGCGCTCCCCTGTCGAGCATATTTACAGGCGGAATAAAAGCCCACACGAGCAAGATACTGGCCAGGCCAAAGGACTCGCTGACGACGGCCATGCGGCGCAATTCGGGAAAATACTTTTCGGCATGCGCCCGCCCTCCGCCAAACAGCAGATGGTGCAGGGTCTGCCTGCGGGTCTCGTTCAAGTACATGGCGGCTTTCCTAGTGTCAGGCATGAGCGAACGCAAAAGGTTGCTTTTAGGATACCCCGCCCCTGCCCCGCCCGCAAGCGCACGCGGCTGCCGTGTCGCGCCGCGCGCACGCGCCTGCATTTTGTTAGCGATTTGCACTGGCTTTGCAGTATGCTGGCAATTAATAATATTATTAGGCAACGTCGTCGCCCCATCGAGCCGCAGAGCCCTACACAGATGAACGAGAGCTGAACAATGCCAGAAACTAGCGACTTATCTGTCCTGATCGTCGACCCGAACCCCAGCATGCGGGGCAATCTGCACAATATGCTGAACCAGGCGGCCATCACCAAGGTGGAATATGCCGTCAATTCCGGCACGGCCATCCGCCTGCTGACGAAGAAACCGTTCGATATCATCCTGTGCGAATACGATCTTGGTAGTGGCATGGACGGCCAGGACGGCCAGCAATTGCTGGAAGACCTGCGCCACCACAAGCTGATCGGCCTGTGGACGATCTTCATCATGCTGACCTCGGAAGCCATCCACAGCAAGGTGATCAGCGCCGCCGAATTGACCCCGTCCGACTACATATTAAAACCGTTCACCGTCGATGTGCTGAGCGGCCGCATCGCCCGCGCCATCGAACGGCGCGCCGTTTTCCTGCCCACCTATCAGTTGATCGACAAGGGCGACCTGCGCGAAGCCGTGAAAAGCTGCCGCGCGGCCGAACTGCAGCATCCGCGCCTGGCGGCCGATTTCACGCGCCTGCGCGCTGAACTGCACCTCACCCTGGGCGAATGGAAGGAAGCGGAACAGCTGTACGCCGACATGCTGGCCACGCGGCCCATGGCCTGGGCCCACCTGGGACTGGCGCGCACCCTGTTCGAGCAGCAGCGCCACGAAGAGGCGCAGGATACGCTGCTGGAACTGGTGGAAGCCTATCCGCGCTTCATGGCCGCCTACGACCTGCTGGCGCAAAACCACGAAGCCATGGGCCAGCAGCTGCAGGCCAAGAAGATTCTCGAAGACGCGGTGGCCATTTCGCCGCACATGGTGCGCCGCTTGCGCCACCTGGGCGGCATCGCGTTCGACACGGGCGATATCGGCGCGGCCGAACGGGCCTACAAGCAGGTCGTAACCAAAGCCAAATACTCGGAATTCCGCGACCCGGAAGACCACGTCAACCTCGTAAAAACGCTGGTCAAGAAAGGCGACGCGCCGCAGGCCAGCGGCGTGCTGCGCGACATGGAGCGCTCCTTGCGGGGCGGCGCCAACGTGGAAGCGTGCCGCGCCATCTCGGCCGCCATGCTGCATGAATTGTCGGGCAACGACGTTGCCGCCGCCAGCGAACTGCAGCTGGCCGCCGCCGCCCTGGACACGGCGCGGGGCCTGTCCACGCAGCTGAAGGTGGGCCTCGTGCAAAGCTGCCTGAAAAACAATCTGGAGCAGGCCGCCTCCGACGTCATGATGAAGCTCGTCAACGAGGCCGACAGTGAAGTGACGATGGAAGCGGCCGTCGACGTGTTTGAAAAGGCGGGCCGCCACGACCTGGCGCAAGGCATGGGCCAGCAGATCACGAATCAGGTGCAGGAACTGATGCAGGATGCGGCCAGCAAGTCGGAAAGCGGAGAGCTCAAGGGCGCCGTCTTCGTGCTGCGCCAGGCCCTGCGCAAGACGCCGGGCAATCTGCCCGTGCTGTTCGCCTCCGTCGACGCCATCCTGCGCCAGCTCAATATGCTGGGCTGGGAAGCACCGCTGGCCGAACAGGCGCAGCACCAGATGCAGGTGATCCGCAAGATCGACCCCAAGCATCCGAAGCTGGAATCGCTGAAGCAGCAGTATGCGGCCACGCAGCACAAATACGGTATTGCCACCTGACACTGCCGCCCCCCGTGACTGCCGGGGGGGATGCGATGTAAACGGAAGAGACTTGTTCTCAAAATTGATGCCGGCGAATTTTTCTACAACATATTGCACAATATATTGTATGCTCGTATTTCACCGAGGGAGGGAATATCAGAATGCGCCATCACCTGTTTCTGCTTCATACGCTGTCGGCACTGTCCATCATGTGCGCACCGAACGCTTTTGCCGAGGCGACTGGCATCTCGCGAGACGAAAAAGGCGCGATCATCGCCTCCCTCGACAGCACCTTGAATGCAAACTACCCATTTCCGGACATCGCACGAAAAATCAGGCCCGTGCTTCAGGAACATCTGAAAAAGGGAGCGTATGACTCGGCGGCCACGAAGGCAGCGTTTGCGAGCAAGCTGACCGACGATCTCATCAAGGTCAGCGGCGACCTGCATTTCCTGGTGGCCACCGACCCGGAATGGATCGCGGAATTCAAGGCGAAGGCGAACCCGGCGCTCAAGGCCGGGATACGACGAGAAGAAGCGAGCCGGCTGGAAGAAACCAATTTCGGTTTCGACGAGGTCGCTCGCCTGACGGGAAATATCGGCTATATACGCTTCAGCTATTTTGCCGATCCGGAATTTGCCCATGATACGGCGGCATCCGTCATGCGCTTCGTGGGCAATACGGATGCCGTCATCATCGATTTGCGCTACAACAATGGCGGACACCTGGAAATGGCGCAATTTCTAGCGAGCTATTTCTTCTCCAGCGAGAAAGACCAGCTGCTCTTCGACTACTATTACAACGAGGATGGCAAGCGCATCCAGCGCGGGCAATGGGTGCTGCCGGGCTTGCCGGGCAAGCGCATGGTGGACAAGCCCGTTTACATCCTCACCGGCTCCACGTCGTTTTCCTCCGCAGAATGGTTTTCCTATGCGATGAAAAAGCTCGGGCGAGCCACCCTGATCGGGGAGCGGACGGCCGGCGGCGCGCATCCGGTGGCGCGCAAGCCGCTCAACGATGATTTTTTCGTGCAAGTGCCGATCGGCCAGATCCAGGACCCCGTTGACCATGGCGACTTCGAAGGCGTCGGCGTGCAACCCGATATCGCCAGCCCCTCCATTCGCGCGCTGCCTGTGGCGCACAAGCTGGCGCTTGAAAATCTGGCGAAGACCGATGAGGCCAGGCGCACGGAATTGGCCTGGATGCTCCCCGGCTTGACGGCCGCTATCGAGCGCCCGCACATCGATGCCGCGATGTTGACGAACGCCGCCGGAAAATATGAGGGCCGCCAGCTCATCCTGGACAATGGCGTTCTTTACTATCTCTGGCGCGACCGCTTCCGGGTCGCGCTTGAGCCGATAGGCCCCAACCTGCTCGCGGTGGAAGGCGTGTCGGATTTTCGATACCGCCTCAATACCCTGGATGGAAAAGTGACGGCGCTGGAACGCGTGAACAAGGACGGCAGCATCCAGAGGTACCAGCGCCTTGACTAAGAAAACGCATTCCCCGGCCGCGATCGATGACGCCGTGTTTCTCGGCCGCGCTGTCGAACGGCTGAGCATCCTGATCGCCGAACAATCCAGGATAGTCTTCGATACGATGGGGATCGTCATCCCCGTTCGTTCGTGTTCGCTGATGACTGTTCTTGCAACGCTGGGCGCAGCCTCAGCGTCGGATCTGGCGCGCGAACTCGGACATTCGCACCAGCTGGTTATGCAAAAAATCCCCAAGCTGCTGCGCCTGGGCCTCATACAGTACCGGAACGATGACCATGATGCGCGGCGGCGGATATTCATGCCCACGGAGGAAGGCTTGTCGCAGCTTGCGAAATTCGAGCAATGCACGGTGCTGATACGGGAGGCCTATGCCGGCTTGTTTGCCGAGGTGGGGGACGTCAGGCAATTCGTGGACCGGGCCACCGATGCGCTCAACGAGAAGCCTCTGGACAAGCGCATCAATTCCCCAGCTTGACGGCGGCGCTGGCAGACCGTGGCTTTCGAACCGCCCGCCCCGGCCACGATGGCGCCATACCCCCGTGGAGTTAAGCTGGAAATTCCCCTTGCGTGTAGCTTTTCCAAAGGTTGTCAATAAATTCAACATCCAGCTTGTTCTTGCATGCCAGTACGATCAGGCCCATATCGTCCGATACGTATGCAGCAAGATCAGCGTTTTTAGTGATTTGATAAACCTTCTTGTACGCCGCTTCTCTTACCTCCCTGACCGGACCATCTTCAGGCGGGCAAGACGATGTTACTTTTTTATGGCTCATACTCCATGCATGATCAAATTCAAAAGAATCTCGCGCGTCTAATTTTGCATCCCAGTCGGTGTTTTTCCTGAAAATACGCTCAAGCAGGATATCGCCGTTGATTCTGGATAAAATCTCACTTGCCGCTGTTATCGCGCCATGCTCGATACTCACTTCAGTCGCCATTTTTCTACGCCCTTCATCAAGTCCCCATGCTGTGATTGTACCGGTGAATCGCCCTTGCCTGCCCAGGCGCACGGCAAGGACAACATATCGGGCTTGCGCGCATGCCACCGATTGCGCCGCTTGCCCGTCACTTTTGCGCTTTCATTTATCGCAAATCTGGAGCACACTATTTTTTGCAAGCGTATCGATTTGTGTGCAATTAACGCCCCAGGGATGCAGCACCGGTTGCCCATTCCACCTTGACCAGGGAAGCGCCATGAAAAAACAGATCATCCTCAACCTGCCCGTGAAGGACCTGGACAAATCCAGGGCCTTCTTTTCCGCGCTCGGCTTTACCTTCGATCCCCGCTTCAGCGGCGAGAATGCGGCATTCATGAATATCGCCGGCGACACCATCCAGGCCATGCTGACGGCCGAACCGTTCTTCCAGTCCCTGATCGACAAGCCGGTCGCGAATGCCAGGGAAGCCAATGAGCTCGTCATTTGCCTCAGTTGCGACAGCCGGGAAGAAGTGGACAACCTGATCGCCAAGGCCGTCGCTGCCGGCGGCCGCACGCCGCATCCGCCAGAAGACCATGGCTTCATGTACGACCAGGGCTTCGAAGATATCGATGGCCACCTGTGGAACCTGGTCTGGACGGCGCCAGAGGCCTGACGCTGACCACATACTGTGCCCGCCGCAGGCCAATTGTCATGGGCGAGCCGCAGTCTTTATTTCCGCGCCACCCGCGCCACCACCAGTTCGATCAATTCCGCAATCAGGGGACGGAAGGTGGCTGCGTTGCCGCCCTGCCCCAGCATGACGGTGCGCGTGGTCAGGTGCGAGAACACGGCGTCAAACAGGATCTGCGGCAGGTTGGAAAACGAGGCGTCGGGCGCGATGCGGCCCTGAGCGCGCTGCTGCTCCAGCAAGCGCAAGATCAGCGCATGCCACACTTGCGGACCGTGTTCGTACCAGGTCAGACCCACGGCGGGCACGGCGGCCGCGCCCGTGACGACGAGGCGGTAGAAATCCACGTGGCGGGGGCTGGTGACGACGGCCACCAGTTCATCGAGGATCAATTGCAAGCCCTGTTCCAGGCCCGCTTGCGAGGTATCGAGCCGGCGCAGGTCGATGATGAAATCGGCGCACAGGTATTCGACCACGGCCACCAGCAACTCTTGCTTGCTGCCGAAATAGCGGTAGGCCGTGGCTTTCGAACCGCCCGCCTCGGCCACGATGGCGTCCATGCTGACGCCGTCGTAGCCCGATTGCAGGAACAGGTCTGATGCCGCCACCAGCAGCTTGCGCCGCCGCTCCTCGCTTCGATTGCTGGGGGAAGCTGGAACGGTGCGCAACTGGGGCATGAAGCAAACTCTTACGGTGTCTTGGGAAGCGCGTATGCTATCACGTAATCTCCCCGGTCCGGGCTCTGGCGGGCGCCGCCCGCCACCACCACGACATACTGGCGGCCCGACTTGGGCGACACATACGTCATCGGCGTGCCTTGCGAGCCGACGGGCATGCGCGCCTTCCACACTTCGCGTCCCGTGGCGATATCCATGGCGCGCAAATAGTAATCCTGCGTGCCCGCATAAAACACGAGGCCAGACGCCGTGCTGACGCCGCCGCCCAGGGTGGGCATACCCAGCGGGATCGGCAGACTCGCGCGCACGCCATGGATGACGGCATCGCGCACCGTGCCGGCCGGACGCTCCCACACTTTCGCGCGGGTCTTGAGGTCGATGGCGGCAAACACGCCCCAGGGCGGGCTTTGGCAGGGAATGCCCAGCGGCGAATTGAAGGCCTTGTGGTCGATGACGAACGGCGTGCCATCCATGGGATAGGTGCTGCCCACGCCGTGGCCCGACGTCAGCCTGGCCACGTCCACCGTCTCGCGCGGCACCAGCCTGACCACTTGCGGCATGCGGATATCGTTGACGAACATATAGCCATTGCTTTCATCGACGGCCGCGCCGCCCCAGTTGAAGCCGCCGTAGTAGCCCGGATAGATCAGGGTCTCCTGCGTGCCCGGCGCCGTGAACTCGCCTTGGTAATTGAGCTTGCGGAAGCTGATGCGGCACGCCAGCTGGTCGAAGAAGGTGGCGCCCCACATGTCGCGTTCCGTCAGGGTCTCCGCCCCCAGGGCCGGCATGCCGGTGGAATATGGCTGCGTTTTCGACACCCAGTCGCCGGCCGCGTGTTCCTGCGGCACGGGCTTTTCCACCACGTCCGCAATCGGCTTGCCCGTGCGGCGGTCCAGCATGAAGATCTGGCCACGCTTCGTCAGCTGCACCAGCGCAGGAATCTTGCCGCCCTTGCCGTCCGGGACGTCGTACAGGGCCGGCTGCGCGGCCACGTCGTAATCCCAGATGTCGTGGTGGACGGTTTGATATGTCCAGCGCTCGCGGCCCGTCGCCATGTCGAGGGCGACGATGGCCGACGCATATTTTTCCGTCAGCGGCGGGCGCTTGCCGCCCCAGAAATCGGGCTGCTCATTACCCGTCGGCAGATAGACGAGGCCCAGCGCATCGTCGAACGCAGGCGTGGACCACATGTTCGGCGTGCTGCGCGTGTAGGTCTGCCCTTCCGGCGGCAGCTTGGTGATGGCTGGATTGCCCAGGTCCCAGGCCCACACCAGTTCCCCCGTGTCGGCGCTGTAGGCGCGCACGACGCCCGACGGTTCATCGGTGGAGCGGCCGTCGAAGACCCAGCCGCCGAGGATGATCAGGTTGCGCGCCACCGTGGGCGCGGACGTGTAGGCGTAGTACGGCACGTTCATCTTCACCTTGCCCAGGCCGACGGTGAGGTCGACGGAACCCTTGTCGCCGAAACCCTCGCACTGCTTGCCCGTCTGCGCGTCGATCTCGATCAGGCGCGCATCCATGGTCACCTGCACGATGCGCCTGGCGCACACGCCCGCCTGCGGCGCGCTGGCTGCCTGCATGCCCTCAAACTGGAACGGTTTTGTCACCGTGGCCGGCTCGTAGTAGCCCACGCCGCGGCAGCGGTTCCACGTCTTCGTGTTGGCGGGCTTGGGATCGAAGGTCCAGCGCTCCTTGCCCGTGTCCGCGTCGAGCGCGATCACCTTGCTCGTCGGCGTGCACGTGTAGATGGTGTCGCCGATCTGCAGCGGCGTGTTCTGCGACTCGGACGCGCCCTCGGCCAGTTCGCCCGTGCGGTAGCGCCATGCCACCTGCAGCTGGCCGACGTTGTCCTTGTCGATCTGCGTGTAGGGCGCGAAGCGCGTGCCCTTCGGCCCGTTTGCATAATGTGCCCAGTTGGCGCTGCCGTCATTGACGGCCGTCACGCCATCCTGTTGCGGCTGCGCCGTGGCCTCCAGCACGCCGTGCGGCTGGAACATGGAGGCAAAGCCGGCTGCCAGCACGACGGCAAACAGGGCGGCGAAACCGCGCGACTGGCCGCTGTGGCCACGGCCTGCCAGCCATGGATGCACGAGGGCCGCGGCGAAGCCGATGACGAGGAAAGGCGCCAGGCGCGGCACCATGGGCCAGAAGGCAAAGCCGATTTCCCATACGGCCCAGGCCAGGGTCGCGATGAGCAAGGCGCCGACGATGGCGCTGGCCAGCCGCTTGCGGCGCAGATACAGCACGCCGGCCAGGAGCAGGCCGAGACCGGCCAGCAGGTAGTAGCAGGAACCGCCGAGGGTAATCAGTTCGATGCCGCCCGCCGCCAGGGCCAGGCCGGAAAGTCCGAGGAAAATGCCGAAAACCGCCAGGGCAATGCGCTTGCCCCTGGAGACCGGCGGGATCGCCGCCGCTCCATTCTTTGTTGAAGTGTCCATTTTTTATCCATGACGCCTCCCCTGCCCAGGCAAACACGCGGGGATGGCTGATTTTTTAAATCTACGTAGTGAAACTGTACTGTACGGTTTCATTTTATGCCGATTTTTGACGCAAGGAAAGAAAAATTGATGTCGGAGCTTGATTTTTGGCGGGATGGGATGATTTGGTGGGGCTGTCGGATTAAGGGCTCAGACCCGATGGGTCTGACCCCAGCCTTGTGCGTCGCTCGGAGTATCCAATGATGCTCAGGGCTCGGCACCGGAAAAGCTGGGGTCGGACCCGACGGGTCCGACCCCTTGTCAAATTACTCAGCCAGCGACGCCATGTCAATCACAAAACGATATCTGACATCGCTTTTCACCACGCGCTCGAACGCCTCATTGATGTCCTGGATGCGGATGATCTCGATGTCCGACACGATATTGTGCTTGCCGCAGAAGTCCAGCATTTCCTGGGTTTCCTTGATCGAGCCGATCATGGAACCGGACAGGCTGCGGCGCGCGCCCACCAGGCCGAAGGCGCTGATCGGCGGCACGGCGCCGTCGGGAATGCCGACGATGACCATGCTGCCATCGACTTTCAGCAGGTTGATGTACTGATTCCAGTCGATGGACGCGCCCACGGTGCAGATGATCAGGTCGAAGGTGCCGGCCAGTTTGCTGAACGTTTCCGCGTCGTTGGTGGCGTAGTAATGGTCGGCGCCCAGGCGCAGGCCGTCTTCGCGTTTCGACAGGGTCTGGCTCAGCACCGTCACTTCGGCGCCCATGGCGTGGGCGATCTTGACGCCCATGTGGCCCAGGCCACCCATGCCCAGAATGGCGACCTGCTTGCCTGGACCGGCCTTCCAGTGGTTCAGCGGCGAGTACAGGGTGATGCCGGCGCACAGCAGCGGCGCGGCGGCGTCCAGCGGCAGGTTGTCGGGAATCGACAGCACATAGCCTTCCTTGACGACGATGCTGTCCGAGTAGCCGCCCTGCGTGGCCGTCTTGCCATCCGCTTCCAGACCGTTGTAGGTCTGGATCAGGCCTGGCATGTACTGTTCCAGGTCCACGTTGCGCGTGTTGCAGGTGGTGCACGAGTCGACGAAGCAGCCCACGCCCACGTGGTCGCCCACCTTGAACTTGCTGACATTGGCGCCGACGGCCGTGACGACGCCGGCGATTTCATGGCCGGGCACCATCGGGAAGGCAGCGCCGCCCCATTCGTCGCGCGCCTGGTGGATGTCGGAATGGCACACGCCGCAGTATTTGATCGAGATGGCCACGTCGTCCTCGCGCGGGGCGCGGCGCTCGAACGTGAACGGTTGCAGTGCGGAGGTCGGGCCCAGAGCGGCGTAGCCTTTGGCGATGGTGGTCATGAAAACTCCTGTATCTATATGGTTGTAACGAGGGGGACGCGTGCCGTGCATGCGATGGAGCCAGTGTGGGGCAAATGCGCCGCGCGCGTTACTGCGATCCTGCAAGACCTTTGCACGATCCTCCAAATCTGCGTAAGATCGTCCCCTGCCCGTCCTCGCCTGATGCATACTCGCCCCATGTCCACACAGATCCTCCCTCAAGATGAAATCGCCGCCCTGATCAGCCGCCATGCGCCGCGCAATGGCGACTACGCGACGGCCATCGGCAATCTCACGTTTCACCGCCAGTCCTCGACCACGGAATCGCTGTTCCATGCGGCCAGGCCCAGCGTGGCGCTGATCGCGCAAGGGGGCAAGCAGGTCACCCTGGGCACGGAAACCTTCCATTACAGCCGCATGCAGTATCTGCTGACGTCCGTCGACCTGCCGGTGCAGGTGCGCGTGGTGGAGGCCAGCGAGGCGGCGCCGCATCTGTGCGTGGTGCTGGGCATCGACATCGCCGACGTGGCGGCCCTGCTGGACAGCGAAAGCGCCGGCGGCGCAGCTGGCGCGGCGCAGCAGAAAATCCTGCCCGCCACGCGCGGCATATCCGTCAGCGACGTCTCGCCCGAGCTGCTCGACGCCATGCTGCGCCTCGTGCGCCTGCTCGACAAGCCGGAAGAAATCGCCGCGCTGGCGCCCTTGATCCGCCGCGAGCTGACCTACCGGCTGCTGAACGGCCCCGTCGGCGCGCGCCTGCGCCACATGGCGCTGGCCAGCAGCCAGTCGCACCAGGTGGGCCAGGCCATCGACTGGATCAAGCACCATTACGCGCAGCCGCTGCGCATCGAGCACCTGGCCGGCATGGCGAACATGAGCATGTCCTCGCTGCACCATCACTTCAAGGCGATTACCGCCATGACGCCGATGCAGTACCAGAAGCTGCTGCGCCTGCAGGAGGCGCGGCGATTGATGCTGGTCGAGCGAATCGACGCAGGCACGGCCGGCTACCGGGTCGGCTATGCCAGCGAATCGCAGTTCAGCCGCGAATACAGCCGCCAGTTCGGCCGCGCGCCCATGCGCGACGTGGGCCAGGTGCGCGCGCAGCTCAGCGGCGCCAGTGCCGGCACGGCCTATTCCGTCTTGCCGTAACCGCCGCCGCCCGGCGTCTCGATGACGAACACGTCGCCAGCGAGCATGTCGGTCTTGCCGATATGCGCCAGGTGTTCGATGCTGCCGTCAGCCCGCTCCACGTAGTTGCGCCCCAGCGCGCCCGGCGCGCCGCCCGCCATGCCGAACGGCGGAATAATCCGGTTGTTCGACAGGATCGCCGCCGTCATCGCTTCCAGGAAGCGCACCTTGCGCACGCCGCCATTGCCGCCGCGCCAGCGCCCCGCCCCGCCCGATCCGGCGCGGATGCTGTAGCTGTCCAGGCGCACGGGGAAGCGCCACTCGAGGATTTCCGGGTCCGTCAGGCGCGAATTGGTCATGTTCGTCTGCACCACGTCCGTGCCGTCGAAGCCGGGACCGGCGCCCGAGCCGCCCGATATCGTCTCGTAGTACTGGTACCTGGCGCTGCCGAACGTGAAGTTGTTCATCGTCCCCTGCGAAGCGGCCATGGCCCCCAGCGCGCCATACAGGGCATTCGTGATGCAGGTCGAGGTTTCCACATTGCCCGAGACGACGGATGCCGGGTACTGCGGGTTGAGCATGGAACCGGACGGAATGATGACCGTGAGCGGCTTCAGGCAGCCCGCATTGAGGGGAATCTCGTCGTCGACGAGGGTGCGGAACACATACAGCACGGCCGCCATGCAGACGGCGGACGGCGCATTGAAGTTGTTCGGCAGCTGGGCGGACGTGCCCGTGAAGTCGATGGTGGCGCTGCGCCGCGCCACATCGACCTTGATCGCCACCTTGATCTGCGCGCCGTTGTCCAGCTCCAGCGCGTAACTGCCGTCCTTCAGGGTGGTGATGACCCTGCGCACGGCTTCCTCGGCATTGTCCTGCACGTGGCCCATGTAGGCTTGCACGACAGGCAAACCGAAATGCGCGACCATGTTATGCAGTTCCTCGGCCCCCTTCTGGTTGGCCGCCACCTGGGCGCGCAGGTCAGCCAGGTTTTGCCGGGGATTGCGGGCCGGCCAGCTGGCGCCCGCCAGCAGGGCCAGGGTCTCATCTTCGCGCATCAGCCCCGTGGCGCCGTCGACCAGCTTGAAATTGTCGATCAACACGCCCTCCTGTTCGATGCGCGTGGAATCGGGCGGCATGGAGCCAGGCGTCGTGCCGCCGATATCGGCATGGTGGCCGCGCGAGCCCACGTAGAACAGGATGGACTTGCCCTCTGCATCGAACACGGGCGAGATCACCGTCACGTCGGGCAGATGCGTGCCGCCGTGATACGGGTCGTTCAGCATGTACACGTCGCCCGGCCGCATGGTGCCCGCATTGCGCGTCATGACGGTGCGGATGCTCTCGCCCATGGACCCCAGGTGCACGGGCATGTGGGGCGCATTGGCGATCAGCTGGCCGGCGGCGTCGAAGATGGCGCAGCTGAAGTCGAGCCGCTCCTTGATGTTGACGGAATGGGCCGTATTTTGCAGGCGCAAGCCCATCTGCTCGGCAATCGACATGAACAGGTTGTTGAAGATTTCCAGCATCACGGGGTCGGCCTGCGTTCCGATCGCGACACGCCCGGGCAAGGCGACGATCCTGCGCAGGATCAAATGGCCGTGCGCCGTGACGTCGGCGCGCCAGCCCGGTTCGATGACGGTGGTGGCGTTGGCGTCGCTGACGATGGCCGGGCCGGCGACCGTATCGCCGGGACGCAGGCTGTCCGCGCCATACAGGCCGCTGTCGCGCCACGCGCCGGCGCAGTACATGGCCACCGTAGCCAAAGGCGCCAGCGCGCCGGCGCGGGCCGCGTACGCGGGCGCTGCCGGCTGCGGCGCGTTCGAGGCGCCGATGGCTTCCACGGAAATGGCTTCGACGACCAGCGCGCGCGCCGGCATCAAAAAGGAAAAGCGTTTTTTATACGCCGCTTCGAACTGCGCCTGCATGCTGCTTGCCGTATCGAACAGCACGACGAGGGCCGAATCCGTGCCTTCGTAGCGCAGGTGCACCCTCCGCACGAGCGCGATGCGCTCGCCTGCCACGCCCTGGCGCAGCAAATCGCCGTGCGCCAGGGCGCCCAGCGCCGCAAAATCGTCCGCCAGGTCCACGCCCATTGCCGCCTCGATGGCCTGTTCGCGCATGGCGCTCTGGTCGGCCAGGCCCATGCCGTAGGCCGACATCACGCCCGCCAGGCCGTGGATGAACACCGTGCGCATGCCCAGCGCATCGGCCACCAGGCAGGCGTGCTGGCCCCCCGCGCCGCCAAAGCTGGTCAGGGTGTACGCGGTGACATCGTGGCCCCGCTGCACGGAAATCTGCTTGATGGCGTTGGCCATGTTACCCACGGCGATGGCCACATAGCCTTCGGCCACCTGCTCCGGCGTGGAATTGACCGTGCGCGCCAGCGCCTCGAACTGGGCGCGTACCGTGGCCGCATCGAGCGCTTCATCGGCGTCGGGGCCGAAGACGCGGGGGAAGAACGCGGGCTGCAGCTTGCCCAGCATGACGTTGCAGTCGGTGACGGCCAGCGGGCCGCCGCGCCGGTAGCTGGCGGGGCCGGGATTGGCGCCCGCGCTGTCCGGCCCCACCTTGTAGCGGGCGCCGTCGAAATGCAGGATGGAGCCGCCGCCGGCGGCCACCGTGTGGATGCTCATCATGGGCGCGCGCATGCGCACGCCGGCGATCTGCGTCTCGAACACGCGCTCGAACTCGCCCGCATAATGCGACACGTCCGTCGAGGTGCCGCCCATGTCGAAGCCGATGACCTTGTCGAAACCGGCCAGCGCGCTGGCGCGCACCATGCCGACGATGCCGCCGGCGGGACCCGACAGGATGCTGTCCTTGCCCTGGAAGGCGCGCGCATCCGTCAAGCCGCCGTTCGACTGCATGAACTGCAGGTGCACGCCGGGCAGCTCCATCGCCAGCTGGTCGACATAGCGGCGCAGGATGGGCGACAGGTAGGCGTCGACCACCGTGGTGTCGCCGCGCGCCACCAGCTTCATCATGGGGCTGACCTCGTGCGACACGGACACCTGCGCAAAGCCGGCTTCGCGCGCCAGCTGCGCCACCCGGGCCTCGTGCGCGTGGTGGCGGTAGCCGTGCATCAGCACGATGGCGATGGCGCGCGCGCCCCGTGCATGGGCGCGTGCCAGCGCGGCGCGCGCGCCAGCCTCGTCGAGCGGCGTCACGACCTCGCCGCGGGCGCCCACTCGCTCATCGATCTCGATCACGTCTCCATACAGCAGCTCCGGCAAGACGATCTGGCGCGCAAACAGCTGCGGGCGGTTCTGGTAGGCGATGCGCAAGGCGTCGCGGAAACCGCGCGTGATGGCCAGCACGGTGGGTTCGCCCTTGCGTTCGAGCAGCGCATTGGTCGCCACCGTCGTGCCCATCTTGATGGCGCCCACCTGCTCCACGGGCAGGGGTGCGCCGGGCGCAAGACCCATCAGGCGGCGCATGCCGGCCAGCGCCGCATCGCGGTACTGGCCCGGGTTTTCCGACAGCAGCTTGCAGGTGGCCAGGCTGCCGTCGGGACGGCGCGCCACGATGTCCGTAAAGGTGCCGCCCCGGTCGATCCAGAATTGCCAGTCCATCGCCTTGCCCCCAGTCTTAAGTGAGATGGCTATTGTAGCCGCCAAACAGGGGCGCGTTTCAGGCGTGCGTGCCTTGCCTTTCGCCCGCTTCGGCCTTATGTTGAAGGCATGCTGACTAACGGAACACGCTCCATGACCCTGATCGACTCTGCAACACCGTTATATTCCATCGCCGAACTGCGCGCCATCGAACAGGCGGCCATGCGCGGCCTGCCGCAAGGACTGCTGATGCAGCGCGCGGGCCAGGCCGCCGCCAGTGCCGCCCTGAAGCTGCTGCACGCCGGAGAAGGCGCCGGCGAGCCGGGCCACCGGCGCGTGCTGGTGCTGGCCGGCCCCGGCGACAATGGTGGCGACGCGCTGGAAGCGGCAGCGCACCTGGCCGGCAGCGGCACCGAGGTGCTGGTATGGCTGGCGCCCGAGGCGCAAGCCACGTCGCCCGAACGCGAACAGGCCTTGAGCCGCGTCCGCAACAGCGCCGCGCGCTGCATGGAAGCGGCAACGTCCATGGCGTCGGCGGCAGTGGGCGCGGCGCAGTGGCACCTCGTCATCGATGGCCTGTTCGGCATTGGCGCGTCGCGTCCTCTGGACGGCGAATGCCGCGACATGGCGCAGCTGGTCAACAATCTCGATTGCCCCGTGCTGGCGCTCGACGTGCCCAGCGGCCTGCACGCGGACACGGGCGCCATCGACGGCGTCGCCATCCGCGCCACGCATACGCTCACCTTCATCGGCGACAAGCCTGGCCTGCACACGGCAAACGGACGCGATTATGCGGGCGAGGTGGAAGTAGCAAGCCTGGCCATCGATCCCGCCCTGCTGCCGCCGGCCAGGGCCCAGCTGGGCGGCCTGCACCTGTTTGCCCGCCAGTTGCAGCCGCGCCGGCAAAACACGCACAAGGGCAGCTACGGCAGCGTGGCCATCATCGGCGGCGCGCAAGGCATGGCGGGCGCGCCCATCCTGGCGGCCCGCACGGCCCTGCATGCGGGCGCGGGACGAGTGTATATCGCGTTTCCCGACGCACCGCCCGCCTTCGACAGCGGCCAGCCGGAACTGATGTGCCGGCACGCCCGGGACGTGGATTTCTCGGGCCTGCACTTTGCCGCGCTGGTGGCGGGCCCTGGCCTGGGCGACAAGGCCGATACGGTGGAACTGCTGCTGCGGGCGTTCGAGAGCGACAGCCCCCTGCTACTCGATGCCGATGCGCTGAACCTGATGGCGGCCGAACCGGAACTGCAATCGGCGCTGGCCGTGCGCACGGGCGCGGGCGCGACGATCTTGACCCCGCATCCGCTGGAAGCGGCGCGCCTGCTCGACATGACGGTGGCCGAGGTGCAAGCCGACCGCCTGGGCGCGGCGCGCCAGCTGGCCACGCAGCTGGGCGTCATCGTGGTATTAAAAGGTTCGGGCACGGTGATTGCCGCGCCCGATGGCCAAGTCGTCATCAACAACACGGGCGGCCCCTCGCTGGCCACGGCCGGCACGGGCGACGTCCTGGCGGGCCTGTGCGGCAGCCTGCTGGCGCAAGGCTGGCCCGAATGGGAAGCGGCGCTTGGCGCCGTGTGGCTGCACGGCGCGGCGGCCGACGCGCTGGTGGCCGCAGGCAGCGGCCCCATCGGGCTGACGGCCGGGGAACTGATCCCGGCCATACGCAAGTTGATAAATGCCTTGTCGGCATAAGCGTATGGCGTGGGGGTGTGGGATTACGCTGCGCGAATCCAGGCTAGGGCTGCGATGATGGCAGGCAATTAGGTCGGATGAGCGCGTCAGCGCGTCATCCGACAATCGCCAGCAGCAATCACACCAGCCTGCCCGCCGCAATCGTAATCGTGCGCCCGCAGCGGGCCGCGATCGAACTGTCATGCGTGACGAGCACCAGGGTCGACCCCCGTTCGCGGTTCAGCTCGAACATCAGCTGGATCACGGCTTCGCCCGTGGCCGCGTCCAGGCTGCCCGTCGGTTCGTCGGCGAACAGCAAGGGCGGTTCCGTGACGAAGGCGCGCGCCAGGGCCACGCGCTGCTGCTCGCCGCCGGACAGGTATTTCGGATAGTGTTTCAGACGGCTGCCCAGGTTGACCCTGCCCAGCATGGCTTGTGCCTTTTCTTTCGCATCCGGGTCGCCGCGCAATTCCAGCGGCAGCATGACGTTTTCCAGCGCCGTCAAATGGGCCAGCAGCTGGAAGGACTGGAACACGAAACCGAGCTTTTCCTTGCGAAAACCGGCGCGGCCATCTTCATCGAGGGCGAAGATATCGGTGCCGTCGAGGATGACCTTGCCCCCGCTGGGCGTATCCAGTCCCGCCAGCAATCCCAGCAAAGTGGACTTGCCGGAACCGGAAGCGCCGACGATGGCCAGCGTCTCGGCCGTTTGCACGGTAAAATCGACTTGATGCAGGATGGTCAGCTCACCATCGGCATCGGGTACGCGCTTGGCCAGCTGGACCACTTCGATGGCCGGCTGGGCATTTTGGCTGTTCGGTGCGGCGGGCCGCTGGGCCGCTGCTTCGGACGGGAGAAAACTGGTGGAAGTCGCTTTAGGGAATTCGGGCATGCTGATCTATCTTAGAAAATTTCGTGAACAAATAAGTGTCAAAGGCAGCAGCCGCATGCGGCGGCGCACCCTGTCCTTGCTTCCTGCGGCAGCCCTGCTCCTGGTGTCAGGCATGACGACCGCCTATTCTGCACCAAAAACGCTGCTGGTGCTCGGCGATAGCCTGTCGGCCGAGTATGGGCTGGCACGGGGCACGGGCTGGGTGGCGCTGCTGGAACAGCGGCTACAGGCGCAGAAGAACGATACGCGCATCGTCAACGCCAGCATCAGCGGCGAGACCACCAGCGGCGGCCGCGCGCGCCTGCCCGCGCTGCTGGCCAAGCACCAGCCCGATGTCGTGCTGATCGAACTGGGCGCCAACGACGGCTTGCGCGGCTTGCCCGTGGCGGCGGCCGAAGCGAACCTGCGCGCCATGGGCGACGCCGTGAAAAAGACGGGCGCACAGGTAGTGCTGGTGGGCATGCGCATGCCGCCCAACTATGGCCGCGCCTACGGCGAGCAGTTTTATGGCGTGTACGGCAAGCTGGCCAAGGAATGGAAGGCCCCGCTCGTGCCCTTCATGTTCGAAGGCATCGCCGACCAGCCGCAGCTGTTCCAGGCCGACCGCATGCACCCGAATGCGCAGGCGCATCCCACCATCCTGAAAAACATCTGGCCGCAACTGGCGCCATTGCTGAAAGCCAAGTAGTCCACGCATTCTGCAGACAAAAAAATAGCCGCTCGAGAGCGGCTATTTTTATGCGTGAAAACTACATCTTACGGCGCTTCCGGCGCTGCGGCGGCTGGGGCGGTGACCGGTTTAACGATCTTCACCTTGGCCTTGGCTTTCAGGTACTCGACGTAATCGAACATTTCCTGTTGTGCCAGGATGCCGCCGATCTGGTCTTTCTCTTGCTGGCGGCGCGCCGCATCGACTTGCTCCGGCTGCTGCACCTTGCCGATGCGGTAGATGCCATAGCCCAGGGCTGGCAAGTCCACGCCCACATAGGCTGGCAGCTTGCTCGTGTCCGCTTTCATGACTTGCGCGATGGCGGCGCGGTTGATACCGTCCAGCTTGCTGCGCGACACCCATTGCGCTGCACCGAAACCGGTGGCATCGCCCGAGGCCTTCAACGCTGCCAGCTTGGTCTCGCCCGCTTTCTTGGCCAGCTTTTCCGCTTCTTCCAGGGTCACGCGCTGACGGATCATCGCTTCGACTTCGGCCAGCGGACGCTTCGAGGCAGGCTTGAATTCCACCACGCGGCCAGCGATCAGCACGTTCGGTGCGACGGTCACGGCTTCCGTGTTGCGCTTGTCTTTCAGCGAGTCGTTCGAGAAGATGGCGCTGAGGAACTTGGCATTGTTGAACGGTGCCTTGCCCAGTGCTGGCGACGGCGTGCGCGACAGGTTGGCGACGGTTTCCACTTTCAGTTTCAGCTTGTCGGCCACCGGCTTCAGGCTATCGGACTGATCATAGACGGTCTCGGTAAAGGCCGTGGCCATTTCCGAGTATTTCTTGGCAGCAAATTGCTTGCGCAGGTCGGCCGTGATTTCGCCGCGGACTTCGTCCAGCGCACGCACGTGCTGTGGCTTGAGCGAGGTGACGGTCAGGATGTGGTAGCCGAAATCGGAAGCGACGACATCGCTGATTTCGCCTTGCTTGAGCTTGCTTACAGCGCTCAGCAGCGGTGCTGGCAAACCATCCTTGCCGATCACGCCCAGGTCGCCGCCCTGTTCGGCGGACGCCGGGTCTTCCGACTTGGCCTTGGCCACGGCGGCAAAGCTGGCAGGCGCCTTGCGTACGTCAGCCAGGATGGCTTCGGCCTTGGCCTTGGCAGCTGCCTTGTCGGCGGCCGATGCGTCTTTCTTGACGGCGACCAGGATGTGGCTGGCCTGGCGTGCTTCTTCCGTCGTGTAGGCTTTCTGGTTCTTCGCGTAGTAGCCGGTCACGTCGGCGTCGGTGACGTCGACTTGCTCGCCGGCAGCGCTGTCGTCGAGCACGACGTATTCGATCTTCGCTTGTTCCGGGATTTCAAAGAACTTGCTGTTCTTGTCATAGAAAGCCTTGATCATGGCGTCCGTCACTTTGACTTCCGGCACGTACTGGGCGATCGGCAACAGCAGTTCCTGCACTTCACGCTCTTCCGAGGTGATGTCGGACAGACGCTTCGATACGGTGTTCGGCGCGAACGCGGTGCCTTGTACGGCGCCAGCCAGTTGCTGCAGGGCCAGGTCGCTGCGACGGCGCGCATCGTACATCTGCGGCGTCATGCCCTGGGCTGCCAGCATGGCCTTGTAGCGTTCCAGGTCGAATTTACCGTCCGGCAAGGTCAAGCCGGGAATCTCCAGCACTTCCTTTTGCAGCACGGCATCGCTGATGACCAGGTGGCTACGGCCCACTTCGGCGGACACGGCGCGCTCGGCGATCAGGTTGTCGAGGATGCTCTGGCGCGCTTCCGGCGTGTCGAACATTTTCTGGTCGAACTGCTCGCCCATCATCTGGCGGTAGCGGTCGATCTGCTGGCGTTGCGCTTCTTCATATTGCTGCTGCGTGACCACCTGGTCGCCGACCTTGGCGATGGTGTTCGCGCCGTCGCCGAAGCTTTGGTAGCCGCTGATACCGACCAGTGCAAAAGACGGGACGATGACCAGCATCAAGAGAAACTGCATCAAGCGTCGATGGGTACGAATAAATTCAAACATGGTCAGCCAATTCGGGATGAGTGGATCACTATAAAAAAAGGCGAACATGCGTTCGCCTTGATTTCTTCGGCGGAATGGACGGGACAGATGTCCACTTCCCCTTTAGATTCAACAACTTGGCGCTGGAACTAAAGCAGGATTCTGACGCCCAAGCCATTATCTCCTGATTCTACAATGCCCATAGCGCTATAGCAAGAGTAAATCAGGGCGCGCGCCCTGCCCCGGCACCGCATGCTGCGCCGCAAAACGGCTGGCGCGGTGCTTCGCGGACCAGGCGCCAGCCTGGGCATTAAACACGGCAAAGCTTAAAGGGGATTTAAATACCGGCGCCGCTCATTTAAAAACGGCAGGCGGGAATTTGCAAATGAAGGGGCGCAAAGATAATCGGGCGCATAAAAGAAAAACCCGCGCTACTTATTCAGCAGCGCGGGTTTCATATTCTGGCGGAGCGGACGGGACTCGAACCCGCGACCCCCGACGTGACAGGCCGGTATTCTAACCAACTGAACTACCACTCCTTGAGAGCGTATTTTTTTGGCGGAGCGGACGGGACTCGAACCCGCGACCTCCGACGTGACAGGCCGGCATTCTAACCAACTGAACTACCACTCCGAAAAATACACAGTACTACTTGCATTTGTATCCAGGATCGTCATTCGAGGAACTTCGATCCTGAAATCGCGGCACCCGGAGGCGCCGCCAAATGTTTCCGGTGATTGTCACCTCACCGAAGTCCGTTAGTTTACAGCATCCTTCAAAGCTTTACCAGCTTTAAATTTTGGAACTTTTGCAGCTTCGATCGTGATCGCTTCTTTGGTACGCGGATTGCGGCCGGTACGCTCAGCACGTTCGCTGACCGAGAAAGTGCCAAAACCAACCAGCGTCACGCTGTCGTTGTTTTTCAAAGTTTCCGTCACGCCGCCGATAACAGCGTCGAGTGCGCGCGCAGCGGCGGCTTTGGAAATGTCAGCTTTTTCAGCAATGTGGTCGATCAATTCAGTCTTGTTCACTAGCATCCCCAATTACAAAGGTATAAAACGTTTACCGTATCGTTGCGGCACTTTTGGCACCACAGCTGTCCGGCGAAAAAAATGTGCAGGCGTATTAAACAAGCCACACTGTATATGTGTCAAGCGCTTTGGGGGCGCAATTCACGTTTCAATATAAAACAAGCGCTCTAAAAGCGCTTGTTTGGGGAAAACAGGGGTAAAACGTTAGTGTTTTACTACCTCGCCAGCCGCGTCGGGCTTCGCTGCGGCGGCCGTGACAGCCTCCACTGCAGCGACTTCCGCCAACGGTTCAGGCATGCGCTCGAGGGCGATTTCCAGCACTTTGTCGATCCAGCGCACGGGCACGATCTCCAGTTTGTTCTTGACGTTGTCCGGAATTTCGGCCAGGTCCTTCACATTTTGCTCTGGAATCAAGACCGTCTTGATGCCGCCGCGATGGGCCGCCAGCAGCTTTTCTTTCAGGCCGCCAATCGGCAACACTTCGCCGCGCAAGGTGATCTCGCCCGTCATCGCCACGTCGGCGCGCACGGGGATGCCCGTGAAGACCGAGACCATGGCCACCGTCATGGCTGCGCCAGCCGAAGGACCGTCCTTCGGTGTCGCGCCTTCCGGCACGTGGATGTGGATGTCGCTCTTCTCGAACACGTCCGCCTTGATGCCCAGGCGCTGTGCCCGGCTGCGCACCACCGTGCGGGCGGCCTCGATCGACTCTTTCATGACGTCGCCCAGGGTACCCGTGCGGATGACGCCGCCCTTGCCCGGCATCGACACGGCTTCGATGGTCAGCAGATCGCCGCCCACTTCCGTCCATGCCAGACCGACCACCTGGCCCACCTGGTTTTCTTTCTCTGCGACACCGAAATCGTAGCGGCGCACGCCAAGGAATTTGTCCAGGTTCTTCGAATTGACGATGACTTTCTTGTCGGATTTCTTCAGCAGCAGCATCTTGACCACCTTGCGGCAGATCTTCGACACTTCACGCTCGAGCGAGCGCACGCCGGCTTCCCGCGTGTAATAGCGGATGATGTCGCGCAGGGCCGACTCGGCCACGGAGATTTCCTCTTCCTTCAAGCCATTGTTCTTGATCTGCTTCGGCAGCAGGTAGCGCTGCGCGATGCTGGTCTTTTCGTCTTCCGTGTAACCGGACAGGCGGATCACTTCCATCCGGTCAAGCAAGGCTGGCGGAATGTTGTACGAGTTCGACGTGGCCACGAACATCACGTCGGACAAGTCGAAATCGACTTCGATGTAATGGTCGGAGAACGTGTGGTTCTGCTCCGGATCGAGCACTTCCAGCAGGGCCGACGACGGATCGCCACGGAAATCGGCACCCATCTTGTCGACTTCGTCGAGCAGGAACAAGGGATTGCGCACGCCGACTTTCGACAGCGATTGCAGGATCTTGCCCGGCATCGAGCCGATGTAGGTACGGCGATGGCCGCGGATCTCGGCTTCGTCGCGCACGCCGCCCAGGGCCATGCGCACGAACTTGCGGTTCGTCGCGCGGGCGATGGACTGGCCCAGCGAGGTCTTGCCCACGCCCGGAGGACCGACGAAGCACAGGATAGGCGCTTTCAGCTTGTCGACGCGCTGTTGCACCGCGAGGTACTCCAGGATGCGTTCCTTGACCTTGTCGAGGCCGTAGTGGTCGCCCTCGAGCACTTTTTCCGCATTCGACAGGTCGTTATTGACCTTGGATTTCTTTTTCCAAGGCAAGTTGACGAGAGTGTCGATGTAGTTGCGCACGACGGTGGCCTCGGCCGACATCGGCGACATCAGCTTGAGTTTCTTCAGCTCGTTGGTAGCCTTGTCGAGCGCTTCCTTCGGCATCTTGGCGGAAGCGACTTTTTTCTCCAGCTCGTCGAGGTCGGCACCATCTTCGCCCTCGCCCAGTTCCTTCTGGATCGCCTTGACCTGCTCGTTCAGGTAGTACTCGCGCTGCGATTTTTCCATCTGGCGCTTGACGCGGCCGCGGATGCGCTTTTCCACCTGCAGGATGTCGAGCTCGCCTTCGAGCTGGCCCAGCAGGTGCTCGAGGCGCTTGGCCACGCTGAAAATTTCCAGAATGACTTGCTTTTGCTCCAGTTTGAGCGGCAGGTGTGCAGCCACCGTGTCGGCCAGGCGGCCGGCATCGTCGATGCCGGACAACGATGCCAGGATTTCCGGTGGGATCTTTTTGTTCAGTTTGACGTACTGGTCGAACTGCTGCACGATCGCGCGGCGCATGGCTTCGACTTCCGACTCGTCGCCCGGCTCGGACTCGAGCGGCGTCAGGTCGGCGATGAAGTGCGTCGGCGCATCGCTGATGTGGTTGATGCGGGCACGCTGCGCGCCTTCGACCAGCACCTTGACGGTGCCATCGGGCAACTTCAGCATTTGCAGAATATTGGCGACGCAGCCAATTTCATAGATATCCGAAGGCGATGGTTCGTCCTTCGCGGCTGCTTTTTGAGCGGCAAGCATGATGCTCTTGCCCTGCTCCATCGCAGCTTCCAGCGCCTTGATCGACTTTGGACGGCCAACGAACAGCGGTATCACCATATGCGGGAAAACGACGACATCCCGCAACGGCAATAACGGCAGTTGAGTTTGCTCAGTTAATTTGGAAGTTGTCATGGCGTACCTTATAGAAAGCGTGTTTACGATGTTGGCGCTCGCTGCCAAAACACAAGACCGGCGAGAATAAATAATTCTGTGAAACAAACATGAAGTCTATTTCGCAAAACACACCCGCATGACTGTAACAAATGCAGTTTTAACAGTAAAAAAGCCACGCGCAGCTAAGCGCCGCGAGTGGCTTTACGATTGAAGCCTGCACTCATTGATTTAAATTGTACTGCCATGCTTTAAGGAATCAAAACCCTTTTTATGCATTTGTCTCGGCAGTTTTCAATTTTCTCCGGAGGCTTTGGCAGTCTCTTGATAAATCAACAAAGGTTTGGCACCACTGGTGATGGTATTTTCGTCGATGACGACTTTCACCACATTTTGTTCGCTCGGCAGTTCGTACATGACGTCCAGCAAAGCGTGCTCCAGGATGGAACGCAGGCCACGGGCACCGGTCTTGCGCGCCAGCGCCTTGCGGGCGATCGCATGCAGGGCGGCCGGACGAATCTCCAGTTCCGCGCCTTCCATCTCGAGCAGCTTCGAATACTGCTTGATCAGCGCATTCTTCGGCTCGACGAGAATCTGGATCAGCGCCTCTTCCGTCAATTCCGCCAGGGTGGCGATGACGGGCAGACGGCCCACCAGTTCCGGAATCAGGCCGAACTTGACCAGGTCTTCCGGTTCCGCTTGCAGCATCAGTTCGCTGGCCGAGCTTTGCGACTTGCTGCGCACCGTGGCCGAGAAGCCGATGCCGCTCTTTTCGGAGCGGTTGGCGATCACTTTCGACAGGCCGTCAAAGGCGCCGCCGCAGATGAACATGATGTTGGTCGTGTCGATCTGCACGAAATCCTGGTTAGGATGCTTGCGGCCGCCTTGTGGCGGCACGGAAGCCATCGTGCCTTCGATGAGTTTCAGCAAGGCTTGCTGCACGCCCTCGCCCGACACGTCGCGCGTGATGGACGGATTGTCGGACTTGCGCGAAATCTTGTCGATTTCATCGATATAGACGATGCCGCGCTGGGCTTTCTCGACGTCGTAGTTGCAGCTTTGCAGCAACTTCTGGATGATGTTTTCCACGTCTTCACCCACGTAACCGGCTTCGGTCAGGGTGGTGGCGTCGGCGATCACGAACGGCACGTTGAGCATGCGCGCCAGGGTCTGTGCCAGCAGGGTCTTGCCCGAACCGGTAGGACCGACCAGCAAGATGTTGCTCTTGGCCAGTTCGATGTCGTCTTTCTTGCCCAGGTGCTTGAGGCGTTTGTAATGGTTGTACACCGCCACCGACAGGATGCGCTTGGCAGTCTGCTGGCCGATCACGTACTGATCGAGCAAGGCGGCAATTTCTTGCGGCGTCGGCAGGTCGGATTTGGTACCGGTCACCGTCTCGATGCTCGACGTTTCATCACGGATGATGTCGTTGCACAGGTCGATGCACTCGTCGCAAATGAACACGGACGGGCCGGCGATGAGTTTCTTCACCTCGTGCTGGCTTTTGCCGCAGAACGAGCAATACAGTAATTTTTCGCCGCTAGAGGATTTTTTGTCTGACATAAGGCATTTTGGTTGGAACTGCATTAACAATATTGCAAAATCGCAAGCCGGAGTGCGGAAGTTGCCCGCAAAGGCAGCTACCCATGGGGCAAGTCAACAACGTGCACAAGCTCCATGCTACCCGAAATAAAAGCGAAACGCCCGAACGTTTGATCGCCCGGGCGTTTACTTACGAACGTGGAGCCTATCCCGGTAGATGAATACATCAGTATCAGGCAGCCCCTCAGAAGCGGGGACGGCGTTGCTCGTCGTAGCATGGATTACCATGCGTCCTCCTCGCGCCTTGTCCGCACTCCTGAGGAGCGACCTGCTACAGACGCTCCCTACCAAGATAGGCTCCTGCAATACCGGTAGGGGCTCATCAAGCGCGGCTGGTCAACACTTTGTCGATCAAACCATACTCAACGGCCTCGTCGGCGGACATGAAACGGTCGCGGTCGGTGTCCTTGGCGATCTGCTCGATCGACTGGCCCGTGCGCTCGGCCATGATGCCGTTCAAGCGGGTGCGCAGGTAAAGGATTTCCTTCGCCTGGATCTCGATGTCGGACGCCATGCCTTGCGAACCACCGGACGGCTGGTGAATCATGATGCGCGAGTTCGGCAGCGAGAAACGCTTGCCCTTGGCGCCAGCGGCCAGCAGGAAAGCGCCCATCGAAGCAGCCATGCCCGTGCACAGGGTCGAGACGTCCGGCTTGATGAACTGCATGGTGTCGTAGATGGCCATGCCGGCCGAGACGGAACCACCTGGCGAGTTGATGTAGAGCGAGATTTCCTTTTCCGGATTTTCGCTTTCCAGGAACAGCAGCTGGGCGACAACCAGGTTGGCCATCTGGTCATTGACCGGGCCGACCATGAAAATCAAGCGTTCCTTCAGCAGGCGCGAGTAAATATCATACGAGCGCTCGCCGCGACCGCTTTGTTCCACCACCATCGGCACCAGGCCGAGCATCTCTGTGTCCAGCGCTGGATTACGGTTCATACCTGTCATTTCATTTCCTTGTGAAGCAGTTAGGGGATACCGCATCGACCTTGCGGCAAGAGGCGGCATCCCAATACCAACTGGTTTACGCTTGTGCGTTGCTTCCCATCAACTCGTCGAAGGCAACTGCTTTCGACGTAACTTTCGACAGGCCCAACACGTAGGTGACGACGTTTTCTTCCAATACAAGGGCTTCGATCTCACCCAGACGACGACGGTCGCTGTAGTAGTACTTCAGCACTTCGCGTGGGTCTTCGTAGCTTTGGGCGAAATCTTCGATCTGCGCCTTGACTTGCTCAGGCGTAGCCTGCAGGTTGTTGTCGCCGACCAGTTGCGACAGGATCAGGCCCAGGCGTACGCGACGCTCGGCTTTTTCCGCGAACAGTTCTGCTGGGAAAGGCACGTCCTTGACGTTCATGCCGCGCTGCGCCATGTCCTGACGGGTCATTTCGGCCAGACGCTCGGAATCCTGAGCGATCAACGTTTTTGGCACTTCCAGCTCAGCAACTTTGATCAGCGCGTCCATGACGGCTTCCTTGTTGCGTGCTTTTACGCGGCCAGCGACTTCGCGTTGCAGGTTGACTTTGATGTCTTCGCGCATTTTGGCCAGGTCGCCATCGGCAACGCCCAGTGACTTGGCGAATTCAGCATCGACTTCCGGCAGGTGCGCCCATTCCAGCTTTTGCAGGGTGATGGTGAACGAAGCGGTTTTGCCGGCCACGTCCTTGCCATGGTAGTCCTCAGGGAACGACAATGGGAAAGTCTTCGACTCGCCCACTTTCAGGCCCAGGGTCGCTGCTTCGAATTCTGGCAGCATGCGGCCTTCGCCCAGCACGAAAGCGTAGCCTTCAGCTTTGCCGCCTGGGAATTCAACGCCGTCGATCGAGCCGACGAAGTCGACGGTCACGCGGTCGCCGTTGGCAGCGATCGGCTCACCGCCGTCGCCGTGTTCGCCAGCTTCGCCCTTGGTGTGGAAGTGCACGCGCTGCTTGCGCAGGATATCGATGGTCTTGTCGATTTCGGCTTCCGACACGTCGGCTTGCACGGTTTCGATTTCAACGGCCGTCAGGTCGCCGATGGCGACTTCCGGATACACTTCGAACGTTGCGTCGAAAGCCAGCTGGCCTTCGGCTGCTTCTTCTTTCGGCACGATGTTCGGGAAACCGGCGACGCGCAGGTTGTTTTCGTTGGCGGCGTCGTTGAAAGCGCGGCCGACTTTGTCGTTCAGCACTTCCGATTCAATTTGGTAGCCGTATTGTGCTGCGACCATTTTCAACGGCACTTTGCCCGGACGGAAGCCCGGTGCCTTAGCCGTACGGGCTTGCACTTTCAGGCGCTTCTCAACTTCCGTGCGGACGTCCGTCAGCGGGAAGGAGATCGTGATACGACGTTCGAGTTTGCCCAAGGTTTCGACTGCAGTTGCCATGTAAAAAATCGTCCAAAAAATAAACACTGTTGGTGCGAGAAAAGAAGACCCGACCCCTTGCGCCATCACTGGCGACAAGACATGGGTCCAGCTTCACTCGCTCGCATATTCATCTGTAAAAGTACTGGAAAACAGGACGATGGACCTGGTCTACCCGGCTGAGGAAAAACCCGCACCAGGCACCAAACAATCCGCCGCTTCCAGTACTGCGACAGGGCTCCGAGCGTCCAGCCATGCGTCTAAGTAAATGCAGGGCCGGCCATCATTCGGTAAAGCGTGGCATTATAACAAAGGACTTCGGGAAAGTGGCTGGCTTTGCAGCCCGGCCACAGAGGATGCCAGCGGCGGCGAATGAATCGCCACAGCCTGGTTGGCCCTGTCTTTACTCTTGCCCCGGCATTCTTTATTTCGCCAGAGACAGGCTTTCCAGCCTGCTTCGTTCATTAGTATATGCGAACTGGCGCCCCGTCCGAAACAAAGAAATGCGCTCTCAGCGAAGATTTCAGGCAAAAAACCTTTGATTTATCTCAATTTGGCCATTTTTCAGGCAAACCTAAGCCATTTCTTCGCCCTCCAACTGCATTTAATGGAAAAAACATCATGGGCGATAGCGCACCCGGCAGTTCCAGCAACGCCAAAGCCAGGCTGAAAATGACCCTCAGCCGCCTGCTCGACGGCGCCACCGATGGCGATCGGCAAAAAATCCGGACGCAAGCCGGTGAAATGGCGTGGCGCATGAGGGGCGACGGCCACCCTGCCCCCGCCTGATCCGGCTAGCGCCCATGCAAGCAGTGCAGCTTATGCAAGCCGCGCAAGCTATGCCGGCATACTGCGCCCCGCCGCCGGACGCGGCAGTGCTGGGCGCCGTGGAAACGGCGCTGGTCAGCCACCCCACCTTTGGCGACAGCAACCACATCCGCGACCAGCTGGCCGTGGCCTGCCGGCGGCGCCTGCACACGCTGGGCAGCACCCTGCCCGAAGCCGGACGGCTGGCCACGCTGCTCGATGGGGCGCCGCCCGCACGCCAGCGCCAGCTGTTGGGCGACACGGTGCTGCGCTGCGCCGTCCAGCACGCCATACGCCAGCTGCAGCTCCCTGACGGGTACGGTTTGCCTCTGCCGCAATGCGCGGCGCTGTTCCAGGCCGCCGCCGAGCACCTGCGCGCGGGCCTGCCCGGCGGACCGCTGGTGGCCCACCTGCCGCCCATGGCGCGCCTGCACGACGCACGCGCCATGGGCGAAGAAGACACGGGAGCAGACACATATATATGGCATGCCTGGCAAGAAGACACGCCATATGCACGCGCCTTTCTTGCCGTCATGCACGACAACGACGGCGCGCCGCTGGCCACACCCACGCCCCATGAACGGACCCTGCTGCGCCGCGGATTGCGCCTGCTGGAAACACTGCTGCCCCGTCTGACGGCCAGCGCGCTTTCTCACGTGCAATTGGTCGCCCTGCTTCCCGAGCTGGGCACATGGCGGAGCAAAGCGTCCAGCTCGCCATTGCGCGTCCATGGCAGCGTTTTCCTGAACCAGGAACTGATCGGCAATCCCTGGTGGCTGGCCGAGCACTTGCTGCACGAGGCCCTGCACCAGAAACTGCACGACTTGCGCCACGGCCACAGCCTGCTGGCGCCTGATTACGCGCGCGACGATGGCATCAAGATCTGTGCGCTGTGGAATGCGCCCGATGACGACGGCAACCACGATTGGGATGCCCACAGCGTGCTGGCCGGCTTTCATGCCTACCTCCACCTGGCCTTGCTGTGCCTGCAGGCCGAGCGGCAGGAAGCGCCACTTTCGCCCCAATACGGCCCCATCGGCCAGCACATGTGCGGCAGCCGCCGCGCCATCGACCGCGCCCGCTACCTGGGCGAACAATTGCTCACCACGCTCTGGCCGGAACTGGGAATAGCCGGGCGGCACATGACGCACTGGCTGCTGGACGCGCTCGACGTGCTCGATACGCAACGGCGGCCAGCCGGCGCCACGCTTCATTTGCTGCTGGACCTGTACCAGCGCCAGAGCCGCCAGCTCGCCGCTTTGCTCATGCGGCAGCCGCCGCCAGATGGCGAGGCACTGGCAAGGCAGGCGGCACACGAGCTGGCGATGACGCGGGAAGCGCTGCACATGCTGGACAGGGAACTGCCGCCAGCGAGCCTGGCGCAGGAGCAACACTGGCCGCAGGTGCGGCAACGCATCCTGCAGGCACTGTGGCCGCTGACGCACGATGCAACACTGATGGAGAGAGCGGCTTACCCGCAGGCACAGGCGCTGATTGCGCAGATGGTGCAACAGTCGAGCCGGCAACTGGCCGCACTCGGCGCGCTGGCTTGATGAATAAATACCTTGGAATATATCTTGATCTTGATGGCGCTGCACCTCCGGGCTGGAACAACCCGGAGTGGTGCGGATGGGGAGACTCGAACTCCCAAGCCGAAGCACTGGCTTCTAAGACCAGCGTGTCTACCAATTCCACCACATCCGCATACTTGTACTACTTTGTGCTATTTGCCTCAGGCTCTCGCCTGCACTTTTCCGATTTTAACAACTCGGGAGCGATCTGGCTACCGTGGATTTACTGAGCAAGCCCGGAGCAACCCCGCAGTAAAGCAAAGGCGGCATTCTACTGGATTTCCCAGAGGAATGCCGCCTTTTTTATGTCAGTGGCCTGAAGCGATTACTTAAGCTTCGCCCTTGGCAACCTCCACCGGCTTCTTGACCCGGAACCACGCCGCATACAGAGCCGGCAGGAACAGCAGGGTCAAGGCCGTCGCCAGGATCAGGCCGCCCATGATGGCCACGGCCATCGGCCCCCAGAACACGGAACGCGACAATGGAATCATGGCCAGCGCGGCAGCCGCGGCCGTCAGCACGATGGGCCGGCAGCGGCGCACGGCCGAGTCGATGATGGCGTCCCACGGGGCCGAACCATCCTTGATGTCTTGCTCGATCTGGTCGACGAGGATCACCGAGTTGCGGATGATCATGCCGAACAGCGCGATGACGCCCAGGTTGGCCACGAAGCCCAGCGGACGGTGCAGCAGCAGCAAGGCAAACGCGGCGCCCGCCACGCCCAGCGGTCCCGTCAGGAACACCAGCAGGGAACGCGAGAAACTGTGCAACTGCAGCATCAGCAGGGTGAAGATGATGAAGATGGCCAGCGGCAAGTTGGCCGCAATCGACGCTTCTGCCTCGCCGCTGTCGGCCGCCACGCCTTTCACGGTGATGCGATAGCCGTCCGGCAACTTGGCCCGCAAAGCGTCGAGCTGCGGCGCCAGCTGCGTCGACACCGTCGCGCCCTGGATGCCGTCGACCACGTCCGACTGCACGGTAATGGCCCATTCGCGGCGGTCGCGCCAGACTACGCCTGGTTCCCACACGAAATGCACGCGGGCCAGCTGCGAGATGGGCACGGACTTGCCCGTCGCCGTCGGAATATTCGTGTCATTGAGCACGGAAATCGTCGCCCGCTCCTCCAGCGGCTGGCGCACCTGGATATCGATCAGCTTGTTATCTTCGCGGAACTGGCCGATGACGGTGCCCGTGAGGATGGTATTGGCCGCCTGCATCACCGTTTTCGACGTGACGCCCAGCGCGCGCATCTTGTCCTGGTCCAGGTCCAGGCGCAGCACCTTCACCGATTCATTCCAGTTGTCATTGACGCCCAGGGTGTTCGGGTTGGCGCGCATGATGTCCTTGACCTGGTCGGCAATGGCCCGCACGCCAGCCACTTCCGGCCCCGTGACGCGGAATTGCACGGGATACGGCACGGGCGGTCCGTTCGGCAACAGCTTGACGCGGCCCCGCACTTCGGGGAAATCCTTCTTGAAGACGTCGACGATTTGCTGGCGCAAGCGTTCGCGGTCGGCCAGGCTCTTCGGCAACACCACCACTTGCGACACGTTGGTCTGCGGGAAGATCTGGTCCAGCGGCAGGTAGAAACGGGGGCTGCCCGTGCCCACGTAGCTGGTGATGCTTTCCACGCCGTCGAGCTTGCCGACAAAGGCTTCGAATTTCTTGACCTGCTTTTCATTCGCGGCAAAGGTCGTGCCTTCGGGCGACCACAGTTCCACCATCAGTTCCGGACGGCTGGAATCGGGGAAGAATTGTTTTTCGATAAAGTTAAAGCCATAGATGCCCAGCGCAAAGATGGCCAGGGTGGCGGCGATCGTCGTCTTGCGCCATTCCACGCACCAGGTGACGGCACGGCGGAAGCGGCGGAAGTTCGGCGTATCGAACAATTCATGGTCGTTATGCGCGTGCGGCTTGACCTTCAGCAAGACGTAGCCGATATACGGCGTGAAGACGACGGCCACCACCCAGGAAATGATCAGGGCCAGCGCATTGACGGAGAACAAGGAGAACGTGTATTCGCCGGCGGCCGACTTGGCCAGGCCGATGGGCAAGAAGCCCGCCACCGTGATCAAAGTACCCGTCAGCATGGGCATGGCCGTCGACGTGTAGGCGAACGTGGCCGCGTCGAAGCGGGACATGCCCTCTTCCATCTTGCGCACCATCATCTCGACGGCAATGATGGCGTCATCGACCAGCAAGCCCAGCGCGATGATCAGGGCGCCCAGCGAAATCTTGTGCAAGTCGATGTCAAGCAGGCGCATGAACAGGAAGGTGACGGCCAGCACCAAAGGAATCGTCAGCGCCACCACCAGGCCCGGCCGCACGTCGATGCGCAGCGGCTTCGTGTGCAAGCCCAGCGCGACAAAGCTGACGGCCAGCACGATCAGGATCGCTTCGATCAGGGTATGCACGAACTCGCCCACGGAAGCGGACACGGCTTCCGGCTGGTTCGACACGCGCTGCAGCTCTATGCCCACCGGCAATTCGCTCTTCATGCGGGTCACCGTCGTTTGCAGGGCCTTGCCCATGTCGATGATGTTGCCGCCCTTTTCCATCGACACGCCCAGGCCGATCACTTCCTTGCCGTTGAAGCGCATCTTGTCCTTGGGCGGATCGACGAATTCGCGTTTCACGGTGGCAAAGTCGCCGAGGCGGAACGTGGTGCCGTTGGCGCGCAGCTCCAGGTTTTCCAGGTCCTTGACGGTAACCATGGCGCCCGTCACGCGCACTTGCAGGTTGTCCGTCGGCGTCACCAGCACGCCCGTGGCGTTGATGCTGTTTTGCTCGGACAATTGCTGCACGATGGCGTCGAACGGAATGCCCAGCTGGGCGAATTTCTTGTGAGAAAAGATAATATTGATCTTTTCATCTTGCACGCCGAACAGTTCCACCTTCGATACCTGCCCCACGGCCAGCAACTCCTGGCGCACCTTGTCCGCGTAATCCTTCATTTCCGCGTAGGTAAAACCGTCGCCGGACAGGGCGAAGATGGAGCCATAGGTGTCGCCGAACTCGTCATTGAAGAACGGCCCTACCACGCCGGCCGGCAAGGTGCCCTTGATGTCGCCGATCTTCTTGCGCACCTGGTACCAGGCGGCGGCCGTTTCCTTGGGCGGCGCCGATTCGCGCAGCTCCAGCAAAATCAATGTTTCGCCCGGCTTCGAATAGCTGGTGATTTCATTGATGTACGGCGTTTCCTGCAGCTTCTTTTCCAGCTTGTCCGTCACCTGCTCGGCCATCTGCAGGGCCGTGGCGCCGGGCCAGTACGCCTGCAGGACCATGGCGCGGAAGGTAAACGGAGGATCTTCATCCTGGCCCAGGCTCGCATAGCTGAGCATGCCGCCAATCAGCAGCACGGCCATCAGGTAGCGCGTCAGCGGGATATGTTCAAGGGCCCAGCGCGACAGATTGAAGCCGCCCTTCATTTGGCCGCACCCACGCTGATGGCGGCAGCGGCGGCATCCGGCTTGCTGGCCAGTTCGGCGCCGAGGATAGTCACTTTCTGGCCAGGCTTGAGCAGGTTGACGCCGGCCGTGACCACCGTCTGTCCCGGCTTCACGCCCGAGGTCAGCAGCAACTCATTGCCCGCCACGCCGCCCACCGTCACGGGGACGAGCTTGACGGCGCCGTTCTCCACCACCCACACGGAACTTTGCGATTTTTCGTTGAACAGGGCCGTCAGCGGCACCTTGATCTGCGGCGTGGCCGTCTGCGAGGCGAACTGCACCACGGCAGTCATGCCCAGGCGCGCTTGCGGCGCGTCCGGGATGCTGACCTTGGCCAGATAGGTGCGCGTGGCGGCATCGGCCACGGGCGACACTTCACGGATCTTGCCCGGCAGCGCCTGTTTCGGGTCGGCCCACAGGCGCACCACCACATCCTTGACGCCGCGCAAGGTTTCCACCTTGTCTTCGGGAATGCCGATCACGACTTCCTTTTCGCCGCTCCTGGCCACTTGCACCACGGGCGTGCCGGGTGCCACCACCTGCCCCACTTCCGCCTCGATGCGCGTGACGACGCCATCGACGTCGGCCAGCAAGCTGGCATAGCCGGACTGGTTCGCCTGGCCCCGGTGCAGGGCCTGGGCCGCTTCCACGTTTGCCTGCGCCGCCTTGTAACTGGCATCCTTGCCATCGAGCACGGCCTGGCTGACGAAATTTTTCTCGCGCAAATCCTGGTAGCGCTTCAATTCGGCGCGCGCCAGGTCGCGGCTCGTTTCCGCGCTGACCAGCGATGCCTTGGCCTGGGCCTGCGACAGCTGCAGGTCGGCAGGATCGAGCTGCATCAGCACTTGCCCCTTCTTCACGCTGGCGCCCACATCGACCTTGCGTGCCACGATCTTGCCGCCCACGCGGAAACCCAGCTGCGACACGACGCGGGGCACGACCTCGCCCGCCAGCTCGGCACTGACGTCGACATTACTACTGGACAACACAATCGCGCGCACGGGGCGCACGTCTTCCACCTTGACGGCGGGCTTGGAACAGGCGGCCACGGTCATCGCCAGGGCGGCGGCGGCAATCAGCCGCAGGGCAGGCAGTGCGGGTGCGCCGGTCTCGCGGCGCAGGGTTTTCAGGGCAAACAAGGTATTTTCCTTTACTATGCGGGCTGTAATATTTTTATGCGGAGAAACATTTTGCTTGTTCCTTGGGCCAAGCCAAACTTTTTCGCACGCGATATCCTTAAATTTGTGACAATATCAGCTCAGTCATGGCGGGGAGCGATTCCGCCTAATGACTTTCTGGTTATTAATTATAATCGTGCGTAAAAGTTTTTAGTGACTTTTGCGTCATTAATCTTGTGACGTACAACGTCCAGCTATACTCGCGCGTTCCGGGGTGCCGGACAAAACTGCAAGACTAGAGAAGTGTGTTCATGCCTGTAGACCATTACGAAAATTTTCCTGTTGCATCATTTTTACTGCCGCGCCGCCTGGTGCCCGCCGTCGAAGCCATCTATGCCTTTGCCCGCAGCGCCGACGACCTGGCCGACGAAGGCGACGCCACGCCGGCCCAACGCCTGGCTGCCCTGCACGCCTATGAAGAGGCGCTGGGCCGCATCGACCGCCACGAAGGCCATGAAGGCGAGCACGCCGCCATGTTCGAACGCCTGGCCGCCGTCATCGCCAAGCACCAGTTGCCGCTGAAACCGTTCCACGATTTGCTGTCCGCCTTCAAGCAGGATGTGGAGACGACGCGCTACGCCAGCTACGAGGACGTGCTCGATTACTGCGCCCGTTCCGCCAACCCCGTGGGGCTGCTGATGCTGCACCTGTACGGTGCGGCCGATGAACAGAATGTACGCGATTCCGATGCGATATGCTCAGCTTTACAACTAATTAATTTCCTGCAAGACGTCGCCATCGACCAGCAAAAAGAGCGCATCTACCTGCCGATGGAAGACTTGAGCCGCTTTGCCGTTTCCGCCGCCGCCTTCGAGCGGCCCGAGGCGCACGGCAAGTGGAGCGCCCTGATGCGCTTTGAAGTGGCGCGCACGCGCGCGCTGATGCTGTCCGGCGCGCCGCTGGCCCTGCGCTTGCGGGGCCGCATCGGCTGGGAACTGCGCCTCGTGGTGCAAGGGGGCTTGCGCATCCTGGAAGCCATCGAAGCCGTCAATTACGACGTGTTCCGCCGCCGCCCCAAGCTGGAGAAACGCGACTGGCTGATCATTTTCTGGCGCGCCCTGCGCATGTCGCGCAAAAGCCTGCATCAAGAGACACAAGTAAAAACGGCTTTTCCCCCGTCGCCCACTCTGTAAGACGATAGAATAGCGGCTTCGATCTGCAACCCTTGCTCTTTTGACTATGTCTCCCGACGAATACTGCCAACAAAAGGCCGCCCAGAGCGGCTCCAGCTTCTACTACAGCTTCCTGTTCCTGCCGGCCGAGCGCCGCAAGGCCATCACGGCCCTGTACGCGTTTTGCCGCGAAGTCGATGACACGGTCGACGAATGCACGGACGAAGCCGTGGCACGCACCAAGCTGGTCTGGTGGCGCAAGGAAGTCAAGGCCATGTACGAGGGCAACCCCACGCATCCCGTGATGCGCGCGCTGCAGCCGCACCTGGACATCTACAAACTGGAAGAAAAGCATTTGCAGGCCATCATCGACGGCATGGAAATGGACTTGAACCAGACCCGCTACCTCGACTACCAGGCCATGAGCCGCTACTGCTGGCATGTGGCCAGCGTGGTCGGCATCTTGTCGGCCAGCATCTTCGGCGCGACGCGCCCCGAAACCCTGCTGTACGCGGAAAAGCTGGGCCATGCCTTCCAGCTGACCAACATCATCCGCGACGTGGGCGAAGATGCGCGCAAGGGGCGCATTTACCTGCCCATCAGCGAATTGCAGCAATTCAACGTAACGGCGGCCGACCTGCTGAACGCGCGCCACAGCGAAAACTTTGAAAACCTCATGCGCTTCCAGGCGGCGCGCGCGCAGCAGGCATATGACGAAGCGTTCGCCCTGCTGCCGGAGGAAGACCGCCGCGCCCAGCGTCCGGGCCTGATCATGGCCGCCATCTACCGTACCTTGCTCAATGAAGTCGAGCGCGACGGCTATCACGTGCTGAAACAGCGCATCTCGCTCACCCCGATCCGCAAACTGTGGCTGGCCTGGAAGACCTGGGTTCGTGGCTGAGAGTAAGGTGAAGCAACGCTACGCCGTCATCGGCGCCGGCTGGGCCGGCTGCGCGGCGGCCATGGAACTGGCGCGCGCCGGCCATGCCGTCACCGTCTTCGAGGCGGCGCGCACTCTGGGCGGACGCGCACGCAGGGTCGAGCGAGAAAACACCGTGCTCGACAACGGCCAGCACATCCTGCTGGGCGCGTACACGGAAACCTTGCGCCTGATCAAGCTGGCGGGACAGGACCCTGCCGAACTGATCCTCACGCTGCCCCTGCAGATGCGCTATCCGGCCGGTCCCGATGGCATGGATTTCATCGCGCCCCGCCTGCCCGCGCCCCTGCACCTGGCATGGGCCCTGCTGCGCGCCAAGGGGCTGCAGCGCGCCGACAAGCTGTCGCTGATGCGCTTTTCCACGGCCATGCGATGGATGGGCTGGCAACTGTACAACGATTGCACCGTCAGCGAACTGCTGCAGCGCTTCGACCAGACGGACCGTCTGAACCGGCTGATGTGGCATCCGCTGTGCCTGGCTGCGCTGAATACTCCGCCCGAGCGGGCGTCGGCACGCGTCTTCCTCAACGTGCTGCGCGACAGCCTTGGGGCGCGCCGCCGCCGCGCCTCGGACATGCTGATCCCGAAGGCGGACCTGAGCAGCCTGTTGCCCGACGCGGCCGCCCGCTATGTGGAAGGGCATGGCGGCGCAGTCCGCACGGGCGCCAAAATCGCCGCCTTGCAGGCGCTGCCCGACGGCCGCTGGCAGCTTGACGACGCCGATATCTTTGACGGCGTCATCGTCGCCACCTCGTCCGTGCAGGCGGCCAGCCTGCTGCAAGGCGTGCACGACGCCCGCCTCGACGAAGCGGTGAACCGCATGCAGGCATTCACGCCGGAAGCCATCAGCACCTGCTACCTGCAGTACGACGCCGCCGTGCGCCTGGACTTGCCGTTCTACGCCCTCGTCGACGCGCCCGCGCGCCAGCACTGGGGCCAGTTCGTCTTTGACCGTGGCCAGCTCGACGCCAGCCAGGCGGGCTTGCTGGCCGTCGTCATCAGCGCGTCCGGCCCGGCCGCCGAGCAAGGCCACGGGCCGCTGGCGCAAGCCATCGCGGCGCAGCTGGCGCAAGTGCTGCAGCGTGCGGACCTGGCGCAACCCGTCTGGACCCAGCTGATCACGGAAAAGCGCGCCACCTTTGCCTGCACGCCGGACCTGGCCCGCCCCGGCAACGCCAGCGGCGTGCCGGGCCTGCTGCTGGCCGGCGATTACACGGCCAATGACGACCGCACGCTTGACTATCCGGCCACCATCGAGGCGGCCGTGCGCAGCGGCGTGGCGGCTGCCAGGGCCGTCGCCACGGGCAAGGGACCAAAGTAGACTTGACGGTGCATCCTGCCCTGGCGTCGCTCGCCCCCGCGAAATTGCATTCTGTCGCACCGCACTGGTGCGCCTGCCTGCGCTTCGGTACAGTCCGATCATCGACAACGGCCATGCCACGGGGAATACCATGCACACCACCTTGCACTTGAAGAACAGCTTGAAAACCGTGGCGCTGCTGGCAGGCGTGGCACTGGCCACCATGATCATGCACGCACAGCCGGCGCAGCATGCGCCATTGCTGCTGAGCCAGGCAAGCATGTTGCTGCCGGCAGTGGGCTGACACGGCGCAGCGGACGAACAGGAAGAATATGATGAACAAGCAAGATTATCTCGACTCTCTGCGGCGCGCGCTGGCTGGCTTGCCGCCGGACCTGGTGGCCAAGACCCTCGACTATTACGAACAGACCTTCATCGAAGGCGCTGCGGCCGGCCGCAGCGAGCACGAGATCGCCGACGACCTGGGCGACCCGAAGAAAATCGCCCTCACCTTGCGCAGCAGCACCCACCGCCAGGCTTTCGAACAGAAGAAAACGCCCGTCAACCTGCTGCGCCTGCTCGTCTCGCTCGTGGGCCTGGCCATCTTCAACCTGTTCATGGTCGTGCCTGCCGCCGTGTATGCGGCCCTGCTGGCCACCCTGTATGCCGTGGGCCTGAGCTTTTACCTGGCCGGCATCGCCATCACGGCCAGCGGCTTGTCCGGCGCCAACGAACTGGTGCTCGATGGCCCGCTGCGCCACGTCTTCATCCATGACGATGACGGCGGCGAAGGGGGCGAGCGGCGCGAGACGCGCATCACCATCGGCGACACGGGCATCGAAGTGGACCACGTGCCCGGCACGGCACAGCGTGAACGGGCCGAATCCGAGACACCGGGCGCCTCGTCGCGCATGATGGAACGGGCCGAAGCGCTGGCCGGCGGCGGCATCCGCATCTCCACCGACATGGACCGCGATGCGCGCACCACGCAAACCGTCTTCGGCATGGGGATGCTGCTCGGCGGCATCGCCATCTTCCTGCTCAGTCTGGTGGTAACGCGCTATACCTTGATCGGTATCAAGCGCTACATCGCCATGAATGTTTCCCTGCTCAAAGGTCACTAGAAAGGCTGCCATGAAACGCTTGCTTAAAGTTGGCCTGTCCATGTTCCTGCTGGCACTGGTCCTGATCGCCATGTCCTACGCCGCACTGCGCGCCAAGGGAATCAGCAATCCCAGCAGCGCTGCCGGCCGCGCCGTGCGCAGCGAAACGCGCCCGATTTCTCCCACGATCAACAGCATCGACCTGGCCGGCCCCATCGACCTGGTGCTGCGCCGCGGCACCACGCCATCGCTGAAGGTGAGCGGCGAGCAGCGCCTGCTGTCGAACGTCGATACCACGCAGGATGGCACAACCCTGCATATCGGCCCGAAAGGCATGCTGTTCCACCACCGCCAGCCGCTGCAGGTGGAACTGGTGCTGCCCGCCCTCGTGCGCCTGGAAGTGCACGGCAATGGCGACAGCAAGATCACGGGATTTTCCGGCGACAGTTTCATCCTGGAACTGATGGGCTCCGGCAACGTCAGCTTCACGGGCCGCTACAAGCAGGTGCAAGCCACCGTCAACGGCAGTGGCGACCTCGACATCAATGGCGGCAACAGCGACAGCGTGGTGCTGGAAATGGTGGGCTCGGGACGCATCGCCGCCAGCGGCAACACGAAATTCCTCCGTGCCGACCTGAGCGGCTCAGGCGATATCGATGCCGAGCACCTGGCGGCCGACAAGGGCAGCGTCAGCCTGCAAGGCTCGGGACAAAGCACCGTCTTCGTGCGCGACGCCACCAACCTGACCCTGCGCGGCAGCGGCGACATCCACGTCTACGGCAACCCGCGCCAGCGCGATGCGCAGAAAAGCGGCTCGGGCGACATCATCTGGCATTGACGAGGACAGCCGCGCACAATCTGCTGCGCGGCGCGATTGCGAACGGCGTCGTGGCGCTGACGATCATGTAATTTCAAGAATGCTCTTCCAGCCAGCTGACCGCCTGCTCGCCGGCCGCCTTGCCTTGCGCCAGGCAGGCCGTCAGCAGGTAGCCGCCCGTCGGCGCTTCCCAATCCAGCATTTCACCGGCCACGAACACGCCCGGCATGGCGCGCAGCATGCAGCCGTCGATGCCGTCGAATGCCACGCCGCCGGCGCTGCTGATGGCTTCATCGATGGGGCGCGGGCGTGTGAGCGTGACGGGCAGCAGCTTGATGGCGCGCGCCAGCTTTGCCTCATCGGCAAAGTCGGCGGCGTTCAGGCATTCGCGCAGCAAGCCCGATTTCACGCCCTTGAGGCCCAGCCGGCTTTGCAAATGGCTGGACATGGAACGGGCGCCGCGGGGCCGCGTCACTTCCTCGAACACGCGTTCCTGGCTGTGGTCGGGCGCCAGGTCCAGCCAGATGGTCGTGCTGCCCTCGGCCGCGATCTGCTCGCGCAGGGCGGCCGACAGCGCATAAATCAGGCTGCCCTCGACGCCGCCCGCCGTGATGACGAACTGGCCCTGGCGCTTGATCGTCAAGCCATCGATGTCGCGCGCCGTGATGGCCACGGTGGTCAGCGGTTCGCCCGCATGGCGGCCGCTGAAATGCGCGCTCCAGTCCACGTCGAAGCCGCAATTGGCGGGCGCCAGCGCTTGCACGGCCACGCCCTGCCCTTGCAACAGCGGCACCCAGGCGCCATCCGAACCCAGGCGCGCCCAGCTGCCGCCGCCCAGCGCCAGGATCACGGCATCAAAAGTGAAGCGGCGTTCGCCGTCCGGCGTGGCAAAGGCCAGCTGGCCGTCGCGCCAGCCCGTCCAGCGGTGGCGCATGTGAAATTGCACGCCCGCTTCGCGCAGGCGGTGCAGCCAGGCGCGCAGCAAGGGCGCGGCCTTCATATCGGTGGGGAAGACGCGGTTCGAGGAGCCGACAAAGGTGTCCATGCCCAGGCCATGTACCCAGTCGCGCACCTTTTGCGGGCCGAACTGGTCCAGCGCCAGTTTCAAGCGATTGGCCTGCCTGCCATAGCGCGAAACGAAGGCCTGGTAGCCTTCCGCATGCGTGATGTTCATGCCGCCCCGCCCCGCCAGCAGGAATTTGCGGCCGACGGACGGCATGGCGTCGAACAGCTCCACCTGCGCCCCCTGTTCGGTGGCTGCCTGGGCGGCCATCAGGCCGGCGGGGCCGCCGCCGATGACGGCGATGTGAAACGGAGGGGAAGTGGTATGGGTCATGGCAAGCTGGGAAGACGGTGAAAACCCCGGCATTTTAGTCGAGATTGGCGCGCTTAAGGCTGCCCGATGGCGCGGCCGCCAAAAAATGAGGCATACTGCGCTCAGATGCTGCAGCGATCGGCAGCCTGACTACACGAGACAACGCGACGACAAGAGGAGAAACGCATGGGTGCAGGATTCTGGATTTCCCGCTATTTGCTGGCCAGCTCGATTTTATTCATCATCCTGACGGTGGTCGAATACAGCAAGGGCACCACCAGCCAGGCTGACATCCTCAGCGCCCTGGCCTGGTCGCTGGTGGCGTCGGCCATCTTCATCGGCTCGAAATACTGGCGCTACCGGAAAGCCATCGCCTGCGCCACGTGCAGCGGGGACAAAGCAAAAACCAAATCGTCATAAAAAATGGCCGCTTCCGCGGCCATTTTCTCCAGTGGACATTCTCAGCCGCCCGTCACGGGCGGGAAGAACGCCACTTCGTCGCCTTCGCCTATCACGGTATCGGCATCGCACATCACCTGGTTATGCGCCATGCGCAGCGCACGCCCCTGCGCCAGCGCGTATTCCCAGTTGCCGCCGCGGGCGATCAGGAGCGCTCTCACCTCGCCCACCGTCAGCCGCGGCTCGGCCACTTCCAGCACTTCCTGGCCCGTGCCCACCAGCTCGCGCACGCTGGCAAAAAAACGCAGATTGATCTTCATCAGGACTTCCTTAGTACAGCAATTCGTTAAACGGGATAAAGCGCAGCATGTCGCCGCGCGCAATCGACAGTCCCGGCGGACAGTCGATCAAGCCGTCGCCCCACACGGTGGACGTCAGCACGCCCGAACTCTGGTTGGCGAACAGTTCCAGTTCGCCGTCCTCGTTGACCTTGGCGCGCAAAAACTCGTTGCGCTTGTCCGCCTTCAGGCGCTCGAAAGCGGCCGGCAGCTTGTAGCTGCGCGGCGCCACATTCCCCGCCACGCCCTGCAGGCGCAGGATGAACGGGCGCACGAACAGCAAGAAGGTGACAAAGCTGGACACGGGATTGCCGGGCAGGCCGACAAAGAACGCGTCGTTCACTTCGCCGAACGCCAGCGGCTTGCCCGGCTTGACAGCGATCTGCCACATGTTCAGCCGCCCTTCCGCTTCCACGGCCGGCTTGATATGGTCTTCCTCGCCCACGGACACGCCGCCCGAGGTGATGATCAGGTCATTGCCCTGGGCCGCCTGGCGCAGCACGGCGCGCGTGGCGTCCAGGCTGTCGGGCACGATGCCCAGGTCCGTGATGTCGCAGCCGAGGTTTTCCAGCAGGCCCCGCAAGGTAAAGCGGTTCGAGTTGTAGACGGCGCCCGGCGCCAGAGGCTCACCTGGCATGGCCAGTTCATCGCCCGTGAAAAACACGGCGACGCGCAGCTTGCGCAGCACGGGCACTTGCGCCAGGCCCACCGAGGCGGCCAGGCCCATTTCCTGGCTGCGCAAGCGCCTGCCCGCGCCCAGGATCTCGCCGCCGGCGCGGATATCCTCGCCCTGGCGGCGCACCCATTCGCCCGCATGCGGCACGTGGTTGACCGTCACCACGCCGTCAAGCACGGAGCACTGTTCCTGCATCACGACGCAATCGGCGCCCTCAGGGATCAGGGCGCCCGTAAAGATGCGCGCCGCCGTCCCCGGCTGCAAAGGCTGGCCCACGTGGCCGGCCGCGATGCGCTGCGACACGGGCAGGCTGGCCGCGCCGCTGGCGCAATCCTGCGCGCGCACGGCGTAGCCATCCATCTGCGTGTTGTCGCGCTCGGGCACGTTCAGGGTGGACGTCTGCCCGGCCGCCAGCACGCGGCCGTTGGCGCGCATGGTGTCGACCAGTTCCACCTCGGCCACCGGACGCGCCGCGCCCAGCATGAAGGCTTGCGCTTCGGCCACCGACAGCATGGGCTTGCGTTGTGCAGCCGGATCGTTCATCACGGGCCCGCTCATCACAAGCCCGTATTGGCGGCGATGTACGCCTTCATTTTTTCCACGTCCGTGCCCATCACGACAAACTTCTGCGGCAAGTCTTCGATGTTCTCGAAGCCGGCTGGCCGTTCCGCGTCCACGCCCAGCGCTTCGAGGATGGTTTCGTTGAACTTGGCCGCCAGCGCCGTTTCCAGCACGATCATCGGCACGTTGGGCTCCAGGTGCTCGCGCGCCACCTTGATGCCGTCGGCCGTGTGCGTGTCGATGGTGATGCCGTAGTCGTCGGCCACGCCGCGGATGGTGTCGAGGCGGTCCTGGTGCGTGGACTTGCCCGACTTGAAGCCGTACTTGGCCACCAGCTTGAACTCGTCGCCATCGCTGCCCGGCTTGCCGGACAGGTCAAAGCCGCCGTGCGTTTCCACTTTCGTGAACAGCGCGCGCACGCGCTCGCTGTCGCGGCCCACCAGGTCGTAGACGAAGCGCTCGAAGTTCGACGCTTTCGAGATATCCATCGACGGGCTGCTCGTGTGGTACGTCTCGGCGGACTTGCGCACGCGGTAGACGCCCGTGCGGAAGAATTCGTCGAGTACGTCATTTTCATTCGTCGCCGCCACCAGTTTCGAGATGGGCAAGCCCATCATGCGGGCGATATGGCCGGCGCAGATATTGCCGAAGTTGCCCGACGGCACCGTGAACGACACTTTCTGTTCGTTGCTGGTGGTGGCTGTCAGGTAGCCGCGGAAGTAGTACACGACCTGCGCCACGACGCGCGCCCAGTTGATGGAGTTGACGGTGCCGATCTTTTGCTGCGCCTTGAACGGCAAGTCGTTCGACACGGCTTTCACCATGTCCTGGCAATCGTCGAACACGCCTTCGACGGCGATGTTGCAGATGTTCGGGTCTTGCAGGCTGAACATCTGCGCCGTCTGGAAGGCGCTCATTTTCTTGTGCGGCGACAACATGAAGACGCGGATGCCCTTCTTGCCGCGCATCGCGTATTCGGCCGCGCTGCCCGTGTCGCCCGAGGTGGCGCCGAAGATATTGAGTTCGGCGTCGTGCTTGGCCAGGGTGTATTCGAACAGGTTCCCCAGCAGCTGCATGGCCATGTCCTTGAAGGCCAGGGTCGGGCCGTTCGACAGCGCCTGCAGGATCAGGGTGGTCGATCCGCCCTTGACGACGTTTTCTTCCAGCACGCGCAGCGGCGTGATGTCGGCCGCGTTTTCGCCGGCGCGGGCGTTCTTGTAGACTGCCTTGGTATAGGTTTTCGCCGTCAGCGCCTTCAGGTCCGCGGCCGGGATATCGGTGGCGAACTTCTTCAGGATTTCGTAGGCCAGGTCGGCATACGACAATGTGCGCCAGGCATTGAGCTCGGCACCAGTGACTTGCGGGTAGTGTTCTGGGAGATACAGTCCGCCATCGGGGGCCAGGCCGCCCAGGAGGATGTCGGAAAATTGCTGCAAAGATGACGGTTGCGACTGCAATGGCGCTTTATCAGCGCGGGTAGACACGTAATGCATAGATTTGAAGAGTCCAGTTGAGCTGAGAGCGGTTGATCATGAATGGCAGCGGATATTATAGTGCCAGCCGCCGTCCAAGGCGAATCGCGTGACGCACGCCGTATCCGGATGCAACAATTCAGATGTGACAATTGGAGAGCCGCGCTGTTATCAAAGCGGCCATAATGTCTTGAGATCAAGCCATATGGCCATGGCTGGCGTGCACGCTGGCGCGCGCCGCAGATTTGCGCCACACTGCCCCTGTCGCCCCGACCGGGGCCATCACTGGAGTAGCGAAACATGGAGTCGAGAAGCGGCCATGCCGATCAGTAAAAAACCGTACCTGCAAAGCGCCGCGCTGCGCCCGGACGCCGTCGTCGACCTGGAGCACTATCCGTTCACCATCCCTGCCATCCGCGACTTCGTGCACATCGACTTCCACCGCGACGTGACGTTTTTCGTGGGCGAGAACGGCAGCGGCAAGTCGACCATGCTCGAAGCACTGGCCGTGGCGCTGGGCTTCGGCAAGGATGGCGGCACGCGCAGTGTGCGCATCGCCCTGCCATCGGACGAGGAATCGGGCTTGCACGCGCACTTGCGTCTGAGCAAGAGCTACAAGAAACCGGACGACAGCTATTTCCTGCGCGCAGAAAGCTTTTTCAACGTCGCCACCTACATGGACGACATGCCCGAGTACCTGGGCAGCTACGGCGGCAAGTCGCTGCACGCGCAATCGCACGGCGAAGCGTTCATGGCGACCCTGATCAACAAGCTGCGGGGCAAGGGACTGTATCTGCTGGACGAGCCCGAGGCGGCCCTGTCGCCCAGCCGCCAGATGGCCGCGCTATCGGTGATCCACCAGCTGGTGCAGGACGACTCGCAGCTGATCATCGCCACCCACTCGCCCATCCTGCTGGCCTACCCGAACGCGAAAATCCTCAGTTTCACGGGCGGCGGCATCCACGAAGTGGCGTATGAAGACACGGAACACTACGCCGTGACGCGCGATTTCCTGAATAACTATCCGAGAAGGCTGGAGCAGCTGTTTGAGGAGGAATGAGGGTGATGGCTTGCTGCCGTGGTGATGTCGGCTTACGCCCTGCGGGCTAAGCCGACCTACGTCTGCTTGAGGAGGAGTGAGGTTGCCATAAGACGCAGCGGAAATCTGGGGTCAGACGGGGACGCCGAGTCCCGGCGGGTCTGACCCCGGCACTTAGCAGGCTGCATGGTTGACGGTGATGACATGCACGGCCAGGCCGCCCAAGGACGTTTCCTTGTACTTGTCCTGCATGTCCGCGCCCGTCTGGCGCATGGTTTCGATGACTTCGTCGAGGCTGACGAAGTGCGTGCCGTCGCCCTTCAGCGCCAGCGAGGCGGCCGTAATGGCTTTCACGGCGCCCATGCCATTGCGCTCGATGCAGGGGATCTGCACCAGGCCGCCGATAGGGTCGCAGGTCATGCCCAGGTGGTGCTCGATGCCGATTTCGGCTGCATTCTCGATCTGTTCATTGGTGCCGCCCAGGGCCGCCACCAGGCCGGCGGCGGCCATGGCGCAGGCCACGCCCACTTCGCCCTGGCAACCCACTTCCGCACCCGAGATCGAGGCATTCCGCTTGCACAGCATGCCGATGGCCGCAGCCGTCAGCATGAAGCGGCGCACGCCGCCCACGGGGTCGCTGGGACGGCAATCCTGCGCGTAGTAGCGCAGCACGGCCGGGATGATGCCGGCGGCGCCATTGGTCGGCGCCGTCACCACGCGCCCGCCGGCCGCGTTTTCCTCGTTGACGGCCATCGCGTACAGGCTGACCAGGTGCACGGCGTCGTGCGGCAAGTCGTTGGCGCGGTTGTCGGACGCCTTGGCTTCCTGCGCCAGACGCCACAACTTGGCGGCGCGGCGCTTCACGTTCAAGCCGCCCGGCAGGTTGCCCGTCGTTTCCAGGCCGTGCGCGATGCAGTCGCGCATGACGTGCCAGATGCGGTCCAGGCCTTCATTGAGCTCCGCATCGCTGCGCTTGACGCATTCGTTCGCGCGCAGCATTTCCGGGATCGACAAACCGCTTTCCACGCCATGCGCCAGCAGCTGCTCCATCGTATCGAAGGGGAAGACGACGCGCGCGGCAGCAGCCGATTCCACGGGCGCTTCCGACTCGCCCGCTTCGCGGATAAAACCGCCGCCGATCGAGTAATACACCTTGTCGATGCGGCTGCCGTCCGCCAGTTTCAGCGTAAAGCGCATGCCGTTCGGATGTTCGGGCAAGGATTCGCTCTTGTGCCAGACCAGGCCCGTGGCGGCCGTAAACGGCACCACGTGCGTGCCCAGCAGCGCGATTTCGCCGGCCGCCTCGATGGCGGCCAGCTTGGAGTCGACGGCGTCGGGCGCCACATGCTGCGGCGTTTCGCCCATCAAGCCCAGAATGACGGCCTTGTCCGTGGCATGACCCACGCCCGTCAGCGCCAGCGACCCATACAGGGCCGCCTCGACGCCCACCACCTGGTCCAGGGGACCGTATTCGACCAGAAAACGCCGCGCCGCCACCATCGGTCCCACCGTGTGGGAACTCGACGGCCCGATGCCGATCTTAAACAGGTCAAATACGCTCATGTCCATGTAGTGTCTCTTTGCTTGTGTTTTAGTTATTTGTGTTTCAGTTACTTATAGGGTGACCATGCGCGTTCAGGCCGCCTTGGCCGCCTGCCCCGCATCGACGTTGGCCAGCATGTCCGTGACCATCTGCTCGACGCCGATCTGCGCCTTCCAGCCCCAGTCCGCACTGGCCTTGCTGTCGTCCAGGCTTTGCGGCCAGCTGTCGGCGATGGCCTGGCGGCTGTCCGGCTTGTAGCTGATCTTGAAGTCCGGCACCATGTGCACGATGGCTTTGGCCAGCTGCTCCGGATTGAACGACACGCCGGCCACGTTGTAGGACGAGCGGATCTTGATCGACGCCGCCGGCGCGTCCATCAGTTCGATGGTGGCGCGGATCGCGTCGGGCATGTAAATCATCGGCAAGGTGGTGTTCGCATCGAGGAAGCAGTCATAGCGCTCGCCGCGCAAGGCCGCATGGAAGATGGCGATGGCGTAATCGGTGGTGCCGCCGCCCGGAGGCGATTTGTAGCTGATGATGCCCGGGTAGCGGATGCTACGCACGTCCACGCCATACTTGTTGAAGTAATACTCGCACAGGCGCTCGCCAGCCAGCTTGCTGATGCCGTACATCGACGTCGGGTCCATCACCGTCATCTGCGGCGTATTGACTTGTGGCGTGTTCGGGCCGAAGGCGGCAATCGACGATGGCCAGAAGATGCGCAATGGTTTGCCCGCCTCGCCCCGCTCGCGCGCCAGCTCCAGGATATTGAGCAAGCCATCCATGTTCAGGCTCCACGCCTTCAGGGGCGCCGCCTCGCCCGTGGCCGACAGCATGGCCGCCAGCTGGTACACCTGGGTGATGCCTTCGTCGGCGATGATCTTCGCCAGGCCGTCCTTGTCCAGCACGTTCAATTGCGCATAGCGCTTGGCCTGGTACAGATTATTCGTGCCGATATCGCTGGCGATGACGTTGTCCGCGCCGTGCTGCTGCGCCAGTGCGCCCACCAACTCGCTACCGATTTGGCCGTTTGCGCCTATGACTAAAATGCGTTCCATCTTCGTATCCTGATTTCTTGTTAATTAGTGGTGGTAGCGGTGGTAGCGGTGGTCAGCAAACCGAGTTCCTTGCCAGCCTGCTCGAAGGCGGCCAGCACCTTGACCAGCTGTTCGCGGGTATGCGCGGCCGACAGCTGCACGCGCACACGGGCCTGGCCCATCGGCACGACCGGGTAGAAGAAACCCGTCACCAGCACGCCCAGTTCATACAGGCGGGCGGCGAATTTCTGCGCCACGGGAGCGTCGAACAGCATCACGGGAACGACGGGATGGGTGCCCGGCTTGATGGTAAAACCGATGCGCTCGATCTCGCTGCGGAAGAAGGCCGTGTTGTCATGCAGGCGGTCGCGCAGTTCCGTCGACTTGGCCAGGCGTTCCAATACCGACAGCGAAGCGCCGGCAATCGATGGCGCCAGGGTGTTCGAGAACAGGTAGGGGCGCGATTTCTGGCGCAGGGTGTCGATGACTTCCTTGCGCGCCGAGGTAAAGCCGCCCATGGCGCCGCCCAGGGCCTTGCCCAGGGTGCCCGTGATGATGTCGATGCGGCCCATCACATTGTGGTGTTCGTGCGTGCCGCGGCCCGTCGCGCCCATGAAGCCGGAAGCGTGGCATTCGTCGATCATCACCAGCGCGCCGTACTTGTCGGCCAGGTCGCAGATCTTGTCCAGTTGCGCAATCGTGCCGTCCATCGAGAACACGCCGTCCGTGACGATGACCTTATGGCGCTTGCCGGCGGCGACGGCCGCCTGCAGCTGCACTTCCAGGTCGGCCATGTCGTTGTGCGCATAGCGGTAGCGGCCAGCCTTGCACAGGCGGATGCCGTCGATGATGGAAGCGTGGTTCAGCGCGTCCGAGATGATGGCGTCGTTTTCATCGAACAGGGGCTCGAACACGCCGCCGTTGGCGTCGAATGCGGCCGCGTACAGAATGGTGTCTTCCGTGCCCAGGAAGCTGGAAATGGCCTGTTCCAGTTCTTTATGCACGGTTTGCGTGCCGCAGATGAAGCGCACGGACGACAGGCCGTAGCCGTATTTTTGCGTGGCGGCAATGGACGCTTCCTGCGTCTGCACGTCGCCAGACAGGCCCAGGTAGTTGTTCGCACACATATTGATCAGAGTACGTCCATCGTCGCACACCACTTCGGCGCCCTGGCGCGAGGCGATCACGCGCTCGGGCTTGTACAAGCCCTGTTCGCGCAGTTGATCGAGATTCTGTTGCAGACCGCTGAAAAAGGTGTTCTTCGCTTGCTCGCTCATGATATTCCCTGTGTCCCTGATGTATGCGTGTGGTGTCCGTGTGGTCTCAGCCGCCATAGGGGAAAAGCCGCCGCTTGACCGGTGCGCGCACAATGCTGTACCGTGAAGCGCTGTTTGAAGTCTACACGTTTCCGTGTTTTTCCTCAAAATCCACTATTTCGAACTGAAATTCAATATAGTGGATATTACCCAAGCCTATTGAACTTTGCAAGCCACCTGCCGATGAAAACCAGCGTTTCGACCAATTCTCCCCCTGAAGTGGGTGCCACCCTGCAACGGCTGCGCCTGGCGCGCGGCCTGACACTCGAGGATTTGTCGCGCATCGCGGGCGTATCGAAGTCCATGCTGTCGCAGATCGAGCGCGAAAAAGCCAATCCCACCATCGCCATCACGTGGCGCCTGGCCAACGCCCTGGGCGTGCAGATCGGCGAATTGCTGTCGAGCGCGGAAAAAGCCGTGGAAACCATCCGCGTCACGGACGCCCACGAAACCCCCACCCTGCCCGGCGACCACGCGGGCTACGTGCTGCGCATCCTGGGGCCGATGGAACTAGCGGGAAAATACGAATGGTATGAAGTGACCCTGGCGCCGGGCGGCGAACTGGCGTCGCAGCCGCACGATCCGGGCACCACCGAACATCTGACGGTGATCCACGGCAACCTGGAGCTGGAAGTGGGCGCGGCAAAGAAAAAGGTCAAGAATGGCGGCACGGCGCGCTATCCGGCCGACTTGCCGCACACGATACGCAATCTGGGCAAGACGGAGGGCAAGGCGCTGCTGGTGGTGATCCACCGCTAGCGCGCCGGCCCGCCATTGGCAACATCAGCCGTGGCGCCGGCGCCGGCGCAAGCGGGCAAGGCCCAGCAGGGCCAGACCTCCCAGCAGCATGGCATAGGTTTGCGGCTCGGGCACGGGGCTGAGCGGATCGAGCCGAACGATCTCGCACAGGAACGATTTGCAGCGGCGCGCGGAAATCTGTCCCGCTTCATTGATGCCGCCGGCGGCAACGTAGCTCCAGCCGGTCTCGCCCGGCACCAGGCTTTCCAGGCTGTAGAAAACCCCGTTGCTGTAGAACATGCCACTTGCGCTCAGCACCTGCCCCTGGCCGTCCACGCCGACAGGCTCCGATATCGATTTCAGGAATTCCGTCCGCTCGCCCGTCTTGAGAAAGCCGCGCGTCCGGTCCTGGTTCCAGTCGGGGGTGACGTGGCCGACCATCTGGCCCGCATTGTTGATGCCCGAAATCGTGCTCTGGTAGCCGCCCCACCCCGTCACGTCGGTCATCACGCCATCCTTGTACGTGAAGCCTTGCGAACCGCCCGGGGTTGGCGCCATGGTGGAGCCGCCGACGACGACGCCAGCATCGTTGATGCCCGTGACCCAGCTATCCTTGCCGCCCAAGGTGCCCAGGGCCCGGATACCGAATTGCGGGTCGTACAGATAGGCTTTCGTCGTGTAGTCGAAAGTGGCATAGCTGCCGAAGCCTGCATTGAAGGCAACTTGCCCTGCAGCATTCATACTCCCGGACCACGTCGTTTGCCCGGCGATATTGAGCGAAGTCGCCACGCCGCCGGACAGGATGTGCACCAGCGCATTGCCATTGCTGCCCGCAGAACGCACGAGGCTATCGCCGGCCGCATTGCTGGCAAACACCAGGTTGCTCACCGCGGCCTTCGGCGCCACCGTCAATTGACTGCCCGCCGTGGCATACACCATGTCGACGCCGTCGAGCCGGCCCACGCCGTAAATCTGCCCCATGGCGCTGATGCTGCCCACGCTCAGATTGGCCAGCGCTGCATTCTCGAACACTGTGACCGAAAACTGGGGCCGTGATGCCGGCGTACCCTGCGCCAGCGCCAAGGTGCTGACGCAAGCGCAAGACAAGGACAGCGCGATTCTCCGGATTATTTTCATTATTCCCTCCAAGAAAAATGCACGATATAATTAAATATCAAAAATGTAAACTTATTTGACAACATTGTTGTCTGTGAGGCATTCCCAGTCGCTGCGTTGCCGTGCAGCCGTGCGCAATAAGTCCTTTTGCCCATGCTAAGATTTCGCAATAGACAAGATTTCCAGGCCTGGATGTCTTTGCAGAGCGCCGCAGCACATCCCGGCTCGCCCCATCCTTGCTACGCCCGTGCGCGGCATCCAGGCCCCCACTGTTTTCTAACGGAGCCCACGCGATGACCATTTCCGACAGCACCACCACCTTCCACAATAAAAAGGTCGTCGAGTACGACCCGGACCTGCCGTTCGACGCGTCACCCGACATCGTCTACCGCCTGTCGCTCGAGTATGACGACGCGCGCAAGATGGACGAACTGATCGCCAGCTTCCTCGGCAAGGCCGACAAGAACGCGCTGGCCGCGCTGATCATCGGCATGTGGGGCGACCCGTACGAATCGGGCGCCGACGAAGTGATGGCCGCGCTGATCGCCCATGCCGCCGAACTGCCCAACTTGCGCGCCCTGTTCATCGGCGACATGACGTACGAGGAGTGCGAAATCTCGTGGATCGTGCAAGGCAGCTACAAGCCCCTGCTGGACGCCTTCCCGCTGCTGGAGGAATTGCGCATCCGCGGCGGCAATGAACTCGTCATCGAGCCTTTCGCGCACCAGCACCTGCGCCGCTTCACCATCGAAGCGGGCGGCCTCGATCAAAAGATCGCCGAAGCGCTGGCGCAATCGAGCATGCCGCAGCTGGAACACCTGGAACTGTGGCTGGGCACGGACGACTATGGCTTTTCCGGCGACGTGGACCTGTACCGCAAGGTGCTGGCGCAGCTGACCGTGCCGACCCTGCGCTACCTGGGCTTGCGCGATGCGGAAATCGCCGACGACCTGGCCGTGTGGCTGGCGGAAGAACCGCTGGTGGCGCAGCTCGACACGCTGGACCTGTCGCTGGGCACCATCGGCGACCTGGGCGCCGTGGCCGTGCTCAATCACACGCAGCTGGGCAATCTGAAGCGCCTGGACCTGTCGCACCACTACATTTCCGAGGCAAACCAGGCAAAACTGAAGGCGCTGCCTTTCGAGGTGGTGCTGGACGACCCGCAGGAAGAGGACGAAGACGACGGCGAAAGCTACCGCTACGTGGCGGTGGGCGAATAAGCGGAGTCGCTCCCTTGGCTACATCCCTCACCCTGCTGGCCACCGCCGGCAGCAAGCGCGTGTGCCTGATGCAGGCGGCGCGCGCGCACCTGCGCCTGCCGCCCGCGCAGGTGCTGGAATGGCGCGACTGGCTGGCGCAGCCGGCGCTGCTGGACGAGGCATTGCGCCAGCCCGGCCTGTTGAAGATCGAACCACCGGGCGACGATCGCGCCGCCCACCTGCTGTTGCTGGATGCGGGCTGCCGCCTGCAGGGCCGCGCCCCCGTGCGTGTGCCCGAACACGGCGAACTGCTGGCCATGGATGCGTGGTTTGCCGGTTTTGCGTCCGCCATGGCCTCCCTGGCCGCGCAACTGGCCGACCTGCCGCAGGCGCGCATCGTCAATGCACCGGCCGAAATCAGCCTGATGACGGACAAGCTGGCGTGCCAGCGCCACCTGGCCGCGCACGGCGTACCCATCCCAGCGCTGCTGGGGCCAGTCGAGAGCCATGACCACCTGCAGTCGCTGCTGCATGCGCATGATCTTGACCGCGTGTATCTGAAACCGCGCTATGGCTCGTCCGCGTCCGGCGTCGTCGCCTACCGCAGGAACAAGGCCGGACGGCAGCAAGCCACCACCTCGGCCACCATGACGCGGACGGACGGTCAGACACGGTTGTTCAACGTCAAGCGCATGGCCCGCTACGAAGCAGCGGCCGACATCGCGGCCCTCGTCGATGCGCTGGCCGCGCAACAGCTGTACGCGGAAGCGTGGCTGAACAAGCCGCGCTGCGGCGACAGCCATTACGACCTGCGCGTCATCACCGTGGCAGGCCAGCCAGCGCACCGGGTGGCGCGCATCGGCGACCGGATGATGACCAATCTGCACCTCGACAACCGGCGCGGCGACGCGGCCGGCCTCTTGAACGAAGCCGACGTGGCGGCGCTGGAAGCGGCCAGCGCCCTGGCCGCGCACGCCTTCCCCGCCAGCCACGTGACGGGCTACGACCTCGTGGTGCGCCACGGCCAGGCCCGCGTACTGGAAGCGAACGCCTTCGGCGACCTGCTGCCCGGCCTGCTCTGGCAGGGCAACGACACCTATACGGCGCAACTGGCCCATTTCACCCGACATGCCTGACGAAATCCCCAAAAACCCCAATATGCACGCCGTCGTGGGCAGCCACGACATCGTCTTCATCACGCTCGACACTTTGCGCTACGACGTGGCGCAGGCGCTGTACGCCGCGGGCGAACTGCCCGTGCTGGGGCGTTTTTTACCACCGGGCGGCTGGGAACGGCGCCACTCGCCCGCCACGTTTACCTATGCGGCGCACCAGGCCTTCTTTGCGGGATTCCTGCCCACGCCGGCCGCGCCGGGCCGCCATCCGCGCCTGTTCGCTTCCGCCTTCGCGGGCAGCGAAACGACGTCGCCAAGCACGTTCGCGTTCGAGGAAACGGACCTTCCCGCCGCGCTGGCCGCACGCGGCTACCGCACCATCTGCATCGGCGGCGTGGGCTTTTTCAACAAGCAGACCGCGCTGGGCTCCGTGCTGCCGTCGCTATTCCAGGAAAGCCACTGGAGCGCGGGCATGGGCGTGGCCAGCCGCCACTCGACGCAAAAGCAGGTGGCGCTGGCCATAGCCCGCCTGGCGGACGGCGGGCAGCGCACTTTTTTGTTCATCAACGTGGCCGCCCTGCATACGCCGAACCGCGCCTACCTGCCCGGCTGCCGCGCCGACAATCTGGACAGCCATGCGGCGGCCCTGCGCTATGTCGACGGGGCGCTGGCGCCCCTGTTTGCCGCCTGCGCCAAGCGCGCGCCCACGTTTGCCATCGTCTGCTCGGACCACGGCAGCGCGTATGGCGAAGACGGCTACCAGGGCCACCGCGTGGCGCACGACAGCGTATGGAACGTGCCCTACGCGCATTTTTTCATTGAATCTTCACACCAGCATTCCAAGGGAGCCGCACCGTGAATCCATCCGAACAGCCGGGCACCCTGGCGCAGCGCATGCGCCACACGCCCTACCAGGCGTATTCCTACTCGTATCCGCACAAGGCCGCCTACCGTACGCTGAGGCAGGCCACGCCGCTGGCGCCCATCTGGGCGCAACAGGACCGCTCCGCCCTGTTCGCGTACATCCACATCCCGTTTTGCGAGATGCGCTGCGGCTTTTGCAACCTGTTCGCCATGGCGCGCCCCGGTGCCGACATGGTCGAGCGCTATGTGCGGCAAGTGCTGGTGCAGATGCGCGCCCTGGCCGGCGCGCTGGGCGAGCGGCGCTTTGCCCGCTTCGCGCTCGGCGGCGGCACGCCCACCTACCTGTCGCCCGCGCAGCTCGACACACTGCTGTGCGGCGCGCGCGACATCCTCGGCATCGACCTGCAAACCACGCCGGCCGGCATCGAGGCGTCGCCCGAAACCATCACGCCCGAGCGCCTGGCCGTCTGCCGCGCGCACGGCATCGACCGCGTCAGCCTGGGCATCCAGAGCTTTGCGGCCGGCGAAATGCGGGCGCTGGCCCGCCCCCAGCAAAACGCCACCGTCCATCACGCCATCGGCCTGATACGCGCGGCCGGTTTTCCCACCTTGAACCTGGACCTGATCTACGGCATCGCGGGCCAGACGGTGGCCAGCCTGCTGGCGTCCATCGACAGCGCGCTGGCCTTCCGCCCCGAGGAAATCTATCTGTATCCGCTGTACGTGCGCGAGCAGACGGGTCTCGGCAAGGTCGCGCGCCGCCAGGGCGCCGATACGCTCAATCCCATCATGCTGGCGCAGGACGGCGACAGCCGGCTGGCCCTGTACGCGGCCGCGCGCGACCATTTGCGCGCGCAAGGCTATGAACAGGTGTCGATGCGCATGTTCCGCGCACCGCACGCGCCGGAACAAAACGGACCGTCGTACTGCTGCCAGAACGACGGCATGGTGGGCCTGGGCGCGGGCGCCCGCTCCTACACGGCCACTCTCCATTACTCGAGCGAATACGCGGTGGCACGGGCAGAGACCATCGGCATCATCGACAACTACCTGGCGCTGGACGAAGAACGCTTTGCGCAGGCCGAACATGGCTATGTGCTCGACGAAATGGAACAGCGCCGCCGCTACGTGATCCAGTCGCTGCTGACGGAACCGGGCCTGGACCGCGACGCCTACACGGCCCGTTTCGGCACGCACTGCGAAGCAGACCTGCCGCAGCTGGCAGAACTGCACGCGCTGGAACTGGTGGAGCAGGATGGTCCGCTGCTGCGCCTCAACGACCGGGGCTACAGCTACGCCGACACCATCGGCCCGTGGCTGGCCTCCGAAACGGTGCGCGCGCTGATGGCGCAAGAGGGCCAGGCGTGCTGACAACGCGGCCAGGTACCTTGTCCCTGCTGTACCGGGGCACGCTATCGAGCTGCAACTACGCCTGCGGCTACTGCCCGTTTGCCAAGAAGCGCGACAGCCGCGCCGCGCTGGCCCGCGATGCGCGCGAAGTGGCGCGTTTTACCGGCTGGGTGGCGGCGCAGGAACGGGACATCGGCGTGCTGTTCACGCCCTGGGGCGAGGCGCTGGTGCGGCGCCACTACCGCGCGGCCATGCAGGCGCTGGCCGCACTGCCGCACGTGCGCCAGGTGGCGCTGCAGACGAATCTGTCCGGCCCATTGAGCTGGCTGGATGGCATGGATGGACTGGAAAAGATCGGCCTGTGGTGCACCTACCATCCGGACCAGACGACACTGGCCCGCTTTGTCGAACGCTGCGCGCGCCTGGACGCAATGGGCGTGCGCTATTCCGTCGGCGTCGTGGCGATGAACGAACACCTGGACGCCATCCGCGCCCTGCGCGCAGCCCTGCCCGCCCACGTCTACCTGTGGCTGAACGCCTACGACCGGCGCGGTCCCGGCTACTACGCAGCGGAAGACCTGACCTGGCTCGACGCCGTCGACCCGTGGTTCGCGCAGAACCGCCGCCCGTCTCCCTCGCGCGGAAAACCGTGCCTGGCGGGCGAAGGATCGCTGTCCGTCGATGGCGACGGCGAACTGGCGCGCTGCCATTTCGTGCCCGAGCGGCTGGGGAATCTGTATGTGGATGATCTGGTGGACATGCTGCAGGAAAAGTCCTGCCCCCGCTTCAAGTGCGATTGCTACATCGGCTATGCGCAGCGCAAGGATTTGCCGTTCCAGACGGTGTTTGGGGAGGGGGTACTGGCGAGGATCACGGAGGTAAGTCGGAGTAGGTCGGATTAGCGGCGGCAGGCCGCGTAATCCGACACATTGTTGGCGCTGGCGGTGTCGGATTACGCGCTGCGCGCTAATCCGACCTACCGCCTACCGGCTTACTGCGCCGCCACCTTGGCCGGCTCCGCCACTACCGGCGTCATCTTCAACGAACGGCTGAGGAAGCCCCAGCGGTCTGCCACTTCTTCGATCTGCTTGGTCGTCGGCTTGCCGGCGCCATGGCCCGCCTTGCTGTCGATGCGGATCAGCACGGGTGCGGCACCGCCTTGCGCTGCCTGGGCGGCGGCGGCGAACTTGAAGCTGTGGGCAGGCACGACACGGTCGTCATGGTCGGCCGTCGTGATCATGGTGGCCGGATAGCAGCCGCCCGCCTTCAGGTTGTGCAGCGGCGAGTATTTCACCAGCGCCTTGAACTGTTCGGCATCGTCCGACGAACCGTAGTCAGGCACCCAGCCCCAGCCCACGGTGAACTTGTGGAAGCGCAACATATCGAGCACGCCCACTTGCGGGATGGCCGCAGCAAACAGGTCGGGACGCTGCGTCATGGCCGCGCCCACCAGCAGGCCGCCATTGCTGCCGCCGCCGATCGCCAGCTTCGATGGCGAGGTGACCTTGTTGTCCACCAGCCATTGCGCCGCGCCGATAAAGTCGTCGAACACGTTTTGCTTGTTCAGCTTGGTACCAGCCTGGTGCCAGGCTTCGCCGTACTCCCCGCCGCCGCGCAGGTTGGCCATCACGTAGACGCCGCCCATTTCTACCCAGGCAAGATTCGCCACGGAGAAGCTAGGCGTCAGCGAAATATTGAAGCCGCCATAGCCGTACAGATAGGTCGGGTTGGAACCGTCGAGCTTCATGCCTTTTTTCGAGACGATGAACATCGGCACCTTGGTGCCGTCGCGGCTGGTGAAGAATTGCTGGCGCGTTTCAAAGGCGTTCGGGTCGAAATCGACCTTCGGCTGGCGGTACACGCTGCTCTTGCCCGACTTCATGTCGTAGCGGTAGATGGTCGCTGGCGTCGTAAAGCTGGTGAACGAGTAGAACGTTTCCGTATCGCCGCGCTTGCCCGCAAAGCCGCCTGCCGAACCGATGCCCGGCAAGGCCACTTCACGCACCAGTTTGCCGTTCAGGCCGACGATCTTGATTTGCGTTTGCGCATCTTTCAAGTAATCGAGCACCAGCTGGTTGTTGATCAGGTTGACGGCAACGAGGGTTTCCGCCGCTTGCGGCACGATTTCCTTCCAGTCGGAGGGCAGCGGCTTGCGCGTATCGATGGCGATCACGCGCGATTTCGGCGCCTGGTTGTCCGTCTTGAAGAAGAACACGGGGCCGTCATTGTCGATGAACGAGTACGACGCATCGAACGCTTCCAGCAAGCCCACGACCTTGGCATTCTTCTGGCGCAAGTCCTTGTAGAAGACGCGGTTCTTGCGTTCCGTGCCTTGCGTGGCCGTGATGATCAGATAATTGCCGTCGTCGCTGACGGTGCTGCCGCCAAACGCCCATTCTTTCTGGTCGGGACGGTCGAAGACGAGCACGTCGTCGCTTTGCGGCGTACCGATCTTGTGGAAGTACAATTTCTGGAAGTAATTGATATCGGCCAGCTTGGTTGCTTCGTTCGGCGCGTCATAGCGGCTGTAGAAGAAACCGGTGTTGTCCTTGGTCCACGAGGCGCCCGAGAACTTGGCCCACTTGATGTGGTCCGTCAAATCCTTGCCCGACTCGATGTCGCGCACCTTCCATTCGTTCCAGTCGGAACCGGAAGCGGACGTGGCATACGCCAGGTACTTGCCGTTCGGGCTGATCGAGGTGCCGGCCAGCGCCACCGTGCCATCGGTGGACAGGGTGTTCGGGTCCAGCAGCAGGCGCGGCTCGTCCGTCAGTTTTTTCACCGTGTACAGCACGGCCTGGTTCTGCAAGCCGTCGTTGCGGCTGTAGAAGTAGCGGCCGCCCTGCTTCGTTGGCGTAGTGAAACGCTCATAATTCCACAGCTTGGTCAGGCGCTGCTTGATCGCGACGCGCTCCGGGATGGTGCCCAGGTACGATTGCGTCAGCTTGTTTTGCGCCGCGACCCACTCGCCTGTCTCGGCGCTGTTGGCGTCTTCCAGCCAGCGGTACGGATCGGCGATGGTGGTGCCGAAATAGCTGTCTTGCTGGTCGACTTTTTTGCTGACCGGATACGTCACGGCGGCGCCATCGCCGGCCGGGCAGGATTGTGCCATGGCATTGCCACCGAAAGCGGCCAGCAAGCTGAATATGAGGGTTGCACTACGTAATTGCATGGGTTGTTTGTCTCATTGTTGGATGTCGAGGAAAGCAAGCCGTGCACACATGCCGCGGCTGCCCATATTGACTTTCGCCAAGAGAAATCATAGCGCGGATTGCCACTTTTAAAGCACAGTTATCTGAGGGATTTGCCGTCTTTTGTTTGGGCAATTAATGGGAATCGCCGTGATAAATCGCGTTTTTGGCAAGAATCGGCAAACTGGCGGACAGGCAAGAAACATTGTCAAAATCAAATACGTTTCATCAAGCCGTCATAATTCTTCCTTACTATGGGCAACATGTTCATGGCCCGTCCAGAGGCCGTGCCGCCACGTCCGCCTATGCCCACTCTCGCCCTCCCTTCCGCCACTGCCGCGCCGGCCAGCGCGCCGCCATCGAATGTGGCTTACCTGAAGCCGCCATCGGCCACCATGACCATCGAAGGGACGGATGCCTTGCACGAGATCCTGGCGGGCCGCAAGCTCAGTGCGCTGTTCCAGCCCATTATCCACATGCACAGCGGCGACATCATCGGCTACGAAGGCTTGATACGGGGCCCGTCCGACAGCCCCCTGCATGCGCCGATGAATCTGTTCAAGGTGGCGCGCGCGCACGACCTGACCCTGGAAGTGGAACACCTGTGCCGGCAAGTGGTGCTCGAACGCTTTGCCGAACTGCAGCTGCCAGGCAAGCTGTTCCTCAATGTCAGCCCGGAATGTTTATTACTGCGCAATGCCCGCCATGGCGAAACCCTGGAATACATCGAACACATCGGCATCAATCCGGACCGGGTCATCATCGAACTGACGGAAAACCAGCCCACCTACGATTACGAGCTGATGCGCGAAGCGGTGCTGCATTACCGTAACATGGGTTTCCAGATCGCCATCGACGACCTGGGCGAAGGCTTTTCCAGCCTGCGCCTGTGGTCGGAACTGCGCCCCGAATACGTGAAAATCGACATGCATTTCATCCAGGGCATCAATAATGACCCCGTGAAACTGCAATTCGTGCGCTCGATCCAGGAAATCGCGGAGAAATCGGGCACCCTCGTGATCGCCGAAGGCATCGAGGCGCAGACGGAACTGCTGGTCTTGCGCGACCTGGGCGTGGCGTTCGGCCAGGGCTACCACCTGGGCCGGCCCAATGCCGTGCCGGCGCGCGCCTTGCCGGCCGAAGTGGTGCAGGCATTGGGGCGCAACGGCGTGGCCGTGTATCCGCAGCGCAGCAATCTGGAAAAGAACGGCGCCAGCATCCGCAAGCTGCTGCACCGCGTGGCCGCCGTTTCGCCGCAGCTCAACAATAACGAGGTGTACGATATTTTCCTGAAGGAACCGAAGCTGATGATCATCCCCGTCGTCGACGACGGTGTGCCGCTGGGCCTGATCAGCCGCTTCGAGATGATCGACCACTTCGCCCGCCCGTATCAGCGCGAACTGTATGGCAAGAAATCATGCAGCCTGTTCATGGATGCCACGCCCCTGATCGCCGACCACGAGACGAGCTTGCAGGAACTCAGCTACACCATGGTGCAATCGAGCGCCCACCATCTGTTCAACGGTTTCATCATTACCGAACACGGCCGCTACCTGGGCATGGGCACGGGACACGACCTGATGCGCGAAATCACGCAGATGCAGATCAATGCGGCCCGCTACGCCAACCCGCTCACGCAACTGCCCGGCAACGTGCCCATCAACGAGCATATCGACCGCCTGCTGCACAGCGGCAGCCGCTTCTGGGTTTGCTATTGCGACCTCGACCACTTCAAGCCCTTCAACGATGTGTACGGCTACCGCAAGGGCGATGACGTGATCCAGCTGACGGGAGAAATCCTCAGCGGCCATTGCGACCCGAACCGCGACTTCATCGGCCACATCGGCGGCGACGATTTCATGATCCTGTTCCAGAGCGAAGACTGGGAAACGCGCTGCCAGGCCATGCTCGACGACTTTGCAGCCGCCATCCTCGCCTACTACAGCACGGGCGACTGCGAACGGGGCGGCTACATCAGCGAAGACCGGCAGGGAAAGAAAGTGTTTTATTCATTGATCAGCCTATCGTTGGGCGTGATCAAGGTGGAAGCGCACCAGTACTACACGCACCACCAGATTGCCACGCAGGCGGCGGAAGCAAAGAAGCAGGCGAAGAAAATCCACGGCAACAGCCTGTTCCTGGACCGGCGCCAGGGCACGGGCATGGCGCGCATGGATGCCTAGCCAGGGTCGATAGCAGGAAGCCGGACGGGGACAGGCGACGCTGGATCAAATACGCACGAGGTCGCCAAACGTATTGCTGCTGCGCGCATCGGGCACAAATGCCAGGCTGATGCGCGCGCCATCGCGGTGCGCCTGCACGCGGCAGCCGCCCACTGGCACGTCGACGAATATCCCGCCGTATGCCGTGTCCGGTTCCAGGCCCCCTCCCGTGACGTCTTCGCCCGCGCCGATGAAGACGCGGCCAGAGGCGATAGCCAGATGCACGCTCACATGCGGTTCGGCAAGCTCATCGTGCACTACCAAGTCATACGCGCCGTCGCCGCCCACGTTGAAAAACGCCACCTGGCCGCCATTCACGGCCGTCAGTTCCGCGCTGGGAATACTCCACCAGTCGCAGTCGTCTTCCAGCTTGTGGCGCACCAGCGCAGGATCGAACACGCACAGGGTTGCCGTGCCGGTCACGATTCTCGTCATGCCGCCAGCGGCGCCGGTCCCAGCAGGGGCTGGCTATCCACATACTGCGCACTGGCTTGCGCCTGCCACGGGAAGTGGCCGTCGCGTGACGGCCAGACGATCTGGTACACGGTAAAATCATCGCCCTGGTAATACCAGCGCGCATAGCCGACATAGTTGCGGTATTGCTCGACGGGCACGCGTACGAAGGCGCACTGATGGCCCTGCAGCAAGACGTCCGTGGTGGCCGTGAAATCCGTGATGGCGCCACTGCGCGCGGCATCGAGCGCCACGTCGAGTATCTGGTGCGCCATGGCGCGCGGCAAGCCCATGATGAGGAATTCAGGCTGGCCGAAACTGTGGCAAGCGCCTATCGTGAACGCATAGCCAGGACCTTCTTCATCGGCGCTGATATGGACGCCATGCCAGCCATGCGTGGCGATGTCGTCGATGACTTTTTGCTCGGATGCATCTTCACCTGCCTGCCTTACCATGTTCCACCTTTCACTCTACCAATAACCCGCGCCGCCTGCAGGCCTTGTACACGCGCGGACCACGCGTTGTGCACGCGTAGTGCACGCATGGCCTCGTTGCGGCGCGACATGCCTGCTGGCAATTATCGCATGCGGCGCCCGCCCATGCGCGCACGGCGCCGCCGGTTCAGTCGCGCGGCGGCAGCGGCGGGGAACGCACCTGATGCCATTGCCGCATGCGCTGCTGCGCCTCCTCCAGCTGTGCCGGCTCCAGCCGGGCGCCCGCCGCTTCCCTGGCCTTGGCCGCCCCGCTATCGCCGCCCTCGGCCGCCAGCGCCAGCCACATATAGCCGCAGACGGGATCCTTTTCCACGCCGCGCCCGCTGTTGTACATGCCGCCCAGGTTGTACTGCGCCAGCGCATGGCCCTGGCCGGCCGCGCGCGCATACCATTGCACGGCCAGGCCGTCGTCCTGCGGCACGCCATGGCCGTTCGCGTACATGACGCCCAGGTTGTTTTGCGCGCTGGCATCGCCCTGCTCGGCGGCCGTGCGGTACCAGCGCACGGCGCACACTTCGTCGCGCTCCACGCCATGGCCATTCGCATACATCACGCCCAGGTTGAACTGCGCATTCGACGCGCCCTGGGCGGCCGCCCTGGCATACCAGTCCAGCGCCTGGCGCAAGTCGCGGGCGACGCCCCGTCCGCCCGCGAACATGCCGCCCAGATTGTATTGCGCCATGCAATGGCCCTGCAGGGCGGCGCGCCGGTACCAGGCGACGGCGCGCGCCTCGTCCTTGTCCACGCCCTGGCCCCGCGCCAGCATCAGGCCCAGGTTGAACTGGGCGTCGGCGTCGTCCTGTTCGGCCGCCCGCTGCAGCCAGGCGTAGGCGCGCAGCTGGTCGGGTGCCACGCCCAGGCCTTCCGCATAGGCCACACCCAGTTGCCGCTGCGCCACGGCCAGGCCCTGGGCCGCAGCCTGGCGGAACCAGGCCAGCGCCTGTGCATCGCTCTGCACCACGCCCTGGCCCCGCTTGTAGACGAGCCCCAGGTTCAGCTGCGCCTGCGCATCGCCCTGCAAGGCTGCCTTGCGGAACCAGGCCAGGGCCAGCGCATCGTTCTTTTTCGCACCCAGCCCCTGGGCATACGCTTCGCCCAGCAAGGATTGCGCGCTGGCCACGCCCTGTTCCGATGCGCGGTAAAACCACGCCAGGGCCAGCTCATCGCTCTGCAGCACACCGCGCCCCTTGCGGTACATCTGCCCCAGGTTTTGCTGGGCCGAGGCATCGCCCTGCGCAGCGGCGCGGCGGAACCACAACACGGCATCCTCGTCGCTCTGCGCCACGCCCCGGCCGTGGTAATACAGCGCGCCCAGGTGGTTCTGCGCGAACGCCAGCCCTTGCAGCGCAGCCAGGCGTAGCCAGACAAAGGCGCGCGCGTCGTCCTGCGCCACGCCTTCGCCCTTCTTGTACATCAATCCCAGATTGAACTGGGCATAGGCATTGCCCTGCTCGGCAGCCGTGCGGAACCAGATATACGCCTGGTGGCTATCTCTGGCAGTATGGTGCTTGTCCATGTGCGCCCCCATCCACATTGCGCTTGCCGGCAGCACGCGCAAAACGGCGGCCCAGGGCGGCGAAATCGTGTGTTGCTTAAATTTTAAATTCGATGCGGGGGAAGGACTTGAGCAGGCTCAAATGAAATAACAAAATTATATCGTTTTGATGAGCCCGCTTCCACGCGCGGGGAGCATGGCGCGCCGGCATGGACGCGCGGCAAGAAATGGCGGGCGCCTAGCGGCGCGCCGGATGTTTTTGCAGGAATTGCGGCACCTTGGCGGCGGCCAGCTTGTTCAGCGACACGAGCAGGTCCGCGTCGACATCGGCGATGCCATAGCTGCTGCGCAGGTGGCGGCCGATATGGATCAGCACTTGCGCCGCCACTTCCGCATCGGACTCGGCCCTGTGGGCAGCGCTCTTGAAGGCGATACCCAGCTGGCTGGACAGCAAGCCCAGCTTGTAGCTGGCCATGCCGGGAAACACGCGGCGCGACAGTTTCAAGGAGCACACGAGCGACTGGTGCGCGGGTGTCAGGTTCAGCCTGGCGCTTTCCGCACGCAGGAATTTCTCGTCGAAACTGGCATTGTGCGCCGACAAGGCATCGCTGCCGATGAAGTCCAGCAACTGCGGCACCACCTCGGCCACGGGCGGCGCCTTGTCCACCATGGCCTGCGTGATGCCCGTCAAGCCCGTGATGAACGAGGGGATGCGCGCATTGCAGTTGATCAGGGTCACATAGCGGTCCGTGATCTGCCCGCCCTCGATGCGCAGCGCCGCCACTTCCGTGATGCGGTCGCCCATGTCGGGAGATAAACCGGTCGTCTCGAAGTCGATCATGACGATCGGTTTGTCAAACACATGCATGGGGCGTTCTTTCGTGGGTGCGGCAATGGGTGATGATTATCAACCAAATTTACGTACGGCGTCCAGCGCGAGTCCCGCACCGATACTGCCGAACAGATCGCCTTCGACCTTGCGCGCGGCCGGCACCAGCGCGGCGATCTTTTCGCGCAGCAAGCGCACGCCACTGGAACCGCCCGTGAAGAACACCGTGTCGACGGCTTCCGGCGCCACGCCCGCGTCGCGCAGCAGGCGCAGCACGGTTTCTTCCACGGAACCGCACAGGTGGCCGATGGCTTCATCGAACTGCGTGCGTTTGAGCAACAGGCTTTGCGCGGGCGACAAGCGGTCCAGCTCCAGCTGCACTTCGGCCGCGTCGGACAGGGCAATCTTGCCCTCTTCCACTTTCATGGCCAGCCAGTGGCCGGCGCGCTCGTCGATCAGCTTTTGCAGGCGACCCATCTTGTCCTGTTCGCGCGCATCGCGGCACACGTCGGCCAGCTGCACCCAGATCTTCTTCGTGTACGCCAGGTTGATCGTGTGCCAGGTAGCCAGGTTGAAATAATAGCTGGACGGCACTTCGCTATTGTTATGCAGGCGGCTGCCGTAGCCCAGCAAGGGCATGACGGACGACAGGCTCAGGTATTTATCGAAGTCCGTGCCGCCGATGTGCACGCCGCCGGTGGCCAGGATATCGTCGCGCCGCTCCGTCTTTTTCGCCCGTTCCGGCGACAGGCGCACCAGCGAAAAGTCGGACGTGCCGCCGCCGATGTCGGCGATCAGCACCAGCTCTTCCCTGTCGATCTGCGACTCATAGTCGAATGCGGCGGCGATCGGTTCGAACTGGAAGGCCACGTCCTTGAAGCCGACGGAACGGGCCACTTCGGCCAGAGTGTCCTGCGCCAGCTGGTCGGCTTGCGCATTGTCATCGATAAAGAAGACGGGACGGCCAAACACGGCGGACGAGAATTCGCGGCCTGCGGATTGCTCGGCGCGGCGTTTCACTTCGCCAATGAATTGTGCAAGCAACATGCGGAACGGCAGCGCGCGGCCGCCCACTTCCGTCTGGCCATCGATGAGACTGGTGCCCAGCAAGCTTTTCAGCGAGCGCATCAAACGCCCCTCGTAGCCGGCCAGATAGCCGGCCAGCGCCGCGCGGCCAAAGCTGACCTCCTCGTCTTCCGCATTGAAGAAGACGACGGACGGTAAGGTCGTCTTGCCATCTTCCAGGCCGAGCATGGTGCTCTGCCCGGGACGTGCCCAGCCTACCGTGGAATTTGACGTGCCGAAATCGACGCCGCAAGCATTGGCCATGTCGACCCTTCCCTGAATAAAGGGGCGTTATATTATCAGAAGGCAGGCCATTGCACCAGAAAAACCATTCGCTACGGTCAACATCACAAGCTTGCTTTGCATCAAGTACCGCTGGCGCGCAAAAGCTACTCTTGGGAGTAACGCCGAGTACCTCGGCAAGCTCCCGGAGAACCATCGTGCCCCACGCTCCCCTGCGCCGCCCGCGCCCCCTGCCCGCCGCCTTGCTGGCTGCCTTGCTGGCTGCCTTGCTGGCTGCCCTCCTCGCCTCCCTGGCCGGCTGCGGCGGGGGTTCGGCCGACACCCAGGCAGGCGCCGGCTGCTCGCTGCACGGCACGACAGGCTGCGGCGGCAGCCCGCCGCCACCCGTCGTGCCGCCCGCGAAACCGCCCGTCACCCCGCCCGTGACGCCTCCCGTGACGCCGCCTGTCACGCCGCCCGAACCGGCCAGCCTGGCCAGCGCCGTCAACCTGGTCTTTTCCAGCACGGAACTGGCTTCGGCGGGCCTGGCCGGCAGCGAAGTGGCCGTCACGGCCCTCGTCAAGGATGGCGCCAATCTGGCCTTGCCAAACGCAAAGATTTCCTTTGCAGCCGATTCCGGCATCCTCGGCAGCGTCGATGCCGTGACGGACAAGAACGGCCAGGCGCGCGCCCTGCTGGGCACGGGCGGCGCCAACGGCAACCGCAGCATCACCGTCACGGCCAGCGTAGGCACGCGCAGCGGCAAGGGCACGGTGGCCGTCACGGGCAGCACGGTGGAATTGCAGGGACCGGCCGCGCTGATGCTGGGCCAGGGCGCCGACCTCACCGTCACCGTGCGCGACTCGGCGCGCAAGCCCGTGGCCGGCGCCGCCATCGCCTACAGCACGGGCGCCGGCAACGGCGTACGCGTCAGGGATGGCGGCGCGGCGCTCAGCAATGCGCAAGGCCAGCTGGTGCTGCGCCTGACGGCCGGCAGCCTGGGCAAGGACGCCGTGTCCGTCAGCGCGCTGGGCGCCGCCGCCGCGCAGGCGTATGCCGTGGCCGGCAGCGAGCTGCGCCTGACTCCGGCCGTGGGCCAGGATGCCGGCGGCGCGGACGTGCTGCCGGAAGTGGCCACCCTGGCTTGCCAGGCCATCGATGTGCGCTACGACAAGGCGGGCGTGGCGCAGACGGGCAGCGCCAGCCTGTCCACTTCGCGCGGCAGCCTGTTTGCGGACAGTACCTGCAGCCAGGCCTTGCCTTCCAGCTTGATTTTTAGCAATGGCAACTTGCCGCGCAGCTATGTGCAGTCGGCCAACGCGGGCGTGGCCACCATCACGGCGGCCGTGGCGGGCGGACCCGCGGCGCAGACGCGGCTGGAATTCGTCGCGCCCCTGAGCAGCGCCAGCAAGCTGGCCGTGCAAGCGGAACCGGCCGTGCTGCGCGCGAATACGGGCGCATCGGCCGAGAACGCCAGCATCATCAGCGCCGTGGTGCGCGATGGCCCCGCAAACAACCTGGTCAAGAACGCGCCCGTGCTGTTCAGCATCTTGAGCGACCCCAGCGGCGGCTACCTGCGGGAGTCGGGCCGGGAAACGGGCCGGGTAGCGACGGGCAGCGACGGTCTGGCGCGCACCGCGTATGTGGCGGGCCCGGCCGACAGCGGCCGCGACGGCGTGCTGATCCAGGCCCGCATCGATGGCGCCCCGCAAGCGGCGGCCACGTCGCTCGTGCGCCTGACGGTGGCGCGGCAAGCGCTGTCGATCAAGCTGGGCACGGGCAGCCTGTTGCGCGAGTATTCGGCCAGCGTGCTGCAGAAGGACTTCGCCGTGTTCGTTTCCGACAGCGCCGGCAATGCCGTGCCCGGCGTCGCCGTCACGGCTGCCGCCTGGCCCAGCCGCTATGCCAAGGGATATTACGTGTGGGAAGCGGACAAGCCCGAGTTCCCCGACACGGGCGTCTGGCGCCTGGCCCTGCCCCACTACAGCTGCGCCAACGAAGACGTCTTGCGCAACGGCATCTACGACGCCGCCTACGACCGCAACGGCAATGGCGTGCTCGACCCGGGCATCCCCCTGACCGTCAGCGCCAGCGGCCTGAGCGACGCACTGGGCATGGCCACCGTCACCGTCAGCTATCCCCGCAATCATGCGACCTGGGTACACGTGGCCCTGACTGTCCGCGGCACGGTCAGCGGCACGGAAGCGAGCGCCACGGCGGAACTGCCCTTGCCCGCGCTGGCCAGCGATTTCAGCGCGCGCCGCGTGGCCCCGCCGGGACGCACCAGCCCCTATGGCAGCGGCCCCTGCGACAGCGCCGATTGAGGAGCAAGCATACCACTTGCCATTCAGTCATATTTTTTGCAACATGAACAATAAGCGTGAATAAGCATGCAGTCTTGCCATGCGGCAATCTTTTACGCTATGCTCATTCTGCCCGCCCAGGCCGCCACAAGCGGCCGGGCCTGCAGGAATACTTTGAGACAGGTTGCTTGCCAGACCAATATGCGAAAAAAGAATACTGTAGCCCGGACACCCAGCACCGCCACCCGCGCCATCCCCGGCGCCGGACGGCGCGTGACCTCATATGACGTGGCCCTGCTGGCCGGCGTGTCGCAATCGGCCGTATCGCGCTGCTTCAAGCCGGGCGCCAGCATCTCGCCCGCCACCCATGCCAAGGTCATGCAGGCGGCCATCACCCTCGACTACATCCCCAACGCGGCCGCGCGCAGCCTGATCACGCGGCGCTCGAACCTGGTGGCCGTCATCATTTCCAACCTGGCCAATCTGTACTATCCGCAAGTGCTGTCCGACCTGAGCCAGCAAATCGCCCGCCTGGGCAAGCGCCTGCTGCTGTTTACCCTGGAGCGCGAAGCGGACATCGGCAAGGTCTTGAGCGATGTGTGGCAATACCAGGTCGATGGTGCCGTCGTGGCCGCCTGCCTGTCGGACGAGCAGATGGCCGAGTTCGGCCGGCGCGACGTGCCGCTGGTGCTGTTCAACCGCAGTCCCCGCGAACACGCCGTGCATGCCGTGCTGTGCGACCAGGCCGAAGCGGCGCGCCTGCTCGTGTCGCGCCTGGCCGAAGCGGGCCACCGCCAGTTTGCCATCATCGACGGGCCCGGCGACTCGGCCGTCGCGCAGGAGCGCAAGACCGGCATGCTGGACCGCTTGCTGAGCCTGGGCTTGCCTGCGCCCATCGTTGTCAGCGGCAACTACGATTACGCCAGCGGCGGACGGGGCTTGCGCAAGGTCATCGACCGCCTGGGCCGCGTGCCGGACGCCGTCATTTGCGGCAACGACATCATGGCCATCGGCTGCCTGGACACGGCGCGCCACCAGATGGGCATCCAGGTGCCGCTGCAGATGTCCGTGGCCGGCTTCGATGCGCTGGAAGCGTCCGGCTGGCTCAGCTATGACATCACCACCCTGCGCCAGCCCGTGCAAAAGATGGCCACCGACGCCGTCGCCATGCTGGACGAACTGATGGAGCGGCGCGGCGGCATTGCCGAGCGCAGACGCTATTGCTCGTATCTGGTGGAGGGCAGCACGGCGCGGCTGACCGGCGCACCTCCCCACTTCGGCATGATGGCTGCCGCCTGAACAACGCCTGCGGCGTTGTTGCCGGGGTTACGCTGGTCCTTCGCCGTACTCGCGTACTGCCTTTGGGGCGGCGCCTGGCCCTGGGCATTTTTCAGGCGTTCCTTCCTCTCATACAAAACACAAAAATCCCGCGCAACAAAAAAAACCTCGCATCGCTGCGAGGTTTTCTGTTGCCGCATCGGCTGTATCAACCGAAGATTTTGCCCTTGAGCATATTCAAGCCCTGGCTGACGAGGTCATTGCCTTCTGGTACCTGACCGTTCGGCGTCAGCTTGTCGATCAGCTGGGGCAGCAAGGCTGCCAGGCCGCCCGAGGCCGCGTCCGGCGCGACGCCCGCTTTTTCCGCGATCTGGGTGATCGTGTCGGCGCCCAGCGCATCCTTGATCTGTTCGCCGGAGACGGGCGCATTGGCGCCGGTGCCGATCCAGCTGGCCACCTGGTCGCCCAGGCCGCTTTCCTGGAATTTCTGCAGGAGGCCAGGCAAGCCGCCATGCTGGTTGACCAGCTCCATCACACTGGCCATCAATCCCGACGGCGCTTCCCCATCCGCGCCCTTGTTGCCCAAAGCGCTCATCGCCTGTCCTGCAAGTTGATCTAGCAAACTCATCGTATTCTCCTGAACGCTATCGATTAGTGCCGCATGACTGCGGCGTCCGGCATGGCGCAGACCGTTCTCCGCCACGGAAATCATTATACTATGAATAATAACAATGCCATAATTGCAATCTCGAGACGAACGCACGGACAGGCTCACTGCAGAGCCGCCCACCTCCATCATATTTAGTTCAGCACAACATGCAAGCGTAAATTGACGGTTCGCAAAAACGTGTAGAATAAATTTTCCTACTTACTGAGGAGTATCAACACATGAACATCAATAAAGCGGTAGACAAGGCTTACGAAAAAAAGACGTTCAAGGAAATCGCTGATGCGCCCGTCGACGCCCTGCAAGGCGTGAGCGAGAAGGATGCGGAGCTGCTCAAGCAGGCATTCAATATCAAGACCGTGCGCGACCTGGCGAACCTGAAATACTCGAAGTGGGCGCGCGCCATCGTCACCCTGGCCGATACGGAAGAATAGACCGGGCCATGCCCCTGGCCAGCCCGCCAGCACAGCCCGCCCCAGCCGGCGGGTTTTTTCATTCCAGGCAGCTAGCGGCTGGCAAGCCGCTAGTCACGGGGAGGCGCCATTGGCCACGCCGCTGACCCTGCCCGGCATCTGCTGGCCCCTGCACGCGAGCACGGGCCACCTTGCCGTCACCACGTCCCACATCACGGGCCACTTTCGCGCCGGCAGGGGCGTGGATGCCATCGTGCTGTGCGATCTGCTTCCAGCCGGAAAGTTTCGCAATGGCGCGGCGCGCCACTGGTGCCGCACGCACCAGTGCTACTGGGGCACGCAGGCCGACCTGGCCGACCAGCAGGCAGGACAGTCGATGCGTTGCCGCCAGCACGCCAGCCCCATGGGCTACGTGCTGTATCCGGAACTGTTCGACCCCATGCAATTCCACGCCGCCACCTTGCGCCTGGGCACAGATGGCCTGCTGCAACTGCGCGCCCGGGCCGACGATGGCGGCGCCCTGTTCAGCCGCGATCTGCCCGCCCTGGCCATCGACTGCCGCGCCCTGCCCGGCCTGTTCCCGCCCGACGTCGTGCAGCTGAACGTCACGCCGCCCGCCGCGCAGGCCTTCGCCGTCGCGCTGCAGGCGGGCGCGCCGCTGGGCTGCAGCGACTGCGCCCGCTGCGGCCACCCGCACCTGGACCTGGGCAGCTTCGCGCTGGCGCCGCACCGCCGCCACAGCTGCGGCCATTGCGGCCATGACGCCTCGCACAGCCCCACGGCCATCGTCTCGACGCCCCTGTGGCGCTTGCGCGACTTGCCACAGCGCATCACGCAATGCTTCTGAAGGTGCGCCCACCCACAGTCGGCCTTGCCCCTTGTGCGTAGACTGGGGCCATCGCCACCAACAGGAATCGCGCCATGCCGCACACCCCGCCACATGACGACAATAATCAGCCAGGCGAGGAAGGCGATTTGTCCGACCTGCTCAGCGAATTGCGCATCCTGCTGCCGGGCGCGCAGATGCTCACGGCCTTCCTCATCATCCTGCCCTTCAACGGCGGCTTTGCGAAGATCGTGCAGGCGGAAAAAATCGTCTTCCTGCTGACGTTTTTCCTGTCCATGACCAGCCTGGTGCTGCTCAGCGCGCCTGCCATCCAGCACCGCGTGATGCGCCCCCTGCAAGACCGCGAGCGTTTCAAGCGCGTGGCCGACCGCATCATGATGGCGGGCGCCCTGTCGCTGGCGCTGGCATTCATCCTGGGCACCAATCTGGTGATGTCGGAAGTCTTCGGCCACGTCGCCGGCATCGTCGCCTGCGCGCTGATGGGCACGCTCATCGTCTGCATGTGGTGGTGGCTGCCCCTGTACCTGAAACACGGCAAGCGGATTTAGGGGGCCACGCCCGCCTGCTCCAGCAGGGTTGCGCGGAAAATCCCCACCAGCGGCCGCAAATTCACCTTGTGCCAGGCCAGCCACAAGGGCGTGCGGTAGCTAAACCACGGCAATTCGCGCACGACCACGCCGGCCGGCGCGTGCTGGCGCAGGCTGTGCTGGATCATGGCCATGCCCAGCCCGGCCGCCACCAGGCCCAGCGCCGTCAGCGGCTCCGTGGCTTCCATGCGGATATCGGGCGTAAAGCCGGCGCGCGCGCAGGCGGCGATGAAGTTATCGTGTTTCAGCACGCTTTCCTTGTGCAGCACGGCGATCCACTCCTGGCCCGCCAGGTCGGCCGGGGTCAGCTGGGCCTTGGCCGCCAGCGGATGCGTCTCCGGCAAGGCCAGCAGCATGGGGTCGCTCAGCACTTGCGCGCAATCGAGGTCGGGGTCGTTCGGCAGCGGCGGTTCGCACAGCAGCGCGATGTCGAGGCTGCGCTGGCGCAAGCCTTCGATCTGCTCGGCCGAATGCAGGTTGTACAAGGCCACGTGCACCTGCGGCCGCGTGGCGCGCAAGGCGCGCAAGCCGTCCGGCAGCACGCCCGCATGCATGGCGTTTTCGATGTAGCCTATGCACAGCCCCCCTTCATCGCCGCGTCCCAGGCGCTTGGCCAGCGCTTCCAGTCTGTTGCCGTGGGTAATGAAGGCGCGCGCTTCGGCCAGGAAGGTGTGGCCGTCGCGCGTGAGGCGGATGCGCTGGGCGCTGCGCTCGAACAAGGTCAGGCCCAGCTTGTCTTCAAGCTGGGCAATTTGGCGGCTCAGCGGCGACTGGGAAATATGCAGGCGCTCCGCGGCCCGTCCCACGTGTTCTTCCTCGGCGACGGCGATGAAGTATTGCAATTGGCGCATGTCCAACATATCAGACCTTTCAGGACTCAAGTTGCGCTAATTATGTCTTGGACAGGCTTAACTTGTCCAGCTATTCTGTCTGCACTGACTCACTCATTGAAGGAAAACACCATGACGATCAAACACTTACTGACAGGCAAACTGGGTTTCGGCACGGCGCCGCTGGGCAATATGTTCCGCAACATTCCGGAAGCCGAAGCGCTGGCCACCGTCGACGCAGCCTGGGAATCGGGCATCCGCTACTTCGATACGGCCCCGTTCTACGGCGCCGGCCTGGCCGAGCTACGCCTGGGCGCTGCCCTGAAACAGCGCCGCCGCGACGAATACGTGCTGAGCACCAAGGTAGGCCGTCTGATCCTCGACGAGCTGGAAGACCCCGCTGCCCGCGAACTGGGCGAAAAAGGGGGCTTGTTCGAATTTGGCCGCAAGAACAAGATCGTCGATGACTACTCGGCGGACGCCACCCTGCGCTCGATCGAAGACAGCCTGAAACGCCTGGACACGGATCACCTCGACATCGTCTGGGTCCACGACATCGCCCAGGATTTCCACGGCGACAACTGGCTGGCGCAATTCGAGATTGCCCGCACGGGCGCCTTCCGCGTGCTGACCCGCTTGCGCGAAGAAGGCGTGATCAAGGCATGGGGCGTGGGCGTGAACAAGGTGGAACCGCTGGAACTGACCCTGGACCTGGCCGAAGCCCAGCCCGACGCTTTCCTGCTGGCCGGCCGCTACACCCTGCTCGACCATGAGCGTGCGCTGCAACGGCTGATGCCGGCCGCAGCGGCCCAAAACGTCGACATCGTCGTAGGCGGCCCTTACAGTTCGGGCATCCTGGCCGGCGGCGCGCACTTCGAATACCAGAAAGCCTCGCCCGAGATCATTGCCAAGGTGGAACGCATCAAGGCCATCGCCGCCCGCCACGGCGTCAGCGTGAAAGCGGCCGCCCTGCAATTTTCGCTGGCCAATCCCGCCGTCGCCGCCGTGATCCCCGGCGCCAGCCGTCCGGAACGCCTGGCAGAAGACCAGCAGGCATTACACGCCGTCATCCCCGTCGCGTTCTGGCAAGACATGCGCGCCGAGCAACTGGTGTCGCCGTTCGCCCCGCTGCCAACCGGCGCCAACTGATAGAACTGATAGATAAGGAATACCTATGGCACACACCACCACCTCGATCGACATCGCCGCCACGCCGGCGCAAGTGTGGCAACTGATCGGCGGCTTCAATTCCCTGCCCGACTGGCTGCCCTACATTCCCAGCAGCACCTTGAGCGCAGGGGGCCGCATCCGCCACCTGGCCAACCCGGCCGGCGAAGTCATCGTCGAGCAGCTGGAAGCGTACGACAACACGGCGCGCAGCTACAGCTATTCCATCCTGCAGGCGCCGTTTCCCGCCACGGATTACCTGTCCACCCTGCAAGTGGAAGCACTCGCCGGCAGCGATGGCGCAAGGGTCACCTGGTCGGGGCGCTTCACGCCCGTGGGCGTGAGCGAGCAGGAAGTCACAGAGCTGTTCCACGGCATTTATGTGGCGGGCCTGGAAGCGCTGCAACAAACCTTAAGCAAGTAATAAGTACGTAATTAATAAGTACGTCATCAATCACGAAGCAGCAATTTCGCCACAGACAGATTTTCTTCATCGCCTCTGTGGCGGAATCCTCCGCTTTCCGTGTTATCGTTAACAACAAGAGCGAGCGATTGCGTGTGCAGTGCAGCATATTTTGGCCGGCCGCCGGCAGAACTTGCCCGAATCTTTTACAATGTTGTCTGTGGGCAGCTCTTCTAGCCCGAAATGCCGGGCGGTTTCCTGCTCCTTGCCTTTCTTCACTTCGCATTTGATGGCGCATTGCCATCCCTGCGGCTGAGCCACAGCACGCTACTTCACCCCGTTCCACCGTTACCCAACTAATAAGAACATGCACGCATCCGTAGATCCCCTGATTCCGCGCGTCACCGCGCCTTTTGGCGCCGGTTACGCCGACCTCGCCCTGGCCATCGGCGGCCTCGCCATCGGCACGGGCGAGTTCGCCTCCATGAGCATCCTGCCCGTGGTGGCCGACGACCTGGGCACGACCTTGCCGCAGATGAGCCACATGATCAGCGCCTACGCGCTGGGCGTGGTCATCGGCGCGCCCCTGATCACGATCTTCCTGGCCCGCATGCCGCGCCGCTTGATGCTGATCTGCCTGATGCTGATGTTCGCCGGCGGCAACTTACTCAGCGCCATCGCCCCCAACTACGGCTTGCTGGTGGTGGCCCGCTTCGTGGCCGGCATCCCGCACGGCGCCTACTTCGGCGTGGCCGCACTGGTGGCGGCCGCCCTGGCCGAACCGGACCGGCGCGGCCAGGCCGTGGCCCGCGTCCTGATGGGATTGACCGTGGCAAATATCTTCGGTGTGCCGCTGGCAACCTACATCGGCCAGACCCTGGGCTGGCGCTCGGCCTTCCTGCTGGTCGCCGCGCTGGGTTTGCTGACCATGCTGATGGTGCGCATCTTCGTGCCCATGGTTGCCGCCGGCGATTCCAGCCCGCGCCGCGAATTGGGCGTGTTCCGCCGCCTGCAAGTGTGGCTGACCCTGCTGATGGTGGCGATCGGCTTCGGCGGCATGTTCGCCGTCTACACGTTTATCACGCCAACCTTGCTGGAAATTACGAAAGTGTCGCCCCTGGTCATCTCCATCCTGCTGGCCATCATCGGCGTGGGCATGACGGTAGGTAATTTGATCGGCGGCTGGCTGGCCGACCGCTCGCGCCTGTGGACCATCTTTGGCGTGCTGCTGTGGAACGTGGCCGCGCTGGCCGCCTTTACTTATACCAGCAGCAATGTCTGGCTGACGGCGATCAACCTGTTCGCCATCGGCGCCGGCATCGCCGTCGCCCCTGCCGTGCAGACGCGCCTGATGGACGTGGCCGGCGACGCGCAAACGGTGGCCGCCGCCCTCAACCATTCCGCCTTCAACATCGCCAACGCGCTGGGCGCCTGGGCCGGCGGCATCGCCATTGCCATGGGCATGGGCTTGCGCTCGACGGGCTGGGTGGGCGCCATGCTGGCCTGCGGCGGCATCGTCGTGCTGGGCATTTCCGTGCTGGTGGAAAACCGCAGCCGCAACCTGGGCGGCGCACAGCCGGCCTGATGCTCCAGGCGAGCGGCTGCCTGTTCAGGCGGCCGCTCCTGCGCCGCGCTTAATCTTCGACGGCAAACGCCACTGCCGCCGCGCAATGAATGGCCGTCGTATTAAAGAGCGGCATGTCCACATCACCCTGCCGGATCAGCAGCGGTATCTCCGTACATCCCAATATCACGCCCTGCACGCCTTGCCGCCGCAGTTTTTCGATGATGCCGAGGAAGATCTTCCGGCTGGCTTCCGTAAAGATGTTCTGCACCAGTTCCGTATAGATCAGGTCGTGCAGGATCTCCTGGTCGACCGCATCGGGCGTCACCGTGGCGATGCCGCGCTGCTCCAGCGCATCGTGATAGAAGCGGCCCGCCATCGTCTGCCTGACACCCAGCAAGCCTACCTTGCGCACGCCCGCTTGCTGCACCTTTTTCGCCGTTTCCTCGACGATGCTGATGAACGGCAAGCCGACCCACGGCACGACGGCGGGCGCGAAACGGTGCGCGCCATTCGCGCACAGCAGGAAGAAATCCGCGCCCATGCCTTGCAGGCGCTGCCCTTCAGCAACGAGGAATTGCTCGATGGCGCGCGAGTCCGGCTGCGCCGCATGCGCGACAAAATCGGCCTGGTCGATGCTGACGAGCATGATGCGGGCGCTATGCGCGGCCCCGATGCGCGCCACCAGCATTTCATTGAGGAGCCGATAATATTCCAGGGTCGAGGCCCAGCCGATGCCGCCGATCAATCCTATGGTTTTGTTTTGCACGTCTATCCTCGTGAAAAGAAGTGTGCAAATTATACGGTGAGATATATCAATTTATCTGCAGCGATGCAAGCGGACAGGACTGTCAGAAGTGAAGCATGTCAACGATGGCGCGCCAGACCACTTAATGGTCCGTACAACTGGCGCCAAAGCCCGTACGCCATTGCCTGTAGCCCGTTCCCGCGTTAGCGGCCTCCGCCAGCAAACGCTGTATCGCATGGAAGCCAAACAGGCTGGCGCAGGCGCACAGCGCGGCGTCATCCACTTCATCCTCGTATGCATTAAGAAATAATTCTGCCAGTAAGCCTTGCAGCGATGCATAGCTGCACCACACCTCGTCAATGTTTTCCAAGCTGCAGCGCTCGAAACAGCCATTGGCAGGATTGAAGTAATCGAGCACCATGCCGCATTCCCACAAGGCCACGATACCGCTCCCTGCCATGGGCGAGGAACGCCATGCACGCGCCGCCTGGCAACGGTAATCCAATGGCGATGCAACGCTATCACCATCCAGATGAGCCAGCAAAGCTTCGCTGAGTCCCAGCGCGCAGCACATTATTGTCAGTCATCTGCACCTACTCGATATCATGGGTATTGGAGGTCTGTCGGCTGTATGCGCGCTCGAACGCGGCCAGGCTGTCCGCCTGCGCCCAGAGGCTGGCGACGTAGCGGAATTCATCCTCGAACGGCTGCTCGAAATCGGCCACTTCCGCCGCATACTCGCAATTGCGGCTCAACATGACCAGCCAGTCGGGATACCAGGGAGTGAGCAGCTCCGCATACACACCATCGCCTTCATAATCGAGCAAGGCATCGTGTAGCGCGCGGGCGCCATCGGACAAGTCAGGCAGATCCCATTTTTCCTGAAGCGTGCTCTGGAACAATTTCTGTTGATGCTGCATGTATCGCTTACCCCGCCTGCAGCATCTTCTGCAACACCGCATCGAGCTCGTAAAAATCCACGGGCTTGGTCAGGTGCAAATCAAATCCCGCGTCAGACGCCATCTTGCGGTCCTTGTCCTGGCCCCAGCCCGTGACGGCCACGAGGATGGCGTTTTGCCCGCAGGGCTCGCTGCGCAACAGTCTTGCCACGTCGTAGCCATTCATGTGCGGCAAGCCGATATCGAGCAGGATGACTTGCGGCATGAAGGTTTGCGCGGCCGCCATGCCCGCCGCGCCATCGTAGGCCGTGCGCACTTCATAGCCGAGGATGTCAAGCGCCAGGGCCAGGCTTTCGGCCGCGTCGGCGCTGTCGTCGATCACCAGCACGGTGCCTTCGCGCGTGCCCGCCAGCAAGCGGCGGTTGGGCGGCGCAGGCGCTTCCAGCGGCACGGCCGGCAGCGGCAGGCGCAATTCGAAGGTGCTGCCCTGTCCCACGCCGTCGCTGTGCGCGCTGATGCTGCCGCCATGCAATTCGGCCAGGCCGCGCACCAGTGACAGGCCGATGCCCAGGCCGCCCTGGGCCCGCGACAGGGCCGGTTCCAGCTGCGAAAACAGGTCGAATACCTTGTCCAGGTGCTCGGGCGCGATGCCGATGCCCGAATCGCGCACGCTGATCAGCACTTCCCCTGCCGCGCATGCCACTTCCAGCCCGATGACGCCGTTGGCGGGCGTGTACTTGACGGCATTGGTCAGCAGGTTGGCGATCATCTGCGCCAGGCGCGTGGCATCGGCGTCGAGCCAGATTGGCTGCGGCCATTGCTCCACGTGCACGCTGTGGCCGGACTGCGCAGCCAGCTCCGCCACGCTGTGCAGGGCCGCTTCCACCACGGGCGCCAGTTCCACGCTGGCGCGGCGCAATTCCAGGCGCCCCCGCGTGATGCGCGACACTTCCGTCAAGTCGTCGACCAGGTGCGTCATGTGGCCCACCTGGCGGCCCAGCACGTCACGCGCCCAGCACAGCTGCGGATCGTCCAGCTGTGCCAGGCGCAGCACTTCCAGCACATTGCGCATGGGCGCCAGCGGGTTGCGCAGCTCGTGCGCCAGGGTGGCCAGGAATTCGTCCTTGCGCCGGTCGGCGGCCGCCAGCTGTTCGTTGAGGACGCCCGCTTCCTTGCGCGCCAGCTGCAGCTGCTGCTCGTACTTGCGGCGGTCGCTGGCGATGAAGACGGCGACCTCGTCATAACGTACGCCCTCGTGCACGCGGCGCACGGCGTTGAGCAGCATGGGCACGGCCTGTCCCTGGCGCTGGCGCATGTCGAGCAGGATTTCCGACACGCTGCCCTGCACCTGCATCAGCGGCAGCCAGTGCGTCTGGTGGAACACGCGCCCGCCGATGGTCAGCAAGTCCTGCAGTTTCTTTTTCCCCAGTATTTCCCCGGCGCCATAGCCAAGCCAGCCGCAAAAGGTGGCGTTCGCCTGCACGATGGTGCCATCGGCAGTGCACAGCAGCAAGCCGCAGGCCGCATGCTGGAATAAGGTGTCGGCGTCAGGCAAGGAAGGCATCGTATCGCGCATTACAGGTGCAGGCCGTCGAGAAAGTGGCGGATGGCGCGGTAGCTGGCATCGGGCGCACTCATGTGCGGGCAATGGCCCGTGTTCTCGACCACGTGCAGGCTGCTGCACGGCAAGCTGTCGCGCAGATAATCGCCCACAGGACGGGGCGCGATGAAGTCGTCGCTGCATTGCACGATCAGGGCCGGCGTGCTGTTGTGCGGCAAGACGGCGCGGTGATCGGACAGGAAGGTGGTTTGCGCGAAATGGCGGGCAATGGCCGGATCCGTGCGGCAAAAGCTGTGCGTCAGGTCCGCGCCCAGCGCCGGCTGCCCGGACGCGCCCATGATGGCCGGCGCCATGCTGGCGGACCAGCCCAGGTAATTACGGTCCATGGCGTCGAGCAAGTCGTCGATATCGGTACGGCTGAAGCCGCCCCGGTAGCCGGCCTCGGCATCATCGATATAGCACGGCGACGGCGCCAGCATGACTTGCGCGGCAAACAGGTCCGGTTCCGCGATGGTGGCCAGCAAGGCGCTCATGGCGCTGACGGAATGGCCGATGCAAATGACGGGGCCGCCGCCGACGGCATGGATAACCCGGCGCAAATCGGCACCATGCGCATCGAGCCGCGCGTAGCTATCGAAATCATAGGCACTGAGGTCGGAAGCGCCGCTGCCCACCAGGTCGAACAGCACGGTGCGGTAATGCGGACGAAACAAGGGCTCCAGATAGCGCCACATGGTTTGATCGCAGCCAAAGCCATGCATGAACACCATGGTGGCTGCCGCGCCCGCCTGCGGTGCACCGCTGCGTTCGCTAATGCGGATATTGTGCCGATCTTCTATGCGCATGCCTGTTTCGCCCTGAATATTTCCACATGGAATGTAAATTAACTTCTTGCTAGCATCTTAGCATGCGCGATTTGGCCCTGGGCAACACCATTGACGCTGGACAAATGCCACGCCGCGGCGGATAATGAGAACGATTCCCATTATCAAAATAGCAGGCGTGTGCCTGGCTTTTCCCTGTGCGCCCCCGTGGCGCCTGCTGGCGGCAACAGGCCGGTTTTATTTTGAAGGTTTGTACCGCATGCGCGCTTTCTGGACTGTCATACACCGCTGGGCCGGTCTCACCATCGCCCTCTTCCTCATCGTTGCCGGCCTCACGGGCGCCGTCACCTCGTGGGATCACGAGCTGGACGAGTGGCTCAACGCCGACATCATGGACACGCCGGGCCGCGGCCCCCTGCAGGCGCCGTTTGCGCTGGCGCAAAAAGTCGCCGCCGCCGACCCGCGCGCGGAAGTCAATTACATGACCCTGGGCCTGGAAGAAGGCCACGCGGCTGCCTTCATGGTGCGCCCATTGACGGACCCTGCCACGAACAAACCGTACGTGCTCGACTACAACACCGTGTATATCGACCCCGTCACGGCGCAGATCACGGGCACGCGCGATTCGACGGCCATTTCCCTGTCGCGCCGCAGCCTGATGCCATTTTTGCGCCACCTGCACTACAGCCTGCACGTGCCCGCCTTCTGGGGCACGGACCGCTGGGGCTACTGGCTGATGGGAACGGTGGCCCTGGTCTGGCTGCTCGACAGCATGGTCGCGTTCTATCTGACCACGCCGCGCCGCTTGCGCCCGCGCGCCAATGACGAGGCGCCGCGCCACCGCAGCGCCAACGGCTGGTGGCAGCGCTGGAAACCGTCGTGGGTGGTGCGCTGGGCGGCCGGCGGCTACAAGCTCAATTTCGACTTGCACCGCGCGGGCGGCCTGTGGGTGTGGGCCATCATCCTCGTCGTGGCGTTTACCTCGTTCTCGCTGAACCTGTACCGAGAAGTGTTCTATCCCGTCATGTCGCTGGTCTCGACCACCACGCCGGGACCGTACGAAACGCAAACGCCCGCGCCCTACGGTACCTACATCGCGCCCGCGATCGGCTTCGAGCAGGCGGTGGACATTGCCAAAAAGCAGGCCCTGCAGCGCGGCATCACGGCGCCCATCGGCGGCATCTATTATGGCGGTAATTACTCGTTCTATAACGTCTCGTTCTTCGACCCGGCCGACGAATTCGGCGCGGCCGGCATGGGCCTGTCGAATCTGTACGTCGACGGCATGGACGGCACCATCATCGGCCAGCACAAGCCATGGGAAGGCACGGCCGCCGACGTCTTCGTGCAACTGCAATTCCCCCTGCACTCGGGCCGCATCCTCGGCTTGCCGGGGCGCATATTGATGTCCTTCATGGGCATCATGGTTGCCATGCTGTCGGTGACGGGGATTGTGATCTGGGAGAGGAAGCGTCGGGCGCGCAGATTGCAGACGCGTAAACCCAGAGCAAGGTCGACATAGGGGCCGATGCTGTCAAAAGAAAGCGGCTACCAGAATCGCATCAGGCAAGCGGCTGTCGTTTTACGTTTGACAGTTTCCCCATGGGAATTTCCATCAATAAAATATCAAACTAAGAATGATTGCTGCGGCGCATACCGCGACAAAAAAGTAATGTGCGACTTTCTCACGCTGCGGCGCTTCCGCAAGGCGCTGAGCCGATGTCTTTGAGATAACATCCTTGAATGTATGTCTGTCCGGCTTTATTTCCAAGTTTCCTCCTCAATGCTTCAAATCTCACCCTATCTGGCTACCGCAATCACTGAAGACACACCTCAGCATTCGCTAACACGGGTATTGCTTCCATCTACGCGTACCGCTCTGATTCTGAATATTTCCAGGTAAAAAGCAAATTGGCATCTTGCCAGTATTTTAACATGCGTGTTTTCCCCCGTATCAATGCCATCGACACAGGGAAACGACTTGCAAAATCAGCTGATCGATTGAATTTTATTATCAAAACGTCAGTGCATGCCTGCTTTTCTCTGCGTGCCTTGATGGAATGTGCTGACCCAACAAGCCATTCCCAACATGCAAGCGGCAAACACATCCATGCAATAAGAGGGGGCGTCTAGCCCCTGCCGGCTGTCGGCTCAGCGCCTTGTCCCTATGCAAGGCAGCCCGACATGGTCCTCGCCACCTCCGCGTCCGCTGGAGCTGGCGCGTCCGACCCCAAGCAATGTCACCGAACCCTGCGTCCACACTACCGGCCAAAAGCATACCCGGACACCCCCCCACACAAATGCAATTGACTTGCAATAAAGATGTGCGCCACTTATTATTGCAACTCAATTGCATTTAAATATGTATCTTGCTCGCGCCTCCCAGACGCAGGGCGGACCATCTTACCGAACCACACCCTGGCGCATGCCCAGCATTGCGCCGCTTTTTAGGAGGCCTATGCGCCATCACGTATTCGCAGCTGCCATGCTGTCCACTGCCCCGCTCGCCTACGCGGCAGACGACGTTACCCTGCAAACCATCAAGGTCCGAGCCGACCGGCCATCGGCCATCGACAGCGTCGTCGTGGTCGAAAATGAACAGGCCCAGAACCGGACCCTGGGCGGCATGCTCGAGCATGTCTCGGGCGTGCAAAGCAGCGCCTTCGGCCCGAATGCCGGCGCGCCGGTGATACGCAGCCTGAGCGGCAGCCGCGTGCAAATCCTCGAAGACGGCCAGTCCATCCTCGGCATGAATGCGCTCAGCGGCGACATCAACATTCCCTTCGATCCCCTCTTCGCGCGCAGCGTGACGGTGAACAAATCGTCCGATAGCGTGCGTTTCGGCGGCAATGCCATCGGCGGCAGCGTCGACGTCGATTCCGGCCTCATTTCCAGGAAGATGGAAGGCAAGCAGAAGGACGTGGAACTGGTGCTGCGCAAAGGCTTCAACGATGCCGACGCGCAAGGCTTGCGCGTCAACTTCAACGATGGCAAGCACTTCTCGACCAATCTGCAACTGTCCTTCCAGAAGATCGGGCATTACGATATTCCCGGCAACAGCAAGGCCGGCGTGTGCAACAGCCAGCTGTTCCCTGCAAACGGCGGAGTCAACACCTTCCTGGCCGACAGTTGCCAGAAGGAAGCGCGCATCCAGCAAATCTACAACAAGGCTTCGCAGCCGTTTATCGACCAGTTCATGACGGAAAATCCGGACTGGGCGGACGGCGATTTTTCCTTCTATACCAATAACCCCACCTCCGTCTGGCAGCGCAAAACCTACGTCAATCCCGCCAACCCCGCCTACGTGCCGGGGACGCCAGCCATGACCCAGAAAAAGATCAACCGGGACGTGACGCCCGATTACCACGGCACCTTGGGCAACAGCTATGCCAGCAACGCCCACATCGCCGCCGGCACGACCTACTTTTTCGACCAGGGCTACGTGGCGGTCAGTCTCGATTCCAAGGAAAGCGAGTATGGCGTGCCGGGTTTTTCCATGGAAAACAAGTCGTTCGGGGCTAACTATGACGAGGGGCTGCCCGTCGGCGTCGTGATCAAGCAGGATAAATATGCGCTGGAAGCCCAGCTGTCCAGCCCCGTTGCCTACCTTGAAAGCGTGCAATTGCGCATGTCACGCCTGAACAATGCATCGGGGGAGCGCCTTGGCGCGGCCAAGGCGAACGACTACCAGTTCGACACGAATCAAGCCGAGCTCCTGCTGGCGCACCGGCGCGCTGGGCCCTTGAGCGGCTTGCTTGGCCTGAGCCATAAAGCCAGGGACATCAGCGGCAGCGGGCCGCAGCGCTACCTTCCCGATGCAAGCACGGTCAGCCGCGCGCTGTTCCTCAAGGAAAGCCTCGATCTCGACTGGGCCACCTTCGACGCGGGCTTTCGCCATGAAAAAGTGGCGCACGAGATCCGCAAGAGCGGCTTCAAGACGTCGAGAAATGCGGGCAACTCCACACTCGGGGACAGGGACTTCAGCCTGAACAGCTACAGCCTGGGCGCCTCGGCCCCACTGGGCCAGCTGTTCGGCGTCAAGCTGCGCTACTCGTCGTCGGAAAGGGCGCCCGATGTCAACGAGTTGTATGCGAGCAATGCGCACTATTCGATCATGACCCAGGAAGAAGGCAACCAGAACCTCCAGGCCGAACGCGCGAAGAATACGGAACTCACTGCCTTGTTCGCCAATCGCGGATTCAAGCTGTCGGCCACCGGCTACGTCATGAAATACGACAACTATCTCTACCTTGGCCACTCGGGCGCCCAGATGGCCAATCGCCTGCCCCTGAAATACTGGAAGCAGACGGATACAACGGTCAAGGGATTCGAAGTGGACGCCTCCCAGGTATTGCAGCTTGGCAGCTATGGCAAGCTGAACCTCTCCGCATTCGCCGACCTGGTCAAGAACAAGGCCGACAACCCGGACAAGCTGCGCGCGCACAACGACGGCGAGTACCTGCCCAACATGCCCACCAACCGCTATGGCGCCAATGTGTCGTGGGAAAACAAGGGCTGGAAGGCCAGGCTGTCCGGCACCCGCTATGACAAGCAGAAGTACCTGGGCAAGAGTGTCAGCGAAGAAGTACCGCTCGACGGCTACACCATGGTGAACTTCCAGGTGAGCCGCGCACTGCAGGTGCCCAATTCGCCGTTTGCAGGCATCGAGGTGTTTTTCAGCGGCACCAACCTGCTCGATGACGATGCCCGGCCGCACAATTCCCCACTGAAATACATCGCGCCCCTGCCCGGCCGTGGCTTCCAGCTGGGCTTGAGCGCCAGACTGTAAGGCGCCACCGCGCTCAAGGTCCGCGCCGTCAAACCCCGCCCCGCTCCCGGCTCACCAGCGCCAGCACGCTGTCGCCCCGGTTGCCGTCGCAGCAGACGGCCACGCCATCCGTGAAATCGGGCGCCGTCAGCCGCGTCAACACGCTGCCCGGCGGCATTTCCAGCGCCAGCCGGGCACCCCGCTCCCACGCCAGGCGCACCGTGCTGGTCCACTGCACGCGCTGCGCCATGTTGGCGGCCAGGCTGTCGCGGATGCGGGCCGGGTCGAACAGCGCGCGCGCCGCGCTGCTGCTCAGGTAGACGAGCGCTGGGCGGCGGACAAACACGCCGTCGAAGGCGGCGGCCATGTCGATCGCCGCGCCTTCCAGCAGCGGACAGTGCGACGGCACGCTGATGGCCAGGCGCTGCGCCTTGCTGGCGCCCTGCGCCAGGGCCAGCGCCATCACGGCTTGCAAGGCGGATTCGCTGCCCGCAATGGCAATCTGGCGCGGCGCATTCAGGTTGGCGATATACACGGGGTTCGCGGCACCATGCACCTGGGCCAGCAGCGGTTCCAGCTGCGCCAGATCCAGCCCGATGATGGCCGCCATGCCGTAGCCGGCGGGATAGGCCTGCTGCATCAGCTGCCCGCGCCGCGCCACCAGGCGCAGGGCATCCGCATAATCGAGCGCGCCGGCCACCACGGCCGCCGCATACTCGCCGATGGAAAAGCCGGCCACCATGTCCGGTGCCGCGCCGCGCGCCCCCAGGGAACGCGCCATCGCCACGCCCGCGATCAGCAAGCACAGTTGCACGGCCCGCGTCGACGCCAGCGCTTCGGCCGTGTCCAGCGCCAGGGAATCTTGGCCCAGCACGGCCCCCGCTTCGCCCAGGGTTGCCGCCACGGCCGCATCGTCCGGCAGCGCATGCAGCATGCCCGGGTACTGGGCGCCCTGGCCGGGAAAGGTAAACAACACGCTCATGCCAGCTCCCATGGCGTGGCCGTCAGCACGGGGCCCTGGTCCGTCTTCAGCAGAACCCTGCCCCGCCCCGCCGCCCATTCCGCATACGCAAAGCCGCCATGGCCCGTGTCGATCTGCAGATCGAGCCGGCACGCCGTGATACTCGACGTGATACTCGCCGCGATGGCGCGCAGGGCGTGGGCCTGGGCCGCATCCGGCGGCGCGGCAATGCGCAGCACGAGATCGAGGTCGCTGTCGGCGCGCAGCACGGGCAAGCCGCTGGCCAGGGCGAAGCCCACGCCGCCCGTCGGCCCCCAGGCCCAGCCCGTGGCGTCGAGCAGGGGCGCGACCTGCCGCAGCGCATCGAGCGCGGCGCAGGAAAAACCAGGCTGCGGCGCGTGCGCCAGCCGCGCCAGCTCCTCCGGCGTCACGCGGCGCAGCACGGCGGCAGCGTCCACCTCGCACGCGTGCCGCTCGCTGCGCAGCCGGCCCCGCATGCCCACGGCGATGCGACCGGGCGCCGCGCCGGCGCGCCGCACCACCAGCGGCGCCGCCTGCAGCCAGGCCGCATCGACCCAGGAGGGCAAGCACTGGCCCTCCGGCAGGCCGGACACCCACAGCAGGTCATGCGCGCGCCAGGCTTCCATCAGGCCACCACCGCCTTGACGGCAAAGAACAGCAGCGATGGCCCCAGCAGACAGCCCAGCCCCGTATGAAACGTGGCCACCAGCGCGCCATACGGCACCAGCTTGCGGTCGGTGGCGGCCAGGCCGGCCGACACGCCGCTGACGGTGCCGGCCAGGCCGCCGAAGACCATCGCCGAACGCGGCGTCTTCAGGCGCAGGAAACGCGCTGCGGCGGGCGTGCCCACCATCACCAGGATGGCCTTGATGAGGCCTGCCGCGATGCTGAGCGCCATGACGTCCGAGCTGGCGCCGATGGCCGCGCCCGTGACGGGGCCGACGATGTACGTGACGGCGCCGGCGCCGATGGTGGTCATGCTGACGGCGTCCGAATAGCCAAACGCGTAGGCGACGGCGGCGCCGACGAGGAAGGGCAGCACCACGCCCAGCATCAGCGCCACGACGCCGATCAAGCCAGCCTTGCGCGCCTCCGTCGCCTGCACTTCGAAGGCGGTGGCGACGATGGCGAAGTCGCGCAGCATGGCGCCGCCCATCAGGCCGATGCCGCCGAACAGCGACAAGTCAGCCAGGCCCTTGTGGCCGCCGCTATGCACGCCGCCCCAGTAAGCGAGGCCCAGGCCGATCACGATGGCGATGGCCGAACCGTGCACGCGGCCCAGGGTCAGATACTTCGACAGCGCCACGGATACCAGCATGATCAGGCCGACAAAGGCGAAGGCCGTCACCAGGCCGTTGTGGATGGCGGCTTTTTCAAAGATTTCAAGCATGGCGGTGCTCCTTCATCAGCAGGGAATCGGCTTGCGCGCGGTCAGCTTCGGCGGCAGCGATGGCAGCTGGGCTTTCCGACCGGTTAATCAGCGAAATGACGGCACCGCACACGAGCACGGAACCGATGGCGGCCAGCACGGCCACGGGCCCGCCGCGCAGCGCCGCCACCACGTCCTGCTGCGCCGCCATGGCCACCACCACGGGAATATACATGGCGCCCCAGTATTCGACGCCCCGCTCCGTCATCTGCGGCAGCCACGCGCGGCGCTGCATGTAGAGCCGGGCGCAGATCAGCAGCAGCATGGCGATGCCCACGCCGCCCACGTTCGTCTTGACGCCCATCAGCTGCCCGAGCAGGTCGCCCAGGAAGATGCCGAGCAAATGGCACAGGGCCAGCAATGCGGTTCCGTAAATGATCATGATTGTCTCCGTTATAGGAATAGGAATGACTTGATGTCTTCTCTTTTGATGCACCATCCGCTTACCACTGCTGCCCCAGCACCTCCCTTACCTTTGCCGACGCCTGGCGGTGCGGCGCGCCCAGGCGGCTGGCCAGTCCCCGCTCCGGATCGGCGCGGATATCGCCCAGCGCCGCCTGCAGGCTGGCGCGCACCTGCCCCACATCCTCGCCTGACGGCGCATCGGGGTGCGCCACCTGCAAGGTTTGCCACAGCAGTCCCAGGGTGGCGTAGTTGCGGATGTCGTAGGCCATGGGCGCGATCGTTTCGGCCAGCGCTTCGAGCGCCTCCACCGTGCGCAAGGTGATGCGCGCGGCCGACGCCTTGCCCATCGCATGCACCATCACCTGCGGATCGTCGAGCGCGATCAGACGGTTGGCCTGGTAGCCGTGGGCCAGGAAAGCGCCCGACATGGCCTTGCCGACGATCAGGCCGATCACGGGGTGGCCCGCCAGGCGCGCTTCGGCATACGCGCCCGCCGCGCCGGCCAGCGCCTGGTGGATGCCATATGCTTCCTCGCGCCGCCCATAGGCCTGGCTGGCCACGTCGATGACGGCCACGATGGGGCGTTTCACGGCCAGGTCGCGGTCCTCGGCAACCACCTGCTGCACGGCGCGCGCCAGTTGCCACGCCTCGACCAGGCCGACTTCTCCCGTGCGGGCGCGCGTAAAACGGTTGTCCGGATCGGGCAGCACCGCGAGATAGCGCGCCGCTTCGCCCGCCAGCGGCGCGTCCACCACGCGCACCGAGGGCGGATAACCGTCCAGCGGCGCCGTGCCATCGGTCAGTGCCGCCAGCCAGGTGGCGCCGCGGCTCGTTTCGGTAATGGCGTTCATGCTGCTGCTCCTTTGCTGTAGATGGCGCGCACGGCTTCCGGCGTGGCTTGCACGCCCGCGTCGACGTCCGCCAGACGGGCCAGGAAGGCGTCGGCCTGGCCGCTGCGGTGCTGCCGCGGCACGCCGCGTGCAAACAAATCGGCCACGGTAGCGCGCATCTGTACCGTGTCGTCGTCCACGTAGGCGTCTGCCAGGCCGCTGTGGAAGCGCTGCTCGCCGCCCGTCAGGCTCCAGATGAAGGGCTTGTTGCGCGAATCGAATTCGTCCACGCCCGCTTCCTGCTCGATCACAGCCGGGCCGTTGAGCCCCAGGCGCGCCTCGCGCGTGACGACCAGATAGCTGCACAGACCCGCCGCGATCGACATGCCGCCATAGCAGCCCACGGTGCCGGCCGTGATGCCGATCACGGGCTGGTAGCGGCGCAGGTCGACGATGGCCGCGTGGATGTCGGCAATCGCCGCCAGGCCCAGGTTGGCTTCCTGCAGACGCACGCCGCCCGTCTCGAACAGGATCACGGCCCGCGTCGGCACGCCGTTGCGGTTGTCACGCGCCGCCAGTTCCAGCGCGCCGGCGATCTTCGCGCCGCCCACTTCGCCCATGCTGCCGCCCTGGTAGGCGCCTTCGATGGCCAGCACCACGGCTGGCTGGCCGTCGAACAGGCCCTTGGCCACCACCACGCCGTCGTCCGCCTGCGCCGTGACGCCCTGCCGCGGCAGCCACGGCGAAGCGATGCCGCAGAACGGATCGAGCAGCTCGCGCATGCTGCCCGCGTCCAGCAAGGCCCGCGCCCGGCTGCGCGCGCTGCGTTCAATGAAGCTGTCGCGCTCCAGTAATTGCGTCAATGTGCTCATGCCGCCCTCCCCGCTTGCAATTCTTCGTAAGCCTGCTCGATGCGCATGCGCACCACGCCAGGCGTGGCGCCGCAATCGTTGATGACGATGGTCACCGCCGGCAGCGGCTCGCCGCCGAAGACGCGCAGCAGCAGCGCATCCCACACGGCGCCCTTGCCATCGACGGACGTGTTCACGACGATGCGGGTCACGCCATCGTCGCCCGGCTGCAGCAGCACTTCCAGGTCGCCCGAACCGACGACGCCGGCCAGCGCTCGCCCCGATGCCGCCGGCCCGGCCGCGAATGTGTAGTCACGCGTTTCCATGCGCATCTCCTTCAGTCAATCGATCGAGGAACAGGGTGGCCGCCAGCAGATCGGCCGCGCCGCCCGGCGACACGCCGCGCTCCAGCGCCGCCGCTTCCAGCGCCAGCAGCGCCTGCGTGCCGGCAGCCGTGGCCGCGCCGCCGGCAGCCAGCACCCGCGCCGCGCCCGCCTGCAGCGCCAGCAAGGCCGTCTCGCCGCCGCGCGACAGCACGCAGGTGTCGTCCAGCTGGCTGATGATGGCCAGCAGGGCGTTCAGGCGCGCCGTCGTCTCGCTGTCGCCGCGTGCCCGCGAGGCGTGCAAAGCGGGCAGGCCCGCGCCCGTCACCAGGGGGAAACCGGCGCGGGCCTGGCCCCGCGCGCCATCGACCTGGTACTGGCGGCACGCCAGCTCGCCCTTGTTGCCCGTGGCGCCAGGCGCGCCGCGGTCATGCAGACGGGCCAGCGCGCCGGCCCGCGCCGCCACGGCTTGCGGTGCCAGAGACGCGCCGCGCGCGCCCTGCTGCGCCGCCGCCGTCGCCAGCAGGCCCAGGGCCCAGATGGCGCCCCGGTGCGTGTTCACGCCGTCCGTGGCTGCCAGCATCAGCGCCTCGCCTTCGCGGCCGATGGCGCCGATGCGCTGGCGCAGGCCGTCGTCATCATCGCTGTCCCAGCCCGCTTGCGCCATGGCGGCAAACACGGGCTGCAGCACGCAAGCCGAGTGGCACATCAGGGCCCAGTTCAAGTCCGCGTGGGCGCCCCGGCTGCGCAAATCGACGAGGCCCGGTTTCGGCGTCAGGGTCACTTCATCGAGCAGCGCCTGCAGCACCTGCCGCGCCAACGCCGCAGGGCGTACCTGCACCGGCACTGTCGTCATCATTGTGGTCATCATTACCAGCTCCTGAATTTGGCGGGGGGTTGATACAGGCCGTCGGACCATTCGACCAGGTCGGCGATGCTTTTCGCCGCCAGCAGCGAGCGGTTCGCCGCGCCGCGCTGCACGCCGATATCCTCGGGCAGCGCGATCAAGCCATCGGCGCGCAGTTTCGCCGTCGTCTTCGGGTCGTGGCGCAGGCCGATCGGCGTGACGCCGGCGACAGCCGCCAGCATGGCCTTGCGCTCGTCGAGCGAACGGGCCTTGTACAGGTAGGCGATGCCCTCTTCCGTCAGCACGTGCGTGACGTCGTCGCCATAGATCATCACGGGCGCCAGCGGCATGCGGCTGGCCTGGCCCACGGCCACGGCGTCGAGCGATTCGACGATGGTGGGCTGGCCGCCGTCCTGGAACGTTTCGACCATCTGCACCACCAGCTTCTTGCCGCGCGCGAGCGGGTCGTCCGTCTCGATCAGGTCCAGCCAGGCCGGTGTCGGGTGGCGCCGGCCGTGCGGATCGTGGCCCATGTTGGGCGCCCCGCCGAAACCGGCCAGCCGGCCGTTGGTGACGGTCGACGAGTTGCCCAGGCCATCCATCTGCAGGGTGGCGCCGATGAACAGGTCGACCGCGTACTGGCCCGCCAGCTGGCACAGGGCGCGGTTCGAGCGCATGGAACCGTCGCGGCCCGTAAAGAACACGTCGGGCCGGGCGGCCGCATAGCCTTCCATGCCCAGCTCCGCGCCGAAGCAGTGCACGCTCTCGACCCAGCCCGTCTCGATGGCCGGGATCAGGGTCGGATGGGGGTTGAGCACCCAGTTGCGGCAAATCTTGCCCTTCAGGCCCAGCTGCTCGCCGTAGGTGGGCAAAATCAGCTCGATGGCGGCCGTATTAAAGCCGATGCCGTGGTTCAGCGACTGCACCTGGTGTTTTTCATACACGCCGCGGATCGCCATCATGGCCATCAGCACGTGCACGGGCTTGATGACGCGCGGATCGCGGGTGAACAAGGGCTCGATGAAGAACGGCTTGTCGGACTGCACGACGAAATCGATCCACGAGCCGGGCACGTCGACGCGCGGCAAGTCGCTGACGTCGTCGACGATCTGATTGACCTGGGCGATGACGATGCCGTCGCGGAAGGCGGCCGATTCCACCAGGGTGGGCGTGTCTTCCGTGCTGGGGCCCGTGTACAGATTGCCCTGGCGGTCGGCCATGTAGCCGGCCACCATGACGACATTGGGCGTGAGGTCGACGAACAGCCGCGCATACAGCTCGATATACGTGTGGATGGCACCTACTTCCAGCAAACCATCCTGCAGGAACTGGGCGATGCGCAGGCTTTGCGTGCCGGCAAAGGAAAAATCGAGCTTGCGGGCGATGCCCCGTTCGAACAGGTCCAGATGTTCGGGCAGGCTGACGCTGGGCATGATCAGATGCAGATGGTGGATCTTGTCGGGATTGACCTTGGTCAACATGCGGGCGAGGAAATCGGCCTGCTTCTGGTTGTTGCCTTCGAGTACGACGCGGTCGCCCGGCGCAAGCAGCGCTTCGAGCACGGCGACCATGTCGCCCTGTTGCAGCACGGGGCCGCTCGCGTACTGGCGCACGGCGTCGAGGCGGCGGCGCTTCTCCGTGCGCCGCGTGTCCCATTGTTTTTGCCGCTGCGCTGGCGCTGCTGTGGCGGTTGACATCATGCCTCCGGAATGAGCTATCGAAGCCTGACGATAGAACGAAAGCGTCACCGCGACAATCAACCTGCTACCATGTTCATTACCCTGAAGTTAATGAACTGCCATAAAAGAGGCTAGCCATGGCCATCAACGAAGAAATCACCTTGAAAAAGCTGGAAGTGTTTCTCAGCTTTATGGAATTGAACAACCTGGCGCGGGTGGCCGATGCGCTGGGCCAGAGCACGGTCAGCGTGCACCGCGCCCTGCATTCGCTCGAAGACGGCTTGCGCTGCCCCCTGTTCAAACGCGAGGGGCGCAGCCTGATTCCCCTGCATGCGGCCTACACCTTTGCCGAATCGGCGCGGCGCGCGCTGGCCGAGTGCGAGGAAGGCGTGCGCAAGGTGCGCGAAATGTCGGGCATCAACCCCGTGCGCCTGAAGATCGGTTCGCTGTATTCCCTGACCCTGCACTGCATCCCGCAGCTGGTGATCGCCCTTAAGCTGCGCCGGCCGGGCCTGGACATCGACCTGACCCTGGGGTCGAACCGCGACCTGCTGCAAAGCCTGGCCGATGGCAGGCTGGACGCCATCATCGTCGGCGTGCAGGAAGACGAGCAGCATGCGGGCCTGGTGGCCGTGCCCCTGTTCCAGGACGACATCTTCCTGGCCGCGCCGCTGGCCTCGCCCTATGCGGGGGCCGCCTCGGTGGACTTGCAGCAGCTGCACGACGACAAATTCGTCACGCTCAACGAGGGTTTCGTCACCTCGCAAAGCTTCAACCACGCATTCGAGCTGGCCGGTTTCGTACCCGACACGGCCATGCGGGTGGGCGATATCTTCTCGCTGATCAACCTCGTGAGCGGCGGCATCGGCTACAGCCTGCTGCCCGGCAGAGTGCGCGCCTTCAGTTCGCGCATCGAACTGCTCCCCCTGGACACCCGCTACGGCTCGCACCAGCAAATCACCCTGCTGATGCTGAGCAGCCGCGAGCGCGACCCGAATCTGCTGGCGCTGGCGGCGGAGTGCAGGTTGTATGGGCGGCGCGAGCCTGCTGGCGCGTGATTACCCCGAACATCGAAAAGGCTGGGGTCGGACCCTGAGGGTCCGACCCCGGCACTTGCCTTGGGGGGAGCTTAAATCGCACTATCCCACGGCGCCGACAACCGCACCGCGCAGTTGATCAAGCCCACCATCGAATACGTCTGCGGGAAATTGCCCCACATCTCGCCCGTCACGGGGTGCGTATCTTCCGACAGCAAGCCCAGGTGGTTGCGCGCCATTAGCATCGTTTCGAAGATTTTGCGCGCTTCGTCCTTCCTGCCGATGCGGGCCAGGGCGTCGATGCGCCAGAAGGTGCAGATGTTGAAGGCGGTCTCGGGTTTGCCGAAATCGTCGGGCGCTTCGTAGCGGCGCATGTAGGGGCCGTCGCACAGCGACGCTTCCAGCGCGTCGACGGTGGCGATGAAACGGGGGTCCATGGGGTCGATGAAGTTGACTTCCGCCATCAGCAAGACGGAGGCATCGAGGTCGCGTCCGCCCAGGCTTTCCGCGAAGGCCTGGCGCTCTTCGCTCCACGCTTCGCGCAGCAGGCGTTCGCGGATCAGTACGGCGCGGCTGTTCCAGTGGTCGGCGCGGTCGTCCAGGCCCAGTTTATGCGCGACCTTGGCCAGGCGGTCGCAGGCCGCCCAGCTCATCAGCATGGATGAAGTGTGGACCCTGGCCCGCGTGCGCAGTTCCCACATGCCCGCGTCCGGCTCCGCATGCAGGCGGAAGGCCTGGTCGCCCACGGCTTCCAGCGCGGCAAACTCCGCTTTTCCCGCCCGGTGGAACAGGCGGTGATCGAGAAAGGCCTGCGCCGCGCCCAATACAATATTGCCGTAGACATCGTGCTGGAAGTGTTCCTGCGCCTGGTTGCCTACGCGCACGGGACCGTTGCCCCGGTAGCCGGGCAAGTGGTCGAGCATCGATTCGGGCAACTGCTCTTCCAGGCCGATGCCGTACAGGGGCTGGATGTGGCCGCCTTTCGAGCGGGCGACGATATTCGTCAGCCAGCGCAGGTATTCCTCCATCGTGCCCACTTCCGACAGGCTGTTCAGTGCGCGCACGACAAAGAAGGCGTCGCGCAGCCAGCAATAGCGGTAGTCCCAGTTGCGGCTGCTGCCGGGCGCTTCGGGAATGCTGGTGGTCATGGCGGCGATGATGGCGCCCGTGTCCTCATATAAAGACAGTTTCAGGGTGATGGCCGCGCGGATGACCACGTCCTGCCATTCCAGCGGCACGGCCAGTCGGCGCGTGTAGGTGCGCCAGTAGTTGATGGTTTCCTTCTCGAAGATGCGCGCCGTCTCGTCGATGCCGCCGGCCAGGGTTTCATCGGGGCCCAGCAGGAAGTTGGCCGTTCCGCCCAGCACGAAATACGTTTCGCTCAGCACATAGTTGAGCGATACATCGGTGTTCAGGCGCAAGGTCTGTTCCGGCCCCACATAGCGGATGTGGTGGCTGCCCTGCGTGATCTGCGGCGCCAGCTTGCCCCAGTCGTAGCGGGGGCGCAGGCGCACGCGGATGCGCACGGCGTGGTCCAGCGGGCGGACCCGGCGGATCAGCATCAGCGGGCGGAACATGCGGTCGCGGCTGAGGAAGCGGGGCGCGAAATCCGTGATTTCCACGCCGCGCCCCTGCGTGTCGTACAGCCGCGTGCGCAGCACGGCCGTGTTCGGCTCGTAGACTTGCTCGCTGCGGGCAAAGTTTTCAATGTCGATGGCCCACACGCTGCCGTTCTGCGTATCGTCCAATAAGGTGTTGAAGACGGGGTCGCCATCGAAGCGGGGCAGGCAGGACCAGACCACCTGCCCTGCCTGGTCGATCAGGGCGCTGAAGGCGCAATTGCCCACCACGCCGCAGTTGAGGGATGCTTGCGCGGGCGCGCCGCCGGGGGTGTCATCAGTTGTCATCATCTGCTCCTTCAGGGGATACGGAGGCGGCCAGCAGCGCGGCGCGCAAGGCGCCGGGACTGGCCAGGCGCAGGGTGGCGGCGCTGGGGCCGCTGCCCACTTTCACGCCCTGCCCGCCTGCTTGTTGGACATAGGCAAAGCCTGCCTCATCGGTGGTGTCGTCGCCCGCGAACACGGGCCGGCGGCCGGCGAACGGGGTTTCCTGCATGAAGGCGGCGATGGCGCCGCCCTTGTCGGTGGCGGCCGGCTTGGCTTCGAGGACCATTTTGCCATGCAATAGCAAAATCCCCGGGCACGCTTGCACGGCCGCCGTCATTTCCTGCAAACACAATTGTTCCAGTTGCGGCGCCAGCCGGTAATGCAGGGCCACGGCGCCCCGCTTCTGCTCCACCAGCAAGCCGGGGTAAAGCGCGGCCAGCGCCTGGGCGCGCGCCAGCACGGGCGACACGTCGGGCGTGGCCGCCACGGTGAACCTGCCGTCCGCGCCGCGCCGCTCCACGCCATGCACGCCCGCCACCGGCACGACCAGGGGCGCCAGCATGGCGTCGATCTGCGCCACGGGACGCCCGGAAATGAGGGCCAGCGCCCCGCCATGGCGCTCGGCCAGCAGCGCCAGCGCTTCCACCACGCCCGGTTCCAGGCGCACGCCGTCGGGCGTGGATGCCAGGTCGACCAGGGTGCCGTCGAAATCGAGGAAGACGGCCGTCCCGGGCGCACTCAGCAGCTGCAACAGCGCCGCGCCATCGTCCATGAAAGCCTCCATCACATCCCCTTGCGCCGCTTGATGCGGCTGTGGGCGTCGATCTTGGTCATGACCTTGTCGCGCTGGCGCAGGCGGGCCGCGTCCAGCAGCATGCGCCCGGCCCAGCGGTACACATTGAAATGCTTGACTCTAGCCCGCATGCTCTTCATGCGCTCGCGCTGTTCCACGGGCGGCATCACGAGGGCGCGGTACAGGGCGTCCGCGCCCTGCTCGATGTGATACGGGTTGATGATCAGCGCTTCGTGCAATTCGCGCGCCGCGCCCGTGAATTGCGACAGCACCAGCACGCCCATCTCGTCGTCGCGCGCGGCGATGAATTCCTTGGCCACCAGGTTCATGCCGTCATGCAAGCTTGTCACCATGCACACTTCCGACGCGCGGAAATAGCGCTGCAAGTCGTCCTGTCCGTGGTGCTCCGCCTTCAGCAGGATGGGCACATAGTCGCCGCTGCCGAAACGGCGGTTGATGCGTTCGACCATCTTGCGCACCCTGGCGTCAAAACTTTGATATTCATCGAGCGAAGCGCGGCTAGGGGCGGCGATCTGCACGAAAGTGAAATTGCCCACCATGCCGGGCTGCTGCTCCAGCATGCGCTCGACGGCCTGGAAGCGCTCGACGATGCCTTTCGTGTAATCGAGGCGGTCGACGCCGATGCCCAGCAAGTGGTCTTGCGCCACGCCCAGCTCGCTGCGGATCTGCGCGCGGCACGTGGCCACGTCGGGCTGCGCCGGGTCGTCCTCGGGCCAGGCGATGGAAATCGGGTAATCCTCGACCTGCGTCATCTCGCCGCCGTAGGAAATGACGGACGCTTCCGGCTCGATGCGCGTTTCCAGGTAGCGGTCCACCGTTTCGAGGAAATTCTTGCGGTGGAATGGCGTGTGGAAGCCCAGGATGGTGCTGCCCAACAAGCCGTCGAGGATTTCCTCGCGCCATGGGCAAATGCCGAACGATTCCGAGTTTGGCCACGGGATGTGCCAGAAAGTGATGATCGTCGCTTTCGGCAAGGCTTCGCGCACCATGCGGGGCAGCAAGGCAAAGTGATAATCCTGCACCAGCACGACGGGATTGTCCGTCTTCGCTTCGGCAATCACGGCGTCGGCAAAGCGGCGGTTGACCTTCACATACTGGTCCCAGTCGGACGAGCGGAACACGGGGCGCACGTGGGCGATATGGCACAGCGGCCACATGCCTTCATTGGCGAAGCCATAATAGTAGCCCTGCTCTTCTTCTTCCGTCAGCCACACGCGGCGCAAGGTGTAGCTGGGATTGTCGGGCGGCACGGGCACGTGGTCGAACTTGTCCACCGTCTCGCGGTCGGCGGAACCGGCGCCATGCGCGATCCACGTGCCGGAACAGGCGCGCATCACGGCTTCCACGGCCGTCACCAGGCCGCTGGCGGGGCGTTGTACGGCAATGCCGGCATCCGTTTTTGTGTGGATGTACGGCTCGCGGTTCGATACGACCAGCACCTGGTCGCCCTGCAAATCCGCTTCCAGCAGGGCGCGCAGCTTGTCCGGCGTCCAGTCGGATGACCAGCCGTTGTCGCCCTGGCGTTCCAGGTGGTATTCCTGCAGCAATTCGCGCAAGTCGCCGATCAGCGGCTGCATTTCCGGCGGCGGCGCGGGCGCGGCGGCGGGCGCCGTGGCGGCGGCCACGGCGCCATTGCTCTTGGGCAGCAACTCGCCCCGCAAGATATCTTTCACGGCCGACAGCCAGCCGCGCCAGCTCAGGTGGGCGACAAACACGGTCATCAGGGAAATCAGCACGGCCAGCACGGCCAGGAAGGCAAAGATGAAACGCTTGGTATCCGTGTTGCGGCGCTCGACAAAACTCATGTCCTGCACCAGCACCAGGCGGCCCAGCTGGGTAGCGTCCTGCATGACGGGCGTTTCGCTGAGGTGGACTTGGCCTTGCGGCAATTGCGCGAGGGATTTGTACAGGCCGCCCGTGGGAGGCGTGCTCCAGCAGCCGATGGAGCTTGGGTATTGCGCGGACTGGTACAGCAAGTGGCCCGCGTTGTCGCAAAAGCCGATGGCGATCAGGCGTTCGTCGCGCGTGGCGCCCTGGAACAGTTCAGCGATGCGGGTGGCGTCTTGCGCGGGCAGGTATTCGGTGAGCGAGGGCCGGAGGGTTCCAGCGAGCAATTCGGCCCGGCTGTCGAGATCGCGCACATACCAGCGCAGGGTAATGTTATCGAGCAGGGGTACCACAATATAGGCAAACAATCCCAGCACGAGGGCCAGTGGCAGGATGAAGCGCAAGGACATTCGCAGTGATCGTACTATCATCGGTTTCCTTTGCAAAAACAAAAAGCATGGCAAGTATGACTATGTTTCCAATGCGGCGACGCCCGCTTGCTTTCCGTATTGAAACGTCAACGGGGCATGGCGCAGCGCAGCAATTTCTTCCAGTATCCACCTTGATGCAGGTCTTATCCGTACGGCAACGCACGCCCCCGTTACGCCATCTGCCCGTAAAATAGCCGCTTCCGACATCCATTCCATTTAAAAACAAGGAGTTTTCGCCTATGGATCTCAGCACGTTCCACTCGCTTATGGGAGGCCCGCTGCGCTCGGCGCTGACCGTGCTCGTTTCCGCCCTGCTCGTCACCGTGGTCGCCATCGGCGTGCACCGGGCCGGCATCAGCTTGCTGAAGAGGCTGGCCAATGGCCGCCCGTTCACCACCAACGCCACGCGCGTGGCCTTCCGCGCCAGCCAGCTGTGCGTGATCGTCTTCGGTCTGCGCATGGTGCTGGCCGGCGCGCCCGACGATACGCCGGGCCTCGTTGCCATGTCGCATGTCACCAGCGTGGCGCTGATCATCGCGCTGACCTGGCTGGCCATGCAATGCATCCAGGCCCTGTCCATCACGATTTCCGAAGTCAACCCCGTCGACGTGGCCGACAACCTGCGCGCGCGCCGCCTGATCACGCAGGCCCGCGTGCTCACGCGCAGCGCGCACGCCATCGTCGTGATCCTGGGCCTGGCCTTCGTGCTGCTGACCCTGCCCGGCGCGCGCCAGATCGGCGCCAGCCTGCTCGCTTCGGCCGGTGTGGCGGGCCTGGTAGCCGGTATCGCCGCCCGCCCCGTGCTGGGCAATTTCATTGCTGGGCTGCAAATTGCGTTTTCGCAACCCATCCGCATCGACGACGTGCTGATCGTCAATGGCGAATGGGGCAAGGTCGAGGAAATCAAGGGCACGTATGTCGTCGTGCGCGTGTGGGACGAGCGCCGCCTGATCGTGCCGCTGCAGTGGTTCATTGAAAATCCGTTCGAGAACTGGACGCACAGCTCGTCCACCCTGCTGGGCACGGTGTTCCTGTGGCTCGATTTCAGCATCCCGCTCGACCCGCTGCGCGCAGAGCTCACGCGCATCTGCGAATCGGCCGCGCAATGGGATGGCCGCGTCTGCACCGTGCAGGCGACGGATTCGAACGAGCGGGCCGTGCGCGTGCGCTTCCTCGTCAGTGCGGCAGATTCGGGCCTGGCTTTCGAACTGCGCTGCATCGTGCGCGAACAGATGCTGGCCTTTATCACGGCCCGCTATCCGCACGGCCTGCCCCGTTTGCGCTCCACGCACGACCCCATCGAGGTGCACGCCATGCAGGCGCAGAACGACAGCGTGTCGCTGTACAAGGCGTAAAGAAACCGTGCGGCGCGCTGCCCTTGCCGGCGCGCCGCTACAATGGGCCGCATGAGCACCACCGCCTGGTTCATCCTGATCGGCTGCCTGATGCTGGCGCGCGGCCTGGGCGCCGACGGCATTGCGCGCCTGCCCTTGACGTCGGCCATCGCTTATCTGGGCGTGGGCCTGCTGCTGGGGCCCATGTTTCTCGGCCTGTTTGCGTTCGACCTGGTGCAGCAGGCGCCCCTGCTGGAAACCCTGACGGAAATCGCCGTCCTCATCTCCCTGTTTTCCGCCGGCGTCAAGATGCCCGTGCCGTTCAGCCTGGCGCGCTGGCTGCCGCCGCTGCGTCTGGCGTGGCTGTCGATGGCCCTGTCCGTGGCCCTGGTGGCCGCCTTTGCCTGCCTGGTGCTGGGCCTGCCCCTGGGCGCGGGCGTGCTGCTGGGCGCCATCCTCGCGCCCACCGACCCCGTGCTGGCCACGGACGTGCAGCTGCGCCATGCGGGCGACAGCGAGCAATTGCGCTTCATGCTGACCAGCGAAGCGGGCATGAACGATGGCAGCGGCTTTCCTTTCGTCATGCTGGGCCTGGGCCTGCTGGGCCTGCATGAGCTGGGGCCGCACGGCACCACCTGGCTGTGGCGCGATCTGTTCTGGGCCAGCGGGGCCGCCATCGCCCTCGGTGCGGCCGGCGGCGCGCTGCTGGCGTGGCTGGGCTGGCAGGTGCGGGCCAAGGAACCGAAACACGCGATGCTGGACGACCTGGCGGCCCTGGGCCTGATCGCCTGCGTGTATGGCGTGGCCACATGGCTGCACGCCTGGGGCTTCCTGGCCGTGTTCTTTGCGGGCGTAGCCCTGCGCCAGACGGAACTGCGGCTGGCCGGCGCGCCCAAGGACAGGCAAGGCTTGCTGCAGGCGCAAGGCACCCACGCTGTCTCCGCCGCCCAGCCGCACGATAGCGAGGTGCCGCTGACCGTCAGCGGCGAGTCGCTCGTCTTCAAGGAACATCTGGAACGGCTGTCCGAACTGACCCTGGTGCTGCTGCTGGGCGGCGCCGTCACGGCTGCCGCCTGGAGCTGGCGGGCGTGGAGCGTGGCGCTGTTCCTGCTGCTGGTGGCGCGCCCGGCCAGCGTGATGCTCGGCTTGCTGGCCTCGGGCACCAGCGTACGCCTGCGGGGCCTGGCGGCCTGGTTCGGCGTGCGCGGCATCGGCTCGCTGTACTACCTCAGCTACGCCATCGCGCATGGATTGCCACGCGGGCTGGCGCGCGAACTGGCCGACATCACCCTGGTCGTCGTCATCCTGTCCATCGTCGCGCATGGCTTGACGGTCAAGCCCCTGCTGGAACGCTACTGGCGCAAATAGGCACGGGCCGGCCCCGTTTGTCATTGCTACACAGCAATCTTTTGTCAATCGCCCCTATGCTGGGCAGAAATGTTGTTAAGATAATTAAAAACAGCCAAGAGAGAATCAATGAAACGAAGAAGCGTGCTGGGACTGGGTGTCTCACTGGCCCTGCTGCAAACGGGCTGCGCCACCGATCCGGCCAAGCTGGCGTGGGAAACGGAATTTGACGGCTTCATGCGCGATGGCCTGGCCCGCACGGAAACGCCGGGCATGGGCGTGGCCGTGGTGCGCGGCGAGCAAACCATTTTCGCGCGCGGCTATGGCTGGGCAGATATCCAGGCCGGCAAGAAGGCCGACGCCGGCACGGTGTTTCATATCGCCTCAGTCAGCAAGCTCGTCACGGCCACGGCCATCATGATGCTGCTGGAACAGGGCGCCTTCCAGCTGGACGACAAGGTGGCGGCCTATCTGGACTTCCCGCTCATGCATCCGAAGTTTCCCGACGTGCCCATCACCTTTCGCCACCTGCTCAACCACACCTCGGGCATTTCCGATGCCGTGTACGAAAAGACGACGGCGTTTGCCGTGCAGGGCGACCCGCGCCTGCCCCTGCGCGACTTCGTCAAGGGCTACCTGTCGCGCGGCGGCGCCTGGTATGACGCGGATGTGTCGTTTGCCGCCCGGCCCGGCACGGAATGGCGCTACAGCAATGTCGGCATCGCCCTGCTCGGCTATCTGGTGGGCCGCGTGAACCCCGACGGCCTCGACGCCTTTGCGCACGAGCACCTGTTCGAGCCGCTGGGCATGGACAGCACGGCCTGGAACCTGGCCGGCTTGCCGCGGCGCGCCGTCGTCGCCCAGCCGTATGCGCACAAGGAGCCGGGCCTGCAAGTGCTGCCGCCCGTCGGCTATCCGGACTGGCCGGCGGGACTGCTGCGCAGCTCGGCGCATGATTTTGCCCGTTTCCTGGCCATCTTCAGCAATGGCGGCCGGGTCGATGGCCACCGCTATTTGCAAGATGCCACCCTGCAATCATTTTTTGCCCCGCAAGCGGCCCCCGTCGTGCCTGCCGATTCGTCCGTGCGCCAGGCCCTGGTCTGGCAGCTGCGCGACGTGGACGGCAGGACCCTGGCCACGCACAGCGGCGGCGACCCGGGCGCCGCCTCCGTCGTCTGCGTCGACCGCGCCAGCAGGACAGCCGTGCTGGCCTTCGCCAACGTCAGCGCCGACAAGGAGTTTCGTTCATTCCAGAAAGAAGTCGTGCAGCGCCTGCTCGCGCATGGCGGCAGCGGCGCGCCCGCTGCCAAAAAGGCCTAGGCGAAGGCCTAGGCGCCGAACCAGCCGCGCAGCTTGTCGGCGGCCCGTTCCTTGACGTCGGCCGTGATGTAGGTGGCGACCGTGGCGACGGCCGCCGCCAGCACGGCCAGGTCGTCCGCATAGCCGACCACGGGCGTGATGTCGGGTATCGCATCGATGGGCGAAATGAAGTAGCCGAGCGCGCCATAAATCGCCGTCTTGGCCCACAGCGGGGTATTCGGCTGCTGCGCCGCGTAGTACAGCCACAGGGCTTTCTCGATGACTTCGCGCCCCGCCGTCCTCGCGAACTTGACGACCTTGTCCCAGAAACTGTCATCCGTGTATTTCTTTTCATACTGCTTGTCGGCCTGGGGGGCGTGGTCTTCTTCCAGATTCTTTTTTCTGCCAAACATCTGCTGCTCCTGTCTGCCGCGCACGGCGTTACGAATGCGCACCTTAGCATAACGGCGCGCCGGGCGCGCGGCGGGCAAGGTAAGCTATCGTCATGGAAATTTCTGCCACCACCACGGCCCGCGCCGCCGGCCTGCGCTACACGGGCGACCACCAGAACGGCATCACCCGCCTGGGCAAGCCCGGCAAGTTCCGCTACCGCGACGGGGACGGCCTGATCCTGCGCGATGACGCCACCCTGGCGCGCATCAAGGCGCTGGCCATTCCCCCTGCCTGGACGGACGTCTGGATCTGCGCGCGCGCAAATGGCCACCTGCAGGCGACGGGGCGCGATGCGCGGGGCCGCAAGCAATACCGCTACCATGCGCGCTGGCGCCAGGTGCGCGACGAAGTCAAGTACGAGCGCATGCTCAGCTTTGGCAACGCCCTGCCCGCCATCCGCGCCGCCGTCGCGCGCGGCATGCAGCTGCCCGGATTGCCCCGTGAAAAAGTACTGGCTACCATCGTGCACCTGCTGGAATTGACGATGATGCGCATCGGTAACGAAGAATATGCGCGCACCAATAAATCGTTCGGCCTGACCACCTTGCGCACGCGCCATGTGCAGGTCGATGGCAGCGCCGTGGCCTTCCACTTCAAGGGCAAGAGCGGCGTGCGCCATGATATCCGCCTCAGCGACCGGCGCCTGGCCAGGGTGCTGCAGCGCATGCGCGAGCTGCCGGGGCAGGAACTGTTTCAATATGTGGATGAAGATGGCGGACGCCATGGCGTCGATTCGGGCGACGTCAACGATTACCTGCGCGCCGTGACGGGCGAAGACTACACGGCCAAGGATTTCCGCACCTGGTCCGGCACCCTGCTGGCGGCGCTGGCCCTGCAGGCATTCGAGCAGGTCGATTCCGAGGCGCAAGCGAAGAAGAACATCGTGCAGGCGATCGAGTCGGTGGCAAAAAAGCTGGGCAACACGCCGACGATCTGCCGCAAATGCTATGTGCACCCGGCCGTGCTGGAATCGTATCTGGATGGCAGTTTATTGGAAGGCATGCGCGCGCGGGCGCGGCAGCAGTTGCAGGAAGACTTGCCGGCGCTGGCGCCGGAGGAAGCGGCCGTGCTGGCCTTGCTGCAGCAGCGCCTGCAAGGCGCCGCCCCCATCAAGCCTGGCGCCCCGGCTGGGGCTGGCAACGGGCCGACAGCTTGAAGGCATCGCTATTACACAGCGGCATGCTCTGATGGCCCGCATCGCGCGCCACGGGCGCCGGTGCACCATCGTCCGTCTGCGTGTCGCCGAGATTGACGAAGGTGGCGGCCAGGGTCGAGAGCGTAAACAGGCAGATCAGCAGGAAGGGCTTGTTCAAGTGAATGGACTGGTCTGGCTTTTGCATCGCATACTCCGTCGGACTGGTTGGCTGTTGCAGCATGAACATCATCATCGCGTGTTTCCGCAAGGCATACAATCAGACAGTTTCGACAAGATGGGTAGGACAGCGCTGACAGACTCAGCCATGGCGGGAAGCACGGTGGCTGCCGAGATGCCCCCCCTCAGCGCTTCCACCTCCTGCGGTCAGTGCACATGGCAGTCAGGTGTATCTTCCCTGCGTCATCAACCGTGCGTCCTGTTATCACATCCACGTTTTCCCACACCAAAATCTGCTGCAACCGGGGTGTGCAAAACATTTCGTCCCAGCGCTGCCTGCGCCCGGCATTTATCTTGTAGCTGGCCTTATTCCTGATTTCATCTGGAAGTTCAAGAAAGTCAGGATTTTTAGTAGTGAAATCAACGACATAGGCCCGCACGGGCGCCTTTACCGCCTTGCTGAAGCCGCGATACACCAAGCCATCCCGGGAAGCATCCGACACACTGAGATCCTTGCCATAGGCTTCGAGCCGGGTATGCAGCATGTCATCCGAGGAACAGCCTAGGATGATGGTCAACAAGAAGCAGGAAAAAATACACTTTTTCATATATATACAAGTTAAATTTTTCTCAATTCCATCATTTTAACAACGGACACACCTGCCCGGCCGAAAATCGCGGAATGACGTGTCGGCAGAATTGACAGGGTTATGTTCAGTACGCGTCTGCCAGCATTCAAGCCCCTGTTTTATAAAGATTATTTATTCAGGAACGCTTCCTGCTTGACCTCTTGTCTGGGCACGCTTGGCGCCAGTCAACGGGGGGAACCATCATGGGCTTCATCAAACAGACGCTGCTGGCGCTGCTGCTGTGCGCAATGTCCGCCGCGCATGCCGCCACCATCGGCTACACGGCAACCGCGCTGGGCGGCACGCAGTGGCGCTACGACTATACCGTCAGCAATACCACCTTGACCGTTCCCATCGAGGAATTCACCTTGTTCTTCGGCGTGGGCCAGTACGCCAACCTGCACAACGTTTCCACGGCGCCCGGCTGGGACGTGCTGCTGGTGCAGCCCGATCCCGCCATCCCCGCCAGCGGCTACCTCGACGCGCTGGCGCTGGCCGGCGGCATCATTCCCGGCGCCACGGCCACGGGCTTTTCCGTCACCTTCGATTACCTGGGCGCGGGCAGTCCCGGCGCCCAGCCGTTTTCCATCGTCGACCCCGTCTCCTTCATCGAGCTCGAGACGGGCCTCACGCAGCCGGCCGCCATCGCCCTGCCGTCCACGCCATGGCTGCTGCTGGCCGGCATGCTGGCCCTGGCCTGCCTGCGGCGACGCCAGCTGGCCGCCGCAGCGCTGGCCGCGGCCCTGGCGCCGGGCCTGTGCGCATGCGGCGGCCCCAACGATCCCACGCAGCCGCCCACGCCCAAAGTCATGCTGGCCGCCGCGGCCAGCCGCGTCCAGGCGGCCGGGGACTTCGAAGTGACCTTGCTGGAAAAAGTGGCCGAACAGCGCGTCAGTCGCACGGCCTGGGACTACAGCTACCGCGTGCACATCCGCAACAACAGCAGCGAGGCGGCCAGCAATGTACGGGCCGTGCTGGCCAGCGCGCCCGAAGGCAGCACCATCATCGATGGCGACGTGCTGGCCGGCAGCATCGACGCGGGCGCCACCGTCACGCCCGACGACACCATCACCTTGCGCATCGAACGCGACATAGCCTTCCAGAGCGGTGCCCTGGCGTGGACCTTCAGCGCCAACGGCAGCATCGACCTCGATCCCGTGCAGCCCGCGCAGGTGGTCGTGCTGTCGCTGGCCGAGCTGGGTTTGACGGACGGCGCCGACAGCGTCAAGGCCAGCGGCGCCGTCACGGATGTGCTGCTGCAGGACGGCAGCCTGCGCTTTTCCACGCCCGGCGACACGGGCGCGGACCAGCACGCGCAGTTTTTGCTCAGCAAGGGCAACAGCGTCACCACCCTGAACTTGCTGATCCAGACGGAACTGCCCACGACCGTGGAAACCTATGTGGAGCCGGACGACGACGGCAACGTGCCCGCCACGGCGCCCGTGCTGGCCATCACGGGGCTGGGGCCGAACAACCGCCTGCAGCCGGCCGCCCTGGAATTTCGCCTGGTGGGCGCCGCCCCCACGACCCTGCAGGACGACAGCGACGGCCTGCTGTCGATGCCGGGCGGCGCCTCCGTCAGCCTCAAGCAGTTTTGGGTCTACGATGCGGCCAGCAACAGTTTCCGCATCAGCGCTGCCGCCATGCAGCAGATGCTGGTGCTCCTGCCCAACGGCGTCTACGATGTCAACCTCAATTTCGTTTCGCAGGACGGCGAATTTACGGCCAGCTATGCCTTGATCGCCATCAAGTCCGGTGCCGTGGTGCAAGGCCAGCTGCGCACGCCGGCGGGCGGCAACGCCACGGGGCTGGCTGGCAAGAAAATGCTGTTGACCGGCTATAACAGCCACCAGCGCCAGGTGGCCGTGGTCGACGCTGCGGGCGCCTTCCATTTCGATGGCGTGCTGCCCGATACCTACCAGCTGACCTTGAATGACCTCGTCCACCCGGGCGTGGTCAGCGTCAGCGCCGCCGTCTTCGACAACAGCACCACCATCAACGTGGCCATCGTCTACCCGTACGGCCCCGGCCTGGCCCAGCGCGCCGCGCCGCAAGGCTATGTGGCCGCCACGGTCACGCAGGATGGCGCCGGTCCGCCCGCGCGCGCCGAAACGGCCGTGCCCCGTGCCGTGCCGGACGTGACGCCGCAGGATGACGAGGGCAGCAAGGAGTTCACGGCCACGGCGGCCGCGCAAAACCAGACCGTCAGCGTACCCGTCAGTTACACGGTGCCGAAAGGCACGAAAAATGTGGGCGTGAAAATCACCGTCAGGACGGCCGAGTACCCCGTCTACACGACGGCGCAAAGCCAGTACAACGATACCTGGTCCTACTCCGTCACCGGTTTGCCCGGGGTCAACCTGGCTGCCGCGGGCGCCGTCAACCAGAGCCACTTCACGCAGGGCACGATCGTCAAGACGGATTGCGTCGACGTCAGCAAGCAAACAAAGGATGGGGCATTGACCTTGGGCGGCAATGTCAGCGCGACGAATATCGGCGACAGCTTCCTGCCCACCGTGACGACGGTGGAACTGAGCCTCGTGTGCAAGGGTTTGAAGGTGACGCAGGCGAAATTCCTCTCGCCGAACAAGGCCGGCCACCCCGTGCTGCAGCCCATCAAGCTGACGGGCAATTTGCCGGGACCGTATGTCTCCGTGTCGCAAGGCGCGACCACGGCCACGCATACCTTGCCGCTGGAACTGCACTACACGCCAACGGCGGCGACGATCACGGAAGTCAACATCGGCATTTCGGCCGGCGGCGGCAACCCCGCCTTCAGCACGGTGAATTTATTGTCTCAGGTCAATACCAAGAGTCCCGGCAAGGTGAAATTTCCCGGCCTGGTGCTGCCCGTCTTCGCCGGCGACAAGCTCGACAAGAAGGCCGTCATCACGGTGCGCCTGAAGGGCCGCATCGACAATACCGATGCCAGCTCCGACCCGGCCGAAGGGGGGCAAGTGGAATTGAAGGGCGACACGGCCTACATTCCCCTGTACCTGGCCAACAATGAAGCGGCGCTGGCGGCACGGCGCTACGGCACGCGCGATGCGGGCGGCGATTCGTGGGCCACGCGCCTGGCCATCGCCTGGCTGGCGGGCAATGCCTACCGCTTCGACGACATCAGCGGCCAGCACGTGACGCAGACGGCGGCGGGCCGCTCCATCCTCGGCCACAGCGGCCACAGCGACGGCCAGCAGATCGACTTGCGCTATGCGGACGGCACGGGCGGCTACACGGATGCGCTGGGCGGCCAGGGCAATGGCGCCGCCATCAAGAAGCTGATCGCCGACGCGAAGGCGGAAGTGGTGGCCAACCCGGCGCAAAAGCCGAAGCTGGCGGCCTTGGTGGCATGGATCGCGGCCAACCGGGCCATGCTGGCCCAGGAAGCGTTGCCGGCCAGGACGCGCGTCGTCTACATCGGCCCCAGCTTCGTCAAGCTGGCCCTCGTCGACGGGCGTTTTTCCGCCAATGCCGCCGACAAGATCCCTGGCGCGGGCGCCTGGCTCAAGCCGATGAAAGTGCATATCGAGAAGGGACACCTGAGCCACTGGCATATCAGCCTAACGGCCCATCCGTGAAGGGATGCCGCGATGGCGTCAGGCCGGCAAGTCGGACAGTTCCAGCTCCGAAAACCCGGCCCGGCGCCGCGCTTCCAGGTTGAACGGGCCGCGCAGGGTGGGCGCTTCGTAGCGCAGCGCCAGTTCCGCATACGTGGCGCGCAATTCCAGGCCCCTTTGATCGCACAGGTAGCCGTACCAGCGGTTGCCGATTTCCACGTGCCCCACTTCATCGCGCAGGATGATGTCGAGGATGGCGGCGGCGGCCATGTCGCCCGCCTGCGCCAGCTTGGCGCGCAGCGGGGGAATCGCATCGAGTCCCCGCGCTTCCAGCGTGCGCGGCACCAGCGCCATGCGCGCCAGCACGTCGCCGCGCGTCTTGTCGACCATTTCCCACAGGCTGTCGTGGCCGGGAAAGTCGCCATACGTGTGGCCGAGCACCTGCAGGTGCGCCTGCAGCATGGCAAAGTGCGTGGCTTCCTCTTGCGCCACGCGCAGCCAGTCCGTGTAGTATTCAAAGGGCAGGTCCGGGAAGCGCCACAGGGCGTCGAGGGCCAGATTCATGGCGTTGAATTCGATATGCGCGAGCGCGTGCACCAGCATGGCGCGCCCTTCCGGCGTGATCATCGAGCGCCGTCCCACGAGGCGCGGCGGCACCAGTTCCGGACGCTCGGGACGGCCCGGCACAGGGCAAGCCGGCGCCAGCGGCGCCCGCGCGTCGAGCTCCAGCGGCGCGCCGGCCATGGCCGCCACCATCGCCACCTTGGTGGCCGGGTCCCGTTCCAGCAGGCAGGCCAGCGCATACGCGCGCAGCTCGGACGGCGCGGCGGGAGTCAGTGGAGATGATGCGTGCATGGTGCTTCCTTCGTGCGCGTTCTTGAACAAGGGGCGCAGTGTATCAAATTGCCTGCCCCAGCAGCCAGTCCAGCAGCGCCTGCACTCTGGCCGGCAGCGCGGCGCGCGCGCCGTGCACTAGGTAATACGCCTGCGGGCTGGCCAGGTCGAAGCCGCCGAACGGCAAGACCAGCTGGCCGCTGTCCAGCCACGGCTGCACCAGCCGGCGCCGGCCCATGGCCACGCCCGCGTGGTGGATGGCCGCCTGCGCGCACAGGTCGGCGCGGTCGAAACGCAGGCTGCGCGCGGGCAGGTTCACCTCCGGCGCCTGCGCGTCCAGCCACAGCCGCCACTCGGCGTCGGGCGCGCAGGCGGGCCAGGCCAGGGTGTCGTGCAGGACCGTCGCGCCTGACAAATTGTGCGGCGCATCCAGCAAGCCATGTTCGCGCGCATAGTCCGGACTGCAGACAGGCGCCAGCCATTCGTCCATCAGCTTGCGCGCTGCCAGGCCGGGAAAGCTGCCGTCGCCGTAATGCAGCGCCAGGTCCACCTGGCCGGCGCGAAAGTCCACGCTGTCATTGCCCACACGCAAGTCAATCGACAAGTCCGGATACTGCGCCGCCAACCCGGCCAGGCGCGGCACCAGCCAGCACTGGGCGATGGATGGACGCGCATGCACGGTGATGCTGCCCGCCAGCGCGTCGCCGCCGGCGATGGCCGCGTGCAAGCCGTCCCAGCCCGTTTGCAGGGCGGCGAAGATGCGTTCGCCATCGGGTGTCAGTCTGACTTGCCGCGTCAGGCGCTCGAACAGCCGCATGCCCAGGCTGTCTTCCAGGCGCGCGATGCGGTGGCTGACGGCGCTGGGCGTGAGCGCCAGTTCCTGCGCAGCCAGCGCGAAGCTGGCGTGGCGCGCCGCCACGAGAAACGTGTGCAGGTTGGCGAACTGGCTGGCTGTAAGCCTGGCCACCATGGGCACGCCGGATGGCATCACGCGGCTCCGGCCGCCAGCAAGGCGCGGCCCCGCGCCACGTAGGCGGCCATTTCCTCTTGCGGCACCATGCTGCCGCCCGTGCCCCACACCAGGTGCGTGGCCCGCGTCAGATTCGCCTGGTATTGCGGGGCCGCCAGCACGGGAGGAATGCCAGCGAAACCGGCCACGGCCGACGGCTCCAGGCACAGGCCTTGCGTTTGCTCAAGCGTCGCCAGCAAGCGGTACAGTTCTTCATCCGTCACGGTGGCGTAGCCGTCGATCAGCCGCTGCATGGCGCGCCCCACGAAGCCGGACGGGCGTCCCACGGCCAGGCCATCGGCGGCCGTGACATTGTCGATGCCGATCTCCTGCACGCTGATCTGCTCGTGCAAACCCGTATGCACGCCCAGCAGCATGCATGGTGAATGGGTCGGTTCGACGAACACGCAGTGGACGCAATCGCCAAACGCCAGCTTCAGGCCGAAGGCCACGCCGCCGGGGCCGCCTCCCACGCCGCAAGGCAAGTACACGAACAGGGGGTGATCCGCATCGACGGCGACGCCCGCCGCTTCGAACTGTTGTTTCAGACGCTGGCCCGCCACCGCGTAGCCGAGAAACAGATCGTGCGAGTTTTCATCGTCGACGAAGTGGCAGGCGGGGTCGCCCTCCGCCTGCTTGCGCCCCGCTTCCACGGCCACGCTGTAGTCGGTCGCATATTCCACCACCGTGACGCCATGACTGCGCAATTTATCCTTCTTCCACTGGCGCGCGTCAGCCGACATGTGCACGGTGGCGCGAAAGCCCAGGCGCGCGCTCATGATGCCGATCGACAGGCCCAGGTTGCCCGTGGAGCCGACGGCAATCGCATACTGGCCGAGGAACGCCCGCACCGCGTCACTGGCCAGCACGCTGTAATCGTCGCCCTCCTTCAGCAGGCCCGCATCGAGCGCCAGCATTTCCGCATGTTTCAGCACCTCATAGATGCCGCCGCGCGCCTTGATCGAGCCGGAAATGGGCAAATGGCTATCCTGCTTGAGCCACAGCTGCCCGGACGGCATGCCCAGCGCCGCCTGCATGGCGGGCAGCGGCACGACGGGCGACTCGATGATGCCGCCGCTGGCCTGCGTTTGCGGAAAAGCCTTGGCCAGGTAGGGCGCGAAACGCGCCAGGCGCGCGCTGGCCTGCGCCACATCGTGGGCCGTCAAGCCCACATCGTTCAAGCCTTCGGCGGCCGGCGCGATGCGGGGATTGAACCAGCTCAAGGGCTGCAAGGCCATCAATTCTGTAATCAGGGGAAATTGCTCGCGCAAGGCGGCGATGGCGGGAGTGGGCAACATGGCTAGCTCGTGAAGGAACAAACCATGATTAGACCGCATCCGGGCGCCGCTGGCAAAGGATGGTTGGTCAGGCTATGGGTGACGGGGCATCATGTGTGACGGCTGGCGCCCCCGCCTGCCCTCATCTCCCGTTCAGCAAACGGATGGCAGCGGGGATCGCCGTCCCGGGCAGGACGTAGCGCGCATACGGCACGCCATTGATAGGTGGCAAGTCGCAGTCGCGCTCGAAACCGATGCGCGTGTACAGCGACAGCGCCGTTGCCATGATCGGACTGGTGTGCAAGCCAACGACCGCTGCGCCCGCATTGCTCGCCCGCTGCAGGCAAGCGGCGACCAGCAGCCTGCCTACGCCCTGCCCCCGCTGCTCCGGATCGACCACGAGCATGCGGATGACAGACCAGTCACCGGGAAAAATGGCGTCCCTGGGCTTGCCCGGTCCGATGTGTCCGATTCCGCCCAGCAGCACGCCATCGCGTTTCGCGACGATCAGGTCGGCCTCGTCCGCCAGCTCAGCCATGCGCGCCACCCCCACCTGAAACGCCGCCCAGTCGTCGTAGTGCCGTTCGTACTGGGCAAATGCGGCCAGGGCCAGCTGATTGACGCTGTCGCGGTCAGACGGTAAATAGTCCTGTATCAAGACGGTCATTTTTCTCTCTTCCTGTCGCTCATCGACGGCTCCATATCCACAGGAAAGGGCCGAAGCACATCTGAAAAAGTCAGCAATGAAGAACTGACGCTACGCGACAGCGGATAAAAACCGCCCCTTACCGCAGATACAGATAATAGCTTCCATGGTAATTTTTATCGAGGTTTTCCTGGGAGTCGAATCGAAAATCGACGGCAGGTAACTCCAGAAAAGAAAACTGTTCCCTCGATGCCAGCAATCTGTCCAGGAACCGCCATTTCACTTCTTCGGTCGTGCCATCTCGGGCATACCGCTCGATGTCCACGTCTTCCCTGTAAAGGACGCAAACACAAAATAAATTTTCTGCTGTGAAAATCTGAAAATCCCCAAGACGTACTTCTTCAGCCCGCATTCCTTCGAACACGCGCAGCATCGCTTGTTCCATCGCGACGCCGGATGGATATAGGGTGGGAGCAGACATTGCAATCCTGTTATGTGTCTGGTGCCAGAAACATCCCGGCAGCAAGTCTCAGTTTCTCCAAAAACCATAAAAATCGCAGGCGCCCTCGTCCCTGCGCAAGGATGAAGGCGCCATTGCCCCCACAATACTAGAACTTCAGCTGCAGCCCCACATCAATCGACCTGCCCTCGGCCGGCAACGCTTGCAGCGCGCCGCCGTTCGCCTTCAGGCCCGACAGGTAGACGCCGCCCAGCGGGTCCGCATACGCGCGGTTGAACAGGTTGCTGACGCCGGCGCTCAGGCTGGCCATCTTGCCCAGCGCGACGCTGCTGCGCAGGTTGACGAGCGCGTAGCCGCCCGTCTCCGGTTCCAGACGGCGCGCATCGACCTTGTCCTTGCGGGCAACGATCTTCGTTTCGATGCGGCTGCTCCAGGCGCCCAGCTTGTGCTCGACGGCCAGCACGGCGTTGAGCGGCATCATGCGGTACAGGTCGCCGCCATCGCTGCGTTTGCCCCGCGTGTAGGCCGCATTGCCGCTGGCAATCAAGCTGCCCCACTGGCTGCTGCGCGCCAGCGGCAGCTGCCACGCCAGGTTCACGCCGTACAGTCTGGCGTCGTGGTTGGCAAAACGCAGCAAGTTGCCGTTGGCGCCCATCTTCATGTACGGATGGAAGGACGCCAGCACGTCGGCATCGATGTAATTGTCGACCTTGCTGTAGTAGGGGTTGACGCGCAGGAACCAGCCCTCCTCGCCGCCGCCATGCCAGTCGGCCGTCAATGCCGCCGTGTAAGCCGTCTCGGGCTTGAGGTCGATATCGCCCACGTAGCCGTTGCCGTCGCCAAACCAGTTGGTCATGGTCATGGCCATCGAGCCGCGGCCCCACGAGTAGCGCTCGTACAGGTTGGGCGAACGCACCTTGCGCGCCAGTGCGAATTCATAGCTGCTGGCAGCGTCCGGCGTGAAAGTGGCTTGCGCCGAGGCATCGATATTCGTGTCGCGCCGGCTGCGGCTGCGCGCATTGAAGGCGGCGGCGGCCATGGAATCGGCCATGTTCATCATGTTGGTGCCGTACGATTGCACGGCGCCCGTGTCCATGCGCACGGATTCGCCGCGCAAGCCCAGCACGCTGGTCCAGCGCGCATCGTGGCGCGTTTCCAGTTCGCCGAACAGCACGGTACGGTCGCGCTTGCCGTCATTGATGTTCAGATAGGTGCGCGGCCCCATCATCATGGAACCGGGCACGGCCGGCCAGTAATCGTCGAGGCGGAAGCCGTGCCATTCCTGGCCCAGGCGCAACTCGCCCGCAGCCATCGGCAGGCTGGCCATCAGCGCGTAGCCCGTATTGCGCCCGTGCGTGAGCATCGGCATCGTGCCCGTGCGCTCGCTGCTGAAAAAGCCCATTTCATGGTCCGTCTGCTGCCAGTAGGCGCGCGCATCCAGCGCGCCCCAGCCGAATTCGCCCCGGTAAGCGAGATTGGCGAACTGGCCGTGGTTGTCCGTCATGTCCATGTACTGGTTGGGAAAGCCCTGGTACGGGATGTGCTGCACGCCAGCGCGCAAAGTCAGCTGCTGGCCCTGGCCTTTGGCCGCCAGCACGATGGCCTGGTTGATGCTCTCAAACATGCTGCCCAGCACCTTGTTGCCGTGGCCATCTTCATAGCTGTGGCCGCGCGTGTAGGCGCCGCTGTAGCCGATGCTGAACATGGCGCTGGCGGCCGACGCGTTCACGCTGGTCGCCACGCTGTTGTTGACGCTGCGTCCCGAGACGGCAACGCTGCCTTGCGTCAGCAGCCCCGCGCCGGGCTGGGCAAATACGGGCGCATTGGATTGCACCTCGATGGTGCCGGCGATGCTGTCGCCGCCCGCGCTGACGGGTGTCACGCCCGCGATCAGGCGGATGCGCTGTACCTGTTGCGGATCGATGTACGACAGCGGCGCATTCATGTGATTGGCGCAGGCCGACGTCAGTTCCATGCCATCGATGCGGATCTTGATGCGGTCATCCGCAAAGCCATTGACCACTGGCAAACCGGACACGCCGCCGCCGGCCGCCACGCTGTAGCCAGGCGTGCTCGACAGCATCAGCGCCGTGTCGGCGGCGGGACGGTAGCCGTCGCCTATGGCGGTGACGATGACTTTCATTTCGGGCAGGACATCTTCGCTGCGCGTTTGGGCCACGGCGGGCATGGCGATGGCGAGGGACATCAATAAGGAGATATGTTTCATGGTGCTGCTTTCAGATTCTGTATGGGCAAGACGAACGGCCGCCAGCGCACGACGGGTGCGAGGCAAGGCAGTTCAGGGAATGGACAGGTCAGAAAGCGGCAGGCGGCCCGCGGGGCTGGACGGGCGTCCAGGCAAACAGGGGCGTGGCGGACTGGTAGAACAGCAGGGGCAGCAAGCCCGTGATCAGCTCGCCGGAAGCCAGCACGAGGGTCGTGGGCGCAATATCGAGGGTGGCCGCATGCATGCTGCAGCACGGGCAATCGCCCATGCGCATGCCGCCCTTGGCGGGATCGGGCGCATCCGTGGACAATTTCACGGGCAGCATGTTCATGCCGCCCGCCACGGAACAGATCTCGAAGCTGGGCACGGCCTGGCCGCTGGCGACGGTGAACGCGCGCGACAAGGTGGGGGCGAGCGCAGCCATGAGGATGGCGAGACACGCGATCCACAGGACGACGACGGCGCGGCCTTGGCGAATAAACATGGCGGCATTATAGCGGCCGCCCTGCCCTGCAGCCAGCCATGTGGTCAAAGAAACTTTACAAGGCGTCCAGTTTCTTGAGCTCGGCCTGCAAGTCCTGTTCGCTGAGCGGCAAATAGCCCTCTTCGCTATCCTGCTGGGCCAGAATGATCGCTTGTCCCTGCGGCGACAGGGCCAGCTGCAGGTACGCTTTCACCAGCGGATCGAGCCCCTTGCCCGGGGCGCGGTTCACGTACAGCTGCACGGGCATGGTCAGCGGGTAATTGCCGGCGCGCACGGTCGCCTTGTCGGGGCCGTAGTATGGCGCGCCCTGGACCGCCGCCAGCGGCAGCACGCGCACCTGGTCCGAGATGGGTGCCGCATTGACCCAGCCCAGCACGGCAATGCCGTAGCGGTCGGCGGCCACGGCGCGGATCACGGCTTCGCGCGAGGCCAGCGCCTCGTACCTGGCGGCAAACGGACGCTTGCCGAAACGCGCATGGCGCAAGCCCGTGGCGAAGCCGCCATCGTCGCGCAAGCCGTAGGCGTGGATGCGGCGCGGCGCCCAGTCGCCTGTCGCGCCCAGCTGCGACCACAGGTTGACGTCGCCTTTCGGTGCGCCTGCCGTGAATACCTGCCCCAGCTGCTCCATCGTCAAGCCCGCCAAGGGGTTGTCGCGGTGCACGTACACGGCGGGCGGCGTCTTGGCCGGCGCACGGGGACCGTGGCCGTTGTAGCCGATGCGCACGGGCGTGGCGTCGTAGCCAAAGACTTGCCGGAAGGCAGCCTGGTCGCCCGGCCACATGTCGCGCGTCAGCGGCGCGAATGCCGTGGCGCCCGCCGTCAGCGCGGGCATGCCGGCCGACGAACCTTCCATGCGCAAGCTGAAGCGCACCTGCGGATGCTGGCGCGTAAACAGCGCGTTCAACTGCGTAATCACTTCTTCCAGACCATCGTTGCCGACGATGGCCACCGTGCCGTCACGGTTCACATAGGTTTGCGCCGGATCAACGGCCAGGGGCGCGGCCTGCACGGCGGCCGCCAGCACGCAGCAAGCGGCCAGCGCGGTCTTGTTCAACAGCGTCATTCGAGTTTCTCCAGTTCGGCCCTGGCTTGCGCGGCCGTCAGGGGCAGGTAGCTGCCCGGCTGCGCGGCAATGATCGCCTGTCCTTCGCGCGACAACACCAGGCGCAGGTATTCCTTTGCCAGCGGATCGACGGCCTGGCCCGGCAGGCGGCGCACATACAGGTACACGTAGCGGCCGTACGGATAGCGGCCGGATACCACTTCCTCGTCCGTGCCCGTCGCCGGCTGGCCATCCGCGCCCACGATGGCCAGCTGGCGCAGCTGCGGGTGCCGCACGCCGAGCGCGGCCACGCCGACGCCGGCCGGGTCTTGCGCGATGCGGCCCGTGATGGCGGCCGTGTTGCCCAGCTCTTCGTGATTGGGTGCCAGCGCCCTGCCCTGGAAATGTTCGCGCTGCAAGTAGTCGCCAAAGCCCATCCAGGCGGCTGTGCCATACGGGTGGATCGCGCGCTCGCGCCATTCGCCGCTCAAGCCCAGCTGTCCCCAGCGGCTGACATCGCCACCGGGATTACCGACAGATAGAATTTTCGACACTTGCGCCGCCGTCAGCTGCGTCAGGGGATTGGCCCGGTTCACGTACACGGCCAGGGACGTGGCCAGGTTGCCGTCCGGCGTGGACGCCGTGTGCGCGATGAGGATTTCCAGCGCGTCGCGCCCCACGATCTTGCGGTATGGCACCAGTTCAATGGCATTGATGGCGCGCCCCATGGCGCCGAACAGCACCTTGTCGTGCATCAATAGCGGCACGGCGCTGCTCGTGCCCTTGCCCTCGAAACCGAGCACGATGCCCGGATGGCTGGCCGCAAACAAGGCATTCCATTGGCCGACGACGGTAGCCACGTGTTCGGCGCCGCCTATCATGGCCGCGCCCGTCTTGCGGTCCAGGTAGCCAGCCGCGGCCGGCACCTTGACGGCCTGCGGCACGTAGGCGGGCAAGGCGGGATCGAGCGTGGCTGCGGCCACGGCCGCAGTTGATGCCGACATGGCCAGCATCAGCGCGGCCAGCGGCAAGGATGGGCTACTTGCCATCGCTGGCCCAGTCCACGGCTGCGTCAAACAGGCGCAGGCCGGCCGGCGACAGATTCGTAAACGTTTCATTGTCGAGGAAGAAGCTGACCCGGCGCGCGGGCGCCAGGCTTTCGTAATCCATGGTGGCGCCCTTTTCATAGCCGAAGATCGCCGCCTTTTCCGGTTCGCCATAGATGGTGGCAATCGTCGTGGCGCCCAGGCCAGGCTTGCCCCAGCTCATGGTGGCTTGTTTCTGATAGATATCCACCGTGCCAGCCGGCAATCCCCCCGCCAGCGCATGGGGGGCATTGACCAGCCACACATAGCGCGACTTTTCCACCGTGCCATAGTCCACGCCGGCCCGCTTGCCCGTCATCGACATGTCGTCATACAAATCGTTTTCCCACGTCAGCACGGGCACCGTGACGTTGCGGTAGGCGCCCAGCAAGTCGCGGCCGCGGATGGTGGACGACAGGATCACCAGGTCCTTGCCCTGCGCGCCGGCCACGGGCGCATACTGACTGTGCATGGTGACGGCATAGCCGCGCGATTCCAGGTGTTCCTTGATTTTCTGGTCGAAAGGCAGGCTCTTGCCTTCCAGGCGCACCACCAGCAGCACTTGCTTGCCGGAGGCAGGCTCCGCCGCCTGCACGTGCATCGTTCCCGCCAGTAGGACGGCCGCCAGCGCGGTCTTGGCCAGGCGCATCACAGGTCCACCTTCATGCTCAGCTTGATGGCGCGCGGCGCGCCGGACGCCAGGCGCGTGCCGGCGCCAGCCCAGTAGCGCTTGTCCGCCGCGTTTTCCACGTTCAGCTGCCAGACGACGGATTTCTGCATCACCGTGCTCGCATAGCGGGCGCCGGCGCTGAACAAGGTCACGCCACCGAGGAAGGCCTGGTTCAGGTCGTTGACGGGACGGGCGCTGTAGTAATAGGCGCCGCCATTGACGGACAGGCCCGGCACGGCGTCAAACGCGTAGGCGAGGAAGGCGCTGCCCGTGCGCCTGGAAGCGTTTTCCGGCGCCTTGCCGTTGTAGTCGGCGTTGATGTGCTCGAATTTCGGGTCGAGGAACTGGGCCGAGGTTTGCCACGACAGCTGGCGCGTCAGCTTGCCCTGGGTCGACAGTTCCAGGCCACGGTAGCGCTGCTCGCCATCCGAGGTGAACACATTGCTGCTGTTCGTGTAGTAGCCGGGACGCGTGATGTCGAACAGCGCGGCCGACACCAGGGTGCCGCCCGGCGTCAGCCAGCGCGCGCCTAGTTCCTTTTGTTTACTGACGCCGGGCGCCATCTTGACGTTCTGGTTGACGGTGCCCGTCGGGCCCGTTTCGCCCTCTTCCAGGCCCCGTGCCGACGAGGCGTAGAACGAGATGGCCGGCGTCAGCTTGTAGATCAGCGACACCATGGGCGTCGTCTTGCTGACGTCATAATGGCTGGCGCCCTGGTCGCTTTGATAGCTGGTGCGGCGCACGCCGATGACGCTTTGCCATTGCGGGCTGAAGACCATGCGGTCGAGCGCATACAGGCCCGTGTCGCGCGTATCGAGCGCCGCCGTCGTGGGCGTGGTGGGCTTGGGACCGAACACGACATTCGTCACGGGCACGGGGTTGTACAGGTTTTGCGCGGCGATCGTGTAGTTGCTCTGGTAGATAGGATCTTGCGACTTGTCCGTGCGCGAGGCGCCCAGGGTCAGTTCATGGGCGATGAAGCCCGTGTTGAAATTGCCCGCCAGTTCCGCGCGCAGCAAGTCCGACGCCGTCACATGGTGCTGCATATTGCCCGTGATGCGGCCCGCGCCCGTTTCCACGGCGGCCGCATTGTTCAGGCGGAAGATCGCCAGGCGGCGGTCGCGCGCCGTTTCCGAGTGGCCAGCCTCGACCGTCAGGGCCCAGCCATCCGTGATGGCGTAGTCTGCGCGCAATTGCGCGTTTTTCGTCTGCGCCTCGAAGTTCGACCAGTCCGGGCCGATCAGCTTGCGGGGATCGACGGCGCGCGGCAAGGTGATCACGCCCTTCACGGCCGTGGGCAAGGCCACGCCCGCCTGCTCCGTCACCCGGCGGCGGTCGTATTCCAGGTCCGCTTTCAACAGCAGCTTGTTCGTCACGCGCCAGTCCAGCGCGGCGGACACGAAGCTGCGGTTGCCGTTGCCCACGTTATCCAGGTAGGAACCCAGGGTGCCGCCAGCGGCGTTGATGCGCACGCCGAATTCCTGTTCCGCGCCAAAGCGGCGGCCCAGGTCGATATTTGCCACGGCGCTGCCCCGGTCATCGAGGCTCAAGCCCATGCTGGTGACGGGCTTGCTGCCTGCCCGCTTGGTGACGAAGTTGACCACGCCGGCTGGCGACGTAAAACCGTAGTACAGGGCCGAGGCGCCCTTCAGCACTTCCACCCGTTCCTTGTTTTCCATGGGCACTTGCGAGAAGTTCATGATGGGCATGGAACCGTTCAGGCGGTAATTCGTGCGGTTTTCCACGGCGATGCCGCGTATCACCAATTGATCCCAGGTTTCGCCGCCGTTTTGCTGGCGCGTCACGCCGGCCGTGTTGCGCACGGCATCGTACAGGCCGGACACGGCTTGCTGTTCCAGCAATTCGCGCGTGATCACGTTGACGGTCGATGGCACGTCCATGATGTTAGAGCCACGGAAACTGCCCGCCTCCGTCGTGGTGGGCACCAGGCCTTGCGCGCGCGCGCCCGTCACCTGCACGGCTTGCATGACTTTCTCATCGCCAGCCGTCAGGTCATCCTGGCCGTTGGCCCCGTTGGCGGCGCTGGCCGCGTGGGAAGCGAAGGCCAGCGACAAGGCGGCTGCCACTGGAAGTAGTTGCAAGGAAGGAAAAGTTGCGCGCATAAAGACCGGGCTTTCAACAGAAAAATAGTGATAAAAGGAAACTCCAAGTTACGCGGCATGATATCCGTAACGAGAATCATTCGCAATGAATAAGTGATAATTGGTGAGAATATGTAAGTTTTCACCAAAGAAATAGTCTGCTGCGCGGCCTGTTATCACATGAACACGTTTGGATTTTGCAGACGAGGCCGCAAAGAGGCATACTGACAGTCACGGCGTGCAAGATGTGCCGCCCAACAAGATCAAAAGGTAAGTTCGTGAACACAATCGACAACAAAAGCGTGCAGACGAAAACATTTCGCTGGAAACGCTGGCAGCGCTGGGCCCTGGGCACAGGCTGCGCGCTGGCCGCCTACAGTGCGGCCGGCTTCTGGCTGGTGCCCTACGTCATCAAAAACCAGTTACCCAAATTTGCCGAGAAAGAACTCGCGCGCCAGGCCAGCATCGCGGACGTGCGCTTCAACCCGTTCACCTTGCGCCTGGAAGCAGACCAGATCGCCTTGAAGGAAGCGGCCAGCGCCGATGGCAAGGGCGGCGCGCCGCTGCTGTCCATCGGCGCGCTGGCCGTGCAGCTGGAATGGAAATCCATCGTGCGCCGCGCCTGGAGCCTGGCGGAAATCCGCATCACGGCACCGCAGGCGCAGCTGACCATTACGCCGGACGGCAAGTTCAACCTGGCCGAAGTGCTGGTCACCTGGCAACGCAATCACCCGGAAAAAAGCGACGGCGGCATGCCGCGCCTGATCATCGCCCACTTTGCGCTGGAGCAAGGCAAAGTGGACTGGCAAGACCAAAAGGCGGGCTATGCGGACAACTTCACGCCGATCAACTTTACGCTCGACAATATTTCGACCCTGCCCGACGCCAACGGCAGCTACAGTCTCAGCGCCGATGCGGCGCGTGGCGGCAAGCTGCACTGGCGCGGCACGGCCTCGCTCAGTCCGATCCGGGGCGAAGGTGAACTGATACTGAACGACGCTTCCCTGCCCGGCCTGGCCGCCTATCTGAAAGCCTACACGCGCGCGCAAGTGACCAGCGGCAAGCTGTCGGCACGCCTGCCCTACGCCTTTTCCTATGCGGATGGCAAGCTGGAAGCCACGGTCAAGGGCGCGGGCCTGGCCTTGCGCGACCTGGCGCTGGTACAGGATGGCAAGGGTGCACCGTTTACCGCGCTGAGCACCCTGGGCATCGCCGGCGTCAACGTCGACCTGGCCCGCCAGAGCGTCACCGTGGATAAAGTCAATCTGTACGGCGGCAAGGTGGCCGTGCGCCGCGATGCCAAGGGCGAGATCGACGTGGCCAACCTGATGCGGGCGGGCAATCCCACAGCGCCAGCGGCCGCACCTGCCGCAGCGGCAACGCCGGGCAAGTGGAAAGTGGACGTGAAGCAGCTGGCCCTGGCCAACGTGGACGTGTCCGCCATCGATGAAACCGTCTCGCCGGCGCTGCAACTGAGCGCCCGGCAGCTGCAGCTGAACTTGCAACTGGTCTTGCAGCAAGGGCCATCGGGCATGGCCACCGTGATCGACGGCGCCAACTTCAGCCTGGCCGACCTCGCCATGCAGCGGGGTGCGCAAACGCCGTTCAAACTGGCCCAATTGGGCTTTACGGAAGGCAAGATCGACCTGGCGGCGCGCAGCGTGCACCTGGGCGCCGTGACGGCCAGCGGCGCGCAGATCGACCTGGCGCGCAACCGCCAGGGCGATTTTGCGATTGCGCAAAAGCTGCCCGTGTTTGCCTCCGGCAAGGCTGATCCTGCCAAGGATGCGCCATCCGCGCCCTGGTCCACCAAGGTAGACAAGGTAGAACTGAGCAAGTTCGGCGCCCGTTTCGACGATGCGGGCACCGGCATCAAGGGCAATCTGCAGGATGCTAGACTGTCCCTGCAGAACGTCAGCAACGATATGCAGCAGGCGCTGCCGTTCGAGCTGGGCGTGGGTTTGCGCGAAGGCGGCTTGCTCACTGCCAACGGCAAGTTCGTGCCAGGCAAGGGCGCCGTCGATGCGCAATTGAACTTGAAACAGCTGACCCTGGCGCCCGTGCAGCCCTTGCTGGCGCAGCATCTGAAACTGAAGCTGGCAGGCGGCGCGCTCTCCGGCAGCGGCCGCCTGACGACGGGCGGCGGCGCGCCGAAGGCGCCGAAAGTGCGCTATGTGGGCGGCATCGACATCGCGGGCCTCGTGCTCAATGAAACGGATGGCAAGCGATTTGCCTCGTGGAAAAGCGTGCGCGCCGACAAGCTGACGGCCAGCGTGGGGCCCGACTTCGTCGACATCCCCGAACTGCGCGTGGTGGAACCGAACGCCCAGCTGATCATCGAAAACGACCGCAGCCTGAACGCGCAGCGCCTGCTGGTGAAAGCGCCCGAGCCGGCCACCGCCCCTGCGCCCGCGCCATCGGCCGCCGCCACGCCGGCCGCCGACGCGGCCTTCCCCGTGCGCGTGCGCCGCGTGCGCCTGCAAAATGCCAAGCTGGACTTTGCCGACCTCAGCTTGCGGCCCCAGTTCGCCGCCAAGATCTATGAACTCAACGGCGTCGTCACGGGCCTGTCGACGAAACGCGATGCGCGCAGCCAGATCGAACTGGACGGCCGCATCGACGAGTTCGGCCTGGCCCGCGTGCGCGGACAACTGAATCCGTTCGCGCCCACGGACAATACGGACTTGAACGTGGTGTTCAAGAACGTCGACATGGTGTCCGCCTCGCCGTACACGATGAAGTTTGCCGGGTACAAAGTGGCTGAAGGCAAGATTTCGCTGGACTTGCAATACAAGGTGCGCAACCGCCAGCTCGACGGCACCAACCAGATCGTGCTCGACAAGCTGACCCTGGGCGAACGCATCGACAGCCCCGACGCCTTGAAGCTGCCGCTGGAACTGGCGCTGGCCATCCTCAAGGATAGCGACGGGCGCATCGACCTGGGATTGCCCGTGTCGGGCGACATGAACGACCCGCAATTCAGCTATGGCGCCCTGATCTGGAAAGCCGTGGGCAATGTGCTGACGAAAATCGTCACGGCGCCGTTCCGCGCGCTGGGCAACCTGCTGGGCATCAGCGCCGACAAGCTCGAAGCCATCGACTTCGATGCAGGCAGCGCCGTGCTGCTGCCGCCCGAACGGGAAAAGCTCAAGCAGGTGGCGCAAATCCTCGCCAAGCGCGAACAGCTGAAGCTGGCCGTGCCGGGCCAGTACAGCGACACGGATGCGGCCGCCCTGCGCGCCCAGGCCGTGCGCCGCGCCGTGGCTGCCAAGGCCGGCATCAAGCTGGAAGCGGGCGAAGAGCCGGGACCGTTGAACCTGGGCGAACGCAAGGTACGGGGCGCCCTGCGCGACCTGTATGGCGAACGCTTCGGCAAAGCCGAGCTGGACAAGCAGAAAAAGACGGCGGAGTCGGCAGCGCCTGCGGCCGCGGCAGCCTCGTCGGCCAGCGCCTCCGCTGCGGCGGCAGCCAAGATTCCCGTCTGGCAGCGCCTGGGCAAGCTGATCGAAGGCGAACCGCAAGTGGCCGACACGGGCGCGTTCTATAACGGCTTGCGCGAGCAGCTGGAAGCGAAGCAGCCCCTGCCTGCCGATGCCTTGAGCAAGCTGGGCAGCCAGCGCAGCGCGGCGATCCTGGCGGCCCTGCAGCAGGATGGCACGCCGGCAGCCAGGGTCAGCGCGGGCGCGCCGGAAAAAACGGATGCCGCGCCGGGCAAGCTGGTGGGATTGAAGCTGGGACTGGCCACGCAATAAGACACGGAGATAATCTGACGCATGAAAAACCTCGACAAGGTAACGCCCTATGCATCGTCTGTTACACAGGGCGACTTGTGCACCATGACAACGCTCGTCGCTGAGACACAGGTATCGGCAAAAGACAGCATTGCATTTGCTGAAAAGACGCTGCTGGCGAACTATGTATACGGAAAAAATGGCACGTATAAGCTGATTTATACGATTGTTGAGGTGGATGGCGCGATCGATAACTACGCCGAGGATGACGGAATTTTGCCGACATTGTTCCTGAGTCCGGATCAGGAAAACTATGTGTCCGTCATCCCCTATCATCCTGACAAGGAACTGGAAATCAGCATTCCCATCTTTGATCGTGAAGACGTGGAAATACCGAAGGGTAGCCGTCCATTTACAGGAAACTTCATCGGGACAACGGAAACCTGTTCGATATTCCACGACGTGGATTTCTATGACAGCAAACCCGACAAGATCCTGGCCATCGAATTTATCAATGGAAAACTAAAAAAGAAAAACAATATCAAGGTCCCATTGCCCGCGAATAACAGAATCAGCATTGCCAACAAGGCGATTCATTTGCTGGCCAATGAAGACAGCCTGCTCCTGCACCGCGAGCTTGATGAAAAAGGCAATGTGATCCGGCATCGCGAAATCGACTCGGATGGCCTCTATGTTTTGCAGATATTAAGCGCTTCCTTCGACGGAGATTCTTATCTGCTGGCGCAGGAAAAAGACAAGCTCCTTATCCAGAAAATAGATGGGAATGGTGCCAGTGCCGTCATTGAATTGGTGGACTTTGCTGATCCATTGTTCAATACATGGCAGCCGGTCAACATCGGCGACGACACTTTCATCACCCGTTTCAATAGCGAGTTTGGAAACGGCTGGCTGACCACGAAAAATGATCAGTTATTGGAAATCTTCTATAGCAAAGGTGAGCAAGGCTACAGGAACTTGCTGACCAACGAGCTTTTGTCCATACCCCGTGACAACTTGATCATTTCCAGCATCAACAAGACGGGCGATCGTGCTTATGCGGTAGTGCTCTACCCGATGGCAGACGACAACGCGGGCAATGCCGAACTGATCGTCTTGAATCGCCGCTTGCAGTAAGGTCGGGCGCCTCAACGGCAGTTCATCCGCGGCATGGCCAGTCCATGCCGCGGATGCGTAGCGCTTATTTCGCTTTCCCCGCTTCCTTCACGGCTTCGTCCGGCAAGGCAAACGCCACCAGGCTATCGCCCATCTTCGTGCCCAGCGAACCGTGGCCGCCGGCCATCACCACCACATATTGCTTGCCCGTCTTGTCGGAGACATAGCTCATCGGCGTAGCCTGGCCGCCGGCCGGCAAGCGGGCTTTCCACACGGTCTTGCCATTGCGCACGTCGTAGCCGCGGATGTAGTAGTCGAGCGTGCTGCTGAGGAAGGCCACGCCGCCGCCCGTGGTGCTGATGCCGCCCAGGCTGGGCACGCCCAGCGGCAAGGCGATGGGCACGGGTGCGCTGTCGCGCGTGGTGCCGTTCTTGTGCATCCACACTTTTTTCATGGTGCGCAAGTCGACGGCGGCGATATAGCCCCACGGCGGCGCCTGGCAAGGGAAGCCCAGCGGCGACAGGAAAGGCTTGATTTCCACGGCAAACGGCACGCCCGTCTGCGGCTGCAAGCCCATTTCCGTGCCCGTCCCGCCCGGCGCATTGGCTTGCGCGCGCGGTACCAGGCGTTCCAGGAAGCCCATGTAGTCGGGGTTCACCAGCAGCAATTGCCGGCCCGGATCGACGGCCGCCCCGCCCCACTCAAAGATGCCCAGCGGGCCCGGCGAGATGATGGCGCCCTTGATCTTGCCTTCGGCCACCGTTTGCGGCGTGAACGGCCCTTCATAGCGGTGCTGGCGGAAGATGATGCGGCAAGCCAGCTGGTCGAACGGCGTCGTGCCCCACATATCCGTTTCGCTGATGTTTTTCTCGGGCAGGAAAGTCAGGGCCGAGAATGGCTGCGTGGGCGACAGGGTGTCGCCTGGGGCGGCATTGGCCGTCGGCACGGGTTTTTCCGGCGCCGGCACCACCAGGCTGCCATCGCGGCGGTCGATCACATAGATATCGCCCCGCTTGGTGGTGGCCACCACGGAGGGCACCTTGCCTTTCGGCGTGTCGATATCGACCAGGGTGGGCTGGCCGCCGATATCCATGTCCCAGATATCGTGGTGCACGGTCTGGTACACCCAGCGCACCTTGCCCGTCGCCAAGTCCAGCGCGACGATGGCGCTATTGTATTTCTCGCCATGGGGATTGCGGTTGCCGCCCCAGGTATCGGGGGTTTCATTGCCCATCGGGATGTACACCATGCCCAGCTTTTCATCCACGCTGGACACGCCCCAGGAATTGGGCGAATTGTTGGTGTAGGTCTTGCCATCGGCGATAGGCGCCGTGTCGTCCGGATTCGACGCATCCCAGTTCCACATCAGCTTGCCGGTGACGGGATCGTAGCCGCGGATCACGCCCGACGGTTCTTCCGTGGAAAAGTTATCTGTCACGCTGGCAGCCATCACCACCACGTTCTGCGCCACGGCCGGAGGCGACGTGGGCATCAAAAAGCCCCGCTTCTTCATGCCCATGCCGTGGTACAGGCCGATCACGCCGTTTTCGCCAAAGCTTTTGCACGCCTCGCCCGTATCTGCATTGACGGCGATCAGGGTCGCATCCATGGTGGGCGCGAAGATGCGGCGCGGACACTCCATGCTGGCCGCTTCCGGCAGCGGATTGTCCTTGGCGCGGCCCGCGTTCACGTCCCAGTAGGCGACGCCGCGGCAAATCATGTGCTGGTAGCTGGAGGCGTCGCGGTTGATCTTCGGATCGTGGCGCCAGAGCTCCTTGCCCGTGTCCGGGTCCAGCGCGATGACGATGTTATGGGGCGTGCACAGGTACAGCATGCCGTTGACCTTCAGCGGCGTGACTTCGTTGGCGATCTCGCCCGGGTCGCTCGGCCCCTTGAAGTCGCCCGTGTTGTATACCCACGCCTGTTTCAGCTGCGAGGCGTTGGCCGGCGTGATCTGCGCGGCCGGCGCGTAGCGGTCGCCATAGCCGGAGCGCCCGTACGCGGCCCAGTCGTTGGGCGCCACGCCCGGTGCGTAGTCGCCTTGCGGCGCGGCAGCCATGTTTTCCGCCGGTACTTCGCCGTGCAAGGTGTAGTAATCCTGGAACAGCGAGAACACGCCCACGGCGGCCGTCAGCACCACGGCGGCAAGCAAGGCGCTCTTGCCCGCGTCGCGCGGTTTCGCCCCGGCGGCCAGGGGCGGATCGAGGCGGCGGTCGATGAACGGCAGCAGCAGCCAGACGGCGGCGGCGAACCAGATGTCTAGGCGCGGCAGCAATTGCCACCAGTCGAACTTCACTTCGATGACGGACCAGATCAGGGTGGCAAACAACAGCAGCGCAAGAAACAGCTGGGCGCTGCGCCGTCCTTTCCACACGAGCGCGCCGGCAACTATCATGCCGATACCCGCCACGACGTAATACCAGGAGCCGCCAAGGCTGATGAGCCAGGCGCCGCCGCCGGCAAGCGCCAGGCCCAGCAAGATGAAGATGACCGCGGTGATGGTAAGCAAGGGTCCAGGCCGGGCAGAGGCAGTCATGATGCTCCTTTACAAGAGTCAGTCGGCGGCACGCGCCAGCGCACCGTATTTGAGGGCGATCAAGGAAATTGCATTTTTTCACTAATTGGCAAGGCGTGGCACACGCGAGAGCGCAATATTTCTTGCCGTGTTGCTTTTCGGGCCACATGCCAGGCGCGCCCGCCGGCCGAAAAAACAAATTTCCCAAATAAAATAAATATTGATCTAAAATGAAGCAATCGTGATTTTTGTTAAAAACGTTTCCCAAGCTGCAAGAAAACCGCAGCCGGACGTATTGAACAGGAGTTCCACCATGCCGCACGCCCCCCTCCGCCGCATCCGCCATTGGCAGCCTCTATCATGAGCGCCTTCATCTACACCTACCTGCTGGCCCGCAGCGACGGCATGACGCTCGTGCGGCCGGGCCTGGCCTTGACGGGCTTGCTGTTGCTGCTGGCCGCCCTGCTGTGGCGCCATCCGCGCCGGGAACGGCGCAACGGCGGCGAAGCGGCCGCTGCCGGCCTGTTTGAGCTGTTGCAGGCCCGCAGTGCCGCCCCCGCGGCGCCGGCAGCCAGCGGCGAACGCGCCGCGCCGCCCATGCCCGCCGCCCCCGAGCGGCGCACGCCGCCCTTCGAGCAAGCGCGTCTCGATGCCCTGTTTGGCGAAGACCGCGTGGTGCAGGGCGAAATCCTGGCCCTGTTCGTGGCCGAGACGCGCGACCGCCTGGCCGGCATCGCGCATGCGCTGCGCTGCGGCCGCACTGCCCCGGCCCGCGTGCTGGCGCAAGAGATATTCGACGCCAGCACGGCCTTGGGACTGGTGCCGCTCAGGCGCTTGTCGGGCGCGGCCGTCCATGCCAGCTTCAGCAATGACATCGAGGCGCAGCGGTCCCTGCATGCAGACCTGCTGGTGGCGCTGGAGGTGCTGTCGAGCGCCGTCACGCAGCTGCAGCAGCCGCAGTGGCGCGCGGAGCGGCGCAGGGGCGCGGAAAGCCTGCCCTGAATCAGATTCGCCAGATTTGATTAATTTGATTTACTGGCAGGCTCTGCGTATGATGCCCTCATCCCCAGCGACCTTGATCCCCCATGCAAGCAGCCGACGTCTGTACCACGCAAAAAGCCGCCGAGATCCTCGGCATTTCCGTCACCTCCGTGCAGCAGCTGGTGGAGGCAGGCGTGATCGAGGCGTGGAAAACCAAGGGCGGCCACCGGCGCATTCCCCTTGCCGCGGTGCATGCCTACAAGAGTAACTACGCACAACATAGCCAGGATGCACGCGCGCCACGCCCTGCCAGACAGTCGGGCGCCATGCTTCCCGCCTCCATCCTCGTGATCGAGGATAATCCCATGGAACGCGCGCTGTATCAAAAACAGATCACGTCCTGGGGCTTGCAGGTGAGCCTGCGCTTTTGCGAAAATGGCTACCAGGCCTTGATGGAAATTGCTCGCGACCAACCCGACATCTTGCTGGCAGATATCATCATGGAAGGCATCGACGGCTACGAAGTCATACGCACCATCCTGGACGACCCGCTGCTGGCCGACATGCATATCGCCATGCTGTCGAGCCTGTCGCCGGAAGAACTCGATGCGCGCGGCGGCGTGCCGCAGGGCGTGGTCTTCTTTGCCAAGCCCGTCAACTACGACGAACTGCGCGGCTACCTGCGGGCCTGCTGCGCGACCCACGCGCGGCGCGGCGCGCCCGCCTGAGGCCATGCAGCCCTACCGCCACATCGACCCGCCCCAGCTGCTGCGCGCCGCCTGCCAGGACTTGCCGCTGTTTCGCTCGCTGTGCCAGACGTATCTCGATATGGCGCCCGCCATGCTCGCGCATCTGGCGCAAGCCGTGCGCAGCGGCACGCCGCAAGCCATCCTGCGCAGCAGCCATGACTTGCGCGGCAGCGTGGCGCTGCTGGGCGCCACAGCACTGGTGGCGCGCCTGACGGCGCTGGAACAGCTGGCGCGCCAGCAGGAACGGCCCGCGCCGGACTGGCTCGACGGCACCATGCACCTGCTGGCCCAGGTGGAAGCGGAAGTGCGGCGTGGCATGGCCGAGTATGCGGCGGCTGTCCCACAGGAACAACAAATTCCTGTGAGCAAGTGTTAAAATTACATCTAATCAAATTTGGGGGACAAGATGATCTGGTGCCGTGATCTGCTGCTGAAAGCCCTCATGCTGGGCATGCTGATCTTTATCGTCGGCGAATCGCTGTCCTACTGGCTACCCGACCTCAAAAAACTGCTGCTCTGGTGGCGCGCCTGAGACGCGTCAGCCTTCGCGCCCGTCCACCCTGGCGCGCCACAGATAGGGCGCGTACACGACCGCATACAGGATAAAGGCCAGGGTCCAGCACAGCCCTGCCGCCAGCAGGAACGGCGGCAGCAGCGAGGCAGGACCGATGGCCGCCAGCAGGCGCGCCAGCGCCCCCAGCTGTATCAGCCAGTACATCGCCGCTTCCGCCCTGCCCGCCTTGAGCGGACGGCCCGTGTGGCCCAGGGTGGTGCGCGTCATCATGCCGATGATCAGGCCCGCCATCGAGCCCACCGTCAGCGCGTGAAATGCGGCGCTGGCCGGCAGCAAACCCAGGCTGGCCAGCGCCAGCAGCGCAAAGCCCACGCCTATCCACGCATACGACAGGTGCAAGATCCACAGCAACGGCACGCGCACGGTGCGCTGCGGCTGCCAGGCCAGCAGATTGGCCAGCGACACGCCGGCAGCGCAGAAGGCCAGCGGTGCCGTCAGCCAGGCCGGCGCGCCGGCCAGCCACGCGATGGCGGCGGCCGCCATGCAGGCCACGGCGGCCAGCGCCCGCTTCGGACTGGCCACGGGCGTGCTGCCCGGCGCGCCATTGCGGGTAAACATGGGGATCACGCGCGCGCCGATCACCGACTCGATCAGCACGATGATGAAGATGGCCGCCTGCACGGGCACGAACAGCGACAGCGGCAGCCAGCCCAGCACGGCAGCGTGGAACAGGCCGTTGGCCAGCGCCAGCAAGGCCAGCAAGCCGACGAGGAACAGGTTGCGCGTGTTGCCCGAGCGGCGCAGCACACTGTACAGTGGCCAGGCGGCCAGCGGCAGGAACAGCCACTCGACCAGCGCCGCCACGAAGCCAGGCCCGCACAGCATGGCGACGCGCCCCGCCAGCCACAGGCCCGCCAGCGCCATCAGCAGGACGCCGTGCGGCGTGGGCAAACCCGTCCAGTTGCGCCCCGCCGTGTATAGGAATCCCACGACGACGGCCAGCGCAAAGCCGAACACCATCTCGTGCATATGCCAGCCCAGCCCCACCTGCAGGCCGCCCGTCAGCATGCCCGTATAGCTGGCCAGCCACAGGGGAACGCTGATGGCCGCAAACACGGCTGCCAGCAGGTAGAACGGGCGAAAGCCCAGTTGCCAGACGGCGTGACGGGCATGCCAGGGCGCGGCGCCGGAGGACGCAGCCCGGGTGGATGGTTCGCTGATGGGACTGATGGCCATGATGGACTCGCCTTTAAAGATATATTCAATATACTACTTTAAAAGTACAGATCTCACCATCGGCAAAAAGGACTAGAAGAATACATGGAGATAGCTGCAGGGCCTGGCCCGGCGGCCAGACCCCGGAAGGCTACTTGCCCTGGCGGTGCTCGACCGCGTACACGGCCGCCTGCACGCGGCTGGTGAGGTTGAGTTTTTTCAGCACGTTCTGCACGTGGATCTTGACCGTGCTTTCGGCCAGGTCGAGGGTGCGCGCGATGCCCTTGTTGCTTTCGCCGCGCGACAGGCAGTCGATGATTTCCTTTTCGCGCGGCGTCAGCTTGTCGAGTTCCGACACGGGTTCCTCGCGCCGCGTGCCCGCCTGCAGCTGCGCCACCAGCTTGCCCGTCATCGCTTCGGCGATGACCACTTCGCCGGCGGCCGCGCGGCGGATGGCGCGCACCAGGTAGTCGGCGTCGATATTCTTGATCAGGTAGCCGCAGGCGCCCGCGCGCAGGGCCGTCGCCAGGTCTTCCGCGTCTTCCGAGACGGTCAGCATGACGATGGCCGTGTCGGGACAGTCGTGCTGCATCAGCTGCAGCGCTTCCACGCCCGACATGCCGGCCATGTTCAGGTCCAGCAGCACCACGTCGGGCTGCAGCTGGATGGCGCGCTTGATGCCTTCCACGCCGTCGGCCGCCTCGCCCACGACGGAAAAATCGGTATGCCGCTGCAGCAGCGAACGTATGCCGCTGCGGAACAGCGCGTGGTCGTCCACCAGCATGACGGTGATCGGTTTGACGGGAGTCTCCATTTTTATACTTTCAGGTAGTTGCTTAGGCGGCGCGGCGCTGCTCGCGCGACAGGTGCAGTTCGACCGTGGTGCCGCCGCCGGGACAGGCGTGCACGTCGAACGTGGCCTCGATGCGCTGCGCGCGCTCGCGCATGATATGGATGCCGACATGGCTGTCGCCCTTTTCCAGCACGGCTGCGGCGTCGAAGCCCACGCCATTGTCGCTGATCGTCAGGGTGAAATCCTGGTGGTCGGCCAGGCGCACCTCGACATGGCTGGCCTGGGCGTGCTTGCGGATGTTCGACAGCGCTTCCTGCACGATGAATAATAGCTGCAATTGCTGCTCGCGGGGGAACGGCGCGCCGTCGACGTCGGCCAGCAGCTCCGCATCGATGCCCGTCTGGCGGCGGAACTTGTCCAGCGCCGCGCGCAGGGAGCCGATCAGGTCGTCCTCCATCAGGCGGCTGCGGAAGTTGGCCAGCAGCTCGCGCACGTCTTCATAGCTTTCCTTCACGCCCGCGTGCAGGGCCGGCACGATGCCCGCCACTTCCTCGAAACGGGCATGGCGCACGGAGTCGTCCAGCATCTGCACCTGCAGGTTGAGGAAATTGAGGCTTTGCGCAATGCTGTCGTGCAGGCCCTGCGCCACCAGGTTGCGCTCTTCGGAGACGGCCATTTCGCGTTCGCGCGCGGCCAGGCGCAGGTTTTCCAGCGCAATGCCCAGCAGCTGGCCCAGGGTTTCCAGCAAGGCCAGCTCGCGCGCCGAGAACACGCGGGCCAGGCGGAAATGCAGGTTGAAAAAGCCCATGTGCTGTTCGTGCGCGTGAATCTGGAACACGGAGACGGTGGCAAAGCCCTCGCGGTGGCAGCGCAGCTCGTGCGCCTTGTCGATGCGGCGCATGTCGTGCACCTTCGCCACCTTCATCTCGACGGCCGTGCCGCACAGGCAGTCGCCCACCTTCAGGCAGTGCTCGGACGCCACCAGTTCCTCCGACAGGCCGTGGTGCACCACCATGTGCAGGTTGCCCCGCTCCGCGTCGAGCACGCGCACGGTGGAGCCGTCCGCCTCGAAATAATCGACGATGCGCTGCATGAAACCGCCGCAGATATCTTCCAGCGGCTGCGGGCGCTGCAAAAAGGCGGCGCTTTCGTACAGCAGCGCCAGTTCGCGGTTGCGGTACTCCAGGGTGGCCGTCTTGCTGCGCACGCCCTCCTCCAGATTGCCGTACAGCGCCTGCAGGCGGTCGGCCATCTGGTTGAAGCCGCTGGCCAGCTGGCCGAATTCGTCATTGCTTTCCACGGCCAGGCGCACGCTGAAATCGCGCTCCTTCATGCGCTGCATGCCCAGGCGCAGGCGCGTCACGGGCTCGATGATGAGCATGAACATCAGGTAAATCATGCTGACGGTGCCGATGACGGCCATGCCCACCAGGATCAGCTGCGAGGCGCGCAGCCAGAAGGTGCGCTGTTCGCTATCGTGCTCGATCAGGCGCACCAGCTGGTCGACCTGGCCGACGAAGGTGTCGGCGTCATGCTCGAACTGGCGCGCGCGCGCCGTGCTGTCGGCGGCCAGCGCGGCCGGGCGCAAGGCGCCGCGCCAGGCGGCGCCGATGCGTTCGAATTCCCACTTGATGGCCGTGCTGGGAGGCAGGAACAAAGGGCGCTGCGGGTCGCCGTGGCCGATCTTGGCCAGGGTTTCGTCGATCAGCAGCGCCTGCTGGCGCGCCTGCTCGCGCGCGTCGCTGGCGATCAGCAGGGTCAAACGGTAGGTCTGCATGCGCAGCCGGCCCGTCTCGTTGATGGCGGCCGAGCTGCCCTCGAGCTGCCACGACAGGAACAGGGTGCAGCCGATGGCGCTCAGGGCCAGCACGAGCATGAGCAGCAGCGCGCCGACGATCTTGGTCGACAGCTTCTGCCAGGAGGAAAACATCGCCTTGAATTTCATACCGCCCCTAATAAATGCCTGTTTGTGGTTCCTATGCCGTCAAGTCAGCGACATCGTTCCACCCACAAGCCAAGATCCGGGGTCAGACCCGGCGGGTCTGACCCCGGCATTGACACCGCCATTCATCCACCGGTCTGCGCCATGAACCGCACGATCTTGTCCGGCTGCGTATTGAAATCGTGCTGCTGCGGCTTGAGTTCGATGGCGGCGCGGATCGCCGCCTCGATCTCCGCATCCGTGGCCCCGCCGCGCAGCATGGGGCCGAAGGCGAATTTCTCTTCCTGGCCCAGGCACAGATACAGGGTACCATCGACGGACAGGCGCACGCGGTTGCAGGTGGCGCAAAAATGCTGCGACATGGGCGTAATAAAACCGATGCTCGCGCGTCCATCCCGGGTCGCCATGTAGCGCGCCGGCCCGCCGCCCAGTTCTGTTGCCTGCGGCACCAGGCCGAAGCGGGCCGCCAGACGCTCGCGCACGGGGCCCAGCGGCATGTAGCAGGCATTGCGGCCCGTGCTGCCCATGGGCATGGCTTCAATCAGGCGCAGGATGAATTGCTGCTCGATGCAGAACGCGGCCATGGCCTCGATCTGGCCGTCATTGACGCCGCGCATGGCCACCATATTGATCTTGATCGGATCGAAGCCGGCCGCCTTGCCCGCCATCAGGCCGTCGAGGATGGGCTGCAGGCTGTCGCGTCCCGTGATCTGCTGCATGCAGGCGCGGTCCAGCGAATCCAGGCTGACATTGATGCGGTCCACGCCCGCCGCGCGCAGGGCTGCGGCATGCTTGCCCAGCTGCGTGGCATTGGTCGACAGCGACAGGTCCTGCAGGCCGGGCAGCGCGGACAGCCGCTGCGCCAGCTCCGGCAGCTTTCGCCGCAACAGGGGCTCGCCGCCCGTCAGGCGCACGCGGCGCGTGCCCAGGCGGACAAAAATACCCAGCAGGCGCTCGATCTCGTCGAACGTCAGCCAGTCCTTCGGCTCTTCGAAGCCGCGAAAGCCCTTGGGCATGCAATAGCTGCAGCGCAAATCGCAGCGGTCGGTGACGGACAGCCGCACATAATCGATAGCACGGCCAAAACGGTCCTGCAACTTGACGCTACCCATGACGCTACTCCTGTTTCTTCCTTGATTGTAAAGGCTGGGACACGATCTGGCTGTGCCCCAGAAGGCCTAGCGGCCTACGCCTTCCGGTCTATTGCACTAAAGGACTGGCTGTGCCTTCCAGCGCGATGCCGGCGATCTCGGCGCGGCCCACCAGCAAATGCAGATACTGATGCACGGCCCGCTGCCACGCGGCGCGCGACAGGCGGTCGGCGATCTGCGCCTGCACCGCCTCGTAGGCGATGGCCTGGCCTTCGACCCGGCGCAGCACTTGCACGATGTGGTAGCCGAAGCGCGTTTCCAGCAAATGGCCGGCCAGCGCGCCCGCTTCCAGGCGGAACAGCAGCGCGTCGAACTCGGGCACGCTCTGGCCCGGCGACAGCTGGCCCAGATTGCCCCCCAAGGCGCCCGACGGGCAGTTCGAATACTGCGCCGCCAGTTCGCCGAAGCGCTCGGGCGCCAGCTTCAATGCATCGAGCACGGCTTGCGCCGTGGCCCGCAGCAGCTCCAGGGGCGCTTCCGGCGTCACCTGGAACAGGATGTGGCGCGCCTCGACCAGCGCGCCGCTGCAGAACAGCTGCGGGCGCTGCGCATAAAAGGTGCGGCAGGCCGCATCGTCGGCGGGCGGCACGCGCACTTCCTGCGCAAACAGCGCCTCGATACGGTCGTCATCGCTGCCGCCCTGCACGCCCAGGCGCTGCGCCTCGTCGAGCAGCAGCCGGCGCAGCACCAGTTCATGCACGGCCTGTTTCAGCGGATTGCCGGCACCGTCGTGATGCGGCAGTTCGCGGGCAATGTCGGCATCGTCGATATCGATGCCATTGACGGAGATTCCCATCTTACTTTCCTTCCATAAATAGCCTGAAAAATCGTCGCGAGCGGAGATGAGTTGCGGCTGAGAAGCGCAGCTGTGCGCATGCACAGTGAGCATCGCAGGCCGCAAATCGCTGCGCGCAGCAGATTTTTCATGGCGTTTTTTAACGGCGGCGCACCAGTTGATAGGCGCGGCCCAGGTAGCCGATGGCGCCAAAGCCGCTCCACACGTGCACCAGGCGGGTGAACGGGAAGATGACGAACAGCGACATGCCCATGAACAGATGCAGCTTGAAGACCAGCGGCGCATCGACGATGAAGCTGGCCGCATCGGCGCGGAACGTGACGATGTGCTGCGCCCATTGCATCAGCAAGACCATCATGTGGCCATCCATGTGCGAGGCGGACACGAAGATCGACGACAGTCCCAGCAGCAAGGTCAGCAGGATCCACACCATCACCAGCTTGTCGCCGGCCGTGGTGACGGCGCGCAGGCGCTCGTTGGAAAAGCGGCGCACGAGCAGGATCAGGATGCCGGCCAGGCACAGGCTGCCCATCACGCCGCCGGCCGCCATGGCCACGCCCTGCTTCAGGCTATGCGACACGCCCAGGGTATCCCACACCCAGACGGGCGTGAGCAGCCCGGCCGCATGGCCGAACAGCAGGCCGATGATGCCGATGTGGAACAAAATATTGCCCAGGCGCAGGCTGCCACGGTGCAGCAGCTGGCTGGAATCAGACTTCCACGTGTATTGCTCGCGGTCGAAGCGGATCAGGCTACCGAGAAAAAAGATGGCCAGCGCGATGTACGGGTAGATGCCGTAGACGAATTGATGCAGATAATGACTCATGATGTACTCCTCTTCATGCGGATGCCGGGCGCCGCTCAGGCGGCGCGCCGCGGCTGCGGGTGAAAATGCACGGGATGGACGCCGCCCGCGACCTGGCCCGGGCCCTGGCGCAGCAGCGGCTCGACGCCGTCCGCGCCGGGACCGAAGGTTTCCAGCGCTTCATCCATGTCGCGCACCGGCGGTTCGGCCAGCATTTCGGCCGCCACGGGACTCAGACGTTCGAGCAAGGTGAAGACAGGCGCGTACGGGCTGCCGTTGGCCGCCAGCTTGCGGCCGATGTGCGCCAGCACGTGGACGGCGTCGCCCAGCAGCGGCGCCGAAACCGCCTCGTCGAGCTGCGCCAGGAATTCCAGGAACAGGGGCACGAAGTCGGGCAAGTCGTCGCCCACCATCTGCAGGCCGTGGCGCTTGTATTCCTCCATCAGGTCGACCATGGCCTGGCCCCGATCGCGCGATTCGCCGTGGATATGCTCGAACAGATGCAGCGAGTGCGACGGATTACGGTCGAAGGTGGCCACGTACTGCTGCTGCAGGTCGATCAGGCTGCTGCTTTCCAGGTGCGCCAGCAAGGGCCGCAGCAGCGCGTGCTGTTCCGGCACGGCCGCCAGCGCCGCGTCCAGCTGCGGCAGGTGGGCGATCAGCTCGGGCTCGGGATACAGCAGCAGGCGAGAAAGGACTTGGTAGTGATGCATAGCGTGTTCCATATGAGCTCCTTAAGCGCCTGGCGCCGTTTTGCGCGACTTCGGCATCTGCATGAAGATGGCCGAACCGTGTTTTTTCTTGCCGAACAAGGTAGGCTCGCTCACCCCGTCCGAGCAGCCATTGCCGAAGCTGAAGCCGCACGATCCCTTCTCGTTGAAGCTGTCCTCCGCCATTTCCTTGTGGCTGCTGGGGATGACGAAGCGGTCTTCGTAGTTGGCGATGGCCATGATGTGGTACATGTCTTCCACCTGCGCCTTGGTGAGACCCACTTGCTTGAGGACCGTGAGGTTTTCCACCTTCTCGACCGTCTTGCTGCGCATGTAGGCGCGCATGGCCAGCATGCGGTCCAGCGCCGAGACGATGGGCGGCTGGTCGCCGGCCGTCAGCAGATTGGCCAGGTACTGCACGGGAATGCGCAGGCTTTGCGTGTCCGGCAGCATGCCGTTCACGCCCAGCTTGCCCGATTCGGCGGCCGCCTGGATCGGCGACAGGGGCGGCACGTACCACACCATCGGCAAGGTGCGGTATTCGGGGTGCAGCGGGAACGCCACCTTCCACTCGACGGCCATCTTGTAGACGGGCGACTTGACGGCCGCATCGAGCCACAGGTCGGGAATGCCCTGGCGGCGCGCCTCGGCGATGATGGCCGGGTCGTGCGGATCGAGGAACAGGCCGAGCTGCGCCTGGTACAGGTCCTGCTCCTGCGGCACGGAGGCAGCCGCCTCGATCTTGTCGGCGTCGTACAGCAGCACGCCCAGGTAGCGGATGCGGCCCACGCACGTTTCCGAGCACACGGTAGGCTGGCCCGCTTCGATGCGGGGGAAGCAGAACGTGCACTTCTCCGCCTTGCCGGACGACCAATTGTAGTAAATCTTCTTGTACGGGCAACCGGAGATGCACATGCGCCAGCCGCGGCACTTGTCCTGGTCGATCAGCACGATGCCGTCGTCTTCGCGCTTGTACACGGAGCCGGATGGGCAGGACGCCACGCACGTCGGGTTCAGGCAATGCTCGCACAGGCGCGGCAGATACATCATGAAGGTGTTCTCGAAGGTGCCGTACATCTCCTTCTGCATGTTGTCGAACAGTTTATCCTTGCTGCGCTGGGCGAATTCGCCTCCCAAGTCATCTTCCCAGTTCGGGCCCCACTCGATCTTCTCCATCTTTTTCCCCGTCAGCACGGAGATGGGACGGGCCGTCGGCGGCGTCTGCGACAGCGGCGCGCTTTGCAGGTGCTCGTAGTCGTAGGTGAACGGCTCGTAGTACTCGTCGATGGCGGGCAGGTTGGGGTTGGCAAAGATGTTCGCCAGGATCTTCAGACGGCTGCCCTGGCGCGGCTCGATCTTGCCTGCATCCGTGCGGCGCCAGCCGCCATTCCACTTGTCCTGGTTTTCCCACTGTTTCGGATAGCCGATGCCCGGCTTGGTTTCAACGTTGTTGAACCAGGCGTACTCGACGCCGTCGCGGCTCGTCCACACGTTCTTGCACGTGACGGAACAGGTGTGGCAGCCGATGCACTTGTCCAGGTTCAGCACCATGCCGATTTGCGCTCTGATTTTCATACTATGCTCCTTCTTCCTGCAACGGGCCTTCCAGCCAGTCGACCTTGTTCATCTTGCGCACCAATACGAATTCATCGCGGTTGGAGCCCACCGTGCCGTAGTAATTGAAGCCGTAGGCCAGCTGGGCGTAGCCGCCTATCATGTGCGTGGGCTTGGGCACGGCGCGCGTCACGGAGTTGTGGATGCCGCCCCGCTTGCCCGTCATCTCCGCGCCAGGCACGTTGATGATCTTTTCCTGCGCGTGATACATCATCGTCATGCCGGCCGGGATGCGCTGGCTGACGATGGCGCGCGCCGTCAGGGTGCCGTTCACGTTGAAGACTTCGATCCAGTCGTTGTCGACGATGCCGGCCGCCTGCGCGTCGATTTCCGACAGCCACACGTGGGGACCGCCGCGCGACAGGGTCAGCATGCGCAGGTTGTCCGAATACGTGGAGTGGATGCCCCACTTCTGGTGCGGCGTCAAAAAGTTCAGCGCCAGTTCCTTGTTGCCGTTCGGCCGGGTGCCCAGCAGCGCTTCCGTCGTCTTCGTGTTGATGGCCGGCTTGTACACGCACAGCCCTTCGCCGAAGTCGCGCATCCACAGGTGATCCTGGTAGAACTGCTGGCGGCCCGTCAGGGTGCGCCACGGGATCAGTTCATGCACGTTGGTATAGCCGGCCGTGTAGCTCACTTCCTCGCTTTCCAGGCCCGACCAGGTGGGCGAGGAAATGATCTTGCGCGGCTGCGCCTGCACGTCGCGGAAGCGGATGCTGTCATGCTCGCGCGGCAGCGCCAGATGCGTGTGGTCGCGGCCCGTGATGCTTGACAGCGCGGCCCAGGCTTTCACGGCCACGTGGCCATTCGTTTCCGGCGCCAGCGACAGGATCATCTCGGCCGCATCGATGGCCGTGTCGAGGCGCGGCTGGCCCTGCGACACGCCCTCGTCGAGCACCGTACGATTGATGCCGCGCAGCACGTCCACTTCATGGCCCGTTTTCCAGGAAATACCCTTGCCGCCGTTGCCGATGGTTTCCAGCAGCGGGCCGATCGAAGTGAACTTCTTGTAGACGTCGCGGTAATTGCGCTCGACCACCGTCATGTTCGGCATGGTCTTGCCGGGAATGGCCTCGCATTCGCCGGCGCGCCAGTCCTTGGGATCGAAAGGCTGGCCCAGTTCGCCCGGCGTGTCGTGCATCAGCGGGGTCAGGATGATGTCTTGCTGGGTGCCCAGGAGCTCGCCGCCGATTTCCGAGAATTTCTCGGCGATGCCCTTGTAGATTTCCCAGTCCGACTTCGATTGCCACAGCGGCTGCACGGCTTCCGACAGCGGGTGGATGAACGGATGCATGTCCGAGGTGTTCAAGTCATCCTTTTCATACCAGGTGGCCGTCGGCAACACCACGTCTCCGTACAGACACGTGGTCGACATGCGGAAGTCCAGCACCACCAGCAGATCGAGCTTGCCTTCGGCGGCCGGGCGCACTTTCACCTGCTTCGGCGTGAGGCAGTCGTCCTCGTCGCTGAGCAAGCCGTTCTGCGTGCCCAGCAGGTATTTCAGGAAGTACTCGTGGCCCTTGCCCGAGCTGCCCAGGATGTTCGAGCGCCAGACGAACATATTGCGGGGGAAGTTGGCCGGGTTGTCCGGGTCGTCGCACGAGAACTGCAGCTGGCCCGCCTTGATCTGGTCGAGCGCATATGCGGCCGGCGCCTGCCCTGCCGCCTTGGCGGCCTTGGCCACTTCCAGCGGATTGGTTTGCAGCTGCGGCGCCGATGGCAGCCAGCCCATGCGCTCGGCCTTGGCGTTGTAGTCGAGCAGGGTCAGGTCGCCCGTGGTGCCGGCGGCCGATGGCGAGGCGATGTCGCCCGTTTCCAGCTTTTCATGGCGCCACTGGCTCGTATGGGCATAGAAGAACGAGGTGCCGTTCATCTGGCGCATCGGGCGTACCCAGTCCTGGGCGAAGGCCAGCGGCGTCCAGCCCGTTTGCGGACGCAGCTTTTCCTGGCCCACGTAATGGGCCCAGCCGCCGCCCGACTGGCCGATACAGCCGCACATCATCAGCATGTTGATGATGCCCCGATACGTCATGTCCATGTGGTACCAGTGATTCAGGCCGGCGCCCACGATGACCATGCTCTTGCCGCGCGTCTGGTCCGCATTTTCCGCGAACTGGCGCGCCACCGTGATGACGTCGGCGCGTTTCACGCCCGTGTGCTTTTCCTGCCATGCCGGCGTGTACGGCACGTCGTCGTCATAGCTTTCCGCCACGTTTTCGCCACCGAGGCCCCGGTCGATGCCGTAGTTGGCCAGGGTCAGGTCGAACACGGTGGTCACCAGGCCCGTGCTGCCATCGGCCAGGCGGATGGTTTTCACGGGTACTTTGCGCAGCAACATGTCGGCCGCGTCCTTGCCGCCGAAGTAGGCGAAGCCCACTTCCGTGACGGCGTCGCTGTCGTTGATCATGGAGAGCATCGGCACGATGGGCGCACCACTGCCGCCCGCCTTCTGTTCCAGGTTCCACTTGCCCGACTCGCCCCAGCGGAAGCCGATGGAGCCGGCCGGCGCCGTGATCGCCCCCGTGCTCTCGTCGATGACGAGGGTTTTCCATTCCGGATTGTTGGTTTCGTCGAGGTTGTTGTCCAGGTGCGAAGCGCGCAGGAAGTAATCGGGCACCAGGGTGCCGTTGTGCTCCTTGAGCAGCACCAGCATGGGGAAGTCCGTGTACTGGCGCGCATAGTCGCGGAAGTAGGCGCTCTGCCCTTCCGCATGGAATTCCTTGAGGATCACATGGCCCATGGCCAGCGCCAGCGCGGCATCCGTGCCCTGCTTCGGCGCCAGCCAGATGTCGCCGAACTTCACCATTTCGCCGTAGTCGGGCGAGATGGCCACGGTTTTCGTGCCCTTGTAGCGCACTTCCGTGTAGAAGTGGGCGTCCGGCGTGCGCGTCATCGGCACGTTCGAGCCCCACACCATCAGATAGGTCGAGTTGTACCAGTCGGCCGATTCCGGCACGTCCGTCTGCTCGCCCCACACTTGCGGACTGGCCGGCGGCAAGTCGCAGTACCAGTCATAGAAGCTCAGGGCCACGCCGCCGATCAGCGACAGGTAGCGCGTGCCGGAAGCATAGCTGACCATGGACATGGCGGGAATCGGCGAAAAGCCGACGACGCGGTCCGGGCCGTATTTCTTGATCGTCAGCGCATTCGCGGCGGCGATGATCTCGTTCGATTCATCCCACGTGGCGCGCACGAAGCCGCCCAGGCCACGGATGGATTTGTACTGCTGCGAGCGCACGGGGTCCTGGCTGATCCAGTCCCAGGCCGTGACGGGGTCCATGGTCTTGCGCGCTTCGCGCCACATTTCCATCAGGCGGCCGCGCACCATCGGGTATTTCACGCGCTGGGCCGAATACACGTACCAGGAGTAGCTGGCGCCGCGGGGGCAGCCGCGCGGCTCGTGGTTGGGCAGGTCGGGACGCGTGCGCGGGTAATCGGTTTGCTGGGTTTCCCAGGTGATCAGGCCATTCTTGACATACACCTTCCAGCTGCACGAGCCGGTGCAGTTCACGCCATGCGTGGAGCGGACGATCTTGTCGTGCTGCCAGCGCTGGCGGTAGGCGTTTTCCCAGGTACGGTCTTCATCGACCACGGTGCCATGGCCGTTGGAAAACGGCTCGGCGGGCTTGCTAAAAAATTTCAGGCGGTCCAGAAAGTGACTCATGCTACCTCCACATTGCGCCGCGGACAGCGGCGCCAGGTCTTAAAAAACGCTGCAAGCACGATGGCTCAAGCGTCGATACAAACAGTCTAGCGATGCGCCCCGCGCGGCGGTATTGGCAAGAAGTCGGTTTCCGGCACCAGGAATGCATAGGCGCGTAGTCACCCGGATAGTCACTATTGCCTATGGGCGCCGCAGCCACGCTGCGGTATACCTGTCGCCATCGTTCAACTGTGAGAAAGAGCACCATGCCGATTACCGATTACGCCAGCCTGCTGCGCAGCGCCCGCAACCAGGAACAGCCGCAACGCCTGCTGTTCACCTTTACCCAGGCGCAGGCGCAGCCTGGCGGCCAGGGCAAGTCCCTCACGCCCGTGATGTGCGCCGACAAGCTGCCCGATGAACTGGGCAGCTTCGAGACATTGAAAGAGGAGTCGAGACAGATGCAGACGCACTGGGACGTGGTCTTCGTGGCAGGACTGGCGGGCCAGGACGGCCAGCCGCCCGCGCCGCACGATTGCGAGGCGCCCCTGCGCGCCATGGTGACGGCCATCGAACAAGGCCGCATCGACAGCCTGCTGGCGTTTGACCGCAGCGGGGATTTGTTACGTTTTAGCTGAATCCGGCCAGGGGCGCTCGTGCAAATGCCGCGCGCGCTCTATCGGACACACCAGCGGCAAAAACTGCTGCTGGCGCGCCGAATACGCCATCAGCGCCCCGCTGTCGATGTCGAAATACCATCCATGCAATTTCAACAATCCCTGCTCCACCCTGCGCTTGAGCCAGGGGTAGGTGAGCAGGTTGTCCAGCGACTGCAATATGCTGGCCAGTTCGCACGCATGGTGCTGCTCTTCCGATGAACGGTGCGCCAGCTCGCGCCGCACGCGCTGCGCCACCGGTTCGGCGATGCGCATCCACTGTCCCACGAAGTCCGTTTCCTGGTCTTGCGCGCGCGGCTGCGGCTGCAGCAGCGCGCGGATGCCGCCGCAGCGCGCATGCCCGAGCACGATGACCCTGGCCACTTCGAGCTTGCAGACGGCGAACTCGATGGCCGAACTGACGCCGGGCGGCGCGTCGGGGGTACACGGCGGCACCAGGTTGGCGATATTGCGCACGACGAACATGTCGCCCGGGTCGCTGCCCGTCAGCAGCATGGGATCGACCCGCGAATCGCAGCAGCCAATCAGCAGGGTCGAAGGCCGCTGGCCGTCGCGCAGGCTGTCGTACAAGGTCTGCGGCTCGCTGAAGTACTGCTGCTGAAACAGGCTGAAGCCGTTGACGAATTTTTCCAGTTCTTCCATTTCTACCTCTCGTACTCATACAGCGCCCAGCAAGCATGGCTTGCCAGGCATTCCAGCTTCAGCAAGGCATGGGCGCGTTTTTACGGGCATAGCACCACCACGTGATGGCGATGCAGCTGACATAGAAGCCGATGAAGCACCACAGGGCCGCGTCGGGGCTGCCCGTCAGCGCAATCGAGGTGCCGTAGCTTTTCGGGATGAAGAAGGCGCCGTACGCCGCCACGGCCGAAGTGAAGCCCAGCACGGCCGCGCCTTCCTTGTTGGCGTCGACGATGGCTTGCTCCTGCGCCGCCTTGTCCTTGCCGGCCGCCGCGCGCTGGTGCTCCGTCAGGAAGATCACGGGGATCATGCGGAAGGTCGACGCATTGCCGATGCCCGTGCCCGCAAACAGCAGCATGAACATCCAGAAGAAGCCGTTGAAATTGCCACCGGTACCACCTTGCGGCATGAAGTACAGCACGCCCAGCACGGCGCCTATCATCAAGAGGAACGACCACAGGGTAACCCTGGCGCCACCCAGCTTGTCCGAGATCACGCCGCCGGCCACCCGCGCCAAGGCACCGACGAGGGGTCCCAAAAACGCGTAGTCGAGCGGATTGACGTCGGGGAACTGGATCTTGATCAGCAGCGGGAATGCGGCCGAATAACCGATGAAGGAGCCGAAGGTGCCCGTGTACAGCCAGCACATGAGCCAATTGTGCTTGCGCTTAAAGATCACGGCCTGTTCGGAAAACGAGGCCTTGGCCGACGCCAGGTCATTCATGCCGAACCAGGCCAGCAAGGTGGAGAGCGCAATGAACGGCACCCAGATGAAACCCGCGTTCTGCAGCCACATGTCCTTGCTCACGCCATTCTTGACCCAGGTGAGCGACTCGCCACCCCAGGCGCCGAAGACGGCAAAAGTGATCACCAGCGGCACGACGAACTGCACCACCGATACGCCCAGGTTGCCCAGGCCCGCGTTCATGCCCAGCGCGAAGCCCTTGCTGGCCTTTGGGTAGAAAAAGCTGATGTTGGCCATCGACGAGGCGAAATTGCCGCCGCCAAAGCCGCACAGCAGGGCCAGGATCAGCATGGTCGGATAGCCCGTGTTCACATCCTGCACGGCCAGGCCGATACCGATGGCGGGAATCAGCAGCGAGCCCGTGGAAATGGCCGTCCAGCGCCGGCCGCCGAAGATCGGCACCATGAACGAATAAAAGATGCGCAGGGTGGCGCCGGACAGGCCCGGCAAGGCCGTCAGCCAGAACAGCTGGTTGTTACTGTAGGTAAAACCGATGTTGGGCAGGTTGACCACCACCACGCTCCACACCATCCACACGGCAAACGCCAGCAGCAGCGCTGGGATCGAGATCCACAGATTGCGCGCGGCCGTGGCCTTGCCTGTCGTTTGCCAGAAACTGGGAGTCTCGGGTTCCCACGTATTGATCATGTAGCGGCTCATGCTTGTGCTCCTGCAGGTTGATTGGCGGGCGCCGCGCGCAGCGGCTTGAACGAAAAATGCATCCAGACGAGGGAAACGCAGACGGTGCCGTACAAGAGCATGAAGGCGCTCGAGCGGACGCCCGTGAAGTCCACCAGGGCGCCGAACATCACGGGCAGGATGAAGCCGCCCAAGCCGCCGGCCAGGCCCACCACGCCCGACACGGCGCCGATGTTGTGCGAAAAATCATCGCCGATGAACTTGAAGACGGACGCCTTGCCCACGGCCATGGCGATGCCGACGATGAACAGCAGCACGGTGAACCACAGCGGCGACAGGCCGATATGGAAGGCCAGCGGTCCCGTGACGGTTTCCACCACCATCTGCGTCTGCGGATACGACAGCAGGAAGAAGCACACCCAGCACACCCACATCACGGCCCATGTCACCCTGGCGGCGCCGTACTTGTCGGAGATCCAGCCGCCCACGGCGCGCAGCACGCCGCCCGGCAGCGAGAAGCAGGCGGCCAGCAGCGCCGCGTGTTTCAGGTCGAAGCCGTATTCGGCCACGTAGTACTTCGTCATCCACAGCGCCAGCGCCACATAGCCGCCGAACACCACCGAGTAGTACTGGCAGTAGCGCCACACGCGCGGGTCCTTCAGCACCTTCATCTGCTCGGTAAAGCTTTCGCCCGATGGCGCCAGGTGCGATTTGTCCGTGTACGAAAACAGCCAGAAGAGGATGGCCGTGGCCAGCATGGCCACCGCATACACCTTGGGCAGCATCTGCCAGCCGAAGGCGGCGACGATGCCGGGCGCGACGAACTTCGTCAGCGCGGAACCGGAATTCCCCGCACCGAAGATGCCCATGGCCAGGCCGCGGCGCTCCTTCTCGTACCAGCGCGCCACGTACGGCGTGCCGACGGAAAACGAGCCGCCCGCCAGACCTACGAACATGCCCAGCAAGAGGAAGTGCCAGTAGGCGGTGGCGTAGGCGATCAGGTAGATCGGCACCACGCTGGCCAGCATCAGCAGGAAGAATACGCGGCGTCCGCCGTATTTGTCCGTCCAGATGCCCAATGGCACGCGCACGAGGGAGCCCGTCAGCACGGGCATGGCGGCCAGCAGGCCGAATTGCGTTTCAGTCAAGCCCAGGCTGGTCTTGATGGGGATGCCCAGTACGGCAAACATCATCCATACCGCGAAGCAGATCGTGAAGGCGAAGGTACTGCTGACCAGCACGGACGCCTGCTTGCGCCGCCTGCCCGGTTCGACCGGCGTGTTACTGCTGTTACTGTTCTTGTTAGTGCCATCTAGGGTAGCCACGATGTTTCTCCATGAATGCACTGGCCGTCTGGCCAGCCGTCCCGACCAGCTTACGTGCCGGCCGCAAAAGGCACTATCGGCCACAGGGTGATTTTGGGAAGGCAATCTGGATAGCCGCATCGGCAAAAGTGACTAGATGGCGCAGGCCGGACCTAGCCTGGATGGCAGGTGTTTTACAAACGGACGCATTTTTGGCACACTCGGCACGGGCACAACAGGGAGCGGCATGGACAAGGAAACAGAAGCAGACGACATCATCACCCGCGTGGCCAGGCCAGGCGACGTGGCGGCCATGCTGGCCTGCGACGCCTATGCGCAATCGCACGCCAGCCGCGGCGACGCCGTGCGCGACGCCGTCGGCAAGAGGCAGTGCCTGGTCGCCCTGCACGCCGGCCAGGTCGCCGGCTATGTCCTCACGCACGACGACTTCTTCGGCTACGGTTTTGTCCCGCTGGTGGTGGTGGCGCCCGCGCAGCAGCGGCGCGGCGTGGGCATGCGCCTGCTGGCGGCTGCCGCAAACGCCTGCCCGACGGCGAAACTGTTCACTTCGACGAACCAGTCCAACGTGGCCGCGCAGCGGCTGTTCGCCAGCGCGGGCTTCGTGCGCAGCGGCCGGATCGACCATCTCGATGAGGGCGATCCGGAGCTGGTGTACGTGAAATGGTGCCGCTGATTGATCGCGCCTCATCCCGACGACGTATGGCGCGGCGCGGCAAAGGCGGCTATGCTGGCGCCACCGTCAATCAACGCCCACGACATCACGCATGGATTATCTGAGCCTCAAGCATTTCCACATGGGTTGCGCCGCCGCCAGCGGCTTTCTTTTCCTGTTGCGCGGCGCCTGGATGCTGCGCGCCTCGCCCGCATTGCAGCAGCGCTGGGTAAAAATCCTGCCGCACCTGGTCGATACGGCCTTGCTGGCCAGCGCCATCACGCTGGCCGTGTGGAGCGGCCAGGCGCCGGGCAGCCAGCCATGGCTGGCCGCCAAGCTGGGCGCGCTCGTGGCCTACATCGTGCTGGGCACCATCGCCCTGAAACGGGGCAAGACGCCGGCCGTGCGCGGCACCGCGTTCGCGCTGGCCGTGCTGGTCTTCGCCTACATCGTGGCCGTGGCCGTCACCAAGCAGGCCTGGCCGCTCTGATGCATCAGAAGACGTAGCGCAGCGTGACGCTGGCATTGCGCGGCGCGCCCCAGTAAGCCTGGTTATACATGCCGACCTGGCTGTAGTAGCGCTTGTCGAACAGGTTGTTGACGTTTGCCTGCAGCGACAGCTGGCGCGACAGCGCATATCTGGCCATCAGGCTGGCCACGGCGTAGCCGCCCTGCGCCACGCGCTCCGTGCCCTTCGGCCCGGTGGCGTCGCGGTAGGCACCGCTTTGCCAGTTCACCCCGCCGCCCACCGACAAGGCGCGCCAGTCGCCGGGCAGCTGGTACGTGGAAAACACGCGCGCCAGGGTTTGCGGCACATAGCTGTTCAGGCGCGCGCCCTGCTTGTCTTCGGCCGCCGCATGCGACACGCTGGCCGACACATTCCAGCCCTTGGCCAGTTCACCCGACAGATCGAGCTCCACGCCCTTGCTGGTGGTGCCCGCCGCCGCGTAATACGCCTGCGTCAGTGAATTGCCGACAAAATGGCCCGTATCTTCCTGCGCCAGGCCGTCTTGCGCGATGCGGAACACGGCCAGCGCCGCATTGAGCCTGCCGCCGAAATACTCGCCCTTCACGCCCGCTTCCACGTTCTTGCCCTGCACGGGATCGAGGTAGCGGCCGAAGCGGTCCTGGTTACCCTGCGGCTTGAAGATCTTGCTGTAGCTGGTGTACAGCGCATGCTGCGCGTCGATATCCCACACCAGGCCCGCGTACGGCGTGACGGCGTGCTTGGCATACGCATAGCTGCCGCCCCAGTCGTCGACGTGGTCCGCCTTGTAGCGGCTGTAGCGCGCGCCGACGATCAGTTTCAAGGGGTCGGCCAGCGAAAAGCGCGCCGTGCCGTAGATGCCGCGCTGCTGCACCGTGTCGAGCAGCTGCCAGCGCGAGAAATTCGCGTCGTTCCAGTCCGGCTCCGGCGTCACGCCCTGCCATTGATGGAAATTGCCATAGTCGACGCTGCCGCCCGAGATGCCCGGATTGCTGGCGAACTGGTTGCTGCCGGAGACGCCAAACGCCAGGTCGTGCGTGCGGCCCAGCAGCTGCACGGGACCCTGCACATAGGCGTCCACGCTGTCCTGGCGCCGCGTGCCCGAGTAAAACCCGGTGTAGCCCGTCACGCCCTGGCCCGTGGCCTTGTCCGGCCAGGTATTGGCGAAAAGCTCGGCCGCCGAATAATTGCCCCAGCCGTGATTCAGCATGGCCGTCAGGTTCCAGCCCTTGCCCAGGTCCTGCTCCAGGCGCACAAAGGCCGTCTGGCTGGTGCTGAACCAGCGGCTCCAGGTGGTTGCCGTGGTGGCGGAACGGGGCAAGGTGGCCCGTTCGCCATCCGCGTACCACAGCGGCAAGCCGCCATACATGCCGCCGCGCGGACGGTTGTCCTGGTATTCATAGCCGGCGATCAGCACGCTGCCGGGCGCCAGGTCCGCTTCCACGGTGGCGTAGGCCATGGCCTTCTTGCCGTGATACAGGCGCACATACGATTCGCTGTCCTGGTAGCTGGCCACGACACGCCCGCGCACCTTGCCGTCGGCGGTGAGCGGCGTGGAGACGTCCGCGCTGGCGCGCGCATTGTTCCAGGAACCCAGGCTCAGGGCCGCCGCGCCGGCCAGCTGCCTCGACGACGCGCGCTTGCGCACCAGGTTGATGGTGGCCGAAGGTTCGCCCGCGCCCGTCAGCAAGCCCGTGGCGCCGCGCACGATTTCGACCCTGTCGTAGGCCGTCATGTCCAGGGTGCTGTCGCCCACGTTGTAGGCATTATCGACCGTGGTGGGTATGCCGTCGTACTGGTAGCTGGCGATGGAAAAACCGCGTGCGAAGAACGAGGTGCGATCGCTGTCGTAGCGGTTGATGGCAATGCCGGCCGCGTTTTGCAGCACCTCTTCCACCGTCTGCAGGTTCTGGTCATCCATCTGCTGGCGCGTGACCACGCTGACGGCTTGCGGCGTCTCGCGCACGGACAGGCCCAGGCGCGTGGCCGAGCGCATGGTCTGCGTCGTGTACGAGCCGCTGCCTTCCGTCGCGCCGTTCGCATCAAAGCTGGCGGTGACCTTCATCTCGGGCATGGTCTGGCCGCCATCGGCCGGCGCCGCGTCGAGCACATAGCCGCCATTTGCCTGCGGCACGGCGCGCAGGCCCGAGCCGGCGACGATGGCGCCCAGCGCTTCGGGCACGCTGTAGCGGCCCGCCAGGCCGGCGCTGCGCTTGCCAGCCACGCTGGCCGCCTGATAGGAAATCATGGTGCCCGTCTGCTGGCCGAAGCGCACCAGCACCAGTTCCAGGGTGCCGGCCGGTATCGCCAGCTCGATGCGCGCCGCACTGGCTGCCTGGGCAACGGGGGCGGCAGCCGAGGCGCCGCCGGCGGCGAGCAGCCACAGGGCCTGGCTGACGGCCAGCGCCGCCATACTGCGGCGGCATGCGGTGGAAGCGGAAGAAGCGTAAATGGGTGTTGTACTAGGCATGCGGACTGTTTTCCTGAAAGTGAATGAAGGGTTCACTTGCTATGTCACGCGAAAATCGCAAACCCCTCACTTTTTCGGAAAATATTCATGGATACTGCCGATGCGGCACCACGGTCACCCAGAAACGCGTGGTCTGGCGCACGTCGATGGGCAAGGTACGCGCCAGCATGTCGAGCACTTGCGCGGTATCGGCCAGCGGGTAGATGCCGGACACGCGCAGGTCCGCGATGGCCGGATCGCAGGCCAGGCGCCCATGGCGGTAGCGGGCCAGTTCGCCGATAAAGTCGGCCAGCGGCATGTCGTGCGCCACCAGCATGCCGGCCGTCCAGGCATCCGCGCCGGCAGGCAAGGCCCCCGTGGAGCCGATACGCTCCGCCGTGAACGCCGCTTGCTGGCCGGCCTGCAGCCTGCGCGCCGCATCGGCTGGCTGTTGCGGCCGGAGGGGCGCGATATCGACAGCGCCCGCAAACACGCCCAGGCGCGTGGCCTCGCTGCCGGCGCGCACGGCAAAGCGCGTGCCCACCGGTTGCAAACGGCCCTGGGACGTCTGTACAAAGAAGGGCCGGCCGGCAGGATCGCGCGCCGTGGCCACCATGATCTCGCCTTTCAATAAGGTCACCAGGCGCTGGTCCCCCGTGTAGCGCACGTCGATGGAGGTGGCCGTATTCAAGGCGATGCGCGTGCCGTCCTGCAGCTCAATATGGCGCAGCTCACCGGTGCCCGTGCGGTAATCGGCCAGCCAGAAGCGCGCCTGTTCATCGCCGCCGGCCAGCCAGGCGCCGCCGCCCACGGCCAGCAGCGCCAGGAGCTTGAGGGACTGGCGCCGCGCGGCGCTGGCCTGCGCATGCACGGGTTTGCGCGCCAGCGTGCCGTGCGCCAGCGGCGCGGGCAGAGCACGCATGCGCGCCATGCAGCCTTCCACATGCAGCCACGCCTGCTCGTTTTCCGGGTCGCTGTCGCGCCAGGCGCGCCAGGCCTGCTCCACTTCCGGCGCGCAATCGCCCGCCTGCAGGCGCACCAGCCATTCCACGGCCTGCAGGCTGGCCGCTTCCGGCGTCAGGGCGTCCGTCACGGCTTCGGATGGGAAAAGAAACACTGGTGCATGGCCTTGACCAGGTAGCGCTGCACGGTGGCCAGCGAGACGTTCAGCTCCAGCGCGATGGCGGCCTGCGGCATGCCGTCGAGCTGCGACAGCAGGAACGCGCGGCGCACGGCCGGCGCCAGGCCGTCGAGGCGGCGGTCGATGTCGAACAGGGCTTCGAGCAGGATCGCCTGCGCCTCGGGATCGGGCGCGCACTGCGCGGGCAGGCTGGCCAGGGTTTCCAGGTAGGCCGCTTCCAGGTCGCGGCGGCGGTACAGATTGCCCAGCACGCCCTTGGCCACGGTGGTGAGGAAGGCGCGCGGCTCGCGCGCGGCGATGGCCTCGTCGCGGTTCAGCAGGCGCATGAAAGTGTCGTGCGCCACGTCAGCCGCGTCGAACGCGTTACCCAGCTTGTGCCGCAGCCAGCCTTGCAGCCAGCGGTGATGATCGTGATACAGGCTGCCCACCTCCTGGTGAACGCCGGGTTGGGCTGCCGACACGTCGCATGCTCCCTGGGTCGCAAATAATAATGATTCGCATTCTAACTGGCCGGGCACGTCCGGCGCAACCGCCGTCTTCGGCGTGGCAAGGCAGCAACGGTGCTCTTGCCACGCATGTGCTGCAGCCGCCCCGTACCGCGGCCACCAGCCGATAGTCCCGATCCGGGCGGTAAACCGCATTCGCCATCCCGAAGCGGGTAGCGGCGCCCGCCCGGTGCCGCTACGCTGGCCTTCCCGCACAATCAAGGAAGGCCGCCATGGCGCCGCAGCAGTCGCACACTTTCCCTCCCGTTTCCACGCCTGTCGCCGCGCGCGCCAGCCTGCTGTGGATGACGGCCCTGCTCTACCTGGTGCAGGGCATACCGATCGGCCTGGCCTTCCAGGCCTATCCCGTGCTGCTGCGCCAGGGCGGCGCGCCGCTGGAGCTGATCGCGCTGGTGCCGCTGGCCAGCCTGCCCTGGGCCTTCAAGTTTTTTTGGTCGCCGCTGGTGGAAAACCGCTGGTCGGCGGCCATGGGCAGGCGCCGCAGCTGGATCGTGCCCATGCAGCTGCTGCTGGCCCTGTGCCTGGCGGCGATGGCCTTCCAGCGCTTCGATGCGGCGCATGCGCCGGCCTTGCTGTGGCTGATCGCGGCCGCCTCGCTGGCCAGTGCCACGCAGGACATCGCCACCGATGGCCTGGCAGCCGACGTGCTGCATGGCAGCGGCATCGCGCACATCAATGTATTGCAGGTGGGCGGTTTCATGCTCGGCATGCTGGTGGGCGGCCCGGCCTTGCTGCTGGGCGCCGAGCTGCTGGGACAGACGGCCAGCATGCTGGCCCTGGCTGCCATCGTCGTGCTGTGCGGCATGCCCGTGTGGCGCTGGCGCGAAGGCGCGGCGGCGGCCGTCACCCGGCAGCGGGCCAGCTTGCGGGGCTTTTTCCGCCGGCCGCTGGCGCTGCGCCTGATGGTGGCCAGCATGCTGGCCACCCTGACCGGCTCGGTGCTGTTCGGCCTGGCCAAGCTGGTGCTGATCGACGCCGGCTGGAGCGCCGCCAGCGTGGCCGGCCTGTCCGGCGCGGGCAATTCCGTGATGGTGCTGGCCGGCTGCGCGCTGGCCGCCCTGCTGCTCAAATGGATGACGCGCTGGCACGCGCTGCTGGGCGGCCTGGCCATCCTGGCCTGCGCCAGCGTCCTGTGGCTGCGCATCAGCAGCGCCCCCGCCGGTGCGGGCACGCCCCTCGTGTGGCTGGCCACCATCCTGATCGGCCTGGGCATCGGCGTGACCAGCGTCTGCCTGTACACCCTGCTGATGCGCTACGCGCAGCTGGGCCGGCAGGCGGCCACCGATTTTTCCATTTTCCAGAGCACGCAAACGCTGGGCGAAATCGTCATCGCGTCCGCCGCCACGGCGCTGGCCGCCCGCGCCGGCTATGGCGCCGGCATGCTGGTGGGCGTGGCCAGCGCGCTGCTGGCCATCGCCGTGCTGCTGTGGGTACGCCGCGGCGCGGCCCACCTGGACGACGCACATGACTGAAGCATCGCCATCGCAGCTGCTGCGCCGTCTGCTGCGCGGCCAGTACGGGAGACTGGCGCTGGCCATCGTCCTGGCCGTGGCGGCAGCCAGCGCCGAACTGTGGCCCTACTGGCTGCTGGGCACGGCGGCGGGCGTGGCTGTCGCGTCTCCCGCCGCCGGCGCCGACCTGTTCCGGCTGGCCGGCTGGCTGGTACTGGCCCTGCTGTTCAAGTATCTGCTGTACAGCGCCGCGTATTACTGCAGCCACGTCAGCGCCTTCCAGGTGCTGCTCGATACGCGGCGCGGGCTGGTGCGCCAGCTGGCGGGCGCGCCCTTGCGCTGGCTGAACCAGGCGGGCAGCGGCGAACTGAAACGGCTGGTGCTGCAGGACGTGGACCGGCTGGAGCAGTTCATCGCCCACCACACGGTGGAACTGGCGGCGGCCCTGGCCAGTCCCGTGCTGGTGGCCGGCCTGCTGCTGGCCATCGACTGGCGCCTGGCGCTGGCCGCGCTGGCCACCGTGCCCTTTGCGCTGCTGCTGCAAGCGATGATGATGCGCGGTTTCGGCGTACACATGGCGCAGTACGGGACGGCCCTCGACGAACTGCACGGCACCACCATCGAATATGTGCGCAGCATGCCCGTGATGAAAGCGTACCGCCAGGACGCCACCTCATTCCAGCGCATGCGCGACAGCCTGCACGCCTATCAAACGCTGATGAGCCGCATCACGCGCCAGACGGTGCCCGCGTGGTCCGTCTTCATGGTGCTGCTGAGCGCGAACATCGCCACCCTGCTGCCGGCGGGCCTGTGGCTGTACCAGGCGGCGCATGTCACCCTGCCGCAACTGGTGCTGGCCCTCGTGCTCGGTTCCGGCATGTTGAAACCGCTGTTCAAGGTCATCAAGCTGTCGACGGAGCTTCGCGAGGTGCAGGCCAGCCTGCAGCGCATGGCCAGCTTGCCGGCACCGGCGCCCGCGGCGCAGCAGGCGCCAGCCAGCCTGCCGGACCTGCCGGACCTACCCGAAGTGCGCTTCGAGCACGTCTTCTTCGCGTATGCCAACGCGCCCGTGCTGCACGACGTGAGCCTGCACCTGCCGGCCGGCAGCCTGACGGCGCTGGTGGGGCCATCGGGCGCCGGCAAGAGCACCGTGGCCGCCCTGCTGGCGGGCCTGCTGCAAGCCGATGCGGGCCGCATCCGCATTGGCGGCGTGGCGCTGGACGCGCTCGACGAGGGCGCCCGCACGGCGCTGATCGCCCTGGCCACGCAGGATGCCTTCCTGTTTCGCGGCAGCCTGCTCGACAACCTGCGCCTGGGCCGGCCCGGTGCCAGCGACGCGCAGGTCCGCCAGGCGCTGCGCGTGGCGCAGGCAGACGGCTGCATCGACGCCCTGCCGGCCGGCTGGCACACGCACGTCGAGGAACGGGGCGTACGCCTGTCCGGCGGCGAGCGCCAGCGCATCGCCATCGCGCGCGCCCTGCTGGCCGACACGCCCGTTTTGCTGCTCGATGAAGCGACGGCCTTTGCCGACAGCCGCACGGAACGGCGCTTTTACCAGGCCTTGCGCGCGGCCTATCCGCACAAGACGGTGCTGGTGATCGCACATCGGCTGAGCTCCATCGCCGGCGCCGCGCAAATTCTCGTCATGGACCAGGGCCGCCTGGTCGCGCACGGCGCGCATGCCGACCTGCTGCTGCGCTGCCCCCTGTACCACGACTTGTGGCAACGCCAGTTCGACAGCGAACAGTGGCATATCACGGAAAAGAAAACCCATGCAGACCATTGAACTGATGCGCCGCGTGATGCGGCGCAGCCACCGCGCGACGGCACGCATGCTGGCAGGCCTGGCCCTGCGCGTGGCCGAACGGGCCTGCGCGATCGCGCCCTTCTTCCTCGCCTGGTGGTGGCTGGACGACCTGCTGCGCACAGGCCAATTGCGCTCGCTGCCCCTGCTTTGCCTGCTGCTGGCCTGCCTGCTGACCGGGCAGATGCTGTTTTCCTGGCTGGGCCAGCTGTACTGCTTCCTGGGCAGCTATGAGGTGATGGGCGGCTACCGCGAACATGCGATTGCCCACCTGGGACGCTTGCCGCTGGGCGCAGTGCAGGGCAAGCGCAGCGGCCAGTTGGCGTCGCTGCTGACGGACGACGTCAAGCGCGTGGAAGATATTTTCACGCACCTGAGCGGGGAACTGGTGGCCGCCTGCGCCGTGCCGCTGCTGTATTTCGCCATCCTGCTGGCGGTGGACTGGCGCCTCGCCTGCATCCTGGTATCCACCTTGCCGCTGGCCCTGTGGCTGCTCGGCCTGGGCCGGCGCCGCTTTGCCGCCGCCGGGCGCCACAAGCAGGAACTGCTGCAGGAAACGGCCGGCATGCTGGTGGAATTTGCGGCCGGCCTGCGCACCCTGCGCCTGTATGGCCGCGCGGCGCACTGGGTGGAAAAGCTCGACCGCCGCTTTGCCGCCTTGCGCAGCGCCAGCTTCGGCGTGGAAGCCTGGGGCGCGGGGCCCATCCAGGCCTACCGCCTGGTCCTGGAACTGGGCCTGGTGCTGCTCCTGCTGCTGGCGGGCGCGCTGGCGCGCCACGGCGAGCTGGCCGGGCCGGCATGGCTGCTGTTCGCGCTGGTGGCCTATAAACTGCTCGATCCGCTGCATGATATCGCCGCCCACCTGCAGGAACTGCGTTTCATGGCCCTGAGCGAAGCGCGCATCGAAGCCATGCTGGCCGAACCGGCACTGCCGCAAGGCGACGCCGCCGCGCAGCCGCACGGCCATGCGCTGCGCTTCGACCAGGTGGGCTTGCAGTATGCGGGCAGCGAGACCTGGGCCCTGCGCAATATCAGTTTCGACGCGGCGCCGGGCAGCGTCACGGCCATCGTCGGGCCATCGGGCGCCGGCAAGAGCAGCCTGCTGCATCTGCTGGCCCGCTTCGACGACCCGCAGCACGGCGCCATCCTGCTGGGCGGCGTGGACTTGCGCGCGCTGGGCAGCGAGCGCCTGTACGCCCAGCTGAGCTTTGTCTTCCAGGAGGTGCAGCTGTTCGACGGCACGGTACTGGACAATGTGCGCATCGGCCGCCCCGGCGCCAGCGACGAGGAAGTGATGGCCGCCTGCGGCGCAGCCTACTGCGACGCGTTCGTGCGCAAGCTGCCGCACGGCTACGCCAGCCGCATCGGCGAAAACGGCCAGCGCCTGTCCGGCGGCGAGCGCCAGCGCCTGTCGATCGCGCGCGCCCTGCTGAAGGATGCCCCGCTGCTGCTGCTCGACGAAGCGACGGCCAGCGTCGACCCGCAGGCGCAACGTGAAATCGAACGGGCGCTGGGCCGCCTGGCGCAAGGCCGCACCGTGATCATGATCGCCCACCGCCTGCGCACCGTGCGGCACGCGCAGCAGATCCTCGTGCTCGACGGCGGCCGCATCGTGGAACGCGGCACGCACGCCACGCTGCTGGAAGAACAGGGACTGTATGCCGCCCTGTGGCGGGCGCAGGACCTAGACTAGCCTGGCGCGCCGCGCCTCGCTGGGCAGCACGCCATGCTGCTTGCGGAAGGCGGCGCTGAAATGGCTCATGTTGCTGTAGCCGAGCATGACGGCCGTGTCGCTGACGCCGTGCCGGTCCAGCAGCGCCTTCGCGCGGCCCATGCGTTCGCGCTGGAACAGCGCGTAGATACTGAGGCCAAACATGGCCTTGAAGCCGCGCTTCAGTTTCAGCTGGTTCAAGCCCACTTCGCGCGACAGCTGCTCGATGGTGGGCGGCGCGCTCAGGTCGGCCAGCAGGCGCTCGTGCGCGGCCAGCAGCAGCTTTTGCTCGCGGCGCGGCGGCTGGCCCGCGCTGTCTTCCTCCCCCTGCAGCGATTGCAAATGCCACGCGAGGAATTCCAGGGTGGCCGCGTGCACCAGCAGGCCTGGCGGCTGCTCGCACGTCAGCAACTGCTCCAGCCGCAAGGCCGCATCGCGGGCGCGCGCATGGCCCGCCTGCTGATGCAGGAAGCAGGCGCTTTGCAGGCGCGGGACGATGCGTTCATAGTCGTCGCCCGCCAGCGCGCACAGGAGCTGGGGACGGATGCGCAGCTCGATGTTGGCATAGCCGGCCGGGTAGAAATTGAGCAGGAAGCGCTCGCCGGGCGCGCAGCTGGCGACCAGGCTGTTGGCCTGCAGGCTGCGCGTCTCGCCACCGCCCTGCACCACTTCCGTCGTGCCGCGCAGCTGGCAGCTGAAATGCAGGTGGTCGCTGTCATTGAGCGCCGCCATCTGGAACGCCTGCTGCGGCTGGAGCGAGACGAGCGAGACGGCCAGTCCCGGCTGCACGTCGACCGTGCGCACCAGGGTGCCCGGCGGCGTGAAGGCGCCGGCCGGCGGCGCATCAAAGAATTCGGACGATTTCAGCTCGTACATCACACTCCCGGTCGGCTAGCCATGCGATCTTGCATCAGCCCATTTTAATGATAATGATTCCTATTTACAATAAGAATCATGCAGCCCAGCAAAACAGTCCCGCCTGGGATGGTGGCGGACCGGATCGGGGCGGCGCGCGCGCCGGCGCCTCGCTACGATGGCTGCATCATCCACACACGCCAAGAAAGCCGCCATGTCCGCAACCCTGCCCCGCAAACTGACCCTGTGCCTGCTGCTGTCCTTCCCCGCCTTCGCCGTGGCGCAAACGGCCGATTCCCCTGCGCCAGCCGATGCCGGCCTGCCGTCCGTGCTGGTCAGCGCCAGCAAGGCGGGCCGCACCGTGATGGAAACGCCCGCCAGCGTCAGCGTCATCAAGGGCGACGCCATCGAACAGGCGCACCTGGAAACCCTGGGCGATGTGGCGCAGCAGCTGCCCAACGTCTACCTGACCAATTTCACGCGCAGCACGCCGTCGCTGACCATCCGCGGCCTGGGCTTTTCCGACGATGAATCGGACAGCACCAGCACCAGCGTGCTGCTCGACGGCGTGCCCATGTACAGCCTGGTACTGGGCCAGCTGTTCGACCTGCAGCAGCTGGAAGTGCTGCGCGGACCGCAAAGCACCCTGTATGGCCAGAGCAGCATGGGCGGCGTGGTGGCGCTGCGCTCGCGCGACCCGGGCCAGGTGCTGGGCGGTAGCGCGCAAGTGGACTACGGCACGGGCAAGCGCCGCCGCGCCAGCCTGGCCATGGACGTGCCCCTCGGCGAGAAAACGGCCGTGCGCATCGTCGCCGGCGGCGAAAAGGCCGACGGTTTCATCGACAATACGCGCCTGCAGCGCAGCGATACGGGCGGCTGGGACAGCGCATTCGCCCGCATCAAGCTGCTGCACCGCGACGACATGGGCGGCACGTGGCGATTCGGCCTGCACCATGCCAATCTGCGCGGCGGCAACGACTACTTCGCCGACGCGTCACTGGCGCGCGAACACCGGTCGACGGCCAGCGATGCAGGCGTGAACAACGTCAAGTACACCCTGCTGTCGGGCGAATACGAGCGCGCGCTGGCGCATGGCGCGCGGCTGGCCGTGACCATGGGCGCCAACCGGACCGAGTGGAATTACTGGCTGCCCCGCTCGACCTTCCAGGCCCGCAGCGGCTACGACATGAAGAATGAACAGGTCAGCCTGGAAGCGCGCCTGTCCGGCGCGGCTGGCACATACGACTGGCTGGCAGGCGCCTATGGCTCGCACATCACGCGCGATTCGCCGTACCTGTTCGACTCCAGCCCCTATTACTTGAGCGCCACCACGGCCGGCGTGAAAGGCGGCACCGTGGCCGCCTTCGGCGAACTGGGCTGGCGGGTGGCGCCCGCCTGGCGCGTCGCCGGTGCGCTGCGCCTGGAACACGATATGCGCAAGCTGGACTGGAGCAGCCGCCAGGCGGGCCTGTTCGACAGCAATGGCGACGGCATGCCCGATGCGCCGTTCGACGCCACCACCGTCCGCAACGGCAACAAGGTCAGCGACACGGTAGCCCTGCCGCGCCTGACCGTGGAATACCGGCCCGACGCAGCGCAATTCGGCTGGCTGACCGTGGCGCGCGGCTACAAGGCTTCCGGCTTCAACCTGTATGCGACGGCGCCCGACGCTGCCAGCACGGCGTACCGTCCCGAATATGGCACGCATGGCGAAATCGGCTACCGCCTGCGCGGCGCGCAGCGGGCCTGGGACCTGGCCGCCACCGTGTTCTACACGCGGCTGCGCGACCAGCAAGTGACGGTGACGGATACGAATGGCCAGAGCCGCATCGACAATGCCGGCCGCTCGCACAGCCAGGGCCTGGAATTGACGGGCACCGTGCGCCCCCTGCCCACGCTGGAACTGACGGCGTTCGCCGGCATCGTGCACGCCGAATACGATGACTACGTCAAGGGCGGCGTCGATTTCGCCGGCAAGCAGTTCGCCAATACGCCGCGCCACAGCGTGGGCATGGGCTTGCGCTGGCAACCCACGCCGCAATGGGATGCGGGCCTGGACGCCACGCGCCAGGGCGCATCGAATCTGTACCCGGCCAGCAGCACCGTCAACCCCGCCTACACCCTGGTCAACGCCCACCTGAGCTACCGCGTGCAACGCTGGACCTTCGGCCTGTATGGCAAGAACCTGGGCGACGCGCAGTACTACACGCGGGCGCTGGACAACAACATCGTCGTGGCCAGCCAGCCCCGCACCTGGGGCGTGCGCGCGGGGCTGGACTTTTAAGCGCGCTCCGGCGCCGCAAGCGGCTTACTGCATCGGCAAGGCCGCCACGTCGACGGCTGGCGCCTGCCCCGTCGCGGGCCGCGTGAAGTTCTGGCTGGTTTTCACGTAGTCGGCAAAAAAGCCGCCGTTACGCAGGTAGAACTTGCCGTTTTCCAGGCCGCCCGCGTAATCCATGCGCTGCCCATTGGTGGCCGTGGCGTCGCCCGTGAACCTGCCCGCCGTCACTTCCGACCACGTGCCCGAGACATTGCGCGCCCACTGGTTGCCGAACTGGACGCGGCGTTCCGTGTAGCCCAGGGTATCGATGAAGTTCTCGAGGAAGGAATGCACGCCCGTCAGATACGTGGAAATCGCCGGGCGCTTCCACGTGGCGATGTAGCGCCACTTGCCCGTCTCGGGCGCGTAGAACCAGGCGGAATAATCGCTGCCGCCGTTGCCGTCGGGCCGCGCGCGCGTGATGAAGCGGTAGGTGGTGCCGGCCGCCCAGTTGTACGACAGATAGGTCTGGCCGCCCGTGCCTTCGCCGCCGAAGGCATTGTCGACGACGCCCGCGCCCTTGCTGACCAGGGTGGTCTTGGCGCCATTGTCGGCATCCCATACGGAGAACAGGACCCAGCGCTCGCTCGGCGACTTGACCTGGATGCCCATGTAGCCCTGGCCGAAACCGTTGGCCATGAAGTAGGAACCGATGGCGTCCTGGCCCACGGGGATCGTCATCTCGTTATAGAAATACTCGGTATTGGCCGGCACCGTGTAGCCCATGTGCACGGACGGCCCGCGCCGCGACCAGTAGTAGTTGGCCGGGTCACTGGCGTAACTGAGCGCGGCGTTCGACGTCACCTTCAGCGCCGAGACGTCGCCAAAATAGCCGCCCGCCTTGCTCACGCCGCGCAAGTCCACCTTCACATAGCCTGGTGCGGCCACGTTGACGGTGCCCACCGCATACGTCTTGCTGGCCGTGCCCGCCAGCGCCACGTCGAAGGGCTGGCCGTCGACCGTCACGCGCACCACGCTGCTGGTGCTGCCGGCCAGCCTGGCATCGAGCGCCACCGTCACGGGACCGGCTGCGCCGACGCGGAAGTACGCGCTCGTGACCGTGTTCGGGCTGGTCCAGTTGGCCAGGCCATTGTCATTGATGACTTCCTGCGCGCTGGCGTCGGCGCTGGTGATGAAGGCATTGCCTGCCAGGGCCACGGTGGTGGGTGCACCCGCCACGGGCGCCAGGCCCGTTTCGGCCTGGATCACGCTGGCGCCGGCACTGCTGCCGCCACCGCTGCCGCAAGCGGCCAGCAGCAGCGGTGCGCTGGAAAGGACTGCGTAGAGTACTGCACTTCTGTGTTTCATCGACGTCTCCTGGTGGTACAGCTTGCGGCAGGCAACAGGCGCGAAGCGTCCTGCGGCGTGCGCCGCGGTTGAAAAACGGATAGGGACAGAAAAAACCCGCTACGGCGGCAGGCGCGGTAGCGGGTTCCGAAGGCTTAGTACTTGCCGTCGAGGGCGAAGATCGGCTTGCGCGATTTCCACTGGCCGCCCGTGAAGTCCGGGAAGTCCAGGGTCTGGAAGTTGGCGGCGATCGACTGCTCGGACAAAGGCGTGATGGCGCTCCACGTCACGGCATCGTAGATATCGATCGGCATGGGCGCATTGGCTTTCAGCGCTTCGACAAAGGCGTGGATGACGAAGAAGTCCATGCCGCCGTGGCCCGCGCCTTCGGCCTTGGCCGCATATTTGCGCCACACGGGATGGTCATACTTGTCCTGGTAGGTCTTGAAGTCGTCCCACTGGTGCGGCTTGCTGACGCCTTCGATATGGATCGAGTTGTTCAGGTCCATCCACAGGCCGTCCGTGCCTTGCACGCGGAAGCCCAGCGAGTACGGGCGCGGCAGGCTCGTGTCGTGCTGCAGGATGATGGTTTCGCCGTTTTCGCACGCCAGGGTGGTGGTGACCACGTCGCCCAGCTTGAATTTCACCTTGGCGTTCGCATGCTGCGCGCCGCCCGGCTGCTTGACGATGTAGTCGTGCAAGCCGCGCGCCTTGGTGGCGAAGGCGTTGATGCGCGTGAAACGGTTGCCGCGGTTGATGTTGGTGTACATGGCGCATGGGCCGATGCCGTGGCTGGGATACAGTTCGCCATTGCGTTCGACCGAGTGCTGCGTGCGCCAATGGGCTTCCGACCAGCCTTTTTCGCCGAATTCCACGCCGCCGCCATATGGCTTGGCCGGATTGCCGCTGTTGAATTTCACGGCGCGCAGATCGTGCTGGTAGCCGCCCTGCAGGTGCAGCAGTTCGCCGAACAGGCCCGCGCGCACCATCTGCAGTGCCGCCATCACGTCGCGGCGGTAGCACACGTTTTCCAGCAACATGTAGGGCGTGCCCGTTTTCAGCTGGGTATTGAGCACGTCCCAGTGGTCTTGCAGGGTGATGCCGGCCACCACTTCGCAACCGACGGGTATCTTCGCCTGCATGGCGGCAATCGCCATGGGCGCGTGGAATTCCCACGGCGTGGCGATGATCACGCCATCGAGGCCGCCCGCGTCGAGCATGCGCTTGTAGGCTTTCTGGTCGCGGTCTTCGCCATACGTGCGCGGACGGGGCTTGCCCGCCTTTTCCACCTGGCCCAGCGCGTGTTTCAGCATGATCGGCTCGATATCGCACAGGGCCACCACTTCCACGTCGTCGCGGCGCACCAGTTCAGCCAGCAGCACCTGGCCGCGCATGCCCGTGCCGATCACGCCCAGGCGGACCTTGTCGCGCCCGCCGGCAGTTGCGGCGTTCGCTTCGCCAGGCAGCAAGGCGCTGCCGGCCATGGCGCCACCGGCCAGCGCGGCGCTGGCGGACAGGAAATTGCGTCGATTGAATTGTGTCGTCATTGGTCTCTTCTCGCTCCATTGGTAATCATCGTCACCGGCCCGCCATGCGACAGGCCGGCTGCAGTTTAATAGGTGTATTCCGCCGTAAAGCGCACGGAACGCGGTGCCGTGCGGCCAGCCACCTGCAGGTAGTTGCGGGCGATGGCGCCATGGTCTTCGCGCGTTTCGTTATAGCGGGTCACCGTCTGGCTGTTGAACACGTTGAACACGTCCACTTTCAGGCTCAGGCCTTTGACGGCGCTGGGAGTATAGGCCACATTCATGTCCAGCTGGGCTTGCCATGGCAGGCGGCCCTGGCTGCCGCGCGGCGCCGGCTTGCCATTGCAGTAGAAATAGGAATCGCCGTAATCGTTCTCGAATTTCAGGTTGTCCGGCAGCGCGCCGATGCAGTTGCGCGGCGCACCCGAGGTCAGCGACAGGTTGGCGCCCACCATCACGTCCGGGATGACCTGCATGAAACCGTAGGCCTTGAAGGCATGGCGGTGGTCGCCCGGCAGGTAGCCATACGCGTTGTACATCAGTTCCTTGTGGTCGTCGCTGACCGTCAGGCCCACGTCGCCGCCGCCGATGCTGTCCGTCTGGCCTTCCATATTGCCCTTCAGCGCAGACAGGGTGTAGGTCAGCTTGCCGTACCAGCCGTTCGTGTACGGGTGCTCGACGAACATGTTCAAGGCGCGGTAGGTGCGCGATGGCAGCGGGTTGCCCCACTCGGCCGCCGAGATGTCCACGCGGCGCAAGCCCTTGCCGTCGTCGAAGTCCACCATCAGGCTGTTGTCGCGGCCCGGGTTGATGATGGCGCACTGGAAGCCGCCCCAGTTGCTCGTGTCGACGCTGTTGCGCGTGGCCCAGGCTTGCAGCGGACGGGCGTCGCAGACATCGTCGTTGGTGTCGTTCAGCTTGCGGTACAGGACGCTGGCGCCCACCACCAGCTTCTTGCTCAGCGCACGTTCGAAGCCCAGCGAGAATTCATCCTGCGACAAGGGCTTGAGGCCAATGGCCGTCACTTCGCGCGCATCGCGGCTCTGGCCATACGCGTTGTTGGCCGAATACGGCTTGCTGATGGCGTGCAGGCCCGTTGGCGCGCCCGTGACGGGATCGACGCCCGTGTAGGTGTACATTTCGCTGGTGGCCAGGAAAGGACTGGCCATGTTGCTCGACAAATTCGACGGCACCGGCAGGTGGTAGCGGCCGCCGTTGGCGAAGAATTTCAGGGTGCCGTCGCCCAGGTAATCCCAGGTGGCGCCCACGCGGGGGGCGATCATGTTGCGCTGCGAAATGAAAGCCACGCCGTCGGTGCTGTAGTTGGTGAACTGCTCGCGGCGCAGGCCCAGGTCCAGCAGCACCCGTTCCGTGACCTGGTAATGGTCCTGGATGTACTGCGCCGACTGCACGCTGGTAGGACGGGCCAGGTTGGCGTTCAGGTCCTTGCTGACGTAATAGCCCTGCGCGCCGTAGCCGCCGCCCTGGGCCGGCGTCTCAAACGCGCCGTTGATAGGCCGGTTCGGATCGTCCGCCTTCAGATAGCTCCAGCGGTAGCCGCCCGCCAGGCTCAGGCCCACCTTCGATTCCACGTCGATGCGGTCGATGCCGCCGCGCAGCGAGTGCTTGCCCAGCTTGTATTCGAGGTCCAGGCGCTTGGCCTTCTGGCGGTCTTCCGACGACGGGTCGACCAGGGTGCCCGTCACCGTCTGCGGATTGGCATAGCTCAGGCCCGGCACCTGGGTCGAGGTATTCGACGAAGTCTGCGCCAGCAGCGGATTGTAGCCATTCGGCGTGCGGGTGTGCGACGTGCGCGATTCGCCCATCATGGCCGTCACCGTCAGGTTGTCCGTCAGGTAGCCCGTGTACTTGAAGATGTCGATGTTCGCCCCTGGCGCGGCCGATGAACCGCAGCAGTTGACCGTCGTCTCGCCCTTGCCCGCCTGTACGCCATTGCTCGCATGCGTGGCATAGCTGTAGCCATACGCCTGGCTGTCCGTCTTGGTGCGGTCATACAGCTTGGTGTATTCGAAGTGGTGGTCGTCCGTCAGGTTGTAGTCCAGCTTGGCCATCATGCGATCCACCTTGCTCTGGCTGGTGCTCCAGCCGCGCGCCAGGGCCGTGCCCGAGTCGGCGGTGGCGGCAACGGCCTGGCTGTCCGTGCGCGTCTGCTCCAGCGCCACGAAGGCGAACAGCTTGTTCTTGATCAGCGGACCGCTGCCATACAGGCCCACCACCTTGCTGGTGCTGCCGTTGTCGCGGTTCCAGTACAGCAGATTGCCGTCCGTCTTGGGATTGGCGCCCGTGTTCGGGTAATACGTGTTTTCCGGCTCGCCCTTGAGCGAACGGGGAATGATGGAAACCTTGCCGCCGAATTCGACCTTGTTGCCGCCGCTCTTGGTGGTGATGTTGATCACGCCGCCCGTGGAACGGCCGAATTCCGAACCGTAGCCGCCCGACAGCACCTGCAGGTTCGAGATGGCGCCGAACGGCAGCTCCGACGCGCCCACCTGGGTCAGGATATTCGTGATGGGGAAGCCGTTGACGTAGAACGCGTTTTCCGACTGGCCCGAGCCGCCGATCGATGGCGCATTGCCGTACACGCTGTTGGTGCCGCGCGAGACGCCCGGCGTCAGCTGCACGATGGAAGCGACGTCATTGCCGACCGGCAGCGCCTTCAATTCCTTGGCCGTGAAGATCACGCCATTGTTGGTGTTCGATACGTCGATCGGATTGCGCGACGCTTTCACCACGACGGTCTGCTCCTGGCCCACGGGCCCTGCCGCGCTGGCAGGGCCGAAGTTGGCTTCGGCGCCCGCGCCGATCAGGGCCTCGACTTCCTGCGTCGCTTCGACCGCACCGGCGCGCAGCACGCGCACCGCATAGCGGCCGGGCGGCATGGAGTTGGCCACATAGCGGCCCGAGGTATCCGGCGTCAAGCTGCGCTGCACGCCCGTCGCCAGGTTTTCCAGCACCACGGTGGCGCCGGCAGGTGCGCTCACTTCGCCGAAAATGGTGCTGGTGGCGTTCGACTGCGCCCAGGCCTGGCCTGGCACGCCGGCCGCCAGTGCGATCACGATCGCGGCGGCGCGGCTGATGTCGCGCAATTTGAGTCGGGTGGTATGCATGATGTCTCTCCGTCTATTTCGAGGGTTATCAGCGCCCTTCCCGCTCCAGGGCGAAGCTGAAAGGGGCGCCATTTTTATGGTGTTCGCCGGAAGGCGCGGCCAGGCAGCCGCTCCTTGCGAGAAATCAGTCCATCTCGGCTGATTTTCGTTTTCTTGGGATTACTTTAAAAAGAAAAATAAATATCGTCAACAAAAAGAAAGTTATAACGCAAATTTATCGTGAATTTCATTCAATAAACAGAATTTATCTTTCGATTTACAGGATGGCGCGGTGAATAACTTTCGTTATCGTGGTGTAACAGATACACATAACGACAAGCAGGCGGAGAGAACCGCGCAATACGGGCACTGACCGGCAAGAAAAAACGCGAAAGACGACATGTCCACCATCTTTCGCTTACGTTTATCTTTCGTATTGCACATTTCGGAATGTTGCCATTTTCTTTTCATGGCACAACGCCGTCCCGCCCGGCGCAAGCCGCGCCGGCGGGACGGGGCATGTCGCGGCTTAGAAGAACTTGTAGCTGGCCGAGAGCGCAAACTGGCGGCCGAACAGGTCCTGGCTATGGTTGTAGCCTTCCCAGCCATTCGGGTCGTAGTACGGCCGCTTGTTGAACGCGTTCTTCACGTTCAGGCCCACGTCCAGGTGCTTGATCGGCTTCCAGCTGAAGGCCAGGTTGACCGTGGTGTACGACGGCGCTCCCTTGCACTGCCCCGCAGGCAGGGACACGGAAGCGGCCGTGCAGTTTTCCGGCGTGTTGTCCTTGTCCCAGGGGCCATACGCCCAGCGCGTCTTGCCCGAGTAGTTGATGAAGACGCTGCTGACGAAGTTGCGGTAGCTCCAGTCGGCATTGACGGTGGCGCGGTAGCGCGGCGAATCGTAGTAGCCGACGGTATTGCCCTTGATGTCGCTGCCGTCTTCGCCGTCATGGGTGTCGCGCTTGCGGATGGTGGCCGCGATGCCGGTGCTCAGCTTGCCCCAGTCGCCCAGCGAAAAGCGCGTGCGCGCGTCGATGTCCACGCCGTCCATCAGGGTGCGGCCCCGGTTCGAATACGAGTTGATCAAGCCGCCCAGGTTGCCCACCGAGTAGCCGGGCACGCCGCCCGCGCACACGCCCGCATTGGCCGGATTGGCGCACATGGCCGCCACCGCCGCCATATTGCCCCGGTCCGTGTCCGTCAGGTCGTTGCGGATGGCGCTGGCGGTGCCGGCCAGGGTCGGGCCGTATTTAGCCACCAGTTCCGTAAACAGTTCGTTGAAGTCCTGGCGCACGATTTCGTCGCGGCGGTTGATGAACCAATAATCGACGGAGATGCTCACGTCCTTGGCCGGCTGCAGGACCAGGCCCACGGTGGAAATCTTGGCCTTTTCCGGACGCAGGTTCTGGTTCGGCGGCGTCAGGCCGCCCACCGTCGTCGAGCAGTTCGAATTGAGCAGGCTCTTGCCCAGGTCCGCATCCGTCGCCACCCTGGACTTCATCAGGGCGCGCGCCATGGCATTCGTTTCATCGCAGCGCACCGTGTCGCGGATGCCGCCCACCTGCGCAAAGACACCGCCCGTGCCCGATTCGGCCAGGTTGGGCGCGCGGAAGCCTTCGGAGTACGTCCCGCGCAGCATCAGGTCGGGCCGCGCGCGCCAGATCACGCCCAGCTTGGGCGCCAGGTTGGCGGCGAAATGCGGATACTTGTCCAGGCGCGCAGCCGCATTGACTTCCAGTGTGTCGGAAAGCGGCACCACCACTTCGCCAAACACGGCGCCGATGGTACGGCGGCCATCGAACCACGACCCGCCCTGCTGCGTGATCAAGCCATTGGCCGCATCCGCATTGCCGGGCGTGAGGAAGCTTTCGCGCATGATGCTGGTGCCCACGGCGGCGCGCACTTCGCGCTCGCCCAGCTTGAACAGGGTGCCTTCCAGCTTCGCGTCCCAGGTCATCAGCTTGGTCCACGATTCGATGGCGAAGGTGGGATAGGCGGCGCGCAGCAGCGCCGCATTGGCTTCGCTGATTTCGCCGAACTTGTAGGCAGGATTGTCCGAAATGAACGTGCGGCCGCTGACGGGGTCCTTCGTGAACGGGCCGAACGCCTGTTCGAAGCCCTTGATGTTGATGTTCGCTGTCTGGAACAGGGTGGAATGGCTGCCCGCCACGCTGAGCGCCGTTTCAAAATCCCAGCCGCCGCCGATGCTGCCGCGCAGGCCCACCAGCGCGCGGTAGTTTTCATCGACGTTCTTCTGGCCGAAGTGGCCCGTCGCATCCTGCAGCAAATAGTTCAGGCCGGCCGCGCCGCCCATCTTCGCCACCATGTCGGCATCGAGCTTGCCTTTCAGGTAGACGTTGTTGGGGTTCAGGAAAGGCGTGGCAAAGGTGTTCAGGGTATTGCCCGTATTGCGCGCGAACCAGTTGTTCGTGCTGCCGCTGTTGAAGCTGGACGGGCCGTTCTCGCCGCGCATCTTGATGTGCGTGAACGCCCCTTCCGCGAACCCTTCCAGGTCGCCGCCCAGTTTCAGCCGGCCGCTCAGGTAGGCCGTGGCGCGCTCCGACGTGGGGCCCGTGTCGAGCTGGTTGGGCAGCGCATTCCACACGCAGCGCGTGCCCGACGCCTCCGTGATGCTGGTGTTGCAGCCGGGCGCGGCGCGCTGGGTGCGCGCATTGTTGTTAGCCTTGTCGAAGACAAAGAAGGTCCCCGGGTTCATCACGCCCGGCTCGCTGCCCACGCCCACACGCATGTTGGGAATGAAATTGGGATTGTTCGCATAAAAATACGAGGGGCGCTTCTGCCAGGTATCGGCCAGCGCGATGCGGTCGCGCTGGTAGACATTCACGGAGCCGTAGACGTTGTAGCCGTCGCTGGCCAGGTCGCCCACGCCATACAGCACGCTGGCCTGGCGCTCGCCGTAGGCTTTCACGCTGGGCGAAAACTCGCCGTTGGCGCGCGCTTCCAGGCCCTGATACGACTTCTTGGTGATCACGTTGATGACGCCGGCCACGGCGTCGGAGCCATACACGGCCGACGCGCCGTCCGTGAGGATTTCCATGCGCTCGATGGCGGCGGCCGGAATGGCGTCGATATTGACGAACATGGTCTGGAAGCCGGCCGGCGCACCATAGAACGACAGGCGGCGGCCATTGAGCAGCACCAGGGTGCCCTGCGCCCCCATGCCGCGCAGGTTCGCCTGCGAGCCGCCATCGGAGCCCGTAAACATCGAGCGGAAATCCTGCTGCGCGGGACGGGCGGCAGGCAGGTTGTCGAGCACCTGCAGCAGGGTGAGCGCGCCCATGTTCTCGATCTGCTTGGCGTTGATCACCTGCACGGGCGACGCCGTTTCCGCATTGATGCGCTTCAGGCTCGATCCCGTCACTTCCACGCGCGCCAGCTTCTCTTCCTCCGCTGCCAGCGCCGTTGACGCCAATCCTACCGCCACCATGGCGGCCATCAGTTTTTTCAAGTGCATTCCCATCTCCCTTTTTATAAGTGATTTGTTTTCGTCAGGCTGCAAGAGCCCCTCCCCGGTCCGAAGAGGGGCTCGTTCTTAGTGAAATAATTGAAGGGTGCTTAGCGCGGCTTGACGGTCGCGCCCTCCGTGCCCGTGAGTACGGCATTGGCCCAGTTGCCGCAGACCTGGGCCGGCTGGGCGCCGCGCGCACCCAGGGTGCGCAGACTGAGCTGGCTCAGGCCGCGCACGTCGATTTCGGGTTTGACCACCCCGGGAGCCGTGACCAGGCCGCTGTCATACAGCAGCCGCTCGCCGCTCCAGACCTGGAATTGCAGGCCGCCCGCGCTGCGGCAGCTATCGTCCACGCCCAGGTCGGCGCGCAGCAGATTCCAGTTGCCCGCCAGCTGCAAGTCGATGCGGCTGGCAGGTCCCACGCCGAGGCCCTTGCGGAACCACAGCCCGTTCATGCGCATCTCGGCCGCCCTGCCGGCCGGCCGGTCGCGCGCAATATGCTTCGGCAGTGCCAGGTCCGACAGGTAGCGCTGCACTTCCGCCCCTTCGGCCACGCGGTGCTCGAGCACGCGGAATTCGGACAGGGTCACGGGCGCCACGTCGGTGGCCAGCGCCGCGTCGAACGCGCGCGCCACCGGTGCGCCTTGCGCCGCCGTGACCATCGGGTCGGTGGTCGCCGCGCCGTCGCCTTCCGGATTTTGCGTGCTCATCACGCGGAAGCGCAGCAGGCGCCCGGCCGTCGCGGGGAAGTTGATGGTCTGCGTGCCTTCCTGCAGTTTCAGGGTGCCCCGCTGCAGCGGTGCGCCCCATTCGCCGTTGTTGTCGCCTATGTAGATTTCATAGTCGCGCACCTGGCCATGCTTCCAGTGCTGGTCGTTGCGCGGCGCCAGTTCGATGCCGTCCACCAGGCGCCGCTCCGTAAAGCCGATCACCCATTCGTGCGGCCCGCTCTTCACGGACGGGCTGCGCACGGTGCGGAACCACGTCTCCGGCTTGCCGTCGAAGGCGTTTTCCAGCGGATAGCCGCTCTCTTCAAACGGACGCGCCACCACCTGCATGGCGTCGGCCGGCAAGGCGCGGCCCGGCACGGGCGCGGCCGGGAAGTCCGAATCCAGCCGCGCCACGGCCAGCGCGCCGGCGACCTGCAAGGCCAAGGGCTGGCGGATATCCTGCGCCGCCACCTTCACGTGCAGGGTGCCCTGCCTGTCGGCGCCATCGAAGAACCAGCCCTCTGCCGCCTTGTCGTAGGCGGCGCGGTCGCCGGACGCCGCGATCACGCGCTCGCCGGCCCGCACGGCGGCCGGGGCCTGCCCCGCCAGCATGCGCAGCGCGTAGCCGCGGCGCGCTTCCTGGCCCTGGTACTGGCCACCGACGGCGCCAATCTCCACGCGCACGTCGCCGCCCGTCTGGCGCATGCGGATCACTTGCTGGCTGTAGGCGCCGCCCTGGTACTGGCGCGTGTTGCCGTCGTCTTCATACAAGGTGTATTCGGAGTCGCCGTGCGGGTAGATATCGAGGGTCAGCTGGTCCTTCGGCTTCTGGCCGTCATACAGCATTTCCGGATACATGGGCAGGATGGCGCCGGCCCGCACAAACACGGGCAGCTTGTCGAGCGTGACCTGCAGGTCCAGGTCGCGTCCCTTGGCGTCGGCCGTGGCCTGACGGCCATCCCAGTAGTCGTACCACGTGCCCTGCGGCAGGTGGATGCCCTTGCGCCAGCCGCCGCTGACGGCCTGGCTGCGGTAGACGGGCGCCACCAGCACGTCGCGGCCCAGCAGGAACTGGTATTTGTACGCTTCCGTGTAGGCGGCCGGGTCTTGCGGGTAATCCCACATCAGGCCCCGCACCAGCGGCGCGCCCGATTGCTCCGCTTCGCGCACCAGCGTATACATATAGGGCGTGAGGCGCATCTTGAGTTTCAGATAGCGGCGGTTGATGTCGCGGTACGGCTGCTCGAACCACCACGGGTGCTTGCGCTCGGCCGCGGCCCAGCCGGACATGCCCATCAGCACGGGCGTAAAACTTTTCCACTGCAAGTCGCGCAGATAGGTTTCCGGGCTGCCGCCGAAGATGGCGTCCACGTCGCCGGACGCATACGCCTGGCCGGACAGGCCCGAGCCGATCAGGGTCGGGATGTGCCAGCGGATGTAGTCCCAGCTGGCGCTCTGGTCGCCCGTCCACGCCACGGCGTAGCGCTGGATGCCGGCCCAGCCCATCACCGTCCACAGAAATGGGCGGCTATCGGAGTTGTTCAGGATGCCGTCGTAGGCCGACTTGTTCGCATCCATGGCGAACTGGTAGCCCTTGCCCGTCCACGCCACGTCCAGCTTTTGCACGCGGCTGCCCGCCTGGCCCACTTCCCAGGCGATCTTGTCGACGCCGTTTTCCGTCCACAGGCCCGTGCGGAAGCCGTAGCCGGCCAGGCCTTTCACCGTTTCCGGCAAGTTCGTGTAGCCGCAGCCATAGCCGTCGTTGGGCAAAATCCAGCCGCCCGGCATATCGTGTTCGCGGTATTGGCGCGCCACCGTTTCCACCACGTCCGGCGTCTTGCCCGTGGGGCCATCGGTCCAGCCCTTCGGCACGGAACCGGGCTTTTTCACGTTGTCGCCATCGTTGTAGCAATCGGCGTCGCCGTATTCCAGCGCCCAGCGGGGCAGCATGCGGGCGCGGCCCGTCAAGTCTGTGTAGCGGGCCACGACGTCGCGCACGTCCTTGCCGACGAAGAAATACGCGTCATAGCGGCCTTCCGCGTGCTGCAGCGAGATCTGCTGCGTGTCGCGCAAGTCGTAATTGCCGTCGGACCAGGTATTGCGCAGCATGCCCCACCCGCGTGAACTCATCAGGAATGGCGCGGGATTCGGGCGATCGCCCTCTTCCCATCCGCCCGAGTACGACACGGGCACCTGCCTGCCCTTGAATTCGAAGCGGCCATTCTGCTGGCCGCCGCCAAAGTAACGTTCGCCCGGCAAGCTGGACAGCACCTGCACGCCCTGCTTGTCGTCGAGCGACAGCGGCTGCACCTCGCGCCACAGCGGCGTCGCGTCGCCCTTGCGGAACAGGGTAAAGCGCAGCGGTTTGCGGTCGATGCGCAGGCTCAGTGCCTCGGTGCTGATCAGGATATGGTCGGCCTGCTCGCTGAGCTGGTACGCCACCTGCGCGGCGGGCTGGCCCACGACGATGGGCGCGGCCTTGTCGCCGGGACCCGTCAAGCCTCCCTTGCCGCCCGCCTGGATGCGCAGCACGTCCACCTGCGGCAGGCTGATACGCAGCTGCACGCCCGTGTCGCTGCGCACATCCCAGCCCAGTGCATCGCCCTTGGCCACGTCGGCTCCATGCACGGCACTCAGACTGGTCAGGTTGCCGATGGGCGCGGCGTGCACGCCTGGCGCGGCCAGGGTGGCAAGGGCGGCAAGGGCGGCGAGGACACAGGCGGCAAGGGCGCGGCGGGGAAGCGGGAGAGGTTTCATCTGTAGGCTTTCAGAAAATCGAAGTGATGGAAATACTTTAAGAAGAAAAATAAATATCGTCAATCAAAAGAAAGTTTTGGCAGCAATTTATTAATAAAATGCCCAAAATTGGCGCATTTATCTTACGAATCACCAAAATCGCACAAAACAAACTTTCGTTATCGTGGCATTTCAGCGACAAGCCGCAGCAGCACGGGCTGTCATGCGGCACTGCAGCACGTTTGAGAGCCATCTCCGCCCCTATAAAACGACATTATTTCGCAAGCCGCGAAATAATTTACTTTCGTTTTACTTTCGTATTTGACTTTTCGAAATTTAGTATTTATGCTTTCTCCAACAAACACTTTACTGACACTCCATGACTACCCTTCTTCAGCGTGACATTCAAACCTGGCGCGACATCGGCGGCCTGCACACGGCCGAGGAAATCGCGCACCAGCCGGCCATTTGGCGCGCGCTGGCCGCCATTTTGCGCGACGAGCAAGCCAGCCTGGCGGCCTTTCTCGGCGACGCGCTGTCCAACCCTGCGCAGCGCGTCATCCTGACGGGCGCCGGCAGCTCGGCCTACGTGGGCGAAATCGTCGTCGATACCTTGAATGCGGCCTGGCCCGCGCAGATCCGCGCCATCGCCACCACCACCCTGCTGACGCACCATGAGCTGTACCTGGAAGCGGATGCGCCCACCCTGCTCGTCTCGTTTGCCCGCAGCGGCGACAGCCCGGAAAGCTTGGCGGCCGTGGAGCTGCTGCGCCAGGTCGTGCCCGGCGCGCGCTTCTTGAACATCACCTGCAACGCGGACGGCAAGCTGGCACGCCAGGGCGCCAACGACAGCAACACCTATAACCTGCTGATGCCGGCCGGCAGCTGCGACCGCGGCTTCGCCATGACCAGCAGCTTTACCAGCATGCTGCTGGCGGCCCTGTCCGTGCTGGGCAAGGATACGGACTTGCAGCGCCTGGAGGCCCTGGCCGGCCTGGGCGAACAGGCCTTGCGCGACTGGTCGGCCCCCGTGGCGGACCTGGGCTCGCAAGCCGTGCAGCGCGTGGTCTACCTGGGCAGCGGCCCGCTGGAAGCGCTGGCCAAGGAAGCGGCATTGAAAATCCTGGAATTGACGGGTGGCCGCGTGATGGCGATGGCGAATACGCCGCTGGGCTTCCGCCACGGCCCGAAATCGGCCGTCACCACGGAGTCGCTGGTGATCCTGCTGCGCAGCAGCAAGCCGCTGGCGCGCCAGTACGAAGACGACCTGCTGAAAGAACTGCAGCGCGACAGCGTGGCGCAGCGCTGCCTGACGGCGGGCATCGGCGGCGACCTGTCAGCCGACGCGCCGGCCTGGCCCGACGCCTGGCTGGCGCCATTGTGGCTGCTGATGGCGCAGCAATATGCGCTGCACCAGTCCGCGCTGCTGCAACTGCGCCCCGACAATCCATTCGCCGGCGGCATCGTCAACCGTGTCGTGCAGGGCGTCACCATCTATGGCCATGACCAATTCTAATCGCCCCCTGGGCTACCACGGCATCGACATCGGCGGCAGCAAGATGGAGCTGGTCGCCTTTGCCGACCGCGACGGCGCGCTGGCCGAGGTGTTCCGCGAACGGGTGGCCACGCCGGGCGACGATTTTGCCGCCTTCGTGCAAGCCATCGTCGACCTGGTGGCGCGCGGCGACGCCGCGCTGGGCACGGCGGCGCCCGTCGGCATCGGCTTGCCCGGCGTGATCGACAGCGCCAGCGGCCGGCAACTGAGCTCCAACGTGCCCGCCCTGAACGGCCGCCTGGTGGCGCAGACCCTGCAGCAGGCCTTGAAACGTCCTGTCGCCATCGGCAACGACTGCCAGTGCTTCGCCCTGTCGGAAGCGCAAGGCGGCGCAGCCGACAATGCCGCCAGCATGTTCGGCGCCATCCTCGGCACGGGCGCCGGCGGCGGCTATTGCGTGGGCGGCCATCTGCTGCGCGGCTTTAACGGCGTGGCCGGCGAATGGGGCCACTGGACCCTGCCCGCCACCCTGCAGACGCAGCACGGCCTGGCCGAATACCCCTGCCCGTGCGGCAAGACGGGCTGCCTGGAACGCTATGTCTCCGGTCCCGCCATGAGCAAGCTGCACGCGCACTTCGGCGGCGACGGCGCCGAGCCGCTGGCCATCGTGGCGCGCGCCAACATGGGCGACGCCGTGGCCGAACGCACGGTGGCCGTGCACCTCGATGTGCTGGGCCACGCGCTGGCTGGCCTGGTACTGGCCTACGACCCGCACGTCATCGTGCTCGGCGGCGGCCTGTCCAAACTGCCCCACCTGTACGACAAGCTGCCGGCCGCCGTCAAGCGCCATCTGTTCCCCGGCGTGCACGTGCCGCCCATCTTGCCGCCCCGCTTTGGCGACGCCGGCGGCGCGCGCGGCGCGGCCCTTTTGATACGACAACATACGAAGGCGTAAACATGATGAAGCAAGTGGAAACCCCGACTTTTACCCTGTCGCCCATCCAGCAGGTGATCAAGGCGCACCGCCGCGGCGAGCGCGTGGGACTGTACGCCGTCTGCTGCAGCCACCCGAGCGTGCTGCGCGCCGCCATGCGCGTGGCCAGCGAGTACGACACGGTGCTGCTGGTCGAAGCGACCTCGAACCAGGTCGACCAGTTCGGCGGCTACACGGGCATGACGCCGGCCGTCTTCCGCGACACCATGCTGGCACTGGCCCGCGAACAGGGTTTCCCCACCGAGCGCCTGGTGCTGGGCGGCGACCATCTGGGTCCGAACGCCTGGCAGCATCTCGATGCGGCTACCGCGATGGCCCACGCCGAGACCCTGATCGCCGCGTATGCGTCGGCCGGTTTCCACAAGATCCACCTCGATTGCAGCATGCGCTGCCTTGATGACCCGCTGCAGCTCGACGATGAAACCGTGGCCGCCCGTTCGGCGCGCCTGTGCATCGTCGCCGAAACGGCGGCCGCCGCGGCCGGCTTTGCGCCGCCCGTCTACGTGATCGGCACGGAAGTGCCGATTCCCGGCGGCGAGGCATCGCTGGCGCAGGCCGGTGCCGTCACCAGCCCGCAGGCGGCGCGCCGCACCCTGGACGTGCACCGCCGCGCCTTCCTCGACAATGAACTGCATGGCGCCTGGCGCAGGGTCATCGCCATGGTGGTGCAGCCGGGCGTCGATTTCGACCAGAGCAGCATCCAGCATTACGACGCACCGGCGGCGGCCGAACTGTCGGCCTTCGTGGCCGAGCAGCCCGGCCTCGTGTTCGAAGCCCATTCCACCGATTACCAGCGCGAATCGGCGCTGCACGCCATGGTACGCGACCATTTCGCCATCCTGAAAGTGGGTCCGGCCGCCACCTTCGCCCTGCGCGAAGCGCTGTACGCGCTATGCCAGATCGAGCAGGAACTGCTGCCGGCGCACGCCACCTCGCAGCTGATGCAGGTGCTCGACGACGTGATGGTGGCCAAGCCGAAGAACTGGATCAAGCATTACCTGGGCACGCCCGAGGAACAGCGCCTGATGCGCCGCTACGGCTTGAGCGACCGCTGCCGCTATTACTGGGGCGAGCCGGAAGTGGCGGCCACCGTCGACAAGCTGCTGGCCAACCTGGACGCCGTGACGATTCCGCTGCCGCTGCTGAGCCAGCACTTGCCGGAGCAGTACCTGGCCGTGGTGCAGGGCAGCCTGCAAGCCCAGGCGCCGGCCTTGATCGAGCACAAGATCGGCAGCTTGCTGGCGCAATATGCGCGCGCCTGCAACCGCAATGCGGCCCTGCCCCCCATTGCCGAAGCGGCAATCTGTTAAGCTCGGTATTTTCATTTTTTTACTGAGCCCGCCACCATGCGAAATACCAGCCAACGCCGTGAATCCATCCTCCAAATGCTTGCCCAGCAGGGCTCGGTGCAAGTGACCGATTTGGTGGAAAAGCTCGGCGTGTCCGCGGTCACCATCCGCAGCGACCTCAATGCGCTGGAAGCGCAAGGCATGGCCACGCGCAGCCACGGCGGCGCGACCCTGACGCGCACGCCGCCGCCCGAGCACACGATACGCCAGAAGGACGCCATCAACCACGAGCAGAAGGAGCGCATCGGCGCCTATGCCGCGCGGCTGGTGGAACCGGGCGACAACATCATCATCGACTCGGGCACCACCACCATCTCGCTGGCGCGCCATCTGCGCGATGCGACCGGCGTGACGGTGGCCACGAATGGCCTGAACATCGCGTGGGAACTGGCCGACGCACCGGGCGTGGACCTGATCCTCACGGGCGGCCTGCTGCGCAAGCAGTCGCTGTCGATCCAGGGCAGCCAGGCGGAAACCTGCTTGCAGGCCTACAGCTTCGACAAGCTGTTTTTGGGCGTGGATGGCTTCGACCTGCAGTTTGGCGTCACCACCCACCACGAAGCGGAAGCGAGCCTGAACCACAAGATGGTGGAACGGGCGAAGAAAATCATCGTCCTCACGGACGCCTCCAAGTTCGGCCGCGTCAGCCTGCACCGCATCGTGCAACTGGACCGCGTCGATACCGTCATCACCGATGCCAGCATCAGCCAGGAGTACCGCGAAGGGCTGCAAAAGCTGGGCATCGAACTTTTTATAGCGGAATAACACATGCTGAGCGGCAGAATCCTTACCCCATCTGGCTGGATCACGGGCACCATCACCTTTGACCAGCGTATCGTCCAGATACAAGAAGACCCTGCCGCCGACAGCGCGCTGACCATTTTGCCCGGCTTTATCGACCTGCACGTGCACGGCGCGGCCGGCGTCGACATCATGGAAGGCGCAAACGCGGGCGCCACCGTGGCGCAGGTGCATGCGCGCCACGGCACCACGGCCCTGCTGGGCACCACCCTGACGGCAAAGGAGCCGTCGATCCGCCGCGCGCTGCACGGCCTGGCCGGCGTCATCGCCGAGCGCCCCGCGAACGGCGCGCGCATGCTGGGCGTGCACCTGGAAGGACCGTTCCTGAATCTGCACCGCCTGGGCGCGCAGCCGCCCGACGTGGTGCAGGCCAGCCTGGCGCTCGTGCAAAGCTTTCACGCCATCGCGCCCATCAAGGTATTGACCATGGCGCCGGAAATCCCCGGCCACCTGGAACTGATCCCGCAACTGGCGGCCATGGGCATCCGCGTGCAGATCGGCCACAGCGCCGGCACGTATGACGAAGGCGTGGCGGCGCTCAACGCCGGCGTCTCCGGCTTCACGCACCTGTACAACGGCATGACGGGCATGACCCATTACGACCCGGGCATGGTGGGCGCGGCGCTCGCGCATGCCGAATACGCGGAAATCATCCCCGACCTGCAGCACGTGGCCAAGGGCGCCCTGCGCGCGGCCCTGCGCGCCATCCCCCGCCTGTACGGCGTGACGGACGCCACCTCGGCCACCGGCATGCCGGACGGCGAATACGGCCTGGGCACGCAGCGCGTCTACAAATGCCTGGGCTGCGTGCGCCTGGCCACGGGCTCGCTGGCCGGCAGCGTGTTGACCATGGACCAGGCCCTGCGCAATTTCGTCGATCTGGGCCTGGACCTGGCCGACGCCTCGAACCGCTTGTCGCTGTACCCGGCCGACTACCTGGGCGAATCCGAACGGGGCCGCCTGGCGCCCGGCGCCTGGGCCGATATCGTCGTCCTCGATGCCAGCTTGCAGCCCGTGTCCGTCTTCGTCGAAGGCGCGGCCATCGATCTTTCCACCCGCTAGACCACTTCACCCCACCTCAACCCCGTCCCGGAGTTTTCATGCACGACACGTCACACAAGGCCCCCGTGTGGGCCATGCGCTACCTGCTATTTATTGCCGGCATGGGGGGATTGCTGTACGGCATAGACATCGGCATCATCGCCGGCGCCCTGCCGTACCTGGAATCGACGGCCTCCGTGGCCTGGAAACTGACGGCCCAGCAGCTGAGCTTTATCGTCGCCGCCGTGCTGCTGGGCTCGGTGTTGTCGTCGCTGTTCGCCGGCGCCCTGGCCGATATCCTGGGCCGGCGCTGGGTGATGTTCCTGGCCGGCGCCCTGTTCAGCGCCAGCATCCCCCTGATCGCGCTGGCCGACGGCTACATGCCGCTGCTGCTGGGCCGCCTGCTGCAAGGCATCAGCGGCGGCTTGATCGGCGTCGTCGTGCCCCTGTACCTGGCCGAATGCCTGCCCGCGCAGCAGCGGGGACGGGGCGCCGCCCTGTTCCAGCTGCTGCTGACCATCGGCCTGGTGGCTGCCGCCCTGATCGGCCTGCTGCAGGCGCAGACGGTGGAAACGGCCACGCAGGCGGCGCAAGCGCTGCCGGAAGCGGGCCGCATCGCCGCCATTTTTGCCGCCAAGGACCACGCCTGGCGCAGCATCTTCTGGGTCTGCCTGACGCCGGGCCTGGTGTTTACCATCGGCGCCCTGCTGCTGGCCGAGTCGCCGCGCTGGCTGGCCCGCCGCGGCCGTGTCGAACAGGCGCGCCAGTCGCTGCTGCGCACGCGCCTGCCCGCCGCCGCCGACCTGGAACTGCGCGAAATGCTCGACACCCCCGAAAATGCGGCCAGGACGAGCGGCGCGGCCAAGGTCAAGGACCCGCTGCTGAGCCGCCGCTATGTGCTGCCCTTCCTGCTCGCCTGCCTGATCCTGGCCTGCACGCAAGCGACGGGCATCAATTCCATCCTTGCCTATGTCGTCAACATCCTCAACCAGGCGGGCCTGTCGGGCGCCTCGGCCAACATGGCCGACGTCTTGCTGAAAGTGCTGAACGCCGTGATGACGGTGGTGGCCGTGCTGCTGGTGGACCGCAAGGGCCGCAAATTCCTGCTGATGCTGGGCACGGGCGGCATCGTCGTCTCCTTGCTGGCGGCCGGCCTGCTGTTCCGCGGCGCCGAGGCGCACCTGGCCGATGTGCGCCCCGCCATCGCGGCCCAGGTCCGGAGCGACGGCCTGGCCGTGCACCTCGATGCGGCCACCCTGACGGCCCTGGGCGCGGCCGCCGACGGCACGCCGCAGCAGCTGACCATCGCCTACGCCTACGGCCCCTTCACCAACGTGAAAAGCCTGCGCAGCGACGACCCCGTGCTGCGCCAGGTGACGATCGCCCGCGAAGACGCCGTGCAGGCCGACAGCGTGATCGGTGTGTTCTTCCGCAAGCTGCACCTGAACCCGTTCGCCGACCCGGCCGCCGGGCGCGACGCGCCGCTGCGCATCGAGAAGGCCAGCCTGGGCCCCGTGCCCTCGCCCACGCACGGCTGGCTGGTGGCGATCGCCATCTGCGTGTTCGTTTCCAGCTTTGCCGTGGGACCGGGCGTGTGCGTGTGGCTGGCCCTGTCCGAGCTGATGCCGACGCGCATCCGCTCGAACGGCATGAGCATCGCGCTGCTGGTCAACCAGTTCGTCTCGACGGTGATCGCCGCCATCTTCCTGCCCACCGTGGGCTTGCATGGCTATTCGACCCTGTTCTTCTTCGGCGCCGGCTGCACCGTGCTGTATTTCCTGGCGGCAGCATTTTTATTGCCGGAGACGAAGGGCAAGACCCTGGAAGAAATCGAAGCCCATTTTTCGAAATAGCCAAACAGGCAACTATTTACGCAATTAAAGCAGTCTCCTTTACAGCCCCGGTCCATCATCCCGGGGCTTTTTTTTGGGCCTGCCGCCGTGGCCCTCGTGGCAGGCGCGCACGGCACAGTACATATTTCCTTCTAGAATGCCTGCCGCCTGGGCTAGAATCTGGCTGCGTCGTGCTACTCACGAGGCGGCAATGGCGCCATGACAAAAATTACCAGGAGACACAGTGAGCTTATTTAGAACCAAGAATTTGGATGATATGATCGCCCACAGCAAGAAGCCGGGAGGACTGGCGAAAGTGCTGGGCCCGTTTGACCTGGTGCTCATGGGCATAGGCGCCATCGTCGGCACCGGCATTTTCGTGCTGACCGGCACGGGTGCGCTGACGGCCGGTCCCGCCCTGTCGCTGTCCTTCGTCGTGGCGGCCGTGGCCTGCTGCTTCGCCGCCCTGTGCTATGCGGAATTTGCCTCCACCGTGCCCGTGGCCGGCTCCATCTACACGTACAGCTACGCCACCCTGGGCGAGCTGGCCGCCTGGATGATAGGCTGGGACCTGCTGCTCGAGTACGGCCTGGCCGCGGCCGCCGTCTCCGTCGGCTGGTCCGGCTACTTCCAGTCGCTGCTGTCGGGCTTTGGCATCGTGCTGCCCGTCGCGCTCACCGCCGCGCCCGGCGCCCTGCCCGGCGTGACCACCTTCATCAACCTGCCCGCCCTCGTCATCATGTTGGCCCTGACGGCCATGCTGGGCTGGGGCGTGCGCGAATCGGCCCGCCTGAACAACGTCATGGTGGCCATCAAGGTGGGCGTGGTGCTGCTGTTCATCATCTTCGGCGCGCGCCATGTGCAGCCGGCCAACTGGCAGCCCTACATGCCGTTCGGCTATCACGGCATGCTGAGCGCGGCCGCCCTCGTGTTCTTCGCCTTCATCGGCTTCGACGCCGTCACCTCGGCCGCCGAGGAAGTCAAGAAGCCGTCGCGCGACTTGCCGATCGGCATCATCGGCTCGCTGGCCGTGTGCGCCGTGCTGTACGTGGTGGTGTCGGCCATCATGACGGGCATCGTGCCCTACCAAAAATTCCTCGGCGTCGACCATCCCGTCTCGCTGGCCCTGCAATATGCGGGCGAAAACTGGATCGCCGGCTTCGTCGACCTGGGCGCCATCCTCGGCATGACCACCGTGATCCTCGTGATGGCTTTCGGCCAGACGCGCATCATCTTCGCCATGTCGCGCGACGGCTTGCTGCCCAAGCGCCTGTCCACCGTGCACCCGCGCTTCCACACGCCGTTCTTCGCCACCTGGCTGGTAGGCATCGTGTTCGGCCTGATCGCCGCCGTGATCCCCCTCAACATCCTGGCTGAACTGATCAACATCGGCACCCTGGCCGCCTTCACCATGGTGTCCGTGGCCGTGGTGGTGCTGCGCAAGCGCCGTCCCGACCTGCCGCGCGCCTTCCGCTGCCCCGGCGTGCCGTATGTGCCGGCGCTGGCCGTGATCCTGTGCGTGGGCCTGATGAGCTTTCTCAGCTGGGTCACCTGGGTGGCCTTCACCATCTGGCTCGTGATCGGCCTGGTCATCTACTTCGGCTACGCGCGCCGCCGTTCGCTGCTGCATCCGCAACAGTAATCGCATCACTGCGCCATCGCAGTAAGATGGCGGTCTCGCAACCCTGCAGGCCGCCATCCATGCAACGTTCCCCCGACCTCATCGCACAACTGGACCAGAGCACGGACCAGCTCAAGCGCGCGCGCCTGCGCAGCATGCAGTGGCTGGCCGCGGGCTTGCTACTGCTGGCCGCGCTGGTCTTTGCCGTGGCCCGCTCGCAGCGGGGCGGCCATCCCGCCTGGGGCTATGTGGAAGCATTTGCCGAGGCGGCTATGGTGGGGGCGATCGCCGACTGGTTCGCCGTCGTCGCCCTGTTCCGCCACCCGTTGGGCATCCCGCTGTGGCATACGGCCATCATCCCGAACAGCAAGGCGGACATCGGCCGCAGCCTGGGCGCCTTCGTGGAAAACCATTTCATTACCGAACAAGGCATCGCCGAACGCATCGCGCAGGCCGATCCTGCCGCGCGGCTGGGCGCCTGGCTCGGCGACGAGACCCACGCGCGGCAGCTGGGCATGGCCAGCGCCGGCGTCGCCAGGCAATTGCTGGCGATGGCCGACCATGAACAGCTGGGACGCCTGCTGCGCGAGCAGGCCAGCAGCTACCTGGGCCAATTGAATGTGTCGGACGTGGCGGCCGACTGCATCGATGCGCTGATCGCCGACGGCAAGCCGCAGCTGCTGCTGGACTTCATGCTCGACCGCAGCGCCGCCTACCTGGACGACGAGCGCCACCACGCCGCCATCGGCGACTTCGTGCTGGGCGCCTTCCAGATCGAAAACGCGCTGGTAAAAAAGGCCGTGAAGGCATACGAGCCGCGCATGATCGCCTCTCTGCAAAAGTTTGCCGTCGCCGTGCGCGTCGATCCCGCCCACCCGCTGCGCCAGCGCATCGCCGGCTGGATCTCCGACAGCGCGCTGCACCTGAAGGCCGACCCGCACTGGCAGGAGACGGTACGCCGCTACCAGCTGCAGCTGGTCGCCAGCGACACGGTGCAAGCCATGCTGGGCGACGTCTGGAACCACCTCCGCACGCGCCTGCAAGCCGACCTGCACGCGGACCAGCCCGTGCTGGCCCAAGCGATCGCCGGCCTGGCGCGCAACACGGGCCAGGTGCTGGGCACGGACGAAGCTGCGCGGGCATGGCTGAACGCTGCCGTCGTCGCCGGCAGCGGCGCGCTGGTGCGCCGCTACCGGGGCGAGGTAGGCGCCTTCATCGCGGCCCGCCTGGACCTGTGGAGCAAGGAAGAGATGAGCGAGCGCATCGAACTGGCCATCGGACGCGACCTGCAATTCATCCGCATCAACGGCACCATCGTGGGCGGCCTGGCCGGCCTGCTGATTTATACGCTCAGCCGGGCGTTTTGAACCATGCTCACCAGCGCGGCACGGCGCGGGCCGGCGCCGCATGCGAGGGAAAATGCGGCAGCACTTCCTGCGCCAGCTCCTGCAGCACCTCCGCGGCCGGGCGCTGGCCATGCTGGATGCCCAGCGCCGCATGGTTGACGCCCGCCTCGCGCCACTCTCCCAGCAGGTCGATCAAGCCCTTGCGCCCCGTACGCAGCACGTAGCCGCTGCGCACGGGCGTGCGCGGATAATCGGGGTCGTCCACCAGGTCCAGCCACTCGTTGCACATGTGGGGGCGAAAGCCGCCATCGGGGATGCAGGCGCGCCAGGCGCGGATCTTGTCCGCCAGCCGGCGCGGCCCGGCCGGCGTATCCGTCGCTTCCGGATATGTAAGCCAGCCATCGGCATGGCGCCCTATCCACTCCAGCGGCTGGCCCGAGGAACTGGTGACGACCAGGGGAATGGCGCCCGCCACGGGCTTGGGCAGCAGCTCGAGTCCCTCGAGCCTGCCCAGCGGGCCGCTGATGCTGGTGGCGCCCTCTTGCAGCAGCTGGCGGAACATGTGCACGGCCTGTGCATAGCGTACGCCGCGCGTGGCGTGCGGCACGCCATACGCGGGAAATTCGCCGGCGCGGTCGCCCGAGGCCGTGCCCAGCACCAGGCGTCCGCCCGACAACTGGTCGATGCTGGCGGCCGCCTTGGCCAGGTCGACGGGATGGCGCAAGGTGAAGATGGCGCTGCCCGTGGCCAGGGCCAGCGAATCCGTGCGGGCAGCCAGATACGCCAGGTAGGTCCACGGGTCGAACAGCTGGCCCGCATCGCCGAAACGGGGATCGAACAGGGGAATGTCGCGCACCCAGGCGGCGGCAAAGCCTTGCCGGTCCATGGCGGCGACCAGCTCGGCCTGCCCGGCCAGCGCCTGCATGTCGCCCTGGTAAAAACGCAGCGGCAGATAGATGCCGAGGGTGAGCGCGCCGGGCGCGAACATGCGGCGGTAGCCGCGGTGGTGCGTGAAAGCGTGCGACGACGCGCCGCTGGTATCGATGGTCATGGTCTTCCTTGAGGCAGGTCAGGCGCCCGTGGCGGGCGCGGGAATGGTGACGCCCAGGCGGACGGCGGGACGCGCCGCCACCCGCGCATGCCAGGCTTGCACGTGGGGCCAGGCGGCAAGGTCGAAGCCGACGATGCGGGCGATATGCAGCCAGCCGAAGCTGGCGATGTCGGCCACCGAATACGCGTCGCCCGCCAGGTACGGACTGCGGGCCAGGCGGCCATCCAGGGTGGCCAGCGCCGCGTCGCTCAGCTGGCGGAAGTGCGCCGCGGCGGCGCCATTCGCGCCCCCTTCGGCGATCTCGAAATGCACGCGCTGGCCCAGCAGCGGCCCCATGCTGGCCGCGTGAAACAGCAGCCAGGTGACGGCGGCCCAGCGCTGCTGCGGGTCCGCCGGCAGCAAGCGTCCGGTTTTCTCGGCCAGGTACAGCAGGATGGCGGCCGATTCGAACACGGTGACGCCCGTGTCGCGGTCGACCAGCACGGGTATGCGGCCGTGCGGATTGAGCGCCAGGAAGGCGGGCAGCCGGTGTTCCGCGTGCTCGATGCGCACATGGTGCAGCTGGTACGGCAAGCCCAGTTCGGCCAGCGCGATGGTGATCTTGAAGCCGTTGGGCGAACTGTCCGTGTACAGCGCGAGCGCGGCGGGTTGTGGTGCGGAAGCAGTCATGGGGTTTCTTTCATTAGAATTTCTAAAGTTAATGGCAGCGGCGAACCCCGCTATAATCACCGCTGCATCGTGAAAAATGAAACGATGATTTTTTGCTGCAGACTATAGAAAAACTAAACCCATGAAACATCCCCTGCCGCTCCAGGCCTTGCGCGCCTTTGTCGAAGTGGGCCAGCGCGGCAGCATCAAGGCTGCCGCCGAAGCGCTGCACGTGACGTCGGGCGCCGTCAGCCAGCAAATCCGCCTGCTGGAAGAACGGGTCGGCACGCCCCTGTTTACGCGCGAACGCCAGGGCTTGCGCCTGACGGAAGCGGGCGCCCGGGTCCACCCCACCCTGCTGGCCGCGTTCGCGCAGATCGCCAGCGCCAGCGAGGCGCTGGAAGACCTCGCGGGGCGCCAGACGCTGACCGTCAGCACGGTGGCCACCTTCGCCGCCGCCTGGCTGGTGCCGCGCCTGGGCCGCTTCAACGGGCGCCACCCGCAGATCGAGGTGCGCGTGGAAGCGACATCGGCCCTGGTCGACCTGCGCCGCGACAGGGTCGACGTGGCGCTGCGCCACGGCCTGGGCGAGTATCCGGGCCTGCAGGCGACGCGGCTGATGGCGCCCGTGCTGGTGCCCGTCGCCAGCCCTGCCCTGGTGGCGGGCCAGCCGCCCATCGCCACGCCGGCCGATTGCCTGCGCTACCCGCTGCTGCACGACACGGACCGCGCCGACTGGCCATTGTGGCTGGCCGCGCATGGCGCGCCCGGGGATGCCCGGGCCGCACGGGGCAGCGCTTTCGAGGATGACTTCCTGCTGATCCGCGCGGCCGAAGCGGGCCAGGGCCTGGCCCTGGTGCCGCAGCTGTATGCGCACGCGGAAATCGCCGCCGGGCGCCTGGTGCAGGTGCTGGACTTGCCGTGGCCCGCGCGCTTCGCGTATTACCTGGTGACGCGGCCCGATGCGGCCGCGCGGCCCGCCGTGCAGGCGTTCATGGCGTGGATCATCGACGAGGCACAGGCCGATGCCCCATCCAGCCAAACTTGATGTAGATCATAATTTTTTGAACAAGCTCTTGCTATCCTGTAAAAAAATGACAGGAGTCCTGGATGAGCACAGCGCGGCAGGCGAATACGGAGCAGACAAGGGAACATGAGCGCCAGGGCAGCGCCTGGCAAGGGGTGCCCGTGCCCGATTACCCGGAAAGCGCGCCCGAAGGCGCCACCCTGGACTTGCTGCTGAACGCCTGGCTGGGCAAGTTCACGGGCGGCATATCACCGGCAGCGCTGGGCAACGCGTATGCGGACTGGCTCAGTCACCTGGCGCTGGCGCCATCGAAGCAGCAAACCCTGCTGCAGGAAGCGTGGAAGAAGATCGCCCGCTGGCAGCAGTACGCCGTACAGTCCGCACTGCCCGGCGCCGGCGCGGCACCACCGTGCATCGCCCCGCTGCCGCAGGACCGGCGCTTCGACGATCCCGCGTGGCAGCGCTGGCCGTACAACCTGGTCTACCAGGGCTTCCTACTGCAGCAACAGTGGTGGCACCGCGCCACGACGGGCGTGCGCGGCGTCGCGCCGCACCACGAGGATGTCGTCACGTTCACCGTGCGCCAGTGGCTCGACATGCTGGCGCCATCGAACTTCATGCTGACCAATCCCGTCGTGCAGCAAGCCGCCTTGACCAGCGGCGGCGCCAACCTGGCGCGCGGCATGGCCCACATGGCCGACGACTGGCAGCGTGCCGCCATGGGCCAGCATGCGCCCGACCAGCGCAGCTACACGGCAGGCGGCAACGTGGCCGTCACGCCGGGCAAGGTCGTCTACCGCAACGACTTGATCGAACTGATACAGTACGCGCCCGCGACAGCGCGCGTGCATGCCACGCCCCTGCTGTTCGTGCCCGCCTGGATCATGAAGTTCTATATCCTCGACCTGTCGCCGCACAATTCGCTGGTGCGCTACCTGGTGGAACAGGGCCACACGGTATTCATGATTTCGTGGAAAAACCCCACGGAAGAAGACCGCGAGCTGTCGCTGGAAGACTACCGCCAGCTGGGCGTGATGGACGCGCTCGGCGCGGTGAGCGCCATCACGGGCGCGCCGCAGGTGCACGCGGCCGGCTACTGCCTGGGCGGCACCCTGCTGGCGATCGCCGCCGCGACCATGGCGCGCGATGGCGATGCGCGCCTGGCCAGCATCACCATGCTGGCGTCGCAGGTGGATTTCAAGGAACCGGGCGAACTGTCGCTGTTCATCGACGACAGCCAGGTCAGCTTCCTGGAAGCGGCCATGTGGAAGCAGGGCTATCTCGATACGAAGCAGATGGCGGGCGCCTTCCAGCTGCTGCGCTCGAACGACCTGGTCTGGTCGCGCCGCCTGCGCCACTACCTGCTGGGCGAGGATGAACAGGACAGCGACCTGATGGCCTGGAATGCGGACGCCACGCGCATGCCCTGCCGCATGCACTCGGAATACCTGCGCCGCCTGTTCCTGCACAACGACCTGGCCGAAGGCCGCTACCGCACGGCGGGCCGGCATATCGCCCTGCCCGACATCGGCGCGCCCATCTTCGCCGTCGGCACCCTGACGGACCACGTGGCGCCGTGGCGCTCCGTCTACAAGCTGCAGCTGCTGACCGACACGGACGTCACCTTCCTGCTCACCTCGGGCGGCCACAATGCGGGCGTGGTCTCGCCGCCGGGCCAGCCGCGCCGCAGCTACCAGCTGGCCACGCACCGCCACGACGAACCGTATATCGACGCGGACAGCTGGCAGCGCGACGTGCCGCGCCACGACGGTTCGTGGTGGCCCGCCTGGCAAGCGTGGCTGGCGGCGCGCCCCGGTGCGCAGGCGGCGCCGCCGCCCATGGGCCCCGACCTGGGCGACGCGCCCGGCAGCTACGTGCTGCAGACATGACAACCGACACCCGACAACCGAGGAAAACGCCATGCCCTACACCACCCTGCTCGTCCACGTCGACAATTCCCGCCACTGCGCCCAGCGCATCCGCCTGGCCGTGCGCCTGGCCATCGCCGAAGGCGCCCACCTGATCGGCTCGGCCATGAGCGGCATCTCGCGCTACGCGTATGGCGGCGGCGTCAATGCGCTGCAGTTCGCGCCCGCGCAGATGCAGGCGCTGCGCACCCAGGCCAGCGTAGCGCTGCACGACTTCGAGCGCATCGCCCGCGAAGAAGGCCTGGTCACCTATGAAACGCGCTTCGTCGACGACGATGCGCAGGGCGCGCTGCTGCTGCAGGCGCGCTATTGCGACTTGCTGATCCTGGGCCAGACGGACGCGCAGGATACGCCCTCGCGCGTCATCGCCGGCACGCCCGAATACCTGATGCTCCATTGCGGCCGGCCCGTGCTGATGGTGCCCCATGCGCCGCTGGCGCCATCGACGGCAGCAGCGGCCGTCGGCCGGCATCCGCTGCTGGCCTGGAACGGCAGCGCCGAAGCGCTGCGCGCCATCACCGATGCGCTGCCGCTGCTGCAGCGCGCGCAGCAGGTGACCCTGGCCGTCGTCAATTCGCACGCCCAGCCGGCCGCGCATGGCGAGCAGCCGGGCGCCGACCTGGCCCTGTATCTGGCGCGCCACGGCGTCAACGTCGAGGTGCTGCAGCACGACACGCCGCCGGGCCAGGACGTGGGCACGGCCCTGCTGGCGATGGCGGCGCAGCGGCGCTGCGACCTCGTCGTGATGGGCTGCTACGGCCACATGCGCCTGCGCGAAGCGCTGCTGGGCGGCGTCACGCGCACGGTGCTGCAGGATATGACTGTACCCGTGCTCGTGTCGCACTAGCGCGCAGGCGGCGCGGCCGCAGCCTGAACTTACAGGTCGCGCACGGCCAGGATGCGCACCTGGCCCGCGCCCTGCACGTTCCCGCCATTATTCCACAGCAAGCTGCCCTGCACGACGCCCAGCGTGGTCTGCACTTGCGCGGCGACGGCCGTCAGCACCGTGCCGCCCACGACCGCGCCGCTGCTGGCCGCCACCAGGCAATTGCCCGCAGGTGCGGGCGCGCTGTTGGGACCGTTCCACACCTGCGTATGGCTGCCCGCGCTGCCGTTCAGATTGCCCAGTCCATCGCAATTGAAGGCATACGAACGGGGCGTGGGCGCGCCGGCCGGCTGCAGGCGGATGGAATCGGACACCAGCCGCATGCCGCCCGACGGCACCAGCTGGATCTTGACGGACTGCCCCGCCGTGCGGATGCGGCCATAAGGGTTGGCCGAATTGCCGCTGCGTGCATGGTCGAGGCAGATTTCGATGCCGAAATCGATGGGTTTGCCCAGGCTGTCGTTGATGCCGGGGATGCGGAACAAGGCGCCGCCTTCGTTGACGCCCATGACATCGGCAGGCACGATGGCACGGGCGTCGAGCGGCAGCACGGTGCCGGGCGTGTGCTGCGCCACGGCGCCATTCCACTGCAGGAAATCGATGGGCGAAATGTAGTGCTTGCGCGAGACGTAGTTGTCCGTGCCATGCAGGGCGCCGCCGCGCTGGATCAGCGCGCAATTATAGATTTCGCCGGGCTGGCGCACGTCGATGACGAATTTGCCGTCGCGCTGGCGGGCAGACGGGAACGAGGCGCTCAGGGCCGTGCCGAAGACGAAGACCCAGTCCTCGTATTTCGCTTGCGCCACCAGCGCCCGCAAGCCGCCGAACAGGCCGCGCCAGCGGCCATTGTAGGGCGCGGGCAGGTTGAACTCGGCCGGCGCCTGGCCGTCCCAGCCGTCGATCAGGTCGTGCAGATAGGCGCCGCCCGCGCCCCGGTACAGGAATTCGGGCGCCATGAAGACCTTGAGCGTGCCCGCGCTGCGGTCGCTCGACAGTTCCGCCTTGGCGATGGCGTCGGCCGTGAATGCCAGGCGCGCCTCGATGTCCCAGCACTGCCCCAGCGCATCCGTGCGGTTATCGGGCGTCGGATCGAGCAGGCCGCTGTACAGGCCCGTCTTGACCGGCGGGCGCGTGACGACGAACGGACCCGTATGGACTTCCCACGAAATGAATTGCACTTTGCTGTAATTGCTCATGTGATTGCCTCTTCAAGAAAAAAGTTAAACAGGAGGGCCATGGCGCGCGGGCGCCGGCCCTGGTACTCAGGCGGCGGCGCCGACGCCGAGGATCTTGCAGGCCCGCTCCCAGTACGCGCGGCGCTGCGCCAGGCCATTCAGGCCGCCGTTGATGCGCCGCGTGATTTCGCTGAAATGCGCGTCGCCGCCCGCCTGCACGGTGCTGTCGGCCAGCTCGTTCAAGCCGTGCGCGCGCCAGAACCAGGCGGCCGACAACGCCGCACCCGCCGGCTCCTGCAGCAGGTCCGGATGCGTGAGCGCATCGCAGCCCATGGCGGCCGAAAAATGCGCATAGTTGTCGCGCCCCGTCAGCTGGATCAGGCCGCGGCCCCGGTAGGCCCAGCCATCGCCGCTGGCCTCGTCGCCATTGCCCATGCGCTGCGCATACACCTTGTTCGCCAGTTTTTGCGGGTTGTGCCCGTACTGTTCTGCTATCTGGTCCGTAGGAAAGCGCTGCGGCCACACCTGGCGCAGGCGCTGCGGGCTATAGCTGAGAAACTCCTGCAACTGGCGCAGCTCCGACGACTCCAGCAGGACTTGCGCCAGGAACGCCGCCTGCCGCGTGACGCTGTCGATGGCACAGGCGCGCATGCCGTTGTTGAGCGGCTCCGTCCACAGCTGCGCGCGCGTGTCGGCATCGGACGTGGTGAGCATCGCGGCCAGCTCGGTTGTGCTTAGTTCATGCATACTTCTCCCCCTCATGAGAATGGCTTAATGGGCTGCGGTAATGGACTTCTGATGGGCTGCGGCGGGCACAGGCTTGCAACGCCGCATGGCGCCATGGACGGGCCATGCGGCGCGCGAGCTATGCCGTCACTGCGGCATTACGGCTGATGCGCCACTGCTGCTGGCGGGGCAACGCGCGGCTGGATCGACGTTTGCAGGATGTCCAGCACGCGTGCCAGGCCTTCGGGCATGCCGCCGTCTTCGGCCAGCACCTGTACGTGGTACTTCGCCGAATTGTCCGAGCTGCGCGTGTTTTCCTTGTGCGTGGCAACCGAGCCTTCCAGATGCACCTTGACGCTGACGGGGCCCCAGCCGGCCTTGATGTCGGCCGAGAATTTGCCCGACTTGTCTTCCGTCTCTTTCGAGCTGAACGACGATTTCACTTCCATGTCGAAGGTGATGTCGACCTTGGTGATCGACAGGCTCGGGATCTTCACGATCGCCAGCAGCGGCACGTCCAGCGAGACGGACTCCTCCACCGTCTTGCTGGGGTCGGCCGGATCGGCCACGGGACGGGTGAAGGCGAAGTGCGCGAGGCGGGTGGCGCCCACGCCATCCTTGTCGTTGTCGGACGGCGGCATGAAGCCGATGTACTTGATGAAGTCGGCGGTCGCATGCGCCAGTTTCACTTGCGCGTCGCATGCGGCGGTCAGCGGGCCGCCGATCAGGTCGCCCATCGGCAAGCCTTTGAATTGCGATGCCATGTCAATAATTTCAGCCATTATCTACTCCTTTAAGATTAAACCCTTGCGGGTAACAGGAATCCACTTCGTGGATTAATATCAAACACCGCTTTTATTAACTTCCGCGATGCCGACATTATTAGATTACGCTTGAAAATAAATGATTGAATGGCAGTTTCTGACCATCGCATTAATAACTCAGCGACGCAGGGACATTAAATAACGGCGTATTTTCTTTTTAATGGAAACGGCCGTGACCTGGGCATCGTGCAGCTGTTTCAATTGCTGTTGCAATGCCGGTTCCAGGCGCACGATGCAATCGATCGCGCCCCGGTAGCCGGGCCGCGTCGCCGCGGCCAGGCTGATGGCGGCGCCCGCCTGGTGCGCATCGACCGTCAGGGCCAGCAGCGGCGCCGGCCGCAGCAGGCGCCGCCACCACGATGGCCGGCGCAGCAGCAAGGCCGGCTCCGTCTTGCGCTCCCAGCCGAACTGGCGCTCGATGCAATAACCGTACACCGTCACGCCCAGCGACTCCAGGCACCAGGCGTACTGGCGCTCGAACTGCCGGGCGGGAATGTGGCTGCTGGCGCCCGCGCCGGCGGGCGCATCGGGCAGCACGTAATGGAACGGCGCGGCGGCCGGCGCGAGGCGGGTGCCGTCCAGGCTGGCCACGCGCAGCGCCGCATTCGCCGCCACGTGGCTGCGCGCGACCGCCGCGCACAGCGCTGGCGCCTGCCACTGTGCGGGGCGCCGCTCAGCCCTGGCCATGCTCGTCCAGGAACATCGGCTTGCGGTCGAAACCGATGTTATAAACGGCATATTGCAGCACCACCTGGTGCTCGCCGATATTATATAAACCGAAACTCTTTTCCACATTCAGCACATAACCGCGCGGCGTCGATGCCAGGCAGAGATTCACCAGATCCATGGCTTGCTGCACTTCCGTTTCTGTTTTCATGCTTTGCGGATTATCGTTGCCGACAACGATGCGCTTGATAAAGCGGATATTAGTCAAATGAAAATTATTCGTGGCCAAGGCATTCTCCTGAAAATAGGCAATAGGCGGATTAATAGGCAGGCATGGCGGCCAGGTCAGGCCGTTTCGCCGCCCCGCCCCATGGCGACGGGGCCCTGCGCCTTGACGACGTCGTTGACCAGCCGCGCCAGGCCTTCCGACTTCTCCGTGGCAACCAGCTTGAGCTTGATGTGCACGGCATTGCCGTTCTTGCTGGCCAGCCCGCCATTGCCGGCGTTGACCATCAGTCCCGCCTTCTTGTCGGCCGGGGCCGCGCGGCCCAGCTGGTCCATGATGCCTTCGTGCACGCCGCCCCGTTCATGGTCTTCGAACGCGCCCAGTTCCACGTCCAGCTCGATCTCGGCCTCGCCGATGATCAGCGAACTGTGCGGCACGAGCGAAATCACCGGCACGCGGTAGTGATAGAACGCTTCCGGCGCCGCACCGCTGTGTATCGCGGGCAGTTCCACGTCGATCACGGTGGGCTGGTGCCGGTCGTCGAAGAATGACGCGATGTTGGCCAACTGCGCCTTTTCCACCATGTGCTGCGCATTCATCACCGAGCCGGCAATTGCCCGCACCATGTCCTCAAGACTCGTCAGGACAGCCATAGATTTCTCCCTATCTGGTTGATGTAACAGTTAAAAAAAGTAGCGACACAGCGAGCATAGACCCGTGCCATGGCGCCATGCCTGACCGATTCTGACGCCCGCCGCCAGCGCCAGAGATGGTCAGTCCCCGCCTGCCCGCGCGCCCTAGCATGGAATGTCGGGCGCCTGCGGCCACGGCCGGCGGCGCGCTACATCAACGAGCGGAGAACGGAGGACGGCATGAACATGAACGCGGTAACAAAAACCCTGCTACGTGGAACACTGATACCTGCAGCGCTGCTGCTGGCAGCGGCGCCGGCGGTCGCCGCCGGCGAGACCGGCCAGGACATCTGCTCGGCGCGCTTTCGCGGCACGCCGCAGCAGCAGGTGGACGCGATGCGCCAGCCCGTGCAGGAAGCCATCGAGACGCTGGACAACGCGCGGATCGAGCTGCCGTCGCCGAGTCTGCCCAGTGGCAACATCAACTACCTGAGCATCAAGCCCAGCTTCGCCGAGCAGACGGACAAGGTGTGCGTGATCGGCTACTTCGAGCTGTGGCGCAACAACAGCTACAGCACCCTGCCCTTGCTGGTCGACCATGTCGCCGTCGTCGACAGCCCCGATCCGCACGATGCGGCGCGCTCCATCAGCACCACGCGCATCTACTTCCGCACGCCCAGGATCGAAGAATTCAGCAATGCCGACGACTTGAAAGGCAGCTGGAATTTCTGGAACCGCCACCAGCCGCTGCGCCTGAAGATCGCCGCGTTCGACTATGAGGATGGCCAGCGCGGCCACGTCCACTTCGGCCGCGAAATGAAGCTGACGATCTCGGGCAAGGCCGCCAGCATGGTGGCGGCGATGCTGTTCGCAGCGGCCTGCTACCTGCTGGCCGCGGCGGCCATTCCTGCGCTGGGCGGCAACGGCGCGCAGCCGCCCCTGCCCTGGCGCCAGCGCTGGCGCCACTTGCTGCCCTGGTACATTACCGGTTCGGGCGGCCATGCCAGCCTGTCGCAGATGCAGATGCTGCTGTTTACGCTGATCGTCGCCACCTTGCTGTTCTACCAGTGGCTGCGTACGGGCCTGCTGCAGGAACTGTCGACGGACTTGCTGTACCTGATCGGCATTTCCACGGCCGGCACGGCGGGCAGCCAGATCACCACCTCGATCAAGAAGGAGCTGGAACCGCAGCTGTATGCCTATGCGCAGCAGCTGGGCTGGTTCACGGCGCCCCTGGCCGGCGCGCATGCGCAAGCCAGCGCCGCCGAACTGCTGCAGACGGACAAGCGTTTCGACATCTACAAATTCCAGATGCTGGTGTTTACCGTGGTGATCGCGGCCTATGTGATTGCCAGCGGCGCCGATGCCCTGGGCAATATCCAGATCTCGGCCACCCTGCTGACCCTGATGGGCATGAGCCAGGGCGCCTACGTGGGCGGGCACGCGGCGTCGGACCAGCTGAGCCCCCTGGAAGACCAGCTGACGGGCATGCGCGACCTGCAGCAGCGCTACCAGGCCAGCACGGACATGCGCGTGAGCGAGGAACTGCGGCGCCGCTTCCAGCTGGCGGCAGCGCAGGCCGGCGTGATGTTCAGCCGTATCTTCCCCCGCACCCTGCCCGACTACATGCTGGACATGCCCCTCGATGCGGCTTCCCCGGCCAAGGCGCCCGACTGACGGCGGGCGCGCAGGCCAGAAAAAAAGGAGAGGCACGCCTCTCCTTTTTCTTGCCGCTCAGGCCATTCAGTCGGCCGGCGCCTGCCTGCCTTGCGCCATGTCATCGAGCGCCTTGTGCGTGAGGATGCCGGAAGCGGCTTGCGCCGCGTTCAGCAGCGACGCCGTCTCTTCCGCGCCGGTGCGCAGCACGCCGCCCACGTCGGTCAGGAAGCCCGCCACCACCATGGAGACATCGTCGCGCGTCTGCGCCGCCTGCAGGTCCTGCACGCAGGCGTGCGCGCGCTGCGCGAAACCCTTGATGGTGCCGTTGCTTTGCGCCGACAGGTCATTGGACAGCTGCGCATGCAGGTCCATCAGGGTGAGCACGGTATCGGACGTCAGGCGCGCATCGAAGGAAGCGAGCTGCGTGCGGAACAGCGCGGCATAGGCATCGGATTGCGCCTCGCTCCATTCCTTGCTCATTTCCAGGGTCGCCTTGAGCAGCTGCGCCATCTGCGCGGGACCGGCTTGCGCACCGGCTTCGCGCAGGCTGGCATCGCCGGCGGACGCGAACTGTTTGTACACGTCCAGCGATGACTTGCCAAAGGACAGCCATTGGGTCAGTGGATTAAATGCCATGATCGTTTGCCATTTCAGGAAAGGTTAAGGAGCGGCAGCGGCAGCGGCGGCGCGCGGCTGGCCAAGGCGTTGCAGCATGGCGACGACGGCGGCCATCTGCGGTGCGCTGCGCGTCTGGAAATCGGGCCGGTGCTGGTCTTCGCCGGAATAGCCCCAGAAATCCCAGCAGCCCTTGGGATTGGGTGGAATGCCTCCGGACGGACGCACTTGCGGGTACAGCACGATCATGCGGTTCGCATCGGCATATTCGTTGTAGCCCGTGCCCATGTAGAAGCGTTCGCCCAGCTGCGAGGCGCCCTGCTGGCAGCCGTGGAACGCCACGTGCACGACGCAGGCATTGTCCTGGCACTCGCGCGGCACATAGGCATACCCCGCCTCGTCCATGCTGGAGCGGCTACCCTTGATGAATTCGCGCTGATCGAACTTGATGATGATCCCCGTCAGCGGGCCGGTGGCGGCAGGCCGGCTGCGTGTGCCGGACAAATGCGTCAGCAGTTCGGCCGACTGGGAAAAGCCGCAATTGTTAATGTACGGCGCGCGCGTTTCGGCGCACGCCGCGTCCTGCTCGCGCGCCGTGATGATCGCATGGCCCGCTTCATTCCTGCGATACAGGATGGCGTCCTGCGGCACACCGGCAAGCCGGTAGTATTCTGCCACCTGGTCGACGACGATCGTCCTGACCGTCGCGTCGCTTGCGCCGCTGAACACGTAGACGCGCTGGCGCGCCAGATTGGCTACCGGATCGATAGTCCCTTCCTGCGCGCGGCGCTGTGCGCTGCGCCAGGAGACGGCCGCACTCGGCCCGACGGCGGCGGAGAACGGCGACATGCACGTCGTTACGGCGTTCTGCAGCGGCGACTGGCCGGGATAGGTGGAGGCGCAATCGTAGGGTCCGGCGGCAATCACGCCGACGCCCTTGACCAGCGAGGAATATGCCGTTGCCAGCTGGGCTGCCATGAAGCCGCCCGAGGAAATGCCGGACACCGTGGTCTGGCTCAGGTCTGCCCCGTAGCCCGGCAATGCGGGCCCGGCGGCGGACGCCGCCAGCGGGATTGCTGCCAGTAACAGGCCGCATGGAACGGCCATCATCAATTTCATTTTCATAATCACCTTTCAATAAACGTTATATTCAATCGCAGGAATTGCCCGTTTATTTTAAGGTGCGGCATCACGGCCGGCATGACACTTTATGACATATCGCTTTACCGGCTCACGGATCGATGATTAATACCTCGCCAAAAGAAAACCCGCGTACCCGCTCGGTATTGAGCGGCAATTTAACGCCGGCGCACGATTCCACTTTCTTGCGCAGCCTTCTTAACATGGTATCGATGCGGTTCTGGTCGTACGACAGATAATCCTCGCCAAATGCCTGCACTATCTGCTTGCGCGAAACAGCCTCATTCACTTCCACCAATGCAAAGTTCTTGATGAATTTGAATTCCAGGCTGGTTAATTCCACGATGCGGCGATTTGGTGCTTCAAGGCAACGGTTTCCCATGCTGAGGCGCCATCCCGGCATGAGCTGGCGGGCCAGGTTCAGGATGCAAGTGAGCAGGCGCGGCCGCAATTGAATGGCGCCGCCGCTTTCGGCGGACGCATTGGCGTTGAATATGCGGATATCGCGCGACTCGCCGCCACCCGCGAGATTCAACGCCCCGCTGCTTGAGACAAATTCATGCGGCGGCATTAATTCGCCCATTGGCCGATTCAAATAGGATGCCAAATCCCGCACTTCGACGACCTGATAACCTGCGCTCTGAAAAAGCCTGGCCAGTTCGTGACTGCGTTCGGTATCGGCCCCTAACAAAAGTAGATCTATCATTCCGTTTATCTCTGTTCTTGTTTTTGAAGAGTAAACAGTAAGGTAAAGTAAACGGCGCAACCTGACATAATCTGACGCGATTATGCGGGCAATAGATCGCGGGGCCGGATAGTATTCGGGCGAACACTATCCGGCAGGCTGGGCAGGCAGCGCCAGACGCGCATCGGGAGGGTATGGCCAGGCCCGCTGAACGGGCCCGGCGCGGCAGAATGGGGCTGGCCTTAGTGTGCCTGGCCGCCCAGCAGCTCGCAGAAACGCGGCATGTCCACGTTGCCGCCGCTGATCAAGATGCCCACGCGCTTGCCGCGCAGCTGCTCCTTCATCTGCAGGGCGGCGGCAAAGCCCAGGCAGCCCGTGGGCTCGATCACCAGCTTCAGGCGCGAGGCGGCAAAGCCCATGCGCTCGACCAGCTGCGCGTCGCTGACCGTCAGCACGTCGTCGACGTCGCGCCGGATGATGGGGAAAGTCAGATTGCCCAGGTGCTGCGTCTGCGCGCCGTCGGCGATCGTCTTCGGCGTGTCGATGTGCACGATCTGCCCCGAACGGAACGATTGCTGTCCGTCGTTGCCCGCTTCCGGCTCCACCCCATACAGCTTGCAGGCGGGCGACAGCGCGCGCGTGGCCAGGGCCGAACCGGCCAGCAGGCCGCCGCCGCCCAGGCACACAAAGAAGGCATCCAGCTGTCCGACTTCCTCGAAGAGTTCCTTGGCTGCCGTGCCCTGGCCCGCGATCACGTGCGCATGGTCGTACGGCGGAATCAGGGTCATGCCCTGCTGCTCGGCCAGTTCGCGGCCGATCTGCTCGCGGTCCTGCGTGTAGCGGTCGTACAGCACCACGTTGCCGCCGTAGCCGCGCGTGGCGGCGATTTTCGCGGCCGGCGCATCGTGCGGCATGATGATGGTGGCGGGTATGCCCAGCAGCTGAGCCGACAGCGCGATCGCCTGCGCGTGGTTGCCCGACGAGAAAGCCACCACGCCGGCGCGGCGCTGCTGCGCGTCGAACTGCGACAGCGCATTGTAGGCGCCGCGGAACTTGAAGGCGCCCATGCGCTGCAGGTTCTCGCACTTGAAGAAGACCTGGGCGCCAAACTCCGCGTCGACGGTGCGCGAGGTGATGACGGGCGTCCGGTGGGCATGGCCCGCGATGCGGCCTGCGGCCGCCACCACGTCGGCGTAGGTGGGTAGTGTCAGGTTCTGCATGCTGTGTCGCCTTTCAGTGCGGGGTTGGATGGCCTACCAGGGCCAGGAAATGTCGATGCCGCTGCCGGCCGCTGCCGCCTGGCGGTGCACCAGGCGCGCCACGGTCAGGTCTTGCAGGGCCAGGCCCGTCAAGTCCAGCACCGTGATATCGCCGGCGCTTCTGGCCAGCGCCGCGCGCGCGTCCAGCAAGTCGCCCAGGCTGTGGCACGGGACGTCGGGCGCCCACTGCGCCTCGCCGATGCTTCTCGCCTGCGCCACGTCGTCGACCACCAGGCGCGCGCGCGCCAGCAAGCCTGGCGGCAGCTCGCGCTTGCCGCGCGTGTCGGCGCCGATGGCGTTGATGTGCGTGCCGGGCTGCACGGCGGCGGCGCTGAACAGGGGGCCGCGCCCCGGCGTGGCCGTGATCACCACGTCGCTGCCCGCCACGGCCGCATCGGCGTCGGGCGCATGGGCGATGGCGATGCGGTCCGCAAAAGCCGCCTCGAAGCCGGCATGCGCCTGGCCGGTCGAGCTCACATAGCGCAGCTGGCGCAAACGCGGCAGCACGCGCAGCGCATACTCGGTCTGCACCCTGGCCTGCACGCCCGTGCCGAACACGCACAATTGGGCGCTGTCGGGCCGCGCCAGCAGCTGCAGTCCCAGCGCGCCCGCCGCGCCCGTGCGCGCCGTGGTGATGGCATTGCCGTCGATGATGCAGACGGGCCGCCCCGTGGCCGGGTCCAGCAGCATGATGGTGGCCTGGTGCGGCTCGCCGCCCGCGGCGCGGTTGGCGGGCCAGAAGCCGGCCGCCTTGAAGCCCAGCAGGTTCTCGGCCGGCACGTCGCCCGCCTTGATGCCGAACACGCCCCCTGTCGCCAGCGCTTCACGGATGACGGGGAACACGCGGCCCTGCTGGCGGCTGTGCAGCACGAACGCTTCGTGCACGGCGGCCAGCACCTCGTCCGCCTGCAGGTGGGCGGCGACGGTGGCCGCGTCGAGCAGCAGCAGGCGCGCCGCGCCGGTGGCCATTGTGGTCGGTGGCGTCATGCGTTCATCCTTCCTGCCGCGCGTAGGTGTAGACGGCGGCGCGCGACACGCCCAGGTGTTCCGCGATGATTTCCATGGCGCGCCGCATGTCGAGCAGGCCAGCCCCGCGCAGCTCCTGCAGCAGGACGCGCCGCGCCGGCGCTTTCAGGGTGCGCGGCGTGGCGGCCAGGCGCGCCGCAAACTGGTCGATGCGCGCGCGGATGGCGTCGGCGCCGGCCGGGTCCAGCGACTCCTGCGGCGCGGCGCCCGCATCGACGGCCACGAACTGGTTCATGGCCGTTTGGAATCCCTGGAACAGGGTCAGGTCCACGTTCAGGCACAGGGCCGCGATGTACTTGCCATCGCCATCCTTGATGCCGATCGACGTGCTCTTGGCTTGCCGCCCGTCGGTGAATTTGTTCGGGTAGTTCGCCACCACCTGGGCAAAGCCGGGGTCGAGGATGCGCGCCAGTCCCAGTTCCGTCGCGGGCTGGCCCACGGCGCGCCCCGACAGGTTGTTGTGGATGGCCAGCACCGCGTGTTCGGGCGCCAGCAGGTCGTGCACGACCACTTCGCAAAATGGCGCAAAGGTGCGCGCCAGGCCATCGGCCACCTGCTTGAGCTGCTCGAGCAGCAGGACTTGTTCGGCGTTGCGCGCGGCAGCGGGAGGAGCGTCGTGTGTTTTCATGCAGACAGATTATCCAATTCTGGAAAAAGTGTCAAATTCTTTTCCTTCAGGCGATCTTCACGCCAGCCTCAGCCACGCTTCATGCGCGCTGCCGATACTGGCGCCATCCCCCTTGCCGGAGCCTGACATGAACCACACGATGATTTCCCCCTTCCATGCCCGCCGCCGCCTGCTCCTGGGCGCGGCCGCCATGGCCGCCCTCGCCGCCTGCGGCGGCAGCGGCGGGCCGCGCAACGCCAGCGCCACTGTCACGGACCGCCAGGTCGGCGTCGCCCCCGGCGTCAGCCTGCACGTGCGCGACTGGCCCGCGGCGCAGGGCCGCGGCGGCGACGCCGACGTGATTGTGCTACTGGCTGGCCTGGGCGGAAACGCCTATGGCTTCGACAGCCTGGCGCCCGCGCTGGCGCGCCGCCACCGCGTGCTGGCCATCACGCGGCGCGGCTACGGCTCTTCCAGCAAGCCGCTGCCTGCCGATGCTGCCGGCGATATCAGCTACGCGCCCGCCACCCTGGTGGCCGACCTGCTGGCCGTGCTCGACGCCCTGCAGGTCCAGCGCATCATCCTGGGCGGCCACTCCGTCGCCGGCAACGAGCTGACCCTGTTCGCCGGCAGCCACCCGCAGCGCGTGCGGGGGCTCGTGTACCTAGACACGACCTTCGACTACCTGGCCAGCGGCGGCTACAGCGAAGAGCCGGAACGCCTGTCCTTCGAGGCGCCCCTGCCCGGCCCGGCCGACCTGGCGTCGATGGACGCCTCGATCGCGTATGCCAAGCGGGTCAACAAGCAATGGTGGCCGGCACTGGAGGCGAACTGGCGCAACAGCCTGGAAGTGCTGCCCGGCGGCGCCGTGCGCTCGAATACGGCGCCCGCCATCGCCCGGGCCATGGACATGGCCGCGCACAATTTTTCACCCGACTACCGCCGCGTGCGCGCGCCGGCGCTGGTCGTCACCGTCGATCCCGGCACCTTGCGCAACCTGCTGCCATGGCTGTCGCCGCAGAGCGACCCGGCGGTCCTGGCAGAGGGCATGGGGTTTTTCGACATTTTCCGCCCGCTGCGCCTGGCCGATGGCGACAGCCTGGCCGCCGCCCTGCCCGGCTGTACCCGCCTGCTCATCCGCAACGGCTTTCACAGCGATTTCTTCATCGAGCATGAGCGCACCGTGGTCGATGCCATCGAAGCCATGCGTTGGGAAAAGTAGACAGGTCGTCAAGGCGAAAAGCATCAGCTGTTGCGTAAATGCTGCCCGCGCCATATTATTGAGAATGATTTCTATTCTCATTTAAATGGCGTGCCAGCCGTGCACGCTTCCACCCGCGCACACATACACCATCATGACTGATCCGCACCGCAACATGCCACCCTTCCCGCCACGGCACGGCGTCCTGGCCCTTCACCTGGCGCTGGCCGCCGGCCTGCTCGGTGCGGGCGCCGCCCACGGCCAGACCGGCGCCGAAGCCTCCGCCAACGCTACGCAAACGCTGGCGCCCATCGTCGTCACGGCCGGCACGCAGACGGGCACGGAAGGCAGCGGCTCGTACACCAGCAGCGCCAGCACGGCCGCCACGGGCTTGAACCTGTCGCTGCGCGACACGCCGCAATCGGTGTCGCTGATCACGCGCGAACGCCTCGACGACCAGGCCCTGCGCTCCGTGTTCGATGTAGTCAACAGCGCGCCCGGCGTGTCGGCCAAGGAAATCGACAGCGTGCGCAGCTATTTCTCGTCGCGGGGCTTCAAGATCGACAAGCTGCAGATCGACGGCATCCCCATGGCCGGCAGCGACGCGGGCGAAGCCAAGGCCGACACGGCCATCTACGACCGCGTCGAAATCGTGCGCGGCGCCACGGGCCTGATGAACGGCACGGGCAGCCCCTCGGCCTCGATCAACCTGATACGCAAGCATGCGGACAGCAGGACATTCACGGGCTCGGCCAGCCTTGGCCTCGGTTCCTGGCAGCGCCGCGACGGCGTGATCGACCTGAGCGCGCCGCTCAACGAGGCGGCGTCCGTGCGCGGGCGCGTGGTGGTCAGCGCCGAGGAGCGCGACAGCTTCATCCGCCTGGAACGCGCCGGCAAGGCGCTCGTCTACGCGGTGGTCGATGCGGACCTGGGCGCGGCGATGCGCCTGAGCGTGGGCGCCAGCGAGCAGCGCGACCGCCACCGCGGCAACCAGTGGTCGGGCCTGCCCCTGTTCTACGCCGACGGCGGGCAGCCCGACTGGGACCGCGCGGCCACCACGGCGGCCGAGTGGAACCGCTGGGACACGCAGCAGCGCAGCATCTTTGCCACCCTGGAACAGCGCCTGGCGAACGGCTGGAAATGGCAAGCCTCGGCCACGCGGCGCAGCAACACGGGCGACCAGTACCTGAACTGGATGAGCGGCAGCATGGAGCGCCATACGGGACTGGGCCTGGAAGCGCTGGTGATCGGCTACGGCGTCGACGAACACCAGACGGACGTGAACCTGACGGCCGTGGGCCCCTTCACCCTGCTGGGCCGCCAGCACGAACTGGCCGTGGGCCTGCTGCACGGCGAGCACACGATGCGCTGGCTGTCCAGCGACGCCAGCTTCACGCCGCCCATCGGCGACTTCCGCGCCTGGACGGGCGCCTACCCCGAACCGGCGTGGGCGCCGCAGCAACTGGGCAGCGACACGCGCACCACGCAGACCAGCGCCTACGGCGTCACGCGCCTGCAACTGACGCCCATGCTCAAGCTGATCGCCGGCGCGCGCCTCACCAACTGGCAGCGCGACGGCAAGCCGTCGCTGTGGACCGAGGTCGCCTATACCCAGCGCCAGCGCGGCGTCGTCACGCCATATGCGGGCCTGGTGTGGGACCTGGGGCCGCAAACCTCGCTGTACGCCAGCTACACGGACATCTTCGATCCGCAGGATTACCGCGACCGGCACGGTGGCTACCTGGCGCCCCTGAAAGGCAAGAGCGGCGAAGCGGGCATCAAGGGCGAGCTGCTGGACGGCAAGGTCAATGCGGCGCTGGCCGTCTTCCACGCCAGGCAGGACAACTTCGCCATCGCCGACGGCACCACCTTCGTGCCGAATACGCGCGAACAGGCGTACATCACCATCGATGGCGCCACCACCCGGGGCTATGAAATGGAAGCGAGCGGCGACCTGGCGCCCGGCTGGAACGCCAGCATCAGCTGGACGCAGTTTTCCACCGAAGACGCCAGCGGCAAGGCCATCAACACGGCCCACCCGCGCAAGCTGTTCAAGCTCTACACCAAATACCGGCTGCCGGGCGCCTGGCAGCAGCTGGCCATCGGCGGCGGCGTGAACTGGGAAGGCCGCAGCTACACCAGCGTGAGCAATCCCGCCACGGGCATGCCCGTCCAGGTGGGCCAGAACGCCTACGCCGTCGCCAGCCTGCTGGCCCGTTACGACATCAGCCGCCAGTTGTCGCTGCAGGTCAACGTCAACAATCTGTTCGACAAGCGCTACTACGCCAACCAGCTCGATGTCTTCAACAACATCACGTTCGGCGCGCCGCGCAACATTTTGGCCACGCTCAAATATGTCTTCTAGGATGGCTCCCATGGCTGAGGCAATGGCCTACAATGGCTGGGGTGCACGCCGCGCGCCTGCCCGCTGACAGGCCACGCGGCCCATCTCCCATCAGCGCCACCGCCACAAGGAGTATCCGCATGAGCCAGCAAGCCACCATCGTCCTCGTCCACGGTTTCTGGGGCGGCGCCGCCCACTGGAGCCGCGTCATTGCCGAATTGCGGCGCCAGGGCCACACGGCCATCCGCGCCGTCGAACTGCCGCTGACGTCGCTGGCCGACGACGCCGAGCGCACGCGCAAGATGGTTGCGCAAGTCGATGGCCCGGTGTTGCTGGTAGGACACTCCTACGGCGGCGCCGTCATCAGCGTGACAGGCAATGCGCCGAACGTGGCGGGCCTCGTGTATATCGCCGCCTTCGCCCCCGACGCGGGCGAAAGCGCAGGCAGCATCACGCAGGAACACCCGCCCCTGGGCGCGGCCAGCCTGGAAGGCGACAGCGACGGCTATCTGTGGGTCAAGCCCGCGCAATACCACGACAGCTTTTGCCAGGACCTCGATGCGGAAGAAGGCGCCGTGCTGGGCGTGGTGCAGAAAGCCCCGCTGGCCAGCACGTTCGGCGACACCGTCAGCGACCCGGCCTGGCGCCACAAGCCCAGCTGGTACCAGATTTCCAGCGCCGACCGCATGATTTCCCCCGTCAACCAGGAGCGCATGGCGGCGCGCCTGCAGGCGCGGAAAGTCATCACGCTCAACGCCAGCCACGCTTCGCTGGCTTCGCGCCCCGTGGAAGTGACGGCGCTGATCCTGGAAGCGGCTGCCGCGGTGGCCGGGGCATAGGCAAAAAGAAGGCTCCTGGGTCACAGGAGCCTTGTGGCGTCGGACGCGTCATGCGGCCCGGGCTGCACGCGCTGGGGTGGTCGCAGCAGCCGGACGCGGCGTCCACGCCAAGGAGGTCATGACCATGTGCCACCTTCGCCAGGACAGCTTCATCGTAGCAGCTAATTGCGCGGCAAAACTCTCCAATATTTGCACGGTGGCGGCCTTTGCCGCTACAGCCAGCCATCCTTTTTCAAGCGGCGGTGCAGCAGATAGCAGCCGACAAAGATGCCGACGATGACGGCTGGATAACTGCCGCGCCATTTCAGCTCCGGCATGAATTCGAAGTTCATGCCGTACAGGCTGAACACCATGGTGGGCACGGCCAGGATGGCGCCCCAGCCGGCCAGGCGCTTGACGACTTCGTTCTGGCGGATCGAGATCTGCCCCAGCGCCACCTGCATGGCCGAATTGACCATTTCGCGCATCTGCCCCGCCGTGTGCGTGACCCGTTTCACGTGATCGAGGATGTCGCGGTAATAGATGCGGTTTTCCTTGGGCACGATATCGCCATGGAAGCGGATCAGCTGGGTACAGATTTCATGCAGCGGGTTGACGGCCGCGTCCAGCTTCAGCAGCTCCGTCTTGAGCTGGTAGAAGTCCTGCAGCTTGTCTTCGCTCAGACTGGGCTTGAACAGCTGGGTTTCATATTGCTGGAACTTCGCCTGCAAGTGGTCGATGCAGGGCTGGTACTGGTCGACGATGAAGTCGATGATGGAATACAGCACGTAACCGGGTCCGCTGGCCAGTTTTTCCGGCACGCTCTCTTTGCGCTCGCGCAACTTCGCATAGCCGGCCGAGGGGCCATGCCGCACGGTAATGATGAAGCGGCAGCCCAGGAAGACGTGCGTTTCGCCGTACACGATGGCGTCGCCATCGAGGCTGGCCGTGTGCAGCACCATGAACAGGGTGTCGCCATATTCTTCCAGCTTGGGCCGCTCGTGCGCCCCTTCCGCATCCTCGACGGCCAGCTCGTGCAAGCCGAAGGCCGCTTGCAGCGCCTGCATGGCGGCCGTATCGGGACCGGCCAGGCCGATCCACACGAAACAGGCGGGGTCGTCGAGGAAGTCGCCCACCTTGTCGATATCGAAGTGGGCGATCTTCCTGCCATCGCGATAGGCTTCGCAATTGACGACGGCGGCGTGCTGGCTCAAATCCATGTTCATTTCCAAAAATAAAAGTTAGTTGCAGCTTAAGGCAGACATGGTTGTCGCTCTGTTAAGCATTTCACGACGCAACAAGGCGCGCAGGCATAGTATGGAGGAAACTTACCAAAAGGAACGCACCTTGCCCAGATTGCCCTCCCCCGACCAACGCCGCCAGCTGCTGCTGGACCGCCGCGATGAAAAAATGGCCCGTTCGCCCCATGCCTATGTGCGCGGCAATACGGCGCAGTATTACGAATGGCTGCAGGCGCAGCCGGGCCACAGCTTGCCGGAAGGACCGCCCATCTGGATCTGCGGCGACTGCCACCTGGGCAACCTGGGACCGCTGGCCGGTGCCGACGGCAGCGTGGAAATGCAGATCCGCGACTTCGACCAGAGCGTGATCGGCAATCCCGCGCACGACCTGGTGCGCCTGGCCCTGTCGCTGGCGACGGCCGCGCGCGGCTCTTCGCTGCCCGGCGTGGTCACGGCCAGCATGCTGCAGCACATGCTCGACGGCTATGCCTTTGCCTTCCTGCCCGGCGAATTGCAGCTGGCCCTGCCACGCCCCGCCGTCGTGCGCACGGCCTTGCGCGGCGCCGTGCAGCGCTCATGGAAGGAACTGGCCGAGGAACGCTTCCTGGAAACCCGGCCCATCATCCCCATGGGACGCAACTTCTGGCCCATTTCCAGGGAAGAAAAAAAGGCCATCGCCGCCCTGTGCGCGTCGTCGGACCTGCGCGCGCTGGTGACGCGCCTGAAATCGCGGGGCAAGAAAGTGAAGCTGGAAGTCATCGACGCGGCCTACTGGGTCAAGGGCTGCAGTTCGCTGGGCCTGCTGCGCTACGCCGTGCTGCTGGGCCTGGGCGACGGCGAATACTGCCTGATCGACATCAAGGAAGCCGTGCAAGCGACCTCCGTGCGCTATGCGCACGCCAGCATGCCGCGCGACAACGCCAAGCGCGTGGTGGCGGGCGCGCGCCACCTGTCGCCCGCGCTGGGCGAGCGCACCATGCCGCAGCGCTTTCTGGGACGCGGCATCTTCGTGCGCGAACTGCTGCCGCAAGACCTGAAGCTGGAAATCGACGAACTGAGCGTGGAAGACGCGGCCAGCACGGCCAGCTACCTCGCGTATGTGGTCGGCTGCGCGCACGCGCGGCAGATGGACTGGTCCACGGGCATGCACTGGATCAAGCAATTGCAGACGGACCGCAACGATGGCAATCCGATTCCCCCGTGGCTGTGGAACAGCGTGCTGCAGCTGATCGCCAGCCACGAAACGGGCTACCTGGAACATTGCCGCAGCTATGCCCAGCGGCGCCAGGCCAGTTAGCACGCTCCATTGACATTCAGGCACGTCGATGTAAAATGAGAACCATTCGCATTTAAGAGGAGCCTGCACGCGCCTGCGCCAGCGGCACGGGGACTTCCGCGCCCAACCTGGAGTGTGCCGTGACGTATGCCGTATCCCCTGCCGCCGAGTCCCAAGGCCCACCATCATTGAGCCAGCTGTATGGCCAGCACCATCCGTGGCTGCTGCGCTGGCTGCGCGGCAAGCTGTCGTGCACGGACCACGCGGCCGACCTGGCGCAGGATACCTTCGTCAAGCTGCTGGCCACGCCCGGCGAGCGCGCGTTCACCCTGCGCGAGCCGCGCGCCTACCTGACCACCGTGGCGCGGCGCCTGCTGATCGACCATTACCGCCGCCAGTCGCTGGAACAGGCCTGGCTGGCCACCCTGGCGCAGCTGCCCGCGCCCGTCACGCCGTCGGCCGAAGAGCGCCTGCTGATCCTGGAAACCCTGCACCGCATCGACGCCATGCTCGACGGCCTGGGCGCGAAGGTGCGCACGGCCTTTTTGCTGTCGCAGCTCGAAGGCATGGCGTATGCGGACATCGCCGCGCGCCTGAAGGTAAGCGAGCGCACCGTCAAGCGCTACATGGTGCAGGCGCTGGCGCAATGCATCCTGCTGCTGGCATGAGCGCCACGGTCGATACGCGCGCCGCGCAGGAAGCGGCGCACTGGATGATGCGGCTGCAAGGCGGCGAACTGGACGACGAGGCGCGACAGGGCCTGGCCCGCTGGCGCGCCCGCCATCCGCGCAATGAAGCGGCCTGGCAACGGGCCGAGCAAGTGTGCCGCACCTTCGGCATGCTGCCCGCGCCGCTGGCCACGACCGTGTCCATGCCCGTACTGGACCGCCCGTCCGGCGCACAGCGCCGCGCCGCCCTGAAAACCCTGGCCGTGCTGATCGTTGCCGGCCCCGCCGGCTGGGCCATGCTGCGCGTGGCGCCATGGCAGCAATGGTCGGCCGACGTGCGCACGGCCACGGGCGAAATCCGCCACCTCGCCTTGGCCGATGGAAGCGAACTCAGCCTGAACACGGCCAGCGCCGCCGATATCGCCTACGGCGACGCGCTGCGCCTGTTGTACCTGCGCGGCGGAGAACTGCACGTGGCCACCAGCGCCGATGCGCGCCAGCGTCCCTTCATCGTGCGCACCAGCAATGGCAGCATCCGCGCCCTCGGCACGCGCTTCACGGTGCGCCAGGACGACAGCCTGCTGAACGCGCGTACCCACGTGGCCGTGGCGCAGGGCGCCGTCGAAGTGCGGCCCGCCGGCGGGCGCCCCGTCATTCTGCAGGCCGGCTGGCAAGCCAGCTTCGACGGGACGGCCGCCAGCGCGCCGCAGCCGCTGGCGCCCCATGCGGACGCCTGGACCAAAGGATTGCTGTATGCGGATGACACGCCGCTGGCCCAGGTGCTGGCGCAGCTGGCCCGCTACCGCCACGGCGTGGTGCGCTGCGATCCGGCCGTGGCGCGGCTGCGCGTGTCGGGCGTGTACCGGCTGCATGACACGGATCAATTGCTGTCATTGCTGCAGGCTTCGCTGCCCATCCGCGTGCGGCGCCACAGCCGTTTCTGGATTTCCGTCGAGCCAGCATAAAAATTTCTAAAAAGAATGTCCCTTTCGCGCATGTGCCCCGTCAATCCACACAGGACCAACACATGAACGAAGGGAAACAAGCAATGAAGCATTACCGCACTACCCGCATGACCCTGGCCCTGCTGGGCAGCCTGGCCCTGGCGCCGCTCGCGCACGCGCAGCAGCGCCAGGAAGCGCCCGCGCGCCATTACCAGGTGGCGCCCGGCCCCCTGGGCACGGCCCTGTCCGCCTTTGCAGCCGATGCGGGCGTCAGCATTTCCGGCGCCGCCAGCCTGTACGCGGGCTTGACCAGCCGCGGCTTGAACGGCAACTACCAGGTGGCCGAGGGCTTTGCCCGCCTGCTCGATGGCAGCGGCCTCATTGCCATCGACCAGGGCGGCGGCAACTACGCCGTGCGCCTGCAGCCCTCGGCCGCCGACGCCGCCACCCTGCCCGGCATCGCCGTGCGCGCCACGGCCGAGCGCAGCACCAGCACGGAAGGCACGCATTCTTACACGACGCCGGCCACGGCCAGCGCCACGGGCCTGGTGCTGGCCCTGCGCGAGACGCCCCAATCGGTCAGCGTCATCACGCGCCAGCGCATGGACGACCAGGACTTGCTGACGGTGCGCGACGTGCTGCGCAACACGCCCGGCATCGCCGTCAACCAGTTCGACACGGAACGCAGCACGTTTTCCGCGCGCGGCTTCGACGTCGACAATTTCCAGTACGACGGCGTGCCCACCACGTACAAGGTGCAGTATTCGGGCGGCGAATCGGAAATGGATTCGCTGATCTACGACAGGGTGGAGGTGACGCGGGGCGCCACGGGCTTGCTGACGGGTGCCGGCTACCCGTCCGCGTCGATCAACCTGGTGCGCAAGCGGGCCAGCGCCAGGCAATTCGAGGGGCAGCTGTCGCTGGCGGCGGGATCGTGGAGCGACTACCGGGGCACGGCCGACCTGGCCGCGCCGCTGAGCGAAGACGGCTCCGTGCGCGGCCGGGTGGCGGGCGCCTGGCAAGACCGCAAGTCGTTTACCAATGGCTATTCGAACCAGCGCCAGCTCGTCTACGCCACCGTCGAGGCGGACCTGGCGCCCGGCACCGTGGCCACGCTGGGCGCCAGCTACCAGAAGAACGACCCGAAAGGCAGCAACTGGGGCGGCTTCCCCCTGTGGTACAGCGACGGCACGCGCACCGATTTCGACCGTTCCGTCACCACGGCGCCCCGCTGGTCCGCCTGGGCCACGCAGCAGACGAACGTGCACGCCACCGTCGAGCACGCGCTGGGCCAGGGCTGGAAGGCGCAGGCGCAAGCCATGTACAGCAAGCACACGGAAGACACGCCGCTGGTGTTCCTGGCCGAACGGCCGGACAAGGTCACGGGCCTGGGCATGCTGGGCTACCCGAACCGCTACATCGGCGCGCGCGACCAGAGCAGCATGGACGTGAAAGTCTCGGGGCCGTTCAGCCTGGGCGGACGCCAGCATGAAGTCATCGTGGGCGCCAACTACACGGTGCAGCACGCCGAATTCAAGGTCAAGGAAGCGCTCGACCCTGAACCGATCGGCAACTTCCTGGCCTGGGATGGCAGCTACCCGCAGCCCGCCTGGGGCGAGCCCGTACTGTCGGAACAATACACGACCAAGCAATATGGCGCCTACGGCGCGGCGCGCCTGAACGTTGCCGACAACACCAAATTGATACTCGGCGGGCGCCTGAGCCGCTGGGACAAGGACCGCATCGGCTTTGACGGCAGCGCCCGCTTCGCCTTTGCCAAGAGCAAGTTCGTGCCGTATGCGGGCGTGGTGGTCGATCTGAACGACACGTATTCGGCGTATGCCAGCTACACGGACATCTTCCGCCCGCAGGAAAACCAGGACCGCACGGGCGCCTGGCTGGAACCGCTGACGGGGCAAAGCCTGGAAGTGGGCTTGAAGGGAGAATTGGCCGGGGGCCGGGCCAACGCGTCCGTCGGCGTCTTCGAGATCAGGCAGGACAAGCTTGCCCAGCCGGACGGCGCCCACAACATTCCCGGCACCACCACGCAAGCGTACTATGCGGCGCGCGGCGCCACCAGCCGCGGCATCGAGGGGGAACTGTCTGGCCGCCTGGCGCCGGGCTGGAACGTGACGGCCAGCGCCAGCCACTTCCGCGCCAAAGACCGCGAGCAGCAGGACATCAACACCCTGTCGCCCCGCTCGACGGCGCGCCTGTTCACCACCTGGAAAGTGCGCCCCGACCTCACCGTGGGCGGCGGCGTCAACTGGCAAAGCAAGTTCTACTTTGACGACGAGGGGCCGAACGGCAAGGAAAGAGTGACGCAGGAGGCCTACAGCACGGTGAGCCTGATGGCCACGTACCAGTTGTCGCGCCAGCTGACGGCCCAGCTGAACGTGGAAAACGCGCTGGACAAGAAGTACATCAACATCAATACCTACGCACAAGGCACGTACGGCGTGCCGCGCAGCGTGCGGGCGACCTTGACGTACCGCTTCTGACGGCCATGCAAACCGGGCGCCCAGCGCCCGGTTTGCGCGACATCAGGATCACTCAGTAACGGTAGTTCAGACTCAGCATCGCATTGCGCGGGTCGCCGTAGCTGACGCGGCGGCCCGTGCTGATGCCGTAGTAGCTGCGGTCCGTCAGGTTGTTGAAGTTGAGGGACAAGGCCAGGCGGTCGGAAATCTGGTAGCGCGCCATGGCGTCGAACACGGCGTAGGAACCCTGGTGCACGGTGGTCAGGCCGCCGCGCACGGCCCGGGTTTGCTGCCAGGTGCGCGATTGCCAGCGGGCGCCGCCGCCCACCGTCAGGCGCGGCATGGGCTGCCAGGTGCTGTACAGGCTCAGCTGGTCTTCCGGCGCCAGGGTATTGACCTTGCCGCCGGCGTCGCGCGCCACCTTGTGCGTGTAGCCGGCCTGCAGCTGCCAGCCCGGCATCAGCTGGCCCGACACTTCCAGCTCCACGCCGCGCGAGCGCACGCCATCGATGGCGCGGTAGGCATCCATGCCAGTCACCCTGTTGACCTCGTCGACCGATTCGGCGTAGTTATCCTGGCGCACCTCGAACGCAGCCGCGCTGGCATTCAGGCGGCCGTTCAGGAACACGCCCTTCACGCCCGCCTCGATATTCTTGCCCAGCACGGGGTCCAGCGTCCGGTTGTTCACGTCGCGGCTGTTTTGCGGGCTGAAGATATCGCTGTAGCTGGCAAACGCCGTCAGGTCGGGCGCGAAATCCCAGGTCAGGCCCGCGTACGGCGTGAAGATCGACGCTTCGTCGATGTCGGCCGTGGGGTTTTCGTACGAGGAGAAACGCCCGCCGAGGATCACGTGCACGCCCTGCGGCAGCGAAAAGCGGCCCGTCGCATACACGGCCTTCTGGCGGATGACTTCGCGCGCCGTGTCCAGCACCCACGTTGGCTCCGGCACCTCGCCCCGGTAGGTATAGATATTGTCGACATTGATGAAGGAATACAGGCTGAAGACGTCGTCCGACTGCTTGCGGTAGGCGTTCGCGCCCACCACCAGTTCATGCGTGCGGCCCAGCAAGGTGAACGGGCCTTTCGCATACACATCCAGGCCATTGCTGGTCGCGTCGCTGTTGTACTGGCGCGCCGTGACGGCGGTGCCGCTGCCGTCCGCCTTCGGGAAGCTGTCGAGGTAGGCGACGGGCGCGTACAGCGCATTGGCCTGGTGGATCAGGCGCAGATTGGCCATCCAGCCGTTGTCGAAACTGTGTTCGAGCGAGGCAAAGACGGATTTGGCTTCCGTCTGCTGCGTGCTCCAGGTGGGCGCGCCGTTGAACGAACGGGGCATGGTGAAACGCTTGCCGTCCGCGTCGAACAGGGGCGCGCCGCCCCAGTCGCTGTTGCGCGGCACCGTGTGCTGATAGTCGGCGCCCACGGTCAGCAAGGTGCGCGGCGACAGATCCGCTTCCACGGTGCCATACGCGAGTTCGGAGCGGCGCTGGTAGCGGTCGACGAACGAATGCTTGTCCTGGTACGAGGCCACGGCGCGCGCGCGCACGCTGCCGCTGTCGTTCAAGGGGCCGCCCACGTCGACCATGCCGCGGTAGTTGCTCCACGATCCCGCCGACAGGTCGGCCAGCGCGCGCAGTTCGCGCGTGGGCTTCTTGCGGATCAGGTTGACGGTGGCGCCCGGCGTACCGGCGCCGCTCATCAGCGCGTTCGCGCCCTTCAACACTTCGACCCGGTCGTACAGGTCCATATTGGCCAGCGATTCGCCCAGGTTCAAGGACGCGTCGCGCGTCCACGGCAAGCCGTCGTAGCTGAAATTGTCGAGCGAAAAGCCGCGCGCATAATAGATCGTGCGTTCGCTGTCGATGTGCTGCACGTACACGCCCGGCGTATGGTTCAGCACTTCGCTCAGCTGCACCAGGCCGAAATCGTCCATCTGCTGGCGCGTGACGACGCTGATCGCATGCGGCGTTTCGCGCGGCGACAGCACCAGGCGGTTGGCCGTGCTGACGGCGCCCGTCGTGTAGGACCCCGTGTCTTCCGTCACCTGGCCCAGGTAATTGGTGGTGATCAGCACTTCCGGCATGGTGGCCTCGGGCGAGGCAGCCGCCTGCACTGCGCGTTGCACGGTATAGACGCCGCTGTCCGTCTTCAGCAAGGCCAGCTGCGTGCCCTGCAAGGCGCGGCGCAGCGCCTGTTCCGCCGTGAAATCGCCCTGCACGGGGGCGGCGCTGACGCCGCGCGCCAGTTCCGCATCGATGGAAATGCGTACGCCGCCACGGCTGGCAATCGCAATCAGGCTCGCGTTCAACGGCTGAACAGGCACGTCGTAGCGCATGGTGGCAGGCGCGGTTTGCACGGAGGGCGTCTGCGCCAGGACGGCGGGCGCGGCGCAGGAAAGTAACAGTACAGCCAGGGGAATCTGGCGCATCAACAATGGTGGCATGCTGGGACTCTATCTTGGTGGTGAAGGAAAAGTGGTGCTACACCAGGTATGAGCCGCGGCGCGCCAAAAGTGACAGTGGCGACGCAAAATAAATGTCTCTGTCATCGGCAAGTAGGGGAAACGCCGGAATCTTCCGTTGGCTGTGCTGTCCGACTCTGCATATTCACAATGCAGGGAGCCGATCATGCAGCCAGCCGAATGGATCCGTTTTATCGCCCAGTTTGCTCGCCTGAACCGGCGCCAGCGGCAGGCAGGCATGGCCTTGCTGCGTGGC